>NZ_QKZN01000016.1:0-112461 GCF_003254285.1 Cupriavidus phytorum
TAGTAGTCGGTGTGGCAGATGCCGGTGGCCTTCACTTCCACCAGCACTTCGCCGGCGCGCGGGCCGTCGAGGTCGACGTCTTCGATGGTCAGCGGGGCGCCGGCTTTCCAGGCGATGGCGGCTTTGGTTTTCATGGGGTCCTCCGGGATCACGAATATGGGCGGCTTGCGGGGTGGCGCGGCGGCCAACGCCGCGAGAGCCGGCAAGCCCGGTCCGAGGACATGACTATACGATCTTCCTGCGGCATGAGGCCAGCTTTGGCCGATCAGCGGTCAGCGAAACCCGCCGGGCGATGCCCGGCGGGGGTCTCACGGCTGGAGCGCCTTCGCGTCCAGGCTCCATAGCGTGCGGTCGCTGGTCGACACCGCGACGGCGCCATGTGCCAGCGCGGCGCGGATATCGTCGCGGTTGCAGACAAAGCCAGAGGTCACGATCGGCGGCAGCGCCTTGCGGTCCGCTTCCGGCAAATGCGACAGCATCGGCGCCGGCATCAGCTGCACCAGGTTCGGGTCGCTCTGCTCGAGCGCCTTGACGCTGCGCGGCCACGTGGAGCGGTCGGTGACGAAGACCTTCTGCATCGTCACCATGCCGGCCCGATTGGCGCGCTGGATGGTGGCCACGCGTGTCGAGACCAGGCTGGTCACGCCGATGTCGGCAAGGTATTCGACGCCGCCCTTGTCCTGCGACAGGCCCTCGCAGCTGTCGATATTGACGATGACATACTTGCCGGCGCCGGCCAGCGTCGCGATCACGCGCTGCAGCTTGCGCAATTCGACGTTGGCGACGATGCAGACTTCGGCGACGCTTTCGAGGATGGCGTCGATCTGGTCGACACCGTAGAGCGTGCCGATGACGGGATGCCGCGTCAGGCGCGCACCGAGGGACCTGTCCATGCGGATTACTTCGCTTCATTGGCGAGCCGGTCGCCGAGACCCAGCTTGCCGGGGTTCAGGAGATGCTGCGGGTCAAGTGCCTGCTTGACCGCCGCCAGCAGCGGGAGCGCCGTATCTAGCGACGACGCCATATAGGGTGCGCGCAGCAGCCCGATGCCGTGGTGGTGGCTCAGTGCCGCATTGTATTGGATCAGCACCGCATTGGCCGCATCCCACGCCTGGCGATACCATTTCTGGCGGTCTTCCACCGCCACCTCGCCGCGCAAGGAGAAGTACAGGCAGGCCCCGTCGACGTAGGCATGCGACTGGTGCGCGGAGCCGGCGAGGGTGCCCGGCACCGCGTTGATCGCCTTGACCACGTCGGCGTAGATCGCAGCCAGGTCGCGCCAGGGTCCGCACATTTCCAGCGTGTCGGCGACAAAGCCGGGGCTGCGCTTGAAGCCCTCGGCGCTCTTGCCGGTCAGGTAGCGCGTGTCGAGCCAGCGCTCGAAGATGGCGGCGCCGTCGAGTTCCTCGCCCAGTTCCCGGCACACGCGTTCGCTGATCGTCATCACGGCATCGACCATCTCGCGCGCACCCTCGTCGGCGACCAGCAGCACATTGGTGTCGGGCAGACCGAACTGGACCCCGCTTTCGAGGGCGTCATAGAGGCGCAGCGCGGCCGGGTTGGCGCCGCGCTGCATGATCTCGCGGCAGGCGTCCAGGCCGGCCGCGAAGCTGCTGAAGCCATAGGCGATGGCGCGCCCGTAGTCGGGCAGGCGATGCAGCTTCAGGCGCACGCGTACGATCACGCCCAGCATGCCCTCGGAGCCGATGAACAGCTGCTGCAGGTCAGGGCCCACGGCCGCGCGCGAATAGCCCCCCACGGTCACCAGCCTGCCGTCTGCCAGCACCACGTCCATGCCGAACACCATGTCTTCGATCTTGCCGTAGCGCGTGGACAGCTGCCCGGCGCCGCGGCAGGCAACCCATCCGCCAACCGTGCTGATCGCGTACGAAGACGGCCAGTGGCCCATGGTCATGCCGAATTCGCGCTGCACGGTCTGCTCGAAGATGTCGCCGAACATGCCGGCTTCGACCTCGACGATCTGGCTTTCCTTGTCGATCCCGATCAGGCGGTTGAGCGCGCACACGTCGAGCACAATGCCGCCGCGCACGGGCAAGGCCGCTCCGGTCACGTTGCTGCGTCCGGCCGACACGGTGACCGGAATGGCGCCCGCGCTGGCGATGCGCATGACGGCCTGCACCTGTTCGACGCTGGAGACGCGCACGACGACAGCGCGCGGCGTGGCGGGCTTGCCGGCGGTCTCGGTGATCATGGAGCCGGCCCACCAGTCGCGGGTCCATGCCACCACATCTGCCGTAGCAGTGAGCACTTCGTCGGCAACCTCGCGCAGGGCTGAGAGCGTTGCGGCACTGACCTCGACCGCATCGCGCTGCAGGCCGGGCGCATCCGGGGTGTCGCGGATATTCGCCGCATACCCGGGCGGGGTATGCGCGCCGATGACGTATTGGCCGCGGTTGTAGCCGCGTTTGATGGCTTCCTTGCTGATCATGCTGGGTCTCCCATGAGGACGGATTTTTCGTGCGCGACGGCGGCGAGGTATGCGTTGACCTGCTGCGCCACTGCGGCTTCGGACAGGCCCAGTTCGGCCTGAAGGATCTGGCCCACCCGTGCCGCGGCGCGGGCGGAGGCATCGCGTGCCATCAGGCGCGCGCGGATGCGTCGTGACAGGACGTCGTCGACCGTGCCGGCCAACTCATGGCGCGCGGCATAGACGATCTCGGCTTCGGTATAGGGCAGGCCGTCGACGATCGGCCTGGCGAGGGCGGGGTCGGCCTGCAGGATGTCGCTGACGAAGCGGGCTTCGGTGCCATAGCGCTCGCCCAGGTGCGCGGCCATGCCGCCGGACGCGACGATGGCCTGCGCGTCATATCCGGCAGCGCCGAGCAGGTAGGCCGAACGGGTCCGGCACTTGCCGCGCTTGCCGATGACCTTCTGCGCCGCGTCGATGGTTTGCTCGGCCATGTGGCGCGAGGTGGTGAGCTTGCCGCCGACAATGGTCACGAGCCCGTCGTGCGCGGTATGGATCTCGTGGTCGCGCCTGATTTCCAGCGTCTTGCCGCCGGGCGGAGCCACCAGCGGGCGGCAACCCGCGATGCTGCCCACCACGTCCTGCGGCGAGAGGTCGACCTTGAGCGCCGAGCGCGCGCCCTCGAGCAGGAAATCCAGTTCCTGGCGCGTGCACAGCACGTTGTCGAGGTCGCCGTCATAGTCTTCGTCGGTGGTGCCGAGGTAGGACACGTTGCCCCAGCGCGTGATGGTGGCGCGGCGGCTGCGGCCGGGCACCGGGATCGTCACGGTGCAGTCGTTGCGGATCTTCAGCCACGGTATGGCAATGTGGACGCCCTTGGCCGGGCGTATATGCAGCGGCCTGGCTTCGCCCGGATTGCGGCCGGTCCAGTCGCGCAGCCAGACCCCGGTGGCCATGATCACCGCGCTCGCGCGCACGCGGATCTCGCGCTCGCCGGCGTGGACGATGGCGCCATCCACCTTGCCGTGCCCGTCGCGCGTGATCGCCGCGACGGTGGCATGGTTGAGCACGGCCGCGCCGTGGAATGCCGCGGTACGCGCCAGGTTCAGCGTCAGGCGGGCATCGTCGACGCGCGCGTCGAAGTACAGGTAGCCGCCGGTCAGGTGTTCCTCGTTGAAGGTCGGGCAGTGGGACAGCACCTCTGCCTTGGTCAGCTTCTGATGCAGGATGCCCTCGCGCCATCCGCCGGCCAGGTCGTAGGTCCACAGCAGGCTCTCGAAGGCCTTGGCCAGGCGCTTATCGAAGACGCCGTTGCGCTCCATCACCGGGAACAGGAACGGCAGCCGTTGCACCAGGTGGCGCGCGTTGCGGCGCAGGCGCTGGCGCTCGAGCAGCGAATGGCGCACCAGGCCAAGGTTGCCCTGTTCGATATAGCGCAGGCCGCCGTGCACCATCTTCGACGACTTGGACGAGGTCCCCGCGGCGAAGTCGCTCTTTTCGACCAGCGCCACGCGATAGCCGCGCAGGCTGGCATCGAGCGCGGCGTAGGCGCCGGTGACGCCGCCCCCGACCACGAGGATGTCGAACGTGTCCGTGCCAAGGCGGTCCAGCAGGTCTGCGCGCACCAGCCGCAACGGCTCCGTGCCGGTCATGGCGGCACGCTCGCGGTTCGCGCTGCGGGAGGGAAAAATCACCATGTCTGTGGTTGCTCCTGGTTAATGGGTCTGGGTGCGCATCCCGGCCGGCTTGGCCGCGAGCGCATCGGCATGGTCGAGTTCGGAGGCCACGCGCGCCTGCCAGTGCGCGCGCCGCTGGGCACGCTGATCGGCGCTGATTGCCGGCTCGAATACCGCCTCGGGCGTGGTGGTCGCGCGCGCTTGCTGCATCGAGTCCCACAACAGGCCCGAAGCGCCGGCAAGGTAGGCGATGCCGCGCAGGCTGGCGCGGTCAGTCTCTTTCATCCGGTGGACCGGAATGCCGCTGAGGTCGGCCTGCATCTGCAGCAGCGCATCGCTGCCGGACAAGCCGCCGCCAACCACCAGCGCCGACACCGGCACGCCGGCAATGTCCTGGTTGGCGTCGATGCATGAGGCTACGGACTGCGCAATGCCTTCCAGGATGGCAAAGGCCATCTCGGCGCGCGTCGTTGCCATCGAGATGCCGCTCAGCGCTGCGCGCGCCTCGGGCTGCATGCGCGGCACGCGCAGGCCGGTCAGCGCCGGGATAAAGCTCACGCCGCGCGCCGACGCCACCGTGCCGGCGAGCGCGCTGATCTGCCTGGCGTTGTCGAACCAGCCCAGCTTGCCGCAGACCCAGTCGAGCGCCGAGCCGGTGGTCGCGACAAATGTCTCCACCGAGAAATGCGACACGCCCTGTTGCCGGCGCGCCGTCATGGTCAGGGTGCTGTCCGACATGCCGGTGCGTGCGGGCAGCTGCGGACCGACGATCAGGTCGACGAAGCTGCCGGTGCCGTGCAGGCACATCGCCTGCCCGGGATCGAGGCATCCCAGGCCGATGGCCCCCGCGAGCTGGTCGCCCGCACAAGCCAGGATCGGCACGTCGAGCCCCAGCACTTCGGGCCGGGTGCGGCCAAAGTCGTCAGCATCCTGGCGCAATTCGGGCAGCAGTTCGCGCGGGAAGCCGAGCGCATCGATCCAATCGAGCTGGTAGCGGTGTTCCGTCAGCACGTAGGCGTTGCAGGACGTGGCATTGGTCGGCGTGGTCAGGCATGCGCGCGCTGTCGAGAGGTGCCACAGCAGCCAGGTGTCGATGGTGCCGAACGCCAGCCTGCCCGCACGAAAGGCTTCGGCTACCGTCGGCGTGTCGCGCAGGTGCCGCGCAGCCCACAGGTATGGCGAGCGAACGCCGCTGGGGCGGCCGACGGTCTGGCGCAGGATGGGGTCCCAGGCCGGCGCAAGCTGGCTGAGTTCCGCCGCATAGCGGGTGTCCTGCCATACCATCGCGGGTACCAGCGCGCGCCCGGTGCCGGTATCCCACAGCACCGCGGTGGCGCGTTGGGTGGCGACGGCAAGGGCCACTACGTTCAGGTTTTCGCCAGCCGCCTGCGACAACGTGGCGCGGCAAACCGAGAGGGTCCGCTCGAGCAAGGCGTTGGCGTCCTGCTCCACCACGCCGGGGCAGGGGCTGTGGATCTCGAGCGTGGCGTAGTGAAGGCATTGCACATGGCCGTCGGCGGAGACCACCGCGGCCCGCGTGCCCGAGGTGCCTTCATCGATCGCAAGGATGACGTCGTTGCGCGGAGTCATGGCCGGGCCTTTTCGATGACAGGATGCATCAGGGCCGACGCGTCGGCGATATCGCCCTTGAACTGCGGCGCATCCGCTTCGTTGTCGGGATGGATCGTGGTACGGGTCGGGTCCCAGCGGATCGAAAAGCAGACGACGCTGGCGAGCAGCGGCACCACGGACAGGATCAGGAAGGTGGTCTCCAGCCCGTACTGCGCGCGGAACAGGGGGAACACCAGCAGGCCCAGCGCCGCGCCGATGGCGCCGAGCGCCCCGATGATGCCGTTGGCACCGGCGCGCAGTTCGCTGCGGAAGGACAGGGACGAGAGGCTTTTGCCATTGGCGCCTGGCCCGGCAGAGTGGAACAGGATGAACAGCGACGGCACCACCACGGCCACCCAGATCGGCATCTTGCCGTTGAACAGCCCCAGGATCAGCAGCATGGCGAACACCGCTGCGAAGCCGAATGCCGAGGCTCGGCGCAGGCCCAGCGTGCGGCCTACCAGCGGAGACAGGAAGCCGCCGACAATGCCGCATACGTTGAACACCAGCGCGCCGATGGTCGCGTAGACGAAGTCCTTGCCGAACAGCGCGGCGCTGATCAGTGGCAGGTACCAGCCGATCGCGAAATACTGGATCGACTGCCCGATCTGCACGGTGGCCGCGAGAACGGTACGCGGCAGATAGGTGCCGCGGAAGATCAGCAGCACGTTGGCCAGGCCGCGGCGTGCCTGGTTGAGAACGCGGATCCGCTCCGCCGGCGGCGCGGCGACGAAGGCGCGCCCGTAGATGCGTGTCATGGCGCTGGCGGCATCGTCGAGCCGTTCCTTGCGCGCCAGCCAGGTCGGGCTTTCGACCAGGAACAGGGCCTGCAGCAGCAGGATAGCCACGCCGAACACCGCCGTGGCGGCGACCGAGTAGCGCCAGATCGCATCGCCGACGTCCCATGAGTAGAACAGCAGCGCCAGCAGCAGGTTGGCGCAGACGGCCGTGTACCACATGCCCTGCCATGTGTTCAGCCGGCTCTTGAGCTTTACCGGGGTGAATTCCGCCAGCACGGCCATGGCGATGGCAAAGTCGATGCCATAGGCGGCGCCGACAAAGAAGCGCCCGGCCAGGATCACTTCGAATCCGGGCGCAAACACCACCAGCAGCGCACCGGCCACTGCCAGGATTTTGGCCAAGATAAGCGGACGGACACGGCCCCAGCGGTCGGCCATCCAGCCACCGATCGGGTTGAAGGCAATGGCCACCCACGACGCAAACGACGTCAGCAGCGCAACGCTGGCGGGCGCGAGCTGGAGATCGCGCGTCATCGGCCCGAGGCCTGCGCTCAGCGCTGAATTGGAAAACGCGTCGAGGAACAGCCCGCCCAGGGCGAGCCACCAGATGACACCGGCCCTGCCGCGTATCCCGGGGCAGGAATCGATATAGGCAATGACATCATCGATGCCACGAAGCTTGATCGCAGAGGATTGCACGGCGGTCTCCTTTTACTTGTTCTGTAAGAGGCCGCGGCAACCGCAAGGCGCGAAGAGACCATCTTACAGATGGTCTCTATCTGGATCTGCGAGGCCAATGTATGACTTCGCAGGGTGGAGCGTCAACCGGGAAAACCCTTGATGGCGAGTCTAGCGTGCCGGCACATTGCGCGCCGCATGGCCAGGGCTGGCATCGGCCGGCTCAAGCTGCCCCGCATGCCGTCGCCCCAGCCACCAGCCCAGGCCCGCCCAGACCACCGCGAGCAACGCGCCCGCCAATGCCACCGTCGCCGGATGTCCGGACAGTGCATCGATCGCGGACTTGACCCACGCGCTGACCGCATCGCCGGCGCGGTAGACGGCGGTGTCGATGACGTTCTTGGCCTTGTACTTGGTCTCGGCATCGACGACGGTGAACAGCATCTCGCGGCCCGGGCGCAGCAGCGCGTATTCTCCGACGCGCCGCAGGATCATGACGCCGGCCAGCACGCCGAAGGTGGGCAGCAGCGCCAGCACGACAAAGCCAGCGGCAACGGCCAGCGGCACTGCGGTCAGCAGCACGGTGACGCCATAGCGGCGTGCCATGCGGCCGGTGAAGAATAGTTGTACCAGGATGGTCAGCGCCTGCACCACGGCATCCAGCGCGCTGAACACCTGGGTCTGGCGGGTGCGCTCGGGGAAGGCCTCGGCAACGAGCCGGGCCTGCTCGAAGTAAAGGAAGGTACTGGCCGTCGCCAGAAGGATCACGAACAGGCCGATGCCGAGCAGGTAGCGCGAGCGCAGCAGCAACGACAGCCCGGCCAGCAGCCCGCCGCCGATCGGGTTGGCCGGATCCTGCTCCGCGCTGGCAACGGCCTGGTCCGGCGGCCCCACGCCGGCGCCGGCACGGCGGCGCCAGCCGAACAGCCAGCCCACGCCCGGCAAAGTGGCGGCCAGCAGGGCGGCCGACAGCAGCATCAGGCCGGTCAGGCCGATGTGGGGCACCAGCCAGCCTCCCATCACCGGCCCGGCCAGTCCGCCCGCGCTGGCGCCGGCGGCCAGCAGCGCGAACAGGCGGCGCGCCTGCTCGGGCCGGAACACATCGGCCATCAGGCTCCAGGCCACCGACACCACGAACAGGTTGAATACGGACAGCCACACGTAGAACACGCGCGCCAGCCAGACGTTGTCGGGCAGGGCGCGCGTGGCCAGCGCAAAGGCCAGCAGGTTGGCAATGAAGAAGGCATAGACCCAGGGCACGAAGCGGCGCCGCGGCAGCCAGGCGCAGACCGCGCCGTACAGCGGGATCGCCGCCAGCATCACGACAAAGGTGGCGGTGAACAGCCATTGCAGGTTTTTCACGCCGCCGGCAATGCCCATGGTCTCGCGCACCGGGCGCAGCATGAAGTAGCTGGCGAACAGGCAGAAGAAGAACAGGAAGCCGGCCACCACGGCGCCGGCTTCGCCGCTGCGCACGCCGAAGCCGCGCCACAGCCGGGCCAGGCCGCCGGTGGGGGTGTCGCGCGCGGGCTCGTCCACGGGGCGGCTCAGCGCAGCAGCGCGGCGATGCGCTCGCGCTGGCCGGGATCGGGCATGCGGCCGAGCGCGGCGCCGAGGTTGTCGGCCATGTTGCGGGGCTTGGAGGTGGCCGGGATCGCCACGGTCACGGCCGGATGGCTGACGACGAATTTCAGGAACAGCTGGCCCCATGAGCCGCAGTCAATGTCGCCGGCCCATGGCGGCAGCGGGCGGTCCTTGACCACGCGGAACAGGCGACCGTCCTGGAACGGCCGGTTGACCAGCACCGCCACGCCGCGCGCCTCGCACAGCGGCAACAGCGTGCGCTCGGCATTGCGCTCGCCCACGGAGTAGTTGATCTGGACGAAATCCACGCGCTCGGCACGCACGATCCTCTCCAGCGCCTCGTGGGCGTCGTCGCGGTAATGGGTGATGCCAAGGTAGCGGATACGGCCCTGTTCCTTCAGCTGGCGCAGCCAGCGCAGGTTGCCCTGCCAGTCGATCAGATTGTGTATCTGCAGCAGGTCGACCTTGTCGACGTGCAGGTCGGCCAGCGACCGTTCCCATTGCGCCTGCGCCGGCGTGCCGGAACGGGCCGAGATCTTGGTGGCGAGGAAGACCCGGTTGCGCGCATTGGCCGCGCGCAGCAGATCGCCGGTCACGGCTTCGGCGCTGCCGTAGCTGGGCGCGGTGTCGACCACCGAGCCTTCGGTCTGCAGCAACAGCCCCATGACCTCCGCCAGCGGCTTGCGTTCGTCGGGGCCGGTGCCGACGTTGAAGGTATCGGCTGTACCCATGCCGATCACGGGCAGGGCTTCGGTGGTGCCGGGAATGGTGCGGCGCAGGGGCGCGGCAACGGTGGCGGCATGGGCCGGCGGCGCTGGTCCGATCCCGGTCGCGGCCAGTCCGGCGGCCAGAGCGAGAAATGAGCGACGGTCGATCGACATGGGGAGGGCTTCCCGGCGAGTCACTGACTGGTTGACCTTAGGCGGTGGGCCCGCCCATGTAAACCGTTGCGTGCGCGGCGCAAGCCCTAGTGCAGGCGAGGACGATATACCACGCCAAACCGGACGGACAGGTCGCTCAGGCGCTGGTCCAGCGTCCACAGGCGGGCACCCGGGGTGATCAGCGTCGAAGCCAGCAAGGTGACATCCACCAGGCCGCAGCCCAGCCCATACAGTTGCTCGCGCTCCACCAGTGCGATGACTTCTGCCAGCGTTGCCTGCCTGGCCGCCTGCAGCAGCCCGATGTCGCCGAGCGTCTGTGCCCGGGGCGCCGGGGGCGTGCCGCAGGCCAGTTCGGCCACGACCAGGGGATGGGTCAGCACCTGGTCCGCCTCCATCAGGCGGATCAGGGCGTCATTGCGCTGCCGGAAATGGCCCACCCATACCGAGGTGTCGACGAGCACGTTCATTTGACGCCGGGTTCGGGACTGCGGCGCGGTACGTCCTGCATGCCGGGCGCTGCGCCGCCGAGGGCCGCGAGGCGCTTGGCGGCCTGCACCCGAACGAATGTCTTGATTGCCTCGCGAAACAGATCTGCCTTGTCCATACCAGGGTCCGCCATCTCCAGTGCTTGTTCGTACAGGGCGTCATCGATCGTGACTGTCGTGCGCATCGCGGGCTCCTTGAATCAGTTTTGATGTCAATATGCATCAAAAACGGAATCAGGGCAAGGCCGCAATCGCTTGCGGACCGGGCGCTGCCGACACGCTTGCAGTATTGGCTGCCGGTGGCAGGGCGTCGATGAGAGATGTCGCATTCCGGGCCGGGCAGGCATGGTGCCGGAGCCGCCGCAGCGCGGCCCCGTCGGCCCCGTCCGTCGTCAGATCACCGTGGCCAGGCCGAGCGTCAGCAGCAGCGCCACCACCGAGATGATGGTTTCGCAGACCGACCAGGTCTTGAAGGTCTGGGCCACGGTCATGTTGAAGTACTCCTTGACCAGCCAGAAGCCGCCGTCGTTCACGTGCGACAGGATCAGCGAGCCGGCGCCGGTGGTCAGCACCAGCAGCTCCGGGCGGGTGCCGGGCACGCTCGCGGCGATCGGCGCGACGATGCCCGCTGCGGTGGTCATGGCAACCGTTGCCGAGCCCGTGGCGATGCGGATCATCACCGCTACCAGCCAGCCGAGCACCAGCACCGAGACATTGGCGCCGGTGGCGACGTCCACGATGGCGGTGGAGATGCCCGAGTCGCGCAGGATGCGGCCGAAGCCGCCGCCGGCGCCGACCACCAGCGTGATGATGGCGGTGGGCGCCACGCACTCGTTGGTGAACTTGAGGATGGTCTCGCGATTGAAGCCGCGCGCCTTGCCGAAGGTGTAGAAGCTCACCAGCGCGGCGATCAACAGCGCCATCACCGAGTTGCCGATCAGCTTCAGGAAGTCGTTGGCGAAGGTCTTGGGCGTGGTGAACAGGTCGGCCCAGCTGCCGATCAGCATCAGCACCACCGGCAGCAGGATGGTGAACACCGTGATGCCGAAGCCCGGCAGCTCGTGCGATTCCTTGACGCGCTCATCCTCTTCGGTGAACTGCTCCGCCAGCGGGTTGTATTCGGGCAGCTTGACGTAGCGGTCCATCAGCCGGGCGAACAGCGGGCCCGCCAGCGCCGCGGTGGGGATGCCGACAATCAGCGCGTACATGATGGTCTTGCCGATATCGGCGCCGTATGCGGTCACCGCCAGCAGCGCCGCCGGGTGGGGCGGGATCAGGCCGTGCACCACCGACAGGCCGGCCACCATCGGAATGCCGACCAGCACCATCGACGTGCCGGTGCGCTTGGCGACGTTGAAGGCGATCGGCACCAGCAGCACGAAACCCACTTCGAAGAACACCGGCAGGCCGACGATGAACGCGATGGTGGCCATGGCCCAATGCACGTTCTTCGCGCCGAAGAAATCGATCAGCGTGTTGGCGATGCGCTCGGCGCCGCCGGACTCGGCCATCATCTTGCCAAGCATCGTGCCCAGACCCACCACCAGCGCGATATGCCCCAGGGTGCCGCCGACACCGGCTTCAAACGACTTGACGATCTCGCTCATCGGCATGCCCACGGCAAAGCCGAGCAGCACCGAGACGACGACCAGGGTAATGAACGGGTTGAGCTTGTAGCGCGCGATCAGCACCACCAGTGCGATCACTGCGATCAGCGCATACACCAAGAGCGTGGTTCCGGTGACGGCACCCATATTGTCTCCTTGCGTGGAAAAAGAGCCGCTTGTGGCGGCAGCAGAGGTTTGGCTTTCTTGTTTCTCTCCGTGCGGGAGAGGCGGTGGGAAAGAGGGCACGCGTGGCGAGCGCCCTGGCGGCTCACCTTGTGGTGGCGCCGGCCGTCTTTCCCGGTCCCTCTCCCGCGTGCGGGAGAGGGGAGCAAACAGTGCGGAAGCTGTGAATCAATCTGGCAGCAGGCTCAGGCCGCCGGCTTCTTGTAGGCGATGCAGTCGACCTCGACCTTGCAATCGACCACCATGCTCGACTGCACGCAGGCGCGCGCGGGCGGGTTGGCGCCGAAGTATTCCTTGAAGATCTTGTTGAACGAGGCAAAGTCGCGGGTGTCGTCCAGCCACACGCCGCAACGCACGACATGCTCGGGGCCGTAGCCTGCCTCGGCCAGGATCGCCAGCACGTTCTTGATGGCCTGGTGGGTCTGGGGCACGATGCCGCCGTCGATGACCTCGCCGTTGACCATCGGCACCTGGCCGGAGACGTAGAGCCAGCCATCGGCCGCGACCGCGCGGGCAAAGGGCATGTGCTGGCCGCCGGTACCGGTGCCGCCTTCGACGCCGAATCGTTTGATGTCCATGGGTACTCCTGGAATAGGTTGGATAGGGGAGGGAAGCGGCGGTGCGTGCGGGTCAGTCCGCACCGCGGGGCAGGAACCGGCCGGCGCGCACGCCGGTGCTCTGGCGCTGCTGCCATGACAGCTCGCCGTTGACCCAGACCGAGGCAATGCCCTCGGCCGGCTGCATGGGATCGGTAAAGCTGGCGGCGTCGCGGATGGTGGCGGCGTCGAACAGCACCAGGTCGGCCCAGTAGCCTTCGCGCACGAAGCCGCGCTGATGCAGGCCGAAGCGCTCGGCCGACATGCCAGTCATCTTGTTGACGGCCACGGTCAGCGGGAACAGCTCGCGGTCGCGCGCGTAGTGGCCCAGCACGCGCGGGAACGCGCCCCACAGGCGCGGGTGCGGCAGCGGGTCGTTGGGCAGCCCGTCCGAACCGACCACCGTGGCTGGATGGCTCAGGATGCGGTCGACATCGGCGTCTTCCATGCAGTGGTAGACCGCGCCGGCGGGCATCAGCCGGCGCGCGGCTTCGTGCAGGTCGACCTGCCATTCGGCGGCGATGTCGGCGAGCAGGCGGCCGCCCATCTCGGGCGCGCCTTCGGACCAGGTCACCATAATGTCGAAGTCGCCGGTGACCTGCTTCAGGTCGAGCGTGGACGAGCTGGCGGTGTACGGATAGCAATCGCAGCCGACGGGCTGCCAGCGCTGCGCGCCGTCGAGCGCGTCCAGTACTTCGGTGCTGCGGCCCCAGTTGGCCACGCCGGCGCATTTCAGGTGCGAGATCACCACCGGCACGCGCGCATGGCGGCCGATGCGGAAGGCCTCGTCCATGGCCTCGAGAATCTCGGCGAATTCGCTACGCAAGTGGGTGGCGTAGAGCGCGCCGGCCTTGGCCAGCGGTTCGGCCAGCGCGAGCACTTCCTCGGTCGGCGCACTGAAGGCGTTGGCATAGGCCAGGCCCGTCGACAGGCCCAGCGCGCCGTACTGCAGCGCTTCTTCCAGCTGCGCGCGCATCGCCTCGATTTCCTGCGGGGTGGCGGCGCGGTCGAAGCGGTCCATATGGTTGCTGCGCAGCGCGGTATGGCCGACCAGCGCGGCAACGTTGACCGCCGGCTGCGCGGCCTCGACCGCATCGACATAGGCCTTGAAATCCGGGTAGCGGAAGGCGTCGGCATGGCCGAGCAGGTTCATCGGGTCGGGCGGATCGCCCGCCAGCGTGACCGGCGCGGCGCTGATGCCGCAGTTGCCGACCACCACCGTGGTCACGCCCTGCGACAGCTTGGGCGTCATCTCCGGCTGGCGCACCACGTTGGTGTCGTCGTGCGTGTGCACGTCGATAAAGCCGGGCGCGAGCACCAGGCCATCGCCCTCGACCACATGCGCGGCCGCATCGGGATCGATCGCGCCGGGGGCATCGATGCGGGCGATGCGGCCATCGCGCAAGGCCACGTCGGCCAGGCGCGCGGCCGCGCCGGAGCCGTCGATCAGCGTGACGCAGCGGATCAGGGTATCGAACAGGTGTGGCATGGTCAGTCTCCCAGCGGCTGGCGGCTGTCGGGGCCCTTGCCGGGGCCGCTGTCGCCGCGATGGCTGTCGAGCACGTACTTGAGCCGGCGCAGGCGCTCCTTGCTCTGGTCCGGCTGCAACAGTGCGCACTGCGTGGCCAGCACGTCCAGCACCATCAGCATGGCGTAGCGCGAGGCCGATGGCTTGAAAATGAAATCCGTCTCCAGCGTGCGCACCGGCAGCAGCACGTCGGCGCGCGCGGCCAGCGGCGAGCCCAGCGCGGTCACGGCCACCAGGCGGGCGCCGTACTCGCGTGCGATATCGCAGCTGGCCAGCATCTCCGGCACGCGGCCGCTGGCGGAGAAGGCCAGCACCACGTCGTCGCGGCCCAGCGTGGCCGCCACCATCTTCTGCAGCAGCGCGTCCTGGTAACTGGCCACCGGCATGCCCAGGCGCGCCAGGCGGTGGCGCGCTTCGTCGGCCATGAACGACGAGCCGCCGCCCATGCCAAAAGCGTAGACCATGCGTGCGCCCAGCAACAGGCGCGCGGCCTGCTCGATGCGCTCGGTATCCAGCAGCCCGCGGTTGGCTTCCAGCGCGGTGAGGATGTCGGCGTGGATGCTGTCGGCAAGCGTGGCAGGCGCGGCTTCAGCGGCGGGAACGTTGCCGGGCTGCAGGAAGCGCGCGCCCACCGCCGCGGCCTGGGCCAGGCGCAGCTTCAGGTCGCGCACGTCGCGGCAGCCGATGGCCTTGGCAAAGCGCGTTACGCTGGCCTCGCTGACGCCGGCCTGGCGGGCCAGTTCGTTGATGCTCGCCGCCGCCGCGCCGGCCAGGTCTTCCAGCACCACCTGCGCCACCTTCTGCTCGGCCAGCCGCAGCGCGGGGCCGCGCTCGGCGATGCGGGTCAGGATGTCGAAGGGCGCGGTCATGGTCGGTGATGGGAGGAGGTGGCGAAGTGGGTTCGAATCGTTATGTGACGAGATCTGCAGTCGGCGCGGGCAGGGGCTATAACAGTGACTGGCGCCTGATGGCGAGCGCCCTTCCTGGTACCGCGCGGTTGCTGCCGCAGCGCCGTGTGTTACTTTATAACAGGGATGAAATATCTTATTTTCAGGGCTATGATTACGTCAATCAGATTTTTTCAGGGTGATGACAGGCATGCGTGAAATAAAGTATCAGGCTGGCGTGATCGATCCGCTCAACAAGGCGCTGGGCCGGATGGAGGCCCCGATTGCTCCGGAAGCCGCTGGCCAGACCGGCTGGAACCTGTTGCAGGAAGAACTGAGCCTGCCGGCCGCGGTGCTGTATGAAGACCGTCTTGCGCACAACCTGGAGTGGATGCGCCGCTTCATGAACGAATACGGCGTGCAGCTGGCGCCGCATGGCAAGACCACCATGGCGCCCAAGCTGTTTGCCCGCCAACTCGATGCCGGCGCATGGGGCATCACCCTGGCCACCGCGCACCAGACCGCGGCCGCGCATGCGCACGGCGTCAAGCGGGTGCTGATGGCCAACCAGCTGGTCGGCCGCCGCAATATGGAAATCATCGCGGACCTGCTGCGCGATCCGGCGTTCGAATTCTTCGCGCTGGTGGATTCGGCTGAACTGGTCGACCAGCTCGGCAAGTTCTTCAAGGAGCGTGGACAGACGCTGCAGGTGCTGCTGGAGCTGGGCGTCGAAGGCGGGCGCACCGGCGTGCGCGACGACGCGCAGCAGCAGGCCGTGCTCGACGCGCTGGCGCGCTGGCCCGACGCCTTGTCGCTGGCCGGCGTGGAAATCTACGAGGGGGTGCTGAAGGAAGAGGCCGATATCCGCAAGTTCCTGCAGCGTACCGTGGCGGTGACGAAGCAACTGGCCGCGCAAGGCCGTTTCGGCCGCAGCCCGGTGGTGATGTCGGGCGCGGGCTCGGCCTGGTACGACGTGGTGGCCGAGGAATTCGCGCGCACCGACATCGGCGCGCCGATCGACATCGTGCTGCGCCCCGGCTGCTACCTGACGCACGATGTGGGCATCTACCGCGCCGCGCAGCAGCGCATCCTGGCGAGCAACCCGGTCGCGCAGAAGATGCGCGAGGGTTTGCTGCCGGCGCTGCAGCTGTGGGCCTATGTCCAGTCGATTCCGGAACCGGACCGCGTCATCATCGGCATGGGCAAGCGCGATGCCGCCTTCGACGCCGGCATGCCGATCCCGGCGCGCCGCTACCGTCCGGGTGAAGAGGCGCCGGTGGACGTGCCCGCGCATTGGGAGGTCACCGGCATGATGGACCAGCACGCCTACCTGCAGATCCGGCCGGGCGACGACATCCGGGTCGGCGACATGATCGCCTTCGATATCTCGCACCCGTGCCTGACCTTCGACAAGTGGCGACATATTCCGGTGCTGGATCGCGACCTGCGCGTGATCGACATCGTCCAAACCTTCTTCTGAGGCAAACCGCCCCATGAGCATCGACATCCTGGCCTATGGCGAGCCGCTGGTTGAATTCAACCAGCAGCCGGACGATCCCTCGCGCTACCTGCAGGGCTTTGGCGGCGATACCTCCAACTTCTGCATTGCCGCTGCGCGCCAGGGTGCGAGCACCGGCTATATCTGCGCGGTCGGTGCCGATACCTTCGGCGAGCGCCTGCGCGCACTGTGGACGCAGGAACGGGTCGACACGCGGCATGTGCATGTCGACGCCAGCGCTCCCACCGGCGTCTACTTTGTCTCGCACGACAGCCACGGCCACCGCTTCGACTACCTGCGCGAGGGTTCCGCTGCCAGCCGCTACCAGCATGAACAGCTGCCGCTCGGCGCCATCGCGTCGGCGCGCTACCTGCACCTGTCGGGCATCAGCCTAGCCATCAGTACCAGCGCGTGCGATGCCGGCCTGGAGGCGATGGAGCACGCGCGCAAGGCCGGCACCAGGGTCACGCTGGACACCAACCTGCGGCTGCGCCTGTGGTCGCTGGCGCGTGCGCGCGGCATCATGCGCGAAGCGTTCCGGATGACCGACGTATGCCTGCCCAGCTGGGACGACATCACCGTGCTGACCGGGCTGGACGACCGCGATGCCATCGCCGACTACCTGCTCGGCTGCGGCATCGGCCTGGTCGCGCTGAAGCTGGGCGAAGAGGGCTCGTACATCGCCACGCCCGAGTCCCGCAGCCTTGTGCCGGCCTATCCGGTCAAGCCGGTCGATGCCACCGGCGCGGGCGACTGCTTCGGCGGCAGCTTCGTCGCGCGGCTGGCCGCGGGCGCCGATCCGTTCGAGGCCGCGCGCTATGCCAACGTGGCGGCAGCGCTGTCCACCACCGGCTATGGCGCGGTGGCGCCGATTCCCGATGCGCAGACCGTGCTGGCGCGGCTGGCGCAGTCGGTATCGGTGATCGCCTGAGCCGCTGCCCGATCCTGATGTTTTACTGAACCCCCATATCGCGAGATCGCCATGTCAGACCAGACTTCCCCGCTGCTTCAACGCCTTGCCGATGTGCCGGTGATCCCGGTGCTGGAATTCCACTCGGTCGACGAGGCCCTGCATGTCAGCGAGGCGCTGGTGACCGGTGGCTTGCCGCTGCTGGAAATCACGCTGCGCACCCCGGTGGCGTTGGAAGCGATCCGTGCCGTCGCGGCGGCGCTGCCCCAAGCCTGCGTCGGTGCCGGCACGGTGCTGAGCGTGGAGCAACTGCATGCGGTGCGCGACGCGGGCGCCCAGTTTGCGGTCTCGCCCGGCCTGACGCCGACGCTGGCCGCGGGCGCGCGAGGCGCGGGGATTTCGCTGCTGCCGGGCGTCGCCACCGCCAGCGAAGCCATGGCGGCGCTGGAAGCCGGCTTCACCTTCCTCAAGTTCTTCCCGGCGCAGGCCGCGGGCGGGGTGCCGATGCTGAAGTCGCTAGGCGGGCCGCTGCCGCAGCTGCGCTTCTGCCCAACCGGCGGCATCGATGCCGCGCTGGCGCCGTCGTACCTGGCGCTGCCCAATGTGGTGTGCGTGGGCGGGTCGTGGGTGGTGCCCAAGGATGCCGTCGCCGGGGGCGACTGGGGCCGCATCCGCGCGCTGGCGGAACAGGCCCGGGGCCTGCGCGGCAAGCCCTGAGCCGGCGCGCAGCAAAGCTACACTGCAAAGCAAAACGGCACGCCATCGGGCGTGCCGTTTTGCTGTCCAGGCAGCCCTGGCCGGCTTACTTGTGGCGTTCTGCCGAGCTTTCCAGCTTCTGGCCGCCGCGCTGAATGTCCTGGCCGAGCCCCGCCATCGTGTTGCAACCGGCCAACAGAGTGGCAAACAAAACGCACCAGATCCAACCTTTCTTCACGCCGGACTCCTTTCGATAGGGTCGAGAATCGAGCGATTCTCCGAGTTTTGGGATTGACGCAGATTTTACCGCTGCTGCGCGCGGCTTTGATAGCCGGTATGTCGCAATTTGTAAATCGTGCAACCCCACGCACGGGGCCCGCCGGTCAGGCCGGCGGCGCCAGCAAGGCGCGGGCGCGCTGCTGGATCGCCGCATGGGTCTGCATGAGCCAGACAGCGGGAAACGGCTGCGCCAGCAGGTAGCCTTGGACGCTGTGGCAGCCCCACGCACGCACCGCTTCCAGCTGCTGGCGGGTTTCGATGCCCTTGGCGCAGACCGACGCGCCGGCGCGCCGCGCCGCGCGGCAGGCTTCGCGCAGGTTGTCGGCACGGCAGCGGCCCTCGCGCGCATGGCCCAGGCCGCGCGCGTCGAGCGTGACGGCGTCCGGATGCAGCGCTGCCAGCGCTTCGCGGCAAGCCGGGCTGTCGTCGAAATCGCCCAGCGCCAGCTGCAGCCCGCGCCGGCGCAGGGCGGCAAAGCGGTCGATCAGTTCGACGTCGGTCGGCACGGTGCTGGCCGGCAGTTCGATGCACAGGTGCTCTGGCGTGATGCCGCCCGCATCGAGCGCCTGCGCCAGGGCTTCGACCATTTGCGGGCGATGCAGTTGGGCGCTCGAGGCCAGCAGGGTGAATTGCAGCGGGGCGATGGTCTCCGCGGCACGGACCAGCGGCAGCACGCTTTCCAGCAGCCAGCTGCCGATGCGGCCGACCAGTCCGAGTGCTTCGACGCCGGGCAGGAAGTCCTGCGGCGCCACGCGCCCGAGCACCGGATGCTGCCAGCGCAGCCGCACCGTGTAGCCACTGACGGTAGCGCCGGCGAGGTCGGCGCGCGGTTGCAGTTGCAGGCTCAGCTCGCCGCGCTGGAGTGCGTCGGGCAGCGCCGCCAGCAACGGGGCAACGGGCGGGGACAGCGGCTTGTCGGCACGCGCCAAGCCAGCGCCGCCCTGGCGGTTGACCCGCAGCATGGCATCGAATGCCTGCTGCAGGCTGCGCTCGGCCGGAATGTCGGCATGGTCATTGGCCACGCCAATGCTGCAGGACAGGTGCAGCTCGAAGCCGTCCAGTGCAAAAGGCCGGGACAGGTCATCGGCGACGCGGTTGGCCACCTGGCCAGGATCGGGCACGCCCGCGGGCAGCGCAGTGATGACCACCAGGTCGGCCGTGGCAATCCAGTGCATGAACGCGCCCGGCGGCAGCAGGCAGGCGATGCGCGCCTGCACGATGCCGCGCAGCCTGGCGGAGCGGCCAGCCCCGATGGTTTCACCAGCGCTGGCAAAGCGGTCCAGGCGGATCGCCAGGATCGCCGCCGGCGGACCGGCCCGGGCGCGGCGCGCGGTCAGCGCGCCTACCAGCGCGGACGGTTGCATCGCCCCGCTGCCGCCGCTGGCAGCGCTCTCGACGAGGTCGTCGGCATCAGGATCCATGCATGATCTTGCGGGCCGCCGGACCTTGGCTTGCGGCGCTCGCGTCTCCCCGTGTCTGAAATGGTTCTTCGGCAGGCCGCAGGCGCGCTGCGGTCGCAGTCATCGCCAGGGGCAGCCATGCGTGCCGCGGCCGCCTGCGGGCCGCGAAGCCAGATCATAAGCGAACGGAAGAGGGAGGGGCGTTGCCGATTACGCCAAAGTGATTTGGCCGCAACTGCATTTGATTTGGATCAACGCGGCGCCTTCGATCCAGGGAAGATGCGATTGACGCCACGGCGTAACGGTGATGCCGGCCTGTGGTACTCAGCCAGTGGTTTCTTCCTCGGGCCCTTCCTGCGGCGGCAGGCGCTCGGCCAGCACCTTGTCGATGCGCTTGCCGTCCATGTCGACGATCTCGAAGCGCCAGTCGCCCCATTGCACCGTGTCGGCAATCTGCGGCAGGCGCCCCAGCAGCAACAGCAGCATGCCGGACAGCGTGTGGTAGCGCTCCTTTTCTTCCTCGGGCACCTGGCGCAGGCCGATGCGGTCTTTCAGCTCGGGGATCGGGATCAGGCCATCGAGCAGCCACGAGCCGTCGTCGCGCTGGACTGCCCATTGCTCGCCGGCGGCCTCGGCCTTGAATTCGCCGGTGATGGCCTCGATCAGGTCCTGCAGCGTCACCAGGCCCAGCACCTCGCCGTATTCGTCGATGACAAAGGCGATCTGCCCCCCCGAGGCGCGGAAGTTTTCCAGCAGCTCCATGCCGGTCACGCTTTCGGGCACGAACACCGCAGGCTGCACCGCCGCCTGCAGGTCCGCTTCCTCGCCGCGCAGCCGGCGCGCCAGCAGCTGGCGCGCGCTGACCACGCCAATGATGTCGTGCATGCCGCCACGCACCACCGGGAAGCGCGAATGATCGGATTCCTCGATGCGGCGCAGGTTCTCGTCCATCGAGGCTTCGACATCGAGGTAGACCACGTCGCCGCGCGGCACCATCAGTGACGCCAGTTGCCGGTCATCCAGCCTGAACACGTTGCGCACCATGGTGTGCTCATGCTGCTCGATCACGCCGGCCTCGGAGCCTTCCACCAGCAGGGCATGGATTTCCTCCTCGGTCACGCCGGGGCCGCGGTCGACCTGGGTGCCGAGCAGCCGCAGCACCAGCCGCGTGGAGCTCGACAGCAGCTTGACGAAGGGGGTCGAGGCCACGGCCAGCCAGCCGATCGGGCGCGCCACCAGGCGCGCAATGGCCTCGGGCGCCATCTGGCCCAGGCGCTTTGGCACCAGTTCGCCCAGCACGATGGAAAAATAGGTCAGGCCCGCCACCACGATCGCGGTGGCCACATAGCCGGCGGTGGTCTCGGAGATGCCGAAGCCCTGCAGCCACAGGCCCAGCGGCTGCGCCAGCGTCGATTCGCCGACCACGCCGTTGAGCACACCGATCGAGGTGATGCCGATCTGCACGGTCGAGAGGAAGCGGGTGGGATCCTCGCCCAGCTTGGCCGCGGCAATGGCGCCGCGGTCGCCGTTCTCGATCTGGCGTTGCAGGCGTGCCTTGCGGGCTGTAACGAGTGCAATCTCGGACATCGCAAACAGGCCGTTCAGCAGGATCAGCGCCAGTAATATGGCAATTTCCATCAGGGTGCGCGCCCTCTGCGCGCCGGGTGTCTGAAAAGATCAAGCATACCATTCGCCTGTTACACGACATCGCCGCTGTGATGCGCCCGCCGCAAACGGTGGCGTGTTTCCAGCCATCGACTACCGCTCTGGATGGCTGCGATTACCTGCCAGGTATTCGCGCCGAGGCCGCTGCCATGCTGTAATAGCCCGCATGGAAACGCTGACCCCTGCCTCCGAGGCCACTCTCGACTTCCCCGGACTGTTGCGCTACTGGCGCGGCAAGCGCGGCTACAGCCAGCTGGCGCTGTCGCTGGCCGCCGGAGTCTCGCAGCGCCACATCTCCTTCCTCGAATCCGGGCGTGCCCGACCCAGCCGCGAGATGGTGCTGGCGCTGGCCGAGCGCCTCGGCGTGCCGCTGCGCCAGCGCAACCGGCTGCTGCTCGCCAGCGGCTTCGCCCCGGCTTACAGCGAACACGCGCTGAACGCGCCGCCGTTGCAAATGGTGCAGCAGGCAATCGCCCTGATCCTGGCCAAGCAGGAGCCGTACCCGGCCGTGGTGCTGGACCGCTTCTGGAACCTGGTCGACGCCAATGCCGCCTACCGGCGCATGTTCGACACCTTGCTCGGCGGCAGACCGCCGGCATCGCTGGCCGACGATCCACACCGGATCAACCTGATGCTGACGGTGTTCGATCCGGACGGCCTGTGGCCGGTGATCGAGAATGCGCGGCAGGTGGGCCGTTACCTGTTGCGGCGCGTCTGGCAGGAGCTGCAGGTGCAGGCGCACGACCAGACCGCGCGCACGCTGTTCGCGCGCATCGCGGACTGGCATCCGGACATGGTCGGCCCCGGCGGCGTGCTGCTGCCCGAGGACGACGGCAGCGACGGGCCGCCGCCGCCGTTGCTGCCGGTGGTGCTGCACGCGGGGGCGTTCCGCGCGTCGCTGTTCTCGACCCTGACCACGCTCGGGATTCCGCAGGACGTCACGCTGCAGGAGCTGCGCATCGAGTGCTTCTTCCCGGCCGACGACGCCACGCGCGTCCTGTTTGAAACGCAGGGCGGGGCGCAGGGGGCGGTGCACGATCGGCCCGTCAGAAGCGGTAGCGCAGGTAGATGACGTGGAAGGTGGTGCCAGGGTTGGGCTCCTTGATGCCGCCATTGGACAGATGCTGGATGCGGTAGCCCGCGGCAAAGTTGCGGTCCTTGCCTAGCATCACGCCAAGGCCGGCGTATTCCGAGAACTGGAACGCGCTGGAGATGACGTGATCGTCGGAGGTGCGCGTGCCGCTCAGCAGCCGCGCGCCCACCGACAGCTCCAGGAACGGCACCCAGGTGTGGCGCCACCATGCGATCCGCACCACCGGCGACGCGCCGAATTCCCACAGATCGTTGGGATTGTTGTTGCTGTCGCTGAGCCAGCGCGCAACATTGACCTCCCATTGCAGGTCGACCTGCCAGCCCTGGGGGTTGCCCCACGCCAGGCCCGAATCCCATAGCATGGCGATCTCCGCCTTTTGCACGTGATGGCTGTCGTCGAAGCCGTAGCCTAGCTGGACCGCAGGCGCCGCGCGTGCGGCTGTGCTCAGGCACCCGGCCAGCGCAAGCAGCGCCGCCATGGCGGCGCGGCGCGGCCGCCGCCACCGCCGCGCGGAGAAGGTTGGAAGGAAGGGGATGCAACTCGCATGGCTGTCTTGTCTGGCTTCTTGGTCGGGTCGGCGCATGGGAAGCACGCTGAAAAGATGCTGCGTTGTTGTCAGGCAAGCCATGGAAAAACCGGCGCTTGCAGCCCCCAGGCGCTGCCTCCTTACCCTATTTGTAGTACATGGGAAGGCACGTTGCCGAGGCCGAACGTGACCGGCACCACGACGCGGACTGCAGCAGGATACGGTCCTGGCGCGCGGCGCGCAGTGACAAAGAACAATCGTGCTAACATGCGCGGGCCGGTGCCGGCCGTCTGGGCGGCCCGGTTACGTTACGTCTTCAGGGCGGGGTGAAAGTCCCCACCGGCGGTATGCCGCGACGCGCAGCGCGTGTCCGGCGAGCCCGCGAGCGCTCGCATTCCCGTGCGAGGTCAGCAGACCTGGTGAGAGGCCAGGGCCGACGGTCATAGTCCGGATGAAAGAAGATGGACGGAGCTTGCCCGCGTGGCCTGGCGCTTGCCTGGCCCGTGGTTTGCCGAGCCTTGCGAGCGCAGGGCGCGGCGGTTCGTGCGCATGCGCTCAGCATGGCGCGCGGGCCTTGCAGTTCCGTTGAACCTTCCCCTGGAACGCCCATTGATGTTGAACCAGGAGCGTTTCATGTCTAGCTTTTCCACCGAAGCCATTGCCCCCGCGGTGTCCGCGGATACCAACCCCAGTGCCACTGTCGATACGATGGCTGGGGCCGACGCGCGCGCGCTGAAGTTGCGCATCGAACAGGCCCTCGAGGCCATGCGCCAGGGCCGGCCCGTAGTGCTGCTCGATGACGACGACCGCGAGAACGAGGCCGACCTGATCCTTGCCGCCGAGCGCCTGACCCAGGCCAACATGGCCATGATGATCCGCGAATGCAGCGGCATCGTGTGCCTGTGCCTGCCGGCGGACAAGGTGCACAGCCTGGGCCTGCGGCCGATGGTCGAGCACAACCGCAGCCAGTACGGCACCGCCTTCACCGTGTCGATCGAGGCCCGTGAGGGCGTCAGCACCGGGGTCAGCGCGGCTGACCGGATCACTACCATCCGCGCGGCGATTGCCGAGGACGCCGGCGCCGATGCCGTGGTCAGCCCCGGCCATGTGTTCCCGCTGGTGGCGCGTGACGGCGGCGTGCTCGAGCGCCGCGGCCATACCGAAGGCTCGGTCGACCTGGCGCGCATGGCGGGGCTGTCTCCCGCCGCGGTGCTGTGCGAGTTGATGAATCCGGATGGCACCATGGCGCGGCGCGCGGAAGCGCTGGCCTTTGCCGGGATGTACCGCTTGCCGGTGCTGACCATCGAGGACCTGGTCGCCTGGCGACGCCTGCACGGCTGACGGCCGCCGCGATGCATGGAGCGGGAGGTGCTTGCGCGCCGCGATGCATGCATCCTGTGCGACAATGCGGATCGCTTTTTCCCGTCTACATGAGGGTAATTCCATGATGTTCCGCATGTTTCGACACGCAGCCGCACTGGCCGGCTGCGTGTTCGGCCTGGCTCTGCCGCAGGCGCACGCCGATGACGGCGCTGTGCCGGCCACTGACGTGGCGCCGGCCTCTGCATCCCGGCCGGCCGCTGCCGCCGGCCTCTACGAATGCCAGGTTCCAGGCTCCGGCACCGTGTTCCGCTCCACACCCAGGGAAGGTTGCCGCCTGGTGGCCGCGCCCGATCCCGGCGCGCCCGACCCGCAGCGCTGGCTGCCGCTGATGGGCGCCAATGGCGTGATTTCTTATTTCGATCAGTCGGCGGTGCGCCGCCAGGGCACGCAGGTCGGCGTGGTGGTGATGCGCAATTCGCCGTCGGGCGTAATCCGCACCGCCAGCGGCGAACCGATCCGTTCCTCGCTCAAGCGCATGGTGCTGAACTGTGCCACGTCGATGTTTGCCGTGGTCGAGCAGACTCTCTACAGCAAGCGCTTTGCGCGCGGCGAATCGCTCTATACCATCCGCGCGCCGCAGTCAGGCACCTTCCAGGTGGCGGGCCCGGGCACCATCGCCGGGGAGCTGCTGCGCAAGCTGTGCCGCTAAGCCAGAAGCCGCGCCACACAGCCTGCTGCCGGCCAGCTTAGTCGCCTACGTGGCGCGATTTCCATTGACCGTTGGACTGCTTGCAGAACCAGCCGCTCCAGTGCTCTTCGGCACTGCCGCGCTTGAGGTCTGACTTCAGGCGCCGGCACGGCTGGCCCTTGTCGGTCTTGCTCTCGACCGGGGTGATGGTGCCGTCGATCTGCTGGCGCCGTCCCGCTGCCGGATAGGTCCATGCCACCGCTTGGCCATCGGCGGTATCGTTCAGCGCGGTACGCACCGACTTGGCCAGCGACGCGCCTTCCTTGTCGTTGAGCGTCCCGATGATGGTGCCGCTCAGGTAGTTGTCGAAGTACGCGTGCGCCGGCGCGGCGCAGAGCAGCACGGCCCCCAGCGCGCCTGCAAGTGCGGCACGCAGGGCGGGGCGGGCGAGGCTGGCAGAGAATGAGGTTTGCCGGGTCAGCATGACGGTTCCTTGTGGCTACATGGTGGCGTTGGAGTGGCATTGTAAGCGCAATGCGGTGCGGGGGACGACGGGTTGCCGCCGTGCCTGGGCCACTGCGGCCACCCGGCCGCGGTTGACACGTGCGTGCCCCTGACCTAGCGTTGATTTCTGTCCCATCGTGCCGCTGCACGACGGGCGTCCATTCCTGCGAGAGGAGGTCCCATGACGCTGCGCTATCTCACAATCGGCCTGGCCGTCGCCTGCGCCTTCGGCACGGTGCACGCCCAGACTGCGGGCAAGGCCGACCAGTTCAGTCCGTACACCGACGGTGCCAAGCAGGACAAGTTCAATACCTACACCGATGGGGCCAGGCAGGACAAGTTCAGCCCTTACACCGACGGCGCAAAAAGCGACAACGTGACCGCGCTGAACCCGGGCGCCAGGCCCGACCAGATGGAGCCGATCCAGGGTGGCGCGCAGAAATCGTTCGACTCGTTCAGCCAGGGCGGCATGAACAGTGGCAAGTTCGATCCCTATTCCGAAGGCGCCAAGAGCGGCAAGTTTGATCCATACAGCGAAGGCGCCAAAAAGTAACAGTGTATTAAACGGGCCGGACGCAGACAGGATGTGTTCGGGCCCGCATCGGTGCGCGACCGGGGCTGCCGATCGAGGCTGACCGTGCCGAGGCTCGCGGCGATGTGACCTCATCGCCCGCAAAGCCATGCGTGGAGCGGCTTTCGGGCTACGTGGCCAACATTTTGTTTCAAACCTTGCGTGATCGAAACGTGACTTTTGCGTCTCGAATTGCTATGGTTTATTGCGCATCGCAACAACCCGGACACGGTGCCCCGCGGGCAACCTGCCCCGCGTCAGGGCCTCGCCACTCGGCGCCGGGCTCATCTCTTGCCGTGTCCTTCATCGTTCAGGCCGCCGATGCCGGCCACTCCGATTCAACCGCTCACCCTGGCATACATGTCACAGATCGCCACGCCACGAATAGCCGTACCGTTTACCTTGCCCGCCGCCGGGCCGGGGGCGCGCCGCCGCGCCGCGCGCGCTGGAGCGCGGATCGCGGCCTGGCTCGGCGGCGGCGCGCTGGCACTGTGTGCGATGGCGGCCCATGCGTTCGACTTCGACACCGTCGCCTCGCGCGCGCGCCAGCTGGCGGCGTCGCCATACAAGGCGCCGGCCCAGAACCTGCCGCGCGAGTTGCGCGAGCTGACCTACGAGCGCTACCGCGAGATCGAATACAAGCCCGAGCGCTTCGCCTGGCGCGGCTCGCGTTCGCCGTTCGAGCTGTCGTTCTTCCACGAGGGCATGGTGTTCGACCAGCCCGTGCGCATCCATGAAGTGGTGGGCAACAGCGTGCGCGAATTCCGCTTCGACCCCTCCGCGTTCAACTACGGCCCGCACAAGGTCGATGCCGCCAAGCTGAAAGGGCTGGGCTACGCCGGCTTCCGCATCCTGTATCCGCTGAACCAGGGCAAGCGCAAGGACGAACTGGCGTCGTTCCTCGGCGCCAGCTACTTCCGTGCGCTCGGCAAGGACCAGTGGTACGGGCTCTCGGCGCGCGGCCTGGCGGTGGATACCGCGCTCAACTCGGGCGAGGAGTTCCCCCGCTTCGTCGAATACTGGATCGAGCGCCCGGGCGCCAATGCCAAGGAAATCACCATCTATGCGCTGATGGATTCGCGCCGCATGAGCGGGGCGTACCGCTTCACCATCAAGCCCGGCGCGGAGACCGCGATGGAGGTCAAGTCGCGGCTCTTCCTGCGCGAGAACGTGACCAAGCTTGGCCTCGCGCCGCTGACCAGCATGTATTTGTTCGGCGAGAACCAGCCGGCGCCGGCGCAGGATTTCCGGCCGGAAGTGCATGACTCGGACGGCCTGTCGATCCACCTCGGCACCGGCGAATGGGTCTGGCGTCCGCTGGTCAATCCCAAGCGGCTGCTGGTGACGTCGTTCGCGGCGACCAATCCGCAAGGCTTCGGGCTGATGCAGCGCGACCGCAGCTTCAACAGCTACCAGGAGATCGGCGCGTGGTATGAGCGCCGGCCCAGCGGCTGGGTGCAGCCGCGCGGCAACTGGGGCTCGGGCCGGGTCGAGCTGGTGCAGATCCCGACGCCGGACGAGACCAACGACAACATCGTCGCGTACTGGGTGCCCGACAACCCGCCCAAGCCGAAGCAGCCCTTCGACTACGAATACCGCCTGCTGTGGCAGAAGGACGGCGAGCAGGAGCCGCCGCTGTCGTGGGTGACCCAGACCCGCCTGGGCCAGGGCCAGACCCGCAGCAAGGAGGACACGAGCTTTTCGCTGGTGGTGGACTTCGAAGGCCCGGCCTTCCGCAGGCTGCCGGCGGACGTTCGCATCGACCCGGTGGTTTCGGCCGATGCCAACGGCGAGCTGCTGAAGACGTCGGTGCAGCGCAATGACGCGACCGGCGGCTGGCGCATGACCATGCTGATGCGCCGCAAGGACGAAACCAAGCCGGTAGAGTTGCGCGGCTATCTTCGCAACGGCAATACAACCCTGTCCGAGACGTGGAGCTACATCTTACCCCCCGCCTAAAGCAGCGACCGGCCCAGGCGGCGGCATGCGAGCGCTATCTCGATCGCCTGCCCGTATCGCCCGAAGTGCGCAGCGAACTGCTGGCCGACAGCGCCGGCATGGCCGCCGCGGCAGCACCCGCCACGCCGCTGGCTTCGGTGACGCCGGTGATCCCGGTCACGGCCGATGGCCGCGACGCGCAGGAGGCGATCACGCGCCTGCAGTCGCGCCTGGCCGGCAAGGAAACGCCGCCGGCGCACGGCAGCAGCGCCTACGCCTCGGTGCAGCGGCGTTTCGCCATGGCCTACGGCAATCCGCAGGTCGGCGGCGCGCCGCTGCTGCGCCGGCGCGAAGACGGCACCGTGAAGGCCGACACCGGCCCCGCGCCCGAGCGCAGCTCGATGGTGCCGCGCCAGTGGCCGCCGCATATCGTCACCGGCTGGCTGCGCAACACGTGGCGCCGCATGCTTGGGCGCCCGCCGGTGCCCGAGACCTGGGACACCCTGCACGATGGCCCCGACGCCGAAGGCAAATGGCATCCCGCCGGCTCGCACCGGCGCTGGGTGCTGCTGGCACTGGTGGCGGTCCAGACCGTGCTGGCCACGTACTTCATGACCAACGTGCTGCCGTACCACGGCGCCGATCCGCTCGAGATTGCCATCCTGGTGCTGTTCGCCATCCTGTTCTCGTGGGTGTCGGCCGGCTTCTGGACCGCGATGATGGGCTTCCTGGTGCTGGCCAAGGGCGGCGACAAGCACCTGATCTCGCGCTCGGCGGTGCCGGACCGGCCCGACGCGCCGATCGCGGCCGAGGCCCGCACCGCGATCATCATGCCGATCTGCAATGAAGACGTGACGCGCGTCTTCGCGGGCTTGCGCGCCACCTATGAATCGCTGTCGCGCACGCCGCACCTGTCCAACTTCGATTTCATCGTGCTGTCGGACAGCGGCAATCCGGACCTGCGCACCGCCGAGCACGATGCCTGGATGGAGCTGTGCCGCGCCGTCGGCGGTTTCGGCCGCATCTTCTATCGCTGGCGCCGCCATCGCGTCAAGCGCAAGACCGGCAACGTGGCCGATTTCTGCCGCCGCTGGGGAAGCAAGTACCGCTATATGGTGGTGCTCGACGCCGACAGCGTGATGAGCGGCGACTGCCTGGCCACGCTGGTGCGGCTGATGGAAGCCAACCCAGGCGCCGGCATCATCCAGACCGCGCCGCTGGCGGTGGGCCGCGAGACGCTGTATGCGCGCGTGCAGCAGTTCGCCACGCGCGTGTACGGACCGCTGTTTACCGCCGGGCTGCACTACTGGCAGCTGGGTGAGTCGCACTATTGGGGCCACAACGCCATCATCCGCGTCAAGCCGTTCATCGAACACTGCGCGCTGGCGCCGCTGCCGGGCCGGGGCCCGCTGTCGGGCGAGATCCTGTCGCACGACTTTGTCGAGGCCGCACTGATGCGCCGCGCCGGCTGGGGCGTTTGGATTGCCTACGACCTGGAGGGCTCGTACGAAGAGCTGCCGCCCAACCTGCTCGACGAGGTCAAGCGCGACCGCCGGTGGTGCCAGGGCAACCTGATGAACTTCCGGCTGTGGCTCAAGCAGGGCTTCCACGTAGTGCATCGCGCGGTGTTCCTGACCGGGATCATGGCGTACCTGTCGGCGCCGCTGTGGCTGCTGTTCCTGCTGCTGTCGACGGCGATGCTGGCCAAGCACGCGCTGGTGCCGCCGGAGTACTTCACGCAGCAATACCAGCTGTTCCCGACCTGGCCCGAGTGGCATCCGGAAAAGGCGCTGGCGCTGTTCTCGGCCACGGCCACGCTGCTGTTCCTGCCCAAGCTCGCCAGCGTGGCGCTGCTGATGAAGCAGGCGCGGCGCTACGGCGGCGCAGTGCAGCTGTTTGCCAGCATGCTGATCGAGGTGCTGCTGTCCGCGCTGCTGGCGCCTACGCGCATGCTGTTCCACACCAAGTTCGTGGTCGCGGCGTACAGCGGCTGGGGCATCTCGTGGAAATCGCCGCCGCGCGAGGACGCCGAGACTACCTGGGGCGAAGCGTTCCGCCGCCACGGCTGGCATACCGCGCTGGGACTGGCGTGGGGCGGGCTGGTGTACTGGCTGAACCCGTCTTATGTGCTGTGGCTGTTGCCGATCGTCGGCTCGCTGGCGCTGTCGATCCCGCTGTCGGTAATGCTGTCGCGGGTCTCGCTGGGCCGCGCTTCGCGCAACGCGGGGCTGTTCATGATCCCGGAGGAAACGCTGGTGCCGCGCGAGATCGTCGAAACCCAGCAGCATGTCGAAAATGCCGCCGAAACGCCCAACTTCGTCGACGCCGTGGTGGATCCGGTCACCAACGCGCTGATGTGCGCCACCGCGACGCCGCGCGTGGTGCAGCCGGAATCGGCCCGCAAGCGCCACGAGAGCCTGGTCGAGCATGCGCTGACGCACGGGCCGCGCGCGCTCACGCCGGCGCAGAAGCACGTGCTGCTGGGCAACCCGTTCGCGCTGGCGCGCCTGCATGAACTGGTGTGGGGCTCGCCGCTGGCCGACGCCGGCTGGAAGGACACGCGCATGCTGGTGCGGCGCGCCGCCAACGTGGTGCCGCTGCGCCCGCGCGCGGCATGAAGCGAGTTGCCAGAAACTTGAACGGCCCGCATCAGCGGGCCGTTTTTTTTTGCTTGCGGCAGGTTGCTGTCAGCGCAGCGCTGCGCTGCAGATCGGGCCGTTGATATAGACGTCGCCGATGCGGCGCTCGCCGCGGTCCTTGCGGGTCATGTAGCGGAACAACATGCTGACGCCCAGCTTGGTCAGGATTTCGACATCGCGGTTGGCGCAGATATTGCGCTGCAGCGGCGCGGCGTAGTTGACCTCGAAGCTGGCCAGGTCCAGCATCGGCCCACGGTAGTTGGTCAGTTCCAGCTGGAACAATACGTGTTTGCCTGGAACCGACTGGCAACGGCGCAGGCGGGTCTCGCCGTCGATCTCGATCGGCAGGGCATCGTTGAGCTGGCGGCAGGCGCGCGCCAGCACGTTGTCGGGGCGGGTGGCGTTGCGCAGCAGTTCGGGCACGCCGGCGGCGCCGGTGTTCTGCCCGGTGGCCGCGCCCTTGAGCATGCGCGCCACGGGATCGGCTTCGTCGGTCGCGGGCACCAGCAGCGGGACGCTGGCATTGCGCAACTGCGCCGGCGCCGCCTGGGCCGTCTGGGGCAGCGGCAGCAGCAGCACGACCACGAAAGCGGCGGTGCCTAGCGAAGCGGAAAGCGGCGTTTGTCGTATTCTCATGCAGGCTAATGTTGCGGGGACCTGTACTGTCGTCCCTCTCTGCGAGGCCGACGGCGAGTCTTACGCCGACAGGCTGGCATTGTACCCTCCACCCCGGCGCGCATGAAAGTCGCGCCCCGTCAGCGTCGTCGCATTGCGGTCATGCGATGACCGTGAACACCCTGGCCTGTCACAACAATTCCTCAATCCTGTCAGGCTAGCCAGCTTTTGCCGGACCTGGCTTCGGCAATGAAAATCCGGCAGGCCGGTTTTTCGCACCAACTGCCGCATGCCAGCGTCACCGTGTCGGCGGCTCCATTGGTTATGTTGTGCAACAATTGCGTCTTTCCCCGGGGCTGCCCGTGCCGCACGGCCGCGCACGGCAGCGCCATCGCCCTCGGATACTGTCCTCCATGCCTCATTCCCCAAGCGCCGCGTCGACGCCGCGTTTCCCTGCCTGGCTGCTGATCTGCGGTTCGCTGATGGCGATTGCGCCGCTGTCGATCGACATGTACCTGCCGAGTTTCCCGACGCTGGCGGGCGACCTGGGCGTCGACATCGGCCAGGTCCAGCTGACGCTGGGCACCTTCCTGGTCGGGCTGGCGGTCGGACAGGCCTTCTATGGTCCCTTCAGCGACCGCTTCGGGCGCAAGCCGCCGCTCTATGTCGGGCTATGTCTTTACGTCATCGCCGCGGTGGGCTGCGCGCTGGCGCGCAACGTGGAATCGCTGATGCTTTGGCGCTTCCTGCAGGCGCTCGGGGGCTGCGCCGGCATGGTGATGGCCCGGGCGGTGATCCGCGACCGGCTCGAGGCGCATGAATCGGCGCGGGCGTTTTCCTCGCTGATGCTGGTGATGGGGGTGGCGCCGATCCTGGCGCCGATCATCGGCGGCGCGGTGCTGACCGTATCGGGCTGGCGCGCCATCTTCTGGGTGCTGGCGGGGGCCGGCCTGCTGATCCTGCTGCTGGTCCACCTGCGCATGGAGGAATCGCTGGACCGCGGCCATGTAGCGCCGCTGCGGCTCGGCACCGTCGCCCGCAGCTACGCGGAACTGCTGCGCGACCGCGAGTTCCTGGGGTATTCGCTGTCGGCCGGCTTCGGCTCGGCCGGCATGTTTGCGTATATCTCGGGCTCGCCCTTTGTGCTGATCGAACTGCACGGCATCGCGCCGTCGCACTATGGCTTTGTGTTCGGCGCCAATGCGCTCGGGCTGATCACGATGTCGCAGCTCAATGGCCGGCTGGTGCGCGGGCGTTCGCTCGACCAGGTGCTGGGGGCCACGCTGCTGGCGGCGCTGGGCGCGGGGCTGGTGCTGGCGCTGGCCGCGGCGGCGGGGATGGCGGAGCTGCCGGTACTGCTGGGCGGGTTCTTCGTGTTTATCGGCGCGCTGGGCTGCGTCTCGCCGAATGCCTCGGCGCTGGCGCTCGCACACCAGGGGCATCGCGCCGGCACGGCTTCGGCGCTGATGGGCACGTTGCAGTTTTCGCTCGGCACGCTCGGCGGCGCCGCGGTCAGCGTGTGGCGCGACGGCAGCGCGCTGCCGCTGGGCGTGGTGATGGCCGCGTGCGGCGCCGGTGCGGTGCTGATGCGCCATTACGGGCGCTCGGGCGCACGCGCGCGCCCGGGCACCCGCTGAATCCGCCGCCGCGCCGGCTCAGGCGGCTTGCTGCGCCGCGGCTTGCTCCGCGGCGGCGTGCGGCACCCCGGCCTGTTGCACCACCACCATGTGCGCCGGCATCGGCGCGGCGTAGCCGGCTTGGCCGAAGCACTCGCGGATGACGCGGTTGGTGTCGAAATAGACTTGCCAGTAATGGTCGTTATGGCAATAGGGCCGCACCGCCAGCACCGGGCCGACCAGCGTGAACTCGAGGATCTCTACGTCGACCGGGGGCTCGGCCAGCACGTTGGGGATCTCGGCGATGCGGGTCTTCAGCAGCGCCACCGCCTCGGCCACGTCGGTGCTGCCCGCCAGCTGCGCTTTCAGTTCCACGCGCCGGAACGCATTGGCGGTGAAGTTCTGGATGGTGTCGCTGAAGATCTTGTTGTTGCCGATCACGGTCTGGACATTGTCCGGCGTGTCCAGCGTGGTGGCGAACAGGCCGATTTCGCGCACCGTTCCGGTTACGCCGCCGATGGTGACGAAGTCGCCCACCTTGAACGGCCGCAGTACCACCAGGAAGGCGCCGGCGGCGAAGTTTGCCATCAGCCCCGACCAGGCCATGCCGATGGCCACGCCGGCCGCAGCGATCAGCGCGGCAAAGGTGGTGGTCTGGATGCCGAAGTAGCCAAGGATGCCGATCACCAGCACCACGTTCAGCGTCACGGTGACGATGGAGCCGACATAGCGCAACAGCGTCGGATCGACCTTCTGCTTGCCGAGCGCGTTTTGAACCAGGCGCACGACAAAGTGGATCAGCCAGCGGCCAATGACCCAGAAGGCGAGGGCCGCCAGGATCTTGACGCCGAATTCGGTGGCGTAGGAGACCACCAGGGTCTTGAGGTTGTCGAAGGTAGAGGCGTCCATCGGCGTATTCCTTTCGTGTTGGTGTAACCGGCCAGCCGCCGGCCCAACATCCCCCAAACCAGCCGGCTGCGGCGTGCGAGCCCCTGCGCGTTGCGCGCAATTCCTGGGCACGGCAATTATTGAGAGGCCGTGCGCGGAAGTGCAAGCAAATAATTGTTAAGACAAGACGCTTTGCACGGCTCGTCCCTTGATATCGGAAAGGCGCTGGCGGGTATTACCAGTTGGTTTCGCGCTCGGGGGTCGCGGAAATCCGGTGCAGCGTCAGGTCAGCGCCGTTGAACTCGCCCTCGGCGTCGAGGCGGATGCCCACCAGCCGCTTCAGCGTGCCATAGACCAGCGTGCCGCCGGCCAGCGCTACCACGATGCCAAGCAAGGTGCCGAGCAACTGCGCGCCGAGCGACACCCCGCCAAGTCCCCCCAGCGCCTTCGCGCCAAAGATGCCCGCAGCGATGCCGCCCCAGGCGCCGCACAGCCCGTGCAGCGGCCACACGCCCAGCACATCGTCGATATGCCATTTGTTTTGCGCCAGCGTGAACATATAGACGAACAGCGCGCCGGCCACGGCGCCGGTGACCAGCGCGCCGAGCGGATGCATCAGGTCCGAGCCGGCGCAGACCGCCACCAGGCCGGCCAGCGGCCCGTTGTAGACGAAGCCCGGATCGTTGCGTCCGGCCAGCCAGGCGGCCAGCGTGCCGCCGGCCATTGCCATCAGCGAATTGATCGCCACCAGGCCGCTGATCTTGTCGACGGTCTGCGCGCTCATCACGTTGAAGCCGAACCAGCCCACCGCCAGAATCCAGGCGCCCAGCGCCAGGAACGGGATGTTCGAGGGCGGATGCGCGCTGATGCGGCCATCCTTCTGGTAGCGCCCGCGGCGCGCGCCCAGCAGCAGCACCGCCGGCAGCGCGATCCAGCCGCCCAGCGCATGCACTACCACCGAACCGGCAAAGTCGTGGAAAGGGGCGCCGGCCACGCGCGCGATCCAGTCCTGCACGCCGTAGCGCTGGTTCCATACCATGCCTTCGAAAAACGGGTAGACAAAGCCCACCAGCACGAAGGTGGCGACCAGTTGCGGATTGAAACGCGAGCGTTCGGCAATACCGCCGGAGATAATCGCCGGAATTGCCGCGGCAAAGGTCGCCAGGAAAAAGAACTTGACCAGCTCATAACCGTTCTTCTGGGCCAGGGTTTCGGCGCCGGAAAAGAACTGCACCCCATAGGCAAGGGTGTAGCCGATAAAGAAATAGGCGATGGTGGAAACCGCGAAATCCACCAGGATCTTTACCAGTGCATTGACCTGGTTCTTCTTGCGCACCGTGCCCAGTTCGAGGAACGCAAAGCCGGCGTGCATGGCCAGCACCATGATGGCGCCCAGCAAGATAAACAGCGCGTCGGTGCCGGTCTTCCAGTTGTCCATAGTGATCTCATGCTCAAAATGGGCGCACCAGTATGCAAAAAGCGTTCCACAGACGGCCGCATCCTGGTGCCGTTTGCACCGAGCCGGGTAAAAAAGCCGCACCGGCATGCCGCACGCGGGATCGTTCCCCGCGGGCGGTGTTGTCCGGACGTTGCCGGCGGCGGGCGCCCCTGCGCCAGAATGGAGCCGGCAAGGTGCGTCCTGGCGATCCGTTATGGTGCGTCGCCCCATTTCGGGGAATCTGTCCTATGCTGTTTAGCTTTGAGGGCACGATTGCGGGCGTCCGGTCCCGGCGCGGGTCCGGCCTGGCAAAAACCGGCGCCTGGCAAGTGCGAACAGCAGTGGAAATTGCCCGCTAACCGGCCTCAAGCAAGGATTTGCGGGTTTTTTTGTCGCATTGGTGCCACTGGGGATTGCTCAACGCGCGAAGGGCAGATTAGACTGCGCCGATCGATGGCCTGCCGCGAGGCACGCACATCGGTGACGACGACCAACAAGGGAAATCAGCCATGAATAAAGGTGAACTGGTATCGGCCATCGCCGCGGAAGCAGAATTGAGCAATGCCGCCGCCGAGCGTGCGCTCAACGCAGCGCTGGACAGTATCAAGAAGGCAGTGGCAAAGGGCGATTCTGTAACGCTGGTGGGTTTTGGCAGCTTCAGCGCCGGCAAGCGCGCTGCCCGTACCGGCCGCAATCCGCGCACCGGCGAAACCATCAAGATTCCGGCCGCCAAGACGGTCAAGTTCTCGGCAGGCCAGGGTTTCAAGGACGCCGTGAACAAGAAAAAGTAAGCAGTTTGCGTCCATAGCGAAAGAAGCGGCCTGGCAGGCCGCTTTTTTTTGTGCCGGACGCGCCCGCCGGGCCCGATGCGCCGGCAGGCCGGTTGCCGGCGCCGCGCCATGCCAGCCGGCAACGGCGCGGCGATCCGGGTTAAACTGCCGGCGCCCGCAGCCGGCAATCCCGCCCCCGCAATCTTCGTATCCCGCATCATGAATGACCTGTCCCACCAGCTTTCCATGACCGTGCTGATGACGCCGGACATGGCCAACTTCTCCGGCAACGTCCACGGCGGCACCATCCTCAAGTACCTGGACATGGTGGCGTATGCCTGCGCCAGCCGCTATGCCGGCCGCTACGTGGTCACGCTTTCGGTGGACCAGGTGGTGTTCCGCCAGCCCATCCACGTGGGCGAGCTGGTGACCTTCCTGGCATCGGTCAACTACACCGGCCGCAGCTCGATGGAGATCGGCATCAAGGTGGTGACCGAGAACATCCGCAGCAAGCTGGTGCGCCATACCAACAGCTGCTATTTCACCATGGTGGCGGTGGACGACAACGGCACCCCCGCCGAGGTGCCGCCGCTGGAGCCGCGCGACGAAGTCGAGCGCCAGCGCTTTGCCGCCGCGCAGCAGCGCCGCGCGCTGCGCCAGGAAATGGAAAAGCGTCACGGCGACATCAAGTCGTCGGTGAACTGAGTGCCGATGCACGATACAGCCATGAAGTCCTGCCACCCACTCGTTCGCCTCCTGCTCGCCGCCGCCTGCGCCGGCGCCGCCGCGGGGGCCAGTGCCGAGGAAATCGGCAGCGTCAGCACCAATTTCCGCATGACCGGCTCCGACAAGGTCGTGATCGAAGCCTATGACGACCCGCAGGTGGACGGCGTCACCTGCTACGTGTCGCGCGCCCGCACCGGTGGCATCAAGGGCCAGCTCGGCATGGCGGAAGACCCGCCCGAGGCCTCGATCGCTTGCCGGCAGGTGGGTCCGATCGGCTTCAAGGCGCCGATCAAGCAGCAGGACAATGTGTTCTCGGAGCGCATGTCGATCCTGTTCAAGGCGCTGCACGTGGTGCGCGCGGTCGACCGCAAGCGCAATACGCTGGTCTACCTGACGTATTCGGACCGCATTGTCAGCGGCAGCCCGCAGAACAGCGTGACCGCCGTGCCGGTGCCGGCCGGCACGGTGATTCCGGTGAAGTAAGCGCACCGGCCAGGGCCCGTCATCAGCGGGCCAGCGCCGCGGTCTCCGCCTGGCAATCGCGCGATGGCCGCGCTCCGGCTGCGCGTGCGGCAGCCACTTCACTGCGTGCCCGTTCCAGGTCGGCGCGGAAGGTAGGATCGGCATGCAGCCGCGCCACCGTGGCCGCCGCCATGGTGCGGCCCGCATTGACATCGCTCTGCCAGTGCACGTTGCACACCACGCGGCTTTGCCCGAAGGCCTGGCCGCGCGCCAGCAGTTCATTGGCGCGCGCCGGCTCGATCTCGGTCAGGATCAGCGCCCAGGCCCAGCCGATGGCGCTGTGGCCGGACGGGTAGGAGCCATCCTTCTCCAGCTTGGCGGCTTCGGCCTGCGTGCACATCGGGGTCTTGGTGGCCACGAACGGGCGGGTGCGCTTGTAATGGTCCTTGGCCTTGTACGTGGACAGGCCGGCATCGACCAGGCTGCGGCGCAGCAGCATGTTCAGGTAAGGCGTGTCTTTTTCACCGACGGGCACGCCCAGCGCGCAGGAGAAGGTGCTGGCGGCCTGCGGGAACGTCAGCACCGCATCGTCGGACGCCAGTTGCCAGCGGGGCGAACCGCGCAGCGGACCGGCCTGGCGCGCGGCGTCCTCGTCCAGCGCCAGCGCGGCCGAACCCTGCGCCGGCGGCGCGGGCAGCAGCTTCAGGCTGTCGGGACGCGCATCGGCGGCGAGGTAGCCGGCCGGCACGCCGGGACGCAGCTCAGGCACTGTGGCCAGGTTGGTGCCACCGGCGGCGCAGCCGGCCAGCAGCGCGGCGAGCGCCGCCGCGCCAGGCATGCGCATGGGGTGGGAGAGGGGGGAATCCGGCTTGGCTTGGCCCGTCAATTTGTTTTCCTGGTGAGGGATCGGATCGATGCGTTTGGACCGCACTGGCTTAAGCGGCGTCGAACAGCTTGCGCAGGTTCGATTTCATGATCTTGCCATTGGCATTGCGCGGCAGCATCTCGTGGTAAATCAGGATACGCACCGGCACCTTGAACGCTGCGAGCCGCTCGCGCACGAAATCCTGCAGCTCGGCTTCGCTCGCCTGCATGCCAGGCTTCAGGCTGACCACGGCGGCCGGCTCCTCGCCCAGGGTCCGGTGCGGCAGCCCGACCACGGACGCATCCATCACCGCGGCATGCTCGTACAGCGCGCTTTCCACTTCGATGCAGTAAATGTTCTCGCCGCCGCGGATCAGCATGTCCTTCATCCGGTCGACGATGTAGACGTAGCCCTCGTCATCCAGCCGGGCAATGTCGCCGGTGCGTAGCCAGCCATCGACAAAGGTCTGGGCGGTGGCCTCGGGCTTGTTCCAGTAGCCGCGCACGACATTGGCGCCGCGCGCCATCAGCTCGCCGGTTTCACCGGGCGGCAGCGCCTGGCCGCGGCCGTCGACCACCTTCATCTCGCCGATCGGCAGCGCCGGGCCGCTGCTGTCCGGGCGCATCACGTACTCTTCGGCGCTGTGGCTGGTAAAGGTGGACGAGGTTTCGGTCATGCCCCAGCCTATGCCCGGCGCGGCCATGGGGAAGACCTCGCGGATACGCCGGACCAGCTCGGGCGAGGCGGGCGCGCCGCCGTAGTTGATGTTCTCCAGCGACGACAGGTCGAAGCGGCCGCGTTCGGGATGCTCCAGGATCTGCCAGGCGATGGTCGGCACGCCGCCGGCCGCGGTGCAGCGCTCGCGTTCGATCAGTTCCATGCCGCGCAGCGCGTCCCAGCGGTGCAGCAGCACGATCTTGCCGCCGGTGGCGATGGCGCCGTTGAGCACCGCCATGCAGCCAGTGACGTGGAAGAATGGCACCGCCAGCAGCATCGATTTCTGCGGCGCGGCCGGATCCGGTGCCGGGATCGGCTCGCCCCGGCGCAGCATGTTGCGCAGCGGGCTGAAGCCGCCTGCCACCGCGACCGAGGTGGAGTTGCGGTGCGTGCCGAGCGCGCCCTTCGGCTTGCCTGTGGTGCCGGAGGTGTAGAAGATGGTGGCGTCGTCGTCGGGGTCGATGTCGACCACAGGCGGTGCCTGCTCCGGCAGCGCCGCCCAGCTCGCCGAAGGGCCGATCACGCTTTCCAGCGCCGTCACGCGCGGGTCGGCCGGTGCGGTGCCCGCGCGCGAGACGTAGATGCGTTCCAGCGCCGGGCAGCCCGGCAGGTGTTCGAGGATGCGGTCGAGCCGCTCGGCATCGACGATGGCGATGCGGCTGCCGGAATCGGCCAGGCCATATTCCAGCTCCTGGCCGGTCCACCACGCATTGAGCGGAGTCACGATGGCGCCGGTCAGCAGCGCGCCGTAGAACGCCACCGGCCATTCGGGCAGGTTGCGCATCGCCAGGGCGACGCGGTCGCCCTTGCGCACGCCGTCGCGCACCAGCGCGTGGGCCATGGCGATGGCGGCGCGCACAAACGCATCGTAGGATACGCGCTCGTCCTCGTACACCACGAAGGTGCGATCGGCAAACGCGCGCGTGGCCAGCAGCAGCTCGCGCAGTGTGGGCGGCGCGTTCTTCCAGACCGTGGTGGGGATGCCGCGGATCTCTCGCGTCTCGGTTTCGAACGGCGCGCCCGGCGCGGTCAGGCGGGCGTGGGCCTCGGCCAGCGACATGACCGGCCAGGTGCCGGCCGACTGCGGATTGCTCAACATGGACTGCCTCCCGGAACTGCACTGCAGGTTGAGGGAAATGCAGGAAGGCGGCCGGCGCCATCAGCGCCGGCCGCCTGCAACGCTTGCGGTTAAGGCTCAGATGGTTACGCCGCCGTCCACCACCATGGCCTGGCCGGTCATGAAGGTGCTGGCCGCGGAGGCCAGGAACACGGCCGCGCCGGCGATCTCGATGGGCTCGCCGATGCGGCGCAGCGGGGCGCCCTGGGTGGACTGCTTGTAGCGCTCGGGATCTTCCCACAGCGCGCGCGCGAAGTCGGTCTTGATCAGCCCCGGCGCGATGCAGTTCACGCGCACATTGTGCGGCCCGAACTCGACCGCGAGGTTGCGCGCCAGCTGGAAGTCGGCGGCCTTGGAAATGTTGTAGACGCCGATGGTGGGCGAGCCGCGCAGGCCGCCGATCGACGACACGATGATGATCGAGCCATCCTTGCGGTCGATCATCTGCGGCGCCACCATCTGGATCAGCCAGTGGTTGGAGATGACGTTGTTGTCCAGCACCTTGCGGAACTGGTCGTCCGAGACGCCGCTCATCGGCCCGTAGTAGGGGTTGGACGCGGCATTGCAGACCAGCACGTCGATCTTGCCGAAGGCGCGGTTGGTCTCGTCGACCAGGCGCTGCAGGTCGTCCTTCGAAGAGATGTTGGCCGGGACCGCGATCGCGGTGCCGTCGCCATGGCGGGCGTTGATCGCATCCACCACTTCCTGGCAGGCCTCGGCCTTGCGCGAGGAAATCACGACCTTGGCGCCCTGTACGGCCATCTGCTCGGCAATGGCGCGGCCGATGCCGCGCGAAGAGCCCGTGACGATGGCAACCTTGCCCGTCAGATCGAACAATGACATGGAGTCTCCTGTATGGCTGTGCCGGCGTCAGCGATGCTGGCCGGCTTGTGCTGGCGGCGGGGTGCCGCGCTGTGGTCCTGCGGACGCGCCCGCAGGCGGCATCGCCGGGACATTATGTGGCGCGGCCATGGCCGCGTCCACAGCGCCGGGTGGCGGTTACAGGCCTTATCAGCATTCTTTCTGCGGGCAATGCGCGCGGTGCATGGCGCCGATGCTGCAGTGCGCAGCCGCTGCCAGTCAGCTGCAATTCAGCCGCCGGCGGATGCCGTCGCAGGCGCCAGCAAGCCAGGCAGAGCAGCCATCAGGCCCTGGCGCAGCGCGTCGTCCAGCACGATGCCGAAGCGTTGCGACAGGGCCTGCACCACGGCGTCGGCCTGCTGCAGGTGCGTGCGGCGCACGCTGCCGTCCGGGGCGCGCTCGGCCAGTTCGCCATTGGCCAGCGTCACGCGCGTGCCGCCATCGGTGCGCGCGGCCATCAGGCGCTGCAGGAAGACGCTGTCCGGGTGCGTCGAGACATACCAGTTGCGTGCCTCGAAATCGATCGGCGCCTGCGGCGTCAGGTCGAACCGGTAGACCGGGATCCAGCCCGCATCGCCGCGTGCCTGCAGGTCGTAGCTGTGGAACGCGCTGGTGCCGGCTTGCGCCGGCGAGGGCGCAAGCCGGTAGGGAAAGCCATCGTCGGTTGGTTCGGACAGCGGCATCGCACGGAACGGCGTGGGGCCGCCGAAGCCGACATCGACCAGATAGCTGCGGTGCGCCACTTCGACGCGCAGCAGCATGTGCGAGGTCATGGTCGGCACGTCGTCCGGCACGCCCCAGCGCACGCGCGCGGCCAGCGGCGTGACCTCGTAGCCCAGCGCACGCAGCCCGGCGCTGAGCAGCGTATTGAGTTCAAAGCAGTAGCCGCCGCGCCGGCGCGTGACCAGCTTGTCGAATACGGCGTCGAGGTCGATGCGCACCGGGCGGCGCAGCAGCGGGTCGACGTTCTCGAACGGAATGCTGGCCAGGTGCGCGGCCAGCACCGCGTCCAGCGCCTGCAGCGTCGGCGAGGGTGGCGCGGCGATGCCGAGGCGCGCCAGCCAGGCGTCGAGTTGGGCGGCGTCCAGGATAGTCATGGTGTATGGGGCTCCGATACGGTGCGGTCAGTTGAGCGTTTCCAGCGCGGGCAGGTCGAGCAGTTCGATGCCGCCATATCGAAGACGCAGCAGGCCGTGCGCCTCCAGCTCGCGCAGCGCGTGGTTCACGGTCTGGCGCGACAGACCCAGCATCTGCGCCAGCTGCTCTTGCGCAATGCGCACGCGCCGCGTGGCACTGCCGTCCGGCAGGTTGCCGTAGCCATGCGCGATCGCGGCCAGCCGGCGCGCGACGCGTGCCGGCGGCGGCAGCAGCTGCGCTTCCTCGACGTAGTGGAAGGCCTCGCGGGTCTTGGCCGCCAGCAGTTGCCCGAACGCCTGCCACCATGCCGGCTGCTGCGCGAGGCGCTGCGCCAGGGCGGTGCGCGGCACATGCCACAGCGTGGCGGCGCTGGCCGCACGCGCGTCATGGGTGCGCGGCAGGCCGTCGAACAGGCAGATCTCGCCGAACCAGGTGCCGGGTTCGAGCAGGCCCAGCACCGCGGCCTTGCCCGATTCGCCGCTGGCGTGGATCTGCATGGTGCCGCTGGCGACACAATACAGGCCATCGAAGCGGTCGCCGCGCGCAAACAGGGTTTCGCCGGCGACCAGCCGGCGCAGGCTGCCGTCTTCCAGCAGCGCCTGCCGCAGCGCCGGCGGCAACTGGCTGAACCATGCGCCCGCGCGCACGGCGGCGAGCGGGTCGCTGCATGGCAACATCGGGCTGGACATTGTTTCTGGGGGCTGCATCTTGGGGTCTTATGGGGAGAGCAGAGCGGGGTGTGGCGGGCGCGCCAGCCGCATGCCGGTCTCCCTGTCCGGGCACCTGGCGGAATGTCAAAAACCTGACAGACCGGCCGGTGCGCGCCCACTACTATAAATCCACCTCGCGCCCGCCGCGCGCGCACCATAGCGCAGTCCAGGAGACGCCCCGTGAAAACCCTGATCGAACATCTCGCCAACTACGCCGCCTACCATCGCGATCCGCGCAATGTCTTCACGCATTTCATCGGCATCCCGATGATCGTGCTGGCCGTGACCACGCTGCTGGCGCGGCCGGCGCTGGCATTGGGCGATGGCAGCGCCGTGCTGACGCCGGCGATGCTGCTGTATATCCTGTCGTGCCTGTTCTACCTGCGCCTGTCGCTGAGCTTCGGCGTGGCCATGGCGCTGATCCTCGCGGTGTTCCTCTACGCTGGCGCGCATATCGCGGCAATGCCGACGAGCTGGTGGCTCGCGCTCAGCGTCGGGCTGTTCGTGGTGGGATGGGTGATCCAGTTCATCGGCCACTATTACGAGGGGCGCAAGCCCGCCTTCGTCGACGACCTGGTCGGGCTGCTGATCGGCCCGCTGTTCCTGGTTGCCGAAACGGCCTTTGCAATGGGCCTGGCGCGCGATACGCGCGACGCCATGGCCGCCCGCGCGCACTGATCAGGGCTGCCCCGCCGGCAGCTGCAGACGAGCCGCCAGACCGCCCAGCTGGCCTGATGCCAGCGCCAGGCTGCCGTCATACAGGGCGGCGATTTCCGTGACGATGGCCAGGCCCAGGCCGCTGCCGGCAGCGGCCTCGTCGAGCCGGCCAAAGCGCGCGGTCGCCAGCGCCTGCGCCTCGGGCGGCATGCCCGCGCCATCGTCCTCGACCAGGATTTCCAGCACGCCAGCGTCCTCGCGCAGCGTGACGCGCACGCGGGTACGCGCCCACTGGCAGGCGTTGTCGAGCAGGTTGCCCAGCATCTCCACCAGGTCCTGACGGTCGCCGGCGAAATGCCCGCCACCGTCGACCGTCAGCTCCAGGGCCCGTTCACGATGCAGCCGCGCCAGCGCGCGCGCCAGCTCGCGCACCGCGGGTGCTGCGTCGATGCGCTTGCCGCGGGCTGCGGCCGCGCCGGCGGCACGGGCGCGCGCGAGGTGCCGGTCCACCTGGCGCCGCATCGCTTCGACCTGGCCCGAAACGGACTGCGCCGCGGTGCCCGGCAGCGCCGCGGCCTCGTTGGCCAGCACCGCCAGCGGGGTCTTGACCGCATGGGCCAGGTCGGCGGCCTGGCGGCGCGAGCGCTCCAGCGCCTGCGCGTTGCGGGCCAGCAGGGCATTGATTTCCGTCACCAGCGGTTCGACCTCGGCGGGCCAGGCGCCGCCCAGGCTTGCCTCGCGCCGCGCCTGCATGGTGCCGAGCGCGCGCCGCAACCGTGCCAGTGGCGCCAGGCCGAAGCGCACCTGCGCCGCTACCGCGAGCATCAGCCCCAGTCCCAGCGCCGTCAGTGACCACGCCAGCGTCTGGTTGAAGCTGCGGCGCGCGGCGCGAAGTTCGGTGCGGTCCAGCGCCACCGAGATTTCCACCGGGGTATCGGCCGACGCCAGCACCAGTTGCCGCGACACCACCAGCAGCGACTGCCGGTTCGGGCCGGAGCGCACCTCGGCGACTCCATCGGATGCATTCGACGTACCGGACGCATCGAAAAGACGGCGCAGCCCCGTCGCCGGCATCTCCGTATCCCACAGCGAGCGCGAGCGCAGCAGCGCACCGGGGGCCCGCGCCTGCCAGTAGGCGCCGGAATAGGGCAGTTCGTAGCGGGGATCGGCGGGACTGCGGTGGAGGACCAGCTTGCCCTCGGCATCCCAGTCCAGGGCCGCGGCCAGGCTGGCGAGCTGGTGCTCGAGCTGGCGCACATAGGTCTGGTTGACGTGGCGCTCGAACAGCGCCGACAGCAGCCAGCCGCCAATCCCCAGCGCCGCGGCGAGCCAGATCGCCGCCACCGCCAGCAGGCGCAGCGCAAGCGAGCGACGCAGGCGCACCGGCATCTAGGATCGAGCCTGCGACGGCGGGCGCAGCCGATAGCCCTGGCCGCGCACGGTTTCGATGACATCGACGCCGAGCTTGCGCCGCAGGCGGCCGACAAAGACCTCGATGGTATTGCTGTCGCGGTCGAAGTCCTGCGCGTAGATGTGTTCGGTCAGCGCGGTCTTGCTGACGATCGCGCCGGGGTGGTGCATCAGGTAGTCCAGCACGCGGAATTCATGGGCGGTCAGCACCACCGGCGCGCCGTCCACGCTGACCGTGCCCGCGCGGGGATTCATCCGCACCGGGCCGCACTGCAGCTCCGGCGCGGACATGCCGTGCGCGCGCCGGATCAGCGCCCGGATGCGCGCCAGCAGCTCTTCCATGCGGAAGGGCTTGGCCAGGTAGTCGTCGGCGCCGGCATCGATGCCTTCGACCTTCTCGGTCCAGCTGTCGCGCGCGGTCAGGATCAGTACCGGCGCGTTGACCTGCGCGGCGCGCCAGCGGCGCAGCACCGAGAGTCCGTCCAGCCGCGGCAGGCCGAGGTCGAGGATGACCGCGTCGTAGGGTTCCTCGGCGCCCAGGTGCCAGGCGTCCAGGCCATCGGCGGCCGTGTCGACGGCATAGCCGGCGTCGGCCAGGCTGGCACGGACCTGCGCGGCAAGGGCGGTTTCATCTTCGACCAGCAGGATGCGCATGGTTGTCTTTGCCGGGTCAGGGTTTGCGGCGCGCGCCTTCCAGCCCGCGCCCCTTGGCCTTGAGCAGGGCGGCGGTGCGCGCATCGTACTCGAGCTTGGCCACCGAGCCGCCGGGCAGCAGCAGCTTGACCTCGTACTGCCAGATGCCGTCGTCGTGATCGAGTTCGACGCCGATGACGTCGCCGGCGTACTGGCGCGAGACGGTCTCGAGGATGCGCGACAACGGCAGGATTTCGCCGGACTGCACCGCGGCGCGCGCGCGATCGGCATCCTTGTCGGCGTGCGCGGCGGGGACCGCCGCCAGTGCCAGCAACGCGGCGGCCACCAGCGCGCGCGGGCGCAGAAGGGCCTGGAAACAAGGGGTCATGGCTCGGAGTTTGCATCAAAACAGCTGAATGCGGGCTGAACGGAACGCTCGATGCGAGCGCGAACGGTAGCGTTCGCAGGCGCGCGCAGCGTTGCGCGCGAGGCCTGGCGGCGCGGCCGCGCACGCCAAAACGGGGGGACGTAGGCCGTTTTCGCGCTTGCACTGAGGCAAAGCCGCGACAAAACCCGGGGTTTTCACCGGGTTTTGCGTGTCGCATGCATGAAAACCCCTTGACTTACGGCACTTTCCGCTATGATTCAGTGGGCGTCGATCAGGCGATTGCGCAACGCTCAGAAGCAATGCATAACACCTGCCGGCATCTATCTGTTCAACCTACGAATATCGATATGGCGACCAAAGCGAAACCGACCGCGAAGACTGCAACCAAGCCCGCCGCCAAGAAGGCTGCGGCAACCAAGGCACCCGTGAAGGCTGCCGCCAAGAAGGCCACGCCGGCCAAGAAGGCCGCTCCCGCCGCTGCGCCCGTTGCGCGCCCGCTGAAGGACACCTTCAACAAGTCGAGCCTGGTCGCTCACCTGGTAGCCCAGACGGAACTGGAAGCCAAGACCGTGAAGACGGTGCTGGCCCACCTGGAAAACACCATCGTCGGCGCGCTGAACAAGAAGGGCGCTGGCGAGTTCACGCTGCCCGGCCTGCTGAAGGTCACGGCGCAGCAAGTGCCGGCCAAGAAGAAGCGCTTCGGCAAGGACCCGTTCACCGGTGAAGAGCGCTGGTTCCCGGCCAAGCCGGCCAGCGTCAAGGTCAAGGTCCGTCCGCTGAAGAAGCTGAAGGACGCCGCAGCCTGATCTGCGCCAGTTGTCCAGAAAGAAAAGGAGCCGCTTGCCGGCTCCTTTTTTTATGGCCGCCGGCACCAATCCGGCAGCGTTTAATCCAGGTCAAGTCGGTGGCCATGTCGGCCACCTAGAATCGACTACGTCATGGGTGCGGGGGCGCTCCCCATGACAGAGCTTCCGGAGTCTTCCTGAAGCTTCCGCCCGCGGCCGCAACGGCCGCGGGTTTTTTATTGGGCGGCTGCCCGACAGTGCGGCGGGTCAGGCCACCAATTGCTTGGCGTAGGTGGCGCGCGCCATCTCGCACACTTCCACTGACACCTGCACGTTCTGGCCGCTGCCGCCACCCGAGCGCACGGCTTCGGCAATCACATCGCAGACCGCCTGCGCCAGCGCCTGGCGCACGGCGGTATCGCGCCCGTCCAGAATCGACAGGCGCGCATGGACAAAGGCCCGCTCGACGGCATCGATGCCCTGGCGGTAGGTCGACAGCGTGATGCAGCGCGACTTGATATCCGCCTCCTGGAACTGGCCGGAAGCCAGCAGGGCGGCATTGGCCTCATCCAGCAGTTCTTCCTGCGAGCAGTTCAGGCGGGTGTTTTCGGTCAGTTCGATGACGAGGTGAGGCATGGCGGGTCCTGGCACAAAGCTCCGGCATGGGCCGGCGACAGCGAGCATGATACGGGATCGCTGCGACAGGTATGCGCCAGAGCGCGGAAGCCGGGCCGTTGATATGGGTCCATTCCGGAACGCCGCACGCAAAACGGGGCGCCCGTGGGCGCCCCGTCGGGGACTGCATGGCAGCGTCGGCTCAGGCGTGGACGGCCGTCACTTCGCGCGCCGGTGCCAGCGCGCTGCCGAAGCGGGCAGGGTTGTCCCGTGCCAGTTGCTGCAGTTGCGCCAGCTTGGCCTTGAGGCCGGCATCGAGCTTGGGCGCCGGCATGACCGTCGACGGACAGGCGACGCCCAGGATATCCAGCGCCTGCTGGAAATTTTCCAGGGTCAGGCCCACGGCCGGGTCGACCGTGACCAGATGCTCGCGCAGCGCCTCGGGCATCGACTCGGCCGCGGCGCAGGACAGGATCACATAATGGACCGGGCGTGCGCCCGCGGCGAAAAACGCTTCGATCTCGGCGGCGTGGCCGCCTGCGACCGGCGGCGTCATGGCTTCGACCTGCAGGTCCAGCTGTTGCAGGATGGCGGCGGGGGTGCCCCGGCGCCAGGCGTCGGATACCACCACACGGGCGCCAGCCACGCCGAACAGCCTGCGCACGAACCCAAGCGCGACCGGGTCGAAGAACCTCACATCGCGCGGCGTGCCCGAATCCGGAATGCCGCCGAGGCGGGCGCGGGAGCGGTCGGAGTACAGGACGCCGGGTACGTCCAGCATGATGAGTCGTTCAGCCATGGTTTCCTGTGCGGGTGCCAGTTCAGTTGGTGTGAAGCAAGGTTACTCGCCGCAACCGGGCTGTCACGTTACCGGGGCTGGTTCAGTTGCAACATATCTGTAACTTCGTCGCGGAAGACGTAAATGCCGGTTACGTCGTCATGACAAATGTTTCGACCCGACACATCTTGGCCGCGACTGCCTGGTCACGGCTGCTGGAAACGAAAGCGCGCCACGTCGCTGGCCAGCGCCGCGGCCTGCTGGTCGAGACGCGCCGCCTGGCCCGCCAGTTCGTCGACCAGCGCAGCATTCTGCCGGGCCGTCTGGCGCAATTGCTTCGCCGCCCGGCCGGCGCCCTGCACGCTGCCGGCCTGCTCGTCCGCGAGCGCGCGCAGCCCCTCGGCCAGCGCATGGCTGTGGCCCACCGTGGCGGCAATGCGGTCCATCGCCGCCACCACGCTGCCGCTCAGGCTGGCGCCTTGCTGGATCTCGTGCGTGGCATTGCCGACAATGCCGCCGATCTCGCGCGCTGCCGCGGCGCTGCGCTGTGCCAGCGCGCGCACTTCCTGCGCCACCACGGCAAAGCCGCGGCCCGCCGGGCCCGCACGCGCGGCTTCCACGGCGGCGTTCAGCGCCAGAATATTGGTCTGGAACGCGATGCTCTCGATCACCCCGACGATCTCAGCGATATGGCGCGAATGGCCGTGCAGGGCGTCCATGGCGCCGCGCATGCGCTGCACCACGGCCGCGCCGTCGTCGGTGGCGGCGCGGGCTGCGCTGGCCATCTCGCTCGATTCGGTGGCCCGCGCATGCGCGGCGGCGACGTGCGCCGCCAGTGCCTGCATGCTGTCGGTGGTGGCGTCGAGCGCGCTGGCCTGCTGCTCGGTGCGTGCCGACAGGGCCTGGTTGCCCGCCGCGATCTGCTGGCTGGCCGCGGTGATCTCGTGGGCGCTGGCCTGGATCCGCGCCAGCACGCCGGCCAGCTGGTCGCGCATGCTGGACACATGGTGCAGCATGCTGCTGTGGTCCGTGGGGCGCAGCGCGATCGGGGCGGTCAGGTCGCCGGCGGCAATGCGGCGGGCGATGTCGGCGGCATCGCGCGGCTCGCCTCCAAGTTCGGCACGCAGGCTGCGCGCGGCAATCCACGCCAGCGCGACGGCAGCGAACAGGCTGGCGCCGAGCAGGCCCGCCATCCAGGCTTGCGCGCGCAACTGGCTGGCGGCGACGCTGGCGACGGTGGCGGCGGCCTGCTGCTCCTGCTGGCGGCGTACGGCCTCGACCTGCTTGCTGAGCCGCTGCAGTTGCTCGGTAACGAAATGGCCATCGACCGAGACCGCGCTGTCGAACTGCAGCGGATCCAGCGGCTGCTTGCGCAGCAACGCCACGTAGGCCTGGGCCAGTTCGCCGGCGCGCTGGCGTTCGCGCAGCAGTGGCGCCGCCTGGACCGGGGCGGCCCGCTGCACGCCGGCCAGTGCTGCATCGAGCTGCGACAGCGCCGCCGCCATCTCGTCGGCGGCGCCGTCGCGCTCGGTGCTGCTGGTGGCCATGGTCAGCGCCAGTTGCGCGCGCCCGAGCGCGGCCAGTGCCGATTGCGCCCGCTCCGCCGAGATGGCGCCGTGCATGTCGTGCTGGTACAGGGTATCGGTGCGCGCCTTGATCGAGACCAGGTTGGCGATGCCGGTCAGGCCGACCGCGGCGCCGAACAGGTAGACCAGGGCAAAGGCGGCGCACAGGCGCGCCACCAGCGGCAGGTGGCCCAGCCGCGCCAGCCAGCGCGCGGGGGCAACTGCCCGAGGCTGGCCGGGCAGGGATGTCTTGAAAGCTTGCAACACGGAGATGACTCCAGACGGGCGCGCCGGCGTGACCAGCCTGCGCAGCCCGGGCTTGACCCGATTCGCCGCTGGCGCCGTCCTCTGTACGGGACAGTCGCTGCGGCGCACGGGATCGTCGTCGATCAACGTGACGTCAACGTGACATCCTTCCAATATGGACTGTCATCGTGCTGTCATATGGATGTCATGCAATGTGGGCCGCGCTGCGCCCTGACCGCTGCCGCACCATCCCCCGCTTGCTTCCCATGAATGGCCTGACTGTCGCCACCTCCCAGCACGATCCCACGCCCGCCGCTGCCAGCGTTGTCCCGGGCGGGGCCGTGCTTGCGCCGGCGCGTCTGCCGCCGCTGCACGCCGTGTTCCAGCCCATCGTGCAGGCGGACAGCGGCGCCATCCTCGGCTACGAAGCGCTGATCCGCGGGCCCGTCGCCTCGCCGTGGGCGGCACCGGACGCGCTGTTCCGGCTGGCGCAGGGCGTTCCCGCCACCATTGCGCTGGAGGTCGAGGCGGCGCGCACCGCGCTGGTCGCCTGGCGCGGCTTCGATCTGCCCGGCAAGCTCTTTCTCAATTTCAGCCCGCAGACCTTGCGCCACCTGCTGGCGGACCGGGGGCGGCTGATGGCGGCGCTGCTCGAAGCCGGCATTGCACCGTCGCGGCTGGTGATCGAGGTTACCGAACAAACCCCGATCGGCGATGCCGCCAGTTTTGGCGTGGCCATGGCGGTGTTGCGCGAGCTCGGCATGCAGTACGCGCTGGACGATTTCGGCACCGGGCACGCCAACCTCGACTTGCTCGCGCACCTGTCGCCGCATTTCGTCAAGATCGACAAGTCGCTGGTGCGCGGCATCGCGTCTTGCTCGCGCCGGCTGGAGATCCTGCGCGCGCTGCTGCGCATGATGAGTGCCTTCGGCGGGCGCGTGATCGCCGAAGGCATTGAAGACGAAGATGAACTGGCCGTGGTGCGCGACCTGGGCGTGACCGGCGCCCAGGGCTATTACGTGGGACGGCCGGTGGCGCAACCGGCGGCGCAGGCCGCGCTGCATGTACGGCAGGCGCTGGCGTCGCGCCGCATTGCCGTGTTTCCGCAGATGGTGCGCTCGGGCTGGTCCGGCATCACCGCGGGACGGCTGCTGCGGCCGGCGCCGACGGTGTCGCCGTCGGCCAGCAACGATGCGGTGCTGCGCACCTTCCAGGACCAGCCCGAGCTGCAGGCGGTGGCGGTGGTCAATGACGAGGGGCGGCCGCTGGCCATCATCGGCCGCCAGGCGTTTATCGACCGCTACGCGGCGCCGTTCCATCGCGAACTCTATGGCAAGAAGGCCTGCATCGCCATGGCCAGCCGCGATCCGGCCTGCTTCGACCAGCGCGCCAGTCTGGAGGACATGGCGCAGATCCTGTCGGGCGAGAACACGCGCTCGCTAGCCGACGGCTTCGTCATCACCGACCAGGGCCGTTATATCGGGCTCGGCACCGGCGCCGACCTGATCCGGGCGATCACCGAGGTGCGCATGGAGGCGGCGCGCTACGCCAATCCGCTGACCTTCCTGCCGGGCAATATCCCGCTGAACCAGCATATCGAGCGCCTGATCGAAGCCGCCAGCGAGTTCCATGCCTGCTATGTCGACCTGAACCACTTCAAGCCGTTCAACGACAAGTACGGCTACTGGAAAGGCGACGAGATGCTCAAGGGCGCGGCCGCGATCCTGGCCGAGGCGTGCGACCCGGCGCGCGACTTCCTGGGCCATGTGGGCGGCGACGATTTCCTGGTGCTGTACCAGAGCGCCGACTGGGCCGAGCGCATGCGGGCCGCGATCCTGCGCTTCAACGATGCCGCGCGCGCCATGTATGCGCCGCCCGACCGCGCCGCCGGCGGCATGCATGGCGAAGACCGGCACGGGCGGCCGGTGTTCTTTCCTCCGGTATCGATGGCGGTGGGGGTGGTGTGCGTCAGCGGCGAGGGCGTTGCCGGCCTGCAGCGCCTGGGCAGCCAGCAGATCGGCGCCGCGGCGGCAGCGGCCAAGCGCGAGGCCAAGCGCTCCGCCGATGGCATGGCCGTGCTCGACTTCCTGGCGCTGTCGGCGACGCTGCCGGCGTAGCGCGGCTCAGTTGTTCGCGGGGCCGGGCATGGAGGGCCGCGTCGGTGGCTTTGGCAGCCTGGGCGCGATGCTCTCTTCCAGCACGTCGAGCCGGTAGCCGTGCGCGTAGACCACCGTGATCACGATGCCGTTGGCCACGCCGATGCGCAGGGTCTTGCGAAGCCGCGAGATCAGGCCCGCCAGCGCCCGCGACAGCGGTGGCAGTTCATGCCGCCAGATCGCCTGCTGGATGCGCTCGGCGGCCAGCACACGGCCGACATTCGAGAACAGCATCATGGCCAGGTCGAATTCCTTCGGCGTCATGGCGATGCGCTCGCCGTGCAGCGTGGCGAAGCGACCCATGCTGTTGAGCTGGTAGGGGCCGGCCTGTACCACGAGGCCCTGGCGCAGGCGTTCGCCGGTCACGCGCCGGCGCAATGCCGTGATGCGCGCCATCAGCACGCGCGCATTGAGCGGGCGGCAAACGTAGTCGTCGGCGCCCGCGTCGAGCGCATCGACCAGCTTGTCTTCGCTGTTGTCGGTGGCCAGCAGGATGATCGGCACATCGCGCGAGCGCGCGCTGCGCACCGCGCGCACCACTTCCAGCGCCGGCAGGTCGGGCAGGGCATCGTCGATCAGCAGCATGTCGTACAGTTCCTGGCTGACGCGGTGGATCAGCTCGCGGCCAGTCTCGAACACGCGGCAACGGAAGCCGGCGCCCTCCAGCAGTTCGGCCACGGTACGGAGTTGGGGCGAAAAGCCCATGAGCAGCGCAATATTCATCGGAGGCGGACCACAGGGCAGGATACGAACCGTAAGGCGAAAGCAGCAAGGAGCGCCCGGGCCGCGGTCGGACAGCCCCGGCCACGGCACCTCGATGGCACCGCGTTGCCTAGCCGGAAAGCGTATTAAAAGTGCGGTCCGAAAAACAATCAGACATTGCTGAAATATCTGTCGATTTTCGTGGTTCGCCACGATCGAGGCGCAGTCGATGGTGATGCCGCGGCAGCTGCCGGGCGCTACGGAAAGTTGTCCACAGTTCCTGTGGACAAACGGGGGCACGCTGCCCTGACAGCGGCCTGGCACCGTGATGCCATCGGCGTGCCAAAAAAGAAGGCAAAGCCGGCAGCCGGTGGGCAGCCGGTAGGCAGCGGGTGCCTACATCCGGACCGTGCTGTGCCAAAATAGCGCGCATCGCGAACCGGTCAGCGGACACAAGCCCACCGATGCTGCAGAGCCCGAGTGTCATCGCCATCATCGTGCTGGCCTTTCACGTCGTAGGCGTGGTGGCCGCGCTGCATGCCGTCATGACGGTGCGCACCGCGCCGGGCGCGATTGCCTGGGCCGGCTCGCTGCTGATGATGCCGTACTTCACCCTGGTGCCTTACCTGATCTTCGGGCGCAGCACCTTCGCTGGCTATGTCGACGCGCGCCGCTTCAACGACGACCGGCTGCGCGAAATCCGCCACGGCATGACCCCGCGCGAGCGCGAGGCCCGCAGCGCCTGCGTGGTCCACGCGCCGGTGCAGGCCTGCATGCGCGCGCTGCCGCGCCTGACCGGCATGCCGTGCCTGGCCAACAACGATGTGCGCCTGCTGATCGACGGCGAGCAGACCTTCGAGGCGATCTTCGCGGCGATGGCGCGCGCCCGGCAGGTGTTGATCGTGCAGTTCTTCATCGTCCACGACGATGCGCTCGGCCGGCGCCTGCAGGCGCTGATGTGCGAGCGCGCGCAGGCCGGTGTCAAGGTGTACTTCCTGTTCGACCGCATCGGCTGCCACGCCATGTCGCGCCGCTATGTGCGCACGCTGCTCGATGCCGGGGTCGAGGCGAAGGCGTTTTCCACGCATCGCGGTTTCGTCAACCGGTTCCAGCTCAATTTCCGCAACCACCGCAAGCTGGTGGTCGTCGACGGCTGCGAAGCCTTCATCGGCGGCCACAATGTCGGTGTCGAATACCTGGGCCAGCGTCCGCCGCTGGCGCCCTGGCGCGACACCCATATCGCGCTGCGCGGCAGCGCCGTGCTCGACTTGCAGATGGCCTTTGCCGAAGACTGGTACTGGGCCGCGCGCGAGGTGCCGCATCTGCTGATGCCGCCGCCCGAGGCGGGCGGAAGCATGACCTGCCAGGTGGTGCCGTCCGGGCCGGCCGATGCGCAGGAAACCTGCTCGCTGTTCTTTGTCGAGGCAATCCAGTCGGCGCGCCACCGGCTGTGGATCACGTCGCCGTATTTCGTGCCGGACGAGGCCGTGTTCGCGGTGCTGCGCCTTGCGGTGCTGCGCGGCGTGGATGTGCGCATCCTGATCCCGGCGCGACCGGACCACCTGGTGGTCTATGCCGCCTCCACGCTGTACGCGCACAAGGCCATTGCCGCCGGCATCAAGATCTACCGCTACCAGCCCGGCTTCCTGCACCAGAAGGTGATCCTGATCGACGACGAGGCCGCCGCCATCGGTACCGCGAACCTCGACAACCGCTCGTTCCGGCTCAATTTCGAGCTGATGGTGATGACCGCCGACGAGGGCTTTGCGGCGCAGGTGGCGGCAATGCTCGAGGCGGATTTTGCGCAGGCCCGCCGGGTCGGGCTGGACGAGTTCCTCGCCGCACCGGCACCGCTGCGCGTGGCGATGCACGTCGCCTCGCTGTTCGCGCCGATCCTCTGAGCCGCGGCCTGCCAGCGCCCGTCCCATCGTCGATGCAACGAGCTTGTGACAGTTTGATTGTGTACACTGTTCACTATAAGACTCTGCACATCATGAACTGTCATTCGTTTTCCGGGAGGCCCGCATGAACCGGGAGGCCTCCGCACCGCCCGCACGGGCGACCTATCGCCATGGCGACCTGCGCCGCGCGCTGCTCGATGCCGGCATCGACCTGGCACGCGAGGGCGGTCCCGACGCCATCGTGCTGCGCGAAGCGACGCGGCGCGCGGGCGTGGTGCCCAATGCCGCGTACCGCCATTTCGCCAGCCGGCAAGACCTGCTGCAGGCGGTGCGCGCCTCGGCGCTGTCTTCGCTGGCGATTGCCATGGAGGCCGAAATCGGCGGGCTGCGCCCGGGCCGTGGCGCCGCCGCGCATGCGCGCGCCTGCCTGCGCGCGGTCGGCACGGGTTACCTCCGTTTTGCCCTCACGGAAACCGGCCTGTTCCGCACGGCGTTCTCGGTGCCGGATGAAGTGGAAGACGACGCCGACCCGGCCAAGGCCGGCAACAGCGGCCTGAACCCGTTCCAGTTGCTGGGCGCGGCGCTGGACCAGCTGGTGGAGGCGGGGGTGCTGCCGGCCGAGCGCCGCCCGGGCGCCGAATACCTGGCGTGGTCGGCCGTGCACGGCCTGGCGATCCTGCTGATCGACGGACCGCTGCGCAGCCGCGCCAGCGAGCAGGCGGAGATCCTGGGGCAGCGCGTGCTCGAGATGGTCGAGAAAGGCCTGTAGCCTGAAATTGCGGCATAAATCGCGGCAAAAAAAATGCCACGATGGCGGGGACCATCGTGGCAACGTAAGGAGCCAGGAAGGGGGGCAACCTGGCTCTATCGGGCACCCAGGGTCGGGTGCAAGAACAATGTATTCCGTTGATTCTCATCTGAATATCGGACACTTCTTAAATATGCCTTTGTTTTGTCCCGATATAGGCACCCGCACGGCCATGGCTTGGCCGGGGGCGCGTCGGGCGGGTGCGGTTCACCGGAATGCAGGGCTGGCTGCGCGGTCTAATTTGCGTGCCTGCCAGGTCTGGCAGGCTGAGCGCTGACGGTGAGGAGGGGCATCATGCAATACGGAATCGGAGTGGTCCTCGTCGCGACCGCGCTGGCAGGATGCGTTGCGTACCCGTATGCCGGCGACCCGTATCCGGCATATCCCGCCTATACGGTGTCGACGCCGTACTACCAGACCTACCCGGCCTATCCCGCGTATCCGGCATACGGCTATCCGTACTACCGTCCGTGGCCGGCCTATGGCAGCTTCGCCTTCATCTATGGCGGCGGTGGACGCGGTCATCACTGGCATGGCCATCGCCATCACGGGCGCGGTGGCTGGCATGGTGGCGGGCGAGGCGGCGGCAGAGGAGGTGGCGGCAGAGGCCACTGACGGGTGGGCGTCCGCATGGCAATGCGGGGCCGCCAGGGTTACCATCGGTTCACGGTCGCCAACGGAGCCTTATCGCCATGAGCAAGCCCGCACAGAAGCACCAGCCCCAGCCGACGAAGCCAGCGCAGCAGCCATCCAGCGACGAACTGATCGAGCGCGAACTGGATGAGGCGCTGAAGGATACCTTCCCCGCCAGCGACCCGGTCGCGGTCGACACCGACGTGCCGCGCCGGCCCGGCAAGTCGAAGCCGGGCAAGTAAAGCGCGGGGAAACAAGGCGTCCGGAAGCGCGGGCGCGCTAGGGGAGCTGGCGCAGTTGCCCGATGACGGACATCAGCCGGCCGTGCGCGACGATGACGCCGGACTCGTCCTGCAGCGCTTCCTGGTAGCGCTTGCGGAACGCGGGGTCGGCCCCGTCGCTGAAGAGCTTTTCGGCGGCGCGACCGACGGCACGGCAGGTGTCGTCGTGGTGTTCCTTGGCCTCGAGCTCTTCGTCGATCTCGATGATCAGCCGCGACAGCGGGTCGAGCCAGCGGAAGTAGTTGTCTTCAGTCACCAGCTGGACAAACAGGCCGGCCGGAATCGGACCGTTCAGGCGTTCGTACTGGGCCCGGTCATAGCCGATGACTTCCTTGTGAACCTGCAGCAGGGCCGCGCGCAGGGCCTTCAGCCCAGAGCGGCGCGTTTCCTGCGTGGCGAGGAATTGTTCGTTGGGCATGCCCATCTCCGCGTTTCCACTTGATCGGGTCCGGGCAGCGGCGCGTCGTCGCGCGCCTGTACCGCCAGCGCTTGCGCGGCGGTGACTGTCTGCCGGATGTTCCGTGCGCGGCGTCCGGCCTGTGCCGGCACTGTCCCGCGCGCCTGCCAGTATAGGCAGGCCCCGCGGGGCGAGCCAGAGGCGCCGGCTAGCGAAATACCCGTATTTGCGCCGGCCCCGGCGCATGGTTGGCGGACATGGCGAGTCGCTCAGGGGCTGCCGGTGGCATCGGGTGTGAGCAGATCGGCCGCGCGCGAGCGCCGTGCATCGGCCGCGCGGAAATAACGGACCACCGTCGAGACGCTGGCATGGCCGGTCATGGCCATGGTTTCAGCCAGCGGCACTTGCTGCGCGGCCGCTTCCGTGACAAAGCCCGAGCGCAGCGAATGCGCGGAATAGTCGCCGTCCAGTCCCGCCAGCGCGCAACGTGCCTTGACGATGCGGCTGATTGCCGCATCCGACAAGCCTTCACCCACATGCCCACCGCGCCGGATGCGGCGAAACAGCGGGCCGTGCTCGATCCCCGCGGCGGCCAGCCACGCCTCGAGCGCCTGCCCGGCGGCGCCGGTGACGGGCTTGGCGGTATCGGCGTGCTCGCTGCCTGACTGGTTGGTCTTCGACCAGCCCAGCACATAGACAAAGTCCCCGGGCCCCACGCGCGTCAGGTGGTCCATGGTGGCGCGCGCGACTTCGGAGCGGCGGCGCCCGCCGCTGGCCCACGCGAACAGCAGCAGCGCGCGGTCACGCAACCCGGCTAGCGAGCCATCGCAGGTATCGAGCAGGCGCAGCAGCGGCGCGCGCGTCAGGGCGGCCTTGCGTGCCTGGCGGTGGCCGCGGCGCGCATAGGCGCGGCGAGTGCTGGCCATCAGCTCGCGCACGCCGGCATCGGCGCAGGGGTTAGGCAGGCCTTGCAACTGATGGGCCTTGGCAATGACCGCGAGCCGGTGGGTCAGCGTCGACAGCGCGGGCGGGCCGGGTCGTGCCTTGCATCCGTCAGCGACCAGCGCCTGGTCGATCGCGGCCGGCATCTCGCAGACAGGGCCCTGCGGCGTCTGGCGCGTGGCATGGTCGACGATGAACTGGATAACGACGGCGGGCGCAAGCGGAAGCCGGACTGGCTGCCGGTAGCGCAGGGCATACCAGGCAGACCAGTAGCGCAATGCGGAGCGGTAGCTTGCCACCGTGTTTCGGGATTCGCCTTCCTGGCGCAACGCGTTGGCCGCCTGCTCGGCGAGAGGATCCAGTTGGGACGTGCGGAGCGGGGCCGGTAAGTCGACATCGGAGGGAATGGGTGGAAAGTATGCCTCGTGGGCGTCTCGGATTCTGATCATATTAAATATGATGTATGCTGTAATATATCATACATAAATAAGGGATAACAACCGATAAGCCTTCATTATCGAACCTTATTTGTGACTTTCGAGTAATCAGTTGAGTCCTGCCCATGGAAACGCTCCGCAGCCGAGGCATCACCCGCGACGACGTCTGGCAAGCCGCCGACAGCCTGCTCAAGGCCGGCCAGCGGCCGACCATCGAACGCATCCGCCTGCATCTGGGGCGAGGGTCGCCGAACACGGTAAGCCCGCACCTGGATGCGTGGTTTGCTGCGCTGGGCGGGCGGATCCAGGATCCACAGGGTTTCGCGCCGGCGCCAGGCTGTCCCGAGCCCGTCACGGAAGCCGCGCGATACCTGTGGGAGGCGGCGCTGCAAAGCGCCAGAGCCTCGGCCGAGGCCGCGTTGGCGCAGCGGGAAGCCGCACTGGCGGAGGCGAGCACCGCGCTGCAGCAGGAGCGCGAAGCGCTGGCGCAGGAACGCCAGGTCATGCAGGCGCGGCTGGAAGGCGCGGAGGCTGCCATGGCGGAACTGACGCGGGCACGCGACGAGGCGGCCGAGCGCGCCGCGCGTGGGGAAACCGCTGCGGCCGCATGGCAGCAGCAAGCCGAAGCGCTGCGCGCGGAGCATGCCTCAGCGCTTGCCGCGCGCCATGCGATGCAGAACGACTTTGAAGCCCGGCGCGCGGCATGGGACCAGGAACGCGAAACGCTGATGCAGCGCACCGCCGCCAACGAGCGCCGCATGGCGCTGGAACTCGACGCGGCGCGGGTGGCCGCCAGGGAAGCGCAAAAGCTGCTCGAGGCCGAACGCAAGGCGGCGGTCGAGCGCCTGAGCCGGGCCGCGGAGGCGGCGTCGCGCCAGGGCAGCGAAATGACCCGGCTCGGCCAGGCGATTGCAGTGCTGGAAGAGCGGGTGCGCCAGCGGGAAAACTTGCTGGCGGAGTATCGACAGCAAGCGGGCGCGGCACCTGCCGAACCCGCGGCTGCCGCAATGCCACCCCGGCGGAGCCGGCCGGCCCGCATGGCGCTGTCCGCCGGCAAGGGGCGACGGCGTGGCCGCAGGCTGTAGGCCAACCGTGCCTTCCGGCAAAAAGCGCAGCGTAGGGCATGTTGGCGATAAATCAATTGAGCTATAGTGAAGGCTCATTTGATGAGGTCTGCCATGCCGCGCACGCTCACGCCCGAAGGCCATTATCCGCTCGCACACCGACGCCGGCCCGCCCGCGAACTCGGCGTAAATAGCTACCTGGCCGTCTACGAGGCCACGCTGTCGTCCGAGGGCGCCATGGCGGTGATCCACGCCATCCGCGAGGGCGTGCCGGCTTCCGACCTCAACCGGCTGGCCGAATCGATGGGGACGAGCAAGGAACAGCTGATCAAGACGCTGGATTTGCCGCGTGCCACCGTCGACCGCAAGGCGCGCGCTCACCAGAACCTGTCGAGCGAGCAGAGCGAGCGCGTGCTGGGCATGGTGCGGCTGGTTGGCCAGGTGCAGGCGCTGGTGGAAGGCTCGGGCGATGCGCGCGGCTTCAATGCGGCGCAGTGGGTGGCGCAGTGGTTGGAGCAGCCGTCGCCGGCGCTGGGCGGGCAACGTCCCGCCGCGCTGATGGATACCGTCGCGGGCCAGCGCATCGTCTCCGACCTGGTGGCGCGGATGCAGAGCGGGGCCTACGCTTGAGGCCGGCCTGGCGCATCGCGACCGACACGCCCCTCTACACCGCGGACGATGCCAGCGGCGCCGGCGCGAAGGCGACCGGGGGACGCTGGAACCGGCAGGGCACGCCGCTGATTTACGCGGCGTCCAGCATTGCGCTGGCGTGCCTGGAAACGCTGGTCCACCTGGGCTCGGCCGGCCTGCCGCTGAACCGCTACCTGGTCCGCATCGATATCCCCGACGACTTGTGGGCCGAGGCAGGCCACTTGACGGCTGCCAGCGCGCCCGTCGGCTGGGATGCCATTCCCGCCGGCAAGACCAGCCTCGACGCCGGCGAGGCCTGGGTACGCGCCGGCACCAGCGCCTTGCTGCTGGTGCCTTCGATCGTGATTCCCGAGGAGTACAACGTGCTGGTCAATCCCTTGCACGCGGATGCCGGGCGGCTGGCCTATGCCAAGGTGCGCCGCTGGCAGTACGACGCACGCCTGGCCTGAGGCAGGATCACGCCGCGCCGCCGGCGCGCAGCAGGTGTTTCTGGATCTTGCCGCTGGTGGTCTTGGGCAGCGCTTCGACGAAATGGTAGCGGCGCGGCCGCTTGTAGGCGGCAAGCCGGTCGCCTTGCAGCAGGAAGGCATCGAGCTGTTGCGCGTTCGGCGCGGCCTCGCCGCGCGCCACCACGTAGGCGGCGACGACCTGGCCCCAGGTGGGATCGGACTCGCCGATCACCGCGACTTCCAGCACGCCGGGATGCTCGATCAGGGAGTCTTCCACCTCGCGCGGATAGACGTTCTCGGCGCCGGAATTGATCATGTAGTCGATGCGGTCGCGGATCCACAGGTAGCCGTCGGCATCCACGCTGCCGAGGTCGCCGGTGTGGTACCAGCCGTGCGCCAGCGCGCGCGCGTTGGCGTCCGGGCGGTTCAGGTAGCCCTGCATCATGCACGGGCCGCGCACCAGCACTTCGCCGACTTCGCCCGGCGCGCATGGCTGCGACGGGTCGGTCGGTGCGCCGTCGTCGCGCAGCCTTGCCACCACCAGCTCGTGGCCCAGCGCCGGCAGCCCGGCCGAGCCGGCGTGGCTTAGTTGTTCGTGCGGGTAGAGCACCGACATGCATGGTCCCATTTCCGTGGTGCCGTAGACCTGCACCAGCCCGGCGCCGATCTTGCGGTTCCATTCGCGGATCAGGTGCGGCGCCATCGAAGCGCCGCCGTATTCCACCAGCCGCAGCGAGGACAGGTCGCGGGTGGCGGCGTCCGGGTGGTCGAGCAGCATGCCGACCATGGTCGGCGCGGCGAAGAAGTGCGTGACGCCCTCGGCTTCGACCAGCTGCCAGGCCTCGCCCGCATCGAAGCGGCGCTGCAGCACCTGGGTCGCGCCGACCTGCAGGCGCGGCAGGAAGCTGGTGTGCAGCTCGGCGGTATGGTTCAGCGGCGCGATCGACAGGCCCACATCCTCGCGCGACAGCATCATGGCCTGGTGCATCATCGCGTTGTGCTGCAGCTTGCTGCGATGGGTGTGCATGACGCCCTTGGGCCGGCCGGTGGTGCCGCTGGTGTACATCAGGATGCAGGGATCATTCTCGTCGACCGTCACCGTTGGCGGCGTGTCTGGCTGGTCCGCCGCCAGCGTGTCGAGCCGGTGCGTGGCGAAGGCGGGTGCCGGGCCGACGTCGGCATAGAGGCGCAGCGTGGTGCCGGGCGCCAGTTCGGCGGCCTTTGCCGCGACGGCCGCGCCTTCGCGCTCGAACAGCAGCGCCCTGGCGCCGCCGTCGTTCAGGATGTAGGCCAGCTCCTGCGCCGCCAGGCGGTAGTTGACCGGGTTGAAGACCGCGCCGAGGCGGGCCGTGGCCAGCAGCGTAAAGACAAAGGCGGGCGTGTTGTAGAGGAAGGCCGCCACCACATCGCCCTTGCCGATGCCGAGCGACTGCAAGGCATGCGCGTGGCGGTTGACCTCGGCATCCAGCTGCGCAAAGGTCCACGCGCGCCGCCCGGCGCCGATGCCGCTGACCAGCGCGGTCTTGCGCGGCAGGTTGCGCGCGGACCAGGTAAGGGTGTCGCCAAGGGTGATGCCGCAGGTCAAGGTCGGGCTCCGTCGTGTCCGCTGCCAGGCTGGCAGGCGCTCGTTGTCTTGTCAGCCGGACAATATAGAGCGACGTGTGGGACACATGGAAATAACGATTTGCTCTTTCTTTATGTCCGTGGGGCGGTAAGAGCGTTCCTGGCCAGGCCGCTACTGTATATTTGTACAGTTTCCGCTGTGCCCATTGCCTGTGTCCGCCGCCACCGCGCCCCCTCCTGTCACGCCCGCACCGCCCGCTGCGCCAGCGCAGCCCGCTTACGTCGTTGCCGTGCGCGCGCTGTGCGAGTTCACAGCCAAGGCGGGCGACCTGGACCTGCGTTTCGTGCCGACGCCGTCGGCGCAGGAAGGGGTGGCGGGGCATGGCGTGGTGGCCAGCCGTCGCGGCGCGGGCTATCAGGCGGAAGTGGCGCTGTCCGCGGATTTCGGACCGCTCCACGTCCGCGGCCGTGCCGATGGCTACGATCCGGCTGCCAACCGGCTCGAGGAAATCAAGACGGTCCGCGGCGACGCCGCCGTGCCGGACAACCACCGCCACCTGCATTGGGCGCAAGCCAGGATCTATGGCTGCCTGCTGTGCCGCAAGCTGGGGCTGCCAGGGCTGGAGATCGCGGTGGTCTATTTCGATATCGTCAGCCAGCGCGAGCACCCGGTGGTGGCGCATTTCGACGCGCCGGCGCTCGAGGCGTTCTTCGTCCAGTCCTGCGAGCGCTTCCTGCACTGGGCCCAGGCCGAGCTGGCGCACCGGCAGGCGCGCGATGCCGCGCTGGCGCAGCTGGCGTTTCCGCACCAGGGCTTCCGCCCAGGCCAGCGCGAACTGGCGCAGGCGGTCTACAACGCCAATCGCGCCGGCCGCCACCTGCTGGCGCAGGCACCCACCGGCATCGGCAAGTCGGTCGGGACGCTGTTTCCGGTGTTAAAGGCCATGCCGGGCCAGCGGCTCGACAAGGTGTTCTTCCTGTCGGCCCGTTCCACCGGGCGCGGGGTGGCGCTGCATGCCGCCGCAGCCCTGCGCGGCCATGGCGCGCAGCCGCTGCGCGTGCTCGAACTGACGGCGCGCGACAAGGCCTGCGAGCATCCGGAGCTGGCCTGCCATGGCGAATCGTGTCCGCTGGCGCGCGGCTTCTATGACCGCCTGCCGGCCGCGCGCGAAGCGGCCCGCGCCGTGCCGGTGCGCGACCGCGCCGCGGTGCGCGAACTCGCGCGGCAACATGGCATCTGCCCTTACTACCTGGCACAGGAGCTGGTGCGCTGGAGCGACGTGGTGGTGGCCGACTACAACTACTACTTCGACCGCAGCGCGATGCTGTACGCGCTGACCGTGGCCAATGGCTGGCGCGCCAGCGTGCTGGTGGACGAGGCCCACAACCTGGTCGAGCGCGGCCGCGCGATGTACACGGCGGAGCTGGATCCGCAAGCGCTGCGCGAGCTGCGCCGCGGCGCGCCGGCGCCGCTATCCCGGCCGCTGGCACGGTTGGCGCGGCAGTGGAGCACACTCGCGCGCCGGGGTGACGATGCCTACGAGGTCCTGCCCGAAGTGCCCGCGGCCTTTCGCCGCGCGCTGGAAGAATGCTGTGCGGCAGCGCTGGCCTACATGACCGAGCATCCGGGCGCGCACGATCCGGCGCTGCAGCGCTTCTACTTTGACGCACTGCATTTCGCCCGGCTGGCCGAACAGCTCGATGCGCATTCGCTGTTCGATATCCAGCGCGTGCCGCGGCGCCGCGGCCACCATGCGCGGCTTTGCCTGCGCAACGTGATCCCGGCCCCGTTCCTGCGCCCGCGCCTTGCCGCCGCGCATTCGGTCACGCTGTTTTCCGCGACCCTCGATCCCGCGGACTATTACCTCGACACGCTGGGCCTGCCGTCCGATTGCGCGCGCGTGCAAGTGCCATCGCCGTTCCGCGCCGAGCAGCTGTCGGTGCGGATTGCCGCGCGCATCTCCACCCGCTATGCGCGGCGCGAACAGTCGCTGCCGGACATCGTCGCGCTGATGGCGGACCAGTTCCGCGCGCGCCGCGGCAACTACCTGGCCTTCTTCAGCAGCCACGAATACCTGCAGCAGGCCGTCGCCCGCTTCGCCGGGTCGCACCCGGATATCCCGCATTGGGTCCAGGCGCGGGGCATGGACGAAGCCGCGCAGGCGGCGTTCCTTGAGGCCTTTGCGGAAGGCGGCGAGGGAATTGGCTTTGCAGTGCTCGGTGGTGCGTTTGCCGAGGGTGTCGACCTGCCGGGCGAGCGCCTGATCGGCGCCTTCGTCGCCACGCTGGGGCTGCCGCAGTTCAACGCCGTCAACGAGCAGTTCCGCGCGCGCATGGAGCAGGCGTTCGGCCGGGGCTACGCCTATGCCTACCTGTATCCCGGTATGCGCAAGGTGGTGCAGGCCGCGGGCCGGGTGATTCGGACGCAGCAGGACCAGGGCGTGCTGTATCTGATCGATGACCGCTTTGCCGCTGCGGAGGTGCGGGAGCTGCTGCCGTCCTGGTGGGAAATCGCGCCGGCGGCGTAGAAATTACACGCTGGCGCCGCGGATGCGGCATGCTGGCGCCGTAGCCCCGCCTCAGGTCGGCCTCGCGCTGGCCTGGAACGAATCTGGCAGGCACACCGTCACGCGCCAACCGAAAGGAAACACCATGCCGATGACTCAACACTATGCCGCCACCGAGCCGACCCGCACCGAAGTGGACACGCTGTCCGGCGCCACCGTGCTGGAGTTCGGCGCGCCGTGGTGCGGCTATTGCCAGCGGGCCCAGCCGGCGCTGGCCGAGGCGTTTTCCGTGCATCCGGACCTGCGCCACCTGAAGATCGAAGACGGCAGCGGACGGCCGCTGGGCCGCTCGTTCCGCATCAAGCTGTGGCCGACGCTGGTGTTCCTGCGCGACGGCCAGGAAGTGGCCAGGCTGGTGCGCCCCACGGAAGCAGAGCCCATCCGCGAGGCGATGCGCCGCATCGCCTGACCGCCGCGCGCTGGCGCCGGCTTACTTCGCGAACACCTGGCTCAGGTCGCCAAAGGCCTTGAATTCGAGCGCGTTGCCGGACGGGTCCAGGAAGAACATGGTGGCCTGTTCGCCGACCTGGCCCTTGAAGCGCACGTGCGGCTCGATCACGAACCGGGTGCCGGCCGCGCGCAGGCGTTCGGCCAGCGCCTCCCATTGGTCCATCGGCAGGATCGCGCCGAAATGGCGCACCGGCACGTCGTCGCCATCGACGGCGCTGGTGGCACGGTGGCCGCATTCATCGGGCGACAGGTGCGCTACCACCTGGTGGCCATAGAAGTTGAAATCCACCCACGCGTCGGAACTGCGGCCTTCCGGGCAGCCCAGCAACCCGCCATAGAAACTGCGCGCCTCGGCCAGGTCGCGCACGGGAAACGCCAGGTGGAACAAGGGGATCGTGGAAGTCGTGTTCATGGGGCTTGTTTTGGAGGGAAGGTTTTGACCGGGCCGCGGAGCGGCCTGCGGGTTGATTGTAGTCAGCACAACCCGTAATATGAAGCGAATCATTTTTGCCCTGAGCATCAAAGATTTCGATAGATGATCCGCTACTTCCAGACCTTCCTGACGGCTGCCGAAACCGGGTCGTTTTCCGCCGCGGCGGCGCGGCTGGCGCTGACCCAGTCGGCCGTCAGCACGCAGATCCGGCGCCTCGAGGAAGACCTGGACTGCCGCCTGTTCGAGCGCACCGGCAAGTCGGTCGCGCTCAGCGAAGCCGGGCGCAGGCTGCTGCCGGAGGCGCGGCGCTTTGTCGAGCTCTATGCCGCGATGAAAGACCGCGCCGGGCCGCATGCCGATGCCGCGCCGGTCGAGCTGGGCGCGGTGTCGACGGTGCAGGCCACCTTGCTGGCCGAGGCAATGCGGCACTTCCGCCAGCGCTTCCCGGACTCGCACGTCAACGTGGTGCCCGGCATGTCGACCCAGCTGCTGACGCAGGTCGATGCGCGCGAGCTCGACGTGGCGGTGCTGATCCGGCCGCGCCTGGGTTTGCCGCCCGACCTGAAGTGGGTGCCGCTGGTGCGCGAGCGCTTCGTCGGCATCGGGCCGGCGGGCTCGCCGCAGGAACTGCGCGCGCTGCTGGAGGCGCTGCCGTTTATCCGCTACAACCGCCACAGTACCGGCGGCCAGCTGGTTGACGGCTACCTGAAGCGACAGCGGCTCTGGGTCAGGGAAGGGATGGAACTGGACGAGCCGGCGGTGATCCTGCAGATGGTGGCGGCGGGCCTGGGCTGCGCCATCATTCCGGCCGAACTGGTGCCGCTGCGCGAGGCGGCCGGGGTGGTGCAGGTGCCGCTGCCGGGCGGACCGCTCTATCGCGAGGTGGGCGTGCTGGTGCGTGAAGCGGCGCTGCGCCGCGCGCCGGTCGCGGCGCTGATCGACGCCTTCGTGGCGGCGAGCGCGCGCTGGCAGCGAGTCGAGGCTTAGGGAAGGCTCAGAGGCTGGCGGGCAACACCATCGTCACCAGCACCGAGGCATCCGACACCGCCGTCACGTCGTAGCGCACGCAGGGCCCCAGGTACAGCAGGTCGCCCTGGTGCAGCTGGCGTTCGGAGCCGTCGACGCGCACGCGGACCTCGCCTTCCAGGCATTGCACGGTCATGGGTCCGTCCACCGCATGCGGAGGCACATGCTTGCCGGCCTTCAGCACCAGCCGCATCACTTCGAGGGGACCTTCCTTGAACAGGGCCTGGGTGGCGGTCTGGTCCAGCCGCACGCCCAGGGGCAGCACGCTGGCGATCTGTCCGGAAGCTAGGTGGGGAAGGGACATGCGCGGCTCCTCGCGTCTGTGGGGTGGCTTGTCAGGCGCGTCGACGCCGGGCGGCGGCACGCCTTTTCAATCTAGCACCGGAGCGCGCGCATCCCTAGCACGCAGCGTGGTTTCGCGGCCAGATCAGGCCGCGGCGGCAGCGCGTGCGTCGCGATGGGCCGGCGCCGCGGAGACTCCGCTGCGGTCCAGGCCTGCAACTTCCGGGCCGGTGGCGCGGTTCGCGCCATCGGTGAAGGGGTCGCGCCGGTCGTTGACGCGCGCGCCATCGGTGAAGGGGTCGCGCTTGTCGTTGACGCGCGCGCCGTCGGTGAACGGATCGCGCTTGCCGTTGTGCAGGGCGTAGCCGTAGCGGTCACCGGCAACGCCGCGATCGTTCAGGCCTTGTGCCATGGCGGGGGTGGTGGCGCTGATTGCTGCGAGGGAGAGAGTCGTGGCAAAAAGGGCTTTGAGAGCGTTTTTATGCATGTCTGCTGTTTTTTGGGGTAGGGGGACGGCCGGCCCGCAAGGAGCCGCGCAGGCTGGCGGGTTTGCTGCCTGCGCCGTCCGGATTCGCCTTGTGGGCGGTGCCGCGCCTGGATGTTTGCGCGGCACGGGACGAAGTGTAGTCACGCCGAGCCATTCCCGTGATGATTTAACCGGTCATCGTTCAGTCGTTTTTTTCATCCATCGATCCTGGTACGGCAGCCACCTTGAGCGCGGTCTGCCAGCCGCCTCCGAGCGCCAGGAACAGGTCGACCTGCCGCGCGGCAACGTGCCCCGAAGAGGCCGCCAGCGCGGCCTGCGCGGCGGCGAGGTCGCGCTCGGCATCGAGATGCGCCAGGTAGGGCAGGCGCCCCGCCTCCCATAGCCGGCGTTGCTGCCGCGCGGCTTGCGCGGCGTGCTCGCTGGCGGCATGCAGGGCCGCGTGGCGTTCCAGTTCGCGCGTATAGGCCGACAGCGCGGTCTCGGTTTCCTGCAGCGCGCGCAGCACCACGCCGTCGAAGCGCGCCAGCGCGGCATCCGCGGCGGCTTCCAGTCCGTGGATGCGGTGCCGCACGCCATTGGTGGGCCAGGTCCAGCTCAGCAGCGGCCCCACGCTCCAGCGCGCCGTGGGCCCGCTGCCAAGATGGCTCAGCACGCCGGTCAGTCCGGCACTGGCGCCGATGCGGATCGACGGATACAGGTCGGCCGTAGCCACGCCGATGCGCGCGGTGGCGGCGGCGAGCTCGCGTTCGGCCTGGCGCACGTCGGGGCGCCGTCGCAGCAGCGCGGCGCCGTCGCCGACCGGCAGCGGCGCGCGCAGCACGGGCTCGGCATCGCAGGCCACCTCGGCCTCAGGCAGTGCGCCTGGCGGTTGGCCTAGCAGCAGCGCCAGCCGGTAGCGTGCGGCGCTGCGCGCGGCCTGCAGCGGCGGCAGCGCCGCGCGCAGTGCTTCGATGCGGGCACGTTCGCGCGCCACCTCGGCCGGCCCGGCGCGGCCCGCGGCGAACAGGCGGCGGGTGGCATCCAGCGTGCGCTGCTGCACCGCCAGCTGCTGCGTGGCGGCATGCAGGTCATGCGTGGCGGCGCAACCTTGCACGTAGGCGCGCACGGTCTGCGCGGCGACGGTGACGCGCACCATGTCCAGTGTCGCCTCGCTGGCCTGGGCACCGGCAAGCGCGGACTCGTCGGCGCGCGCCAGCTTGCCGAAGAAGTCGATCAGGTAGGACGCGCCCAGGCCCAGGTCGCCCAGGTTGAACACCGGCGGCTGGTCCTGCTGCAAAAAGCTTTCACCCGACAGCTGCGCGCGCGATACGCCGGCCCCGGCGCTGCCCTGCGGCAGGTTTTCGGCTTCGACTTCGTGCAGCAGGGCCAGCGCGCGGCGCAGGTTGGCGCTGGCGGCGCGGATATCGGTATTTGCCGCCAGCGCCTTCATGACCAGCCGGTCGAGCCGTTCGTCGTCATAGAGGCGCCACCAGTCGTCGGGCACGGGGGCGATCGCCACGTCCGGTGCCTGTGCAGACTGCAATGGGCCATTGGCCGCGGTCGCACGTACCGCCGCGTGGTCCGGCACGCGATAGTCCGGTCCCACCGTCGTGCAGGCGCTCAGGTACGCAATCAGGCATGCCACCCAGGCACGGCGCGGCCTCACGATCGCGGCCCCGCGCGGCGCGCGGCGCCGTTGTTTGCGGCCGGCTCGCGCACCGCCACGGTGGCGGTGCGCCCGGAGACCAGGCGCACGTCGGCAGGCACGTCCTCCAGCACGATGCGCACCGGCACGCGCTGCGCCAGCCGCACCCAGTTGAAGGTGGGATTGACGTTGGGCAGCAGGTTGGAACCCGCGCTGCGGTCGCGGTCCTCGATGCCGGCGGCGATGCTGTGCACGTGGCCGCGCAGGTGGCGGGGCTCGCCCATGATATGCACGTCGACCGGGCTGCCGATGTGGATGCGGTGCAGCCTGGTTTCCTCGAAATAGCCTTCGACGTGGAAGGAGCCGGCATCGACCATCGACAGCACCGGTCGCCCGGTCGTCACGTAGTCGCCCAGCCGCGGCAGCCGGTCGTTGAGATAGCCCGCCACCGGGCTGCGCACGCTGGTGCGTTGCAGGTTCAGCCGGGCCAGCCGCACCGCGGCTTCGGCCTGCGCCAGCGCGGCCTGGCCTTGCTCGACGCGCGCACGCCCTTGCTCGGCGACTTCGGCGGACACCACGCCGTCCAGGTCGCGATTGCGTGCGGCTTCGCGCCGCGCCTGCGCCAGCGCGGCACGCTGGGTCGCCAGCGTCGCCAGCGCCTGTTCCAGGGCGAGCGCGTAGCGGTCGCAGTCGATCTCGAACAGGACTTCGCCGGCCTGGACGTACTGGTTGTCGCGCGCCAGCACGCGCGTGACCAGTCCCGAGACGTCGGGTGCCACCTGGACGATGTCGGCACGCACATGGCCGTCGCGGGTCCAGGGCGCGGCGGTGTAGTAGTCCCACAGGTGGCGCAGCACCAGCAGCGCGGCAATGGCGGCCAGCAGCGTCGGCAGCACGGGAAGCAAGGAGCGGGGTCGGAAGGTCATGACGGCAGTCCGGGCACCGCGGCGAATACGGCAGCCACGGCGCCCAGGACGATCACATAGAGAGAAAGGTTGAACAGCGAGCGGTGCCAGATATGCCGGTAGCAGCCCAGCGCGGCCAGCACCATGCGGATTGCCGTGGCCACCGCAAAGGCCAGCACGGCCAGCACCAGCACGCCAGGCACGAACACGCCGTAGAGGTCGATTTCACTAAGCATGGGCGCAGCGAAGAAGGTGGGATCAGCGGGACAAGGTCATGGCGGGAGGCGGAAGCAGCGTGACCTGCAGTACCACCAGCGCGCCCAGCGTGCCGCGCTGGCTGGCGCGACCGCTGGCCGCCACCGCGGCCATGGCCTCGCCCACGGCCGCGGACAGGTCCGCCGGCACCGGTACGCGGCTGCCCGCGCGCAGATGCGCGCGGAAATGCCGCGCCACCGCGGCCAGCACCCGGCGCACCGGCTTGCGCGCCGGCGGCGGCAGGTCCGGCAAAGCCTTGCGCAGCGCCAGCGCGCAATAGCCGACCTGCAACGCATGGAAGCCGTCGGTAGACAAGGGATCGCCGGCTGCGCCCAGCCGCGGCACCAGCTGGCCCAGCCGGTCGAGCATGCGCGCGCCCAGCCGCGCATCGCCATCGCTGGCGCGCAGCGTGGCGGCCTGCGCCAGGTCGTGCCAGCTGGCGCGCACCAGCCGCCGTGCCGCCGCGCGCGCGCCGAACGGGCGTGCCGCCACCGACCACAGCGGTGCGAACACCATGGCCGCGGCGCTGGCCAGGCAGGTATTGAAGAGGGCGAGGAAGTCCGCGTCGAACACCGCCTGCACGTTGGCAAACGCAGCGGTATTGACCGACAGCAGCATCGCGATCAGCTGGAACCCCGGCCGCGAAATCAGCAGGCCGATGCCGAGATAGGGCAGCGCCAGCAGCGCGGCCAGCGCTTCGAAGGTGTGCGCATGCGGCACCACCAGGAACAAGTAGCCGGACGAGATCAGCAGGCAGATCGCGCTCCAGCGCATGAAGGCGCCGGCCATGCGCCGCGGCTCGTCGACCGCGGCAAAGAAGCAGCAGGCGATCGAAGCCACCACTACCGCGCCGGCGCCGTCCTCCCAGCCCGAGAAGATCCACAGCAGCCCGGCGCAGAACACCGCCAGCCCGCTGGACACCGCGCCGAACAGCAGCATGCCGTGGTCATGGTGATGGCCGGCAGCTTCCGCAGCGGGTTCGCCGCGTGGCAGCGGCGTGCCGCTGCGGTGGTCGCCGATGCCTTGCTGCAGCGCGCGGCATTCGCCGTACAGGGCGTACAGGCGCTGCAGCTGGTCGGCCGCCGTGGCGGCAAGGCGATCATGCCAGCCGCTCGGGTCGGGTCCGGGCGGCATCCGCCAGCCTTCGGGCGCGGCGGCGGGCGCCGTGGCAGCATCCCCGGCGAGCCATGCAGCCGTCGCCGCCAGCGCCTCGCGCAGCTCGGCAGGGATGCCGCCCGCATGGCAGCGCAGCGCCTGCAGCACGCTATCCAGCGACGACAGCAGCGGCATCAGCATGGTCATGCGCCGGCGCAGCGCGCGCGCGTGGCGCAGCGTGTGGCTGCCTTCGGTGTCGTAGGCGAGCTGGCTGATCAGCTGGTCCAGTTGCAGGATGTCGGCGGCCAGCCGGTGGCGGCTGTGTTCGGCGCGCGGGCTGCCGGCAAGGATGTCCGAAGCCCACGCCGCGGCGTCGGCCAGCCACGCATCGGCACGCGCGCGCAGCGCCGGCGCGACCTTGGCCGGAAACACCACCGAGCCCACCAGCCCGGCGCAGACGATGCCGATCACGATCTCCTCGATCCGCGCCACGGCGATGTCGAAGATCTGCGCCGGCTGGCTGACCGCCGGCAAGGCGACGATCGGCAGCGTGTAGGCCGCCAGCAGGCACACGTAGCTGCGCGGCGTGCGCTGCAGCAGCGACAGGTACACCAGCACGCTGATCCACAGCGCGATCGCGCCCATCAGCACGATCGGCATGTTGACCAGTTGCGGCACCGTCGCCACCGCTGCGGTGGCGCCCAGCACCGTGCCGGCAACGCGATACGCCGCCTTGGACCGGGTCGCGCCGGTGAGCGGATGCGAGACGAAGTACACCGTCGCCATGGCCCAGTACGGCCGTGCCAGTCCCAGCGCGAGCGCGATGTAGAGCGCGAGCATCGCGGCGGCGAATGCCTTCAGCGAGAACAGCCACTGTCGTGCATTCGGCCAGCTAGCCATTGAGCGGGGTCTTGAAGGGAAGGTTGGGGGCGCTTGCCGCCACCTGCCGCTCCGCGCTTCATTGAGGGCGCGCTTTGGGCAGGGGCGACATGTTGGGAGCGAAGTGTAGCCCCACTGTAGCCGCACATTCTGCATTCCATTCATGATTTAATATTGGCTTTTCCATTCGCGTTATTCATGGAGCGGCACGCCCGCATTCCACGCCAACATGCCCATCGATATCCGCGCGCTGCGCTATTTCGTCGAGACCGCGCGGCTGCGCAGCTTTACCCAGGCCGCCTCGTCGCTGTTCGTGACCCAGTCGACCATCAGCAAGATGGTCCGCCAGCTCGAGGACGAGGTCGGCCAGCCGCTGCTGATCCGCGAAGGCAAGAGCGTGCGCCTGACCGACGTCGGCCGCGTGGTCTACGAGCGCGGCCAGGAGGCGCTGGGCGTGGTGCACCGGCTGACGCTGGAAGTCGCCGACCTGTCCTCGCTGGGGCGGGGGCAGCTGACGGTCGGCATCCCGCCGATGGTCAACCTGTTCTTCTCCCCGGCGGTCAGCGCGTTCCGGCAGCGCTATCCCAACCTGTCACTGACGCTGGACGAGCACGGCGGGCAGGTGGTGGAACAACTGGTGGCCAACGGCGAGCTGGAGGTGGGCGCGACCGTGCTGCCGGGCGACAGCGGCCTGGCGCTGGAAACGCGCCAGTTCGGGCGCTATCCGATCTGGGCGGTGGGGCCGCGCAAGGCGGCCTGGGCGCGCGGACGCACCGTGTCGCTGGCGGCGCTGCGCGACGAGCCGCTGGTGATGCTGACCGAGGATTTCTCGCTGACGCGCAAGCTTCGGCAGGCCTTCCTGGAAGCCCGCATCGAGCCGCGCGTGGTGGCGCGCAGCGGCCACTGGGACTTCCTGGCGTCGATGGCCGCGGCGGGGCTGGGCACCACCTTCCTGCCGCAGCCGCTGGCCGAGCGCCTGCAGGCGCAGGACACGCTGGCCATGGCGCGCCTGACCGAACCCGCGGTGGACTGGACCATGGCCCATATCTGGTCACCGGGGCGCTACCTGTCGCACGCGGCGCGAGCGTGGCTGGCGGTGTGCGAAGAGGTGCTGGGGAATGGGCGGGGCTGAGGGGCAGGGGCTGAGGGGCGCGCGGGCTGAGCTCGTCGCCTCACTTGCCGCGGCACTGCTCGGGCGGGATGTCGAGCAGCACCAGCGGCTTCTGTCCGGCCGCATAGTGGTAGCGCAGCCGGATCCCCAGCTTGCCCAGCACCGGCACATCCGGGTTGCGGCAGATGCCGCGCTCCAGGATCGGCTTGGCCGTGGCCATGAAATCCCGGGTGTCGTCGCGGCTGGCATCGATGCCAGAGACTTTCAGGTGAAAGTCGACGATCTTGCCGGGCCGCGCCACGCAGCCGTCGAAGCGCGTGGTGTCGTCGAGGTCGACCGGGCCCGCGCGCATCAGCTCCTGGCAGGCCAGGCGCAGTTGCCGGTCGGCGTCGCCGGTGGTCAGGCGCGTGACGCCGTGCATGCCGGTCGGCTTGCCGCGCACGGTGCCCAGCAGCAGCGTGGCAAGCTCAGACAGCGGCGGCGCGGCCACGGTCGCGGCTTGCGTGGCGGCTGGTGTGGCGGAAACAGCAAGCGTCGCAGCCAGCAACGACAGGGGGACGGCGGTGCGGCGCCAGCGGCGGGGAGCGGGATCGGGAACGGCGTGGACGGCGGCGGGGTCAGGGGGCATGACGCAGACAGAACGGGGGCGGCGGTTGCGCTGCTACTTTAGCCCTGTGTCCTTGCGGCCGTTGTCAGGCTTTGTCCTACGCTGCAACAGTACGCTTGCCGGCCCCGCGCGCTCAGAGCTCCAGCACCAGCCGGCCGCCGCCGCAGGCGCGCGAGCAGCACGCCATCATGCGGTGGTTGGCGTCGCGCTCGGCGCGCGTCAGCACCACGTCGCGGTGGTCGACCTGGCCGGCCAGCACGCGCACTTCGCATGAGCCGCACAGGCCTTCCTCGCAGTCGCTCTGCACGTCGATATTGGCGCCGCGCAGCGCGCCCAGCAGGGTCTGCCCCGCCGGCACTTCCAGCACCAGGCCGGAGTCCTTCAGCTCCACGGTAAAGGGCTGCTCTTTCGACGCATCCAGGGTTCCCAGCCTCGAGACGAAATGCTCCACGCGCAACGCGTCGGCCGGCCATGCCGCGCAGCATTCGGCCAGCGCATCTAGCAGGCGCTGCGGCCCGCAGGCATAGATCTGCGTGTCCGCGTCAGGCTGCCCCAGCAGCTTGCCGAAGTCGGCGCGCCGGCCTTCGTCGCTGGCGTGGACCTGCAGCCGCGTGCCGTGCAGCGCCTGCAGTTCATCGAGCATGGCCATGGCCTGGCGCGAGCGCCCGCAGTAATGGAAGGTGTAGTCGATGCCGAGCGCGCGCGCGCGCCGCGCCATCGCGCTCACCGGCGTGATGCCGATACCGCCGGCGATGAAGATCGCCCGCCCGCATTGCTCATCGAAGCGAAAATGGTTGCGCGGGCCGCGGATGCGCAGCCGGTCGCCGGCCCTGACGCTGTCGTGGACCCATGCGGAGCCGCCGCGGCTGGCGGGATCGCGCAGCACCGCGATCTCGAGCGCCGCCGCATCGTCCGGATCGCCGCACAGCGAATACTGGCGCGACAGCCCGGTGTCGCCGCATTCCACGTCGATATGCGAGCCGGGCGCCCAGCGCGGCAGCGGCTTGCCGTCGGGTGCCACCAGCCGCAGCCGCAGCACTCCGTCGGCGGCGGGCGTGGCGCGCTCGACCACCACCGTGCGGGCGATGGTGTGCGCCGACGGCTCGCCGATGCGCACCGGCTGGCGCACCGCCAGCAGCGCCGGGTCGCGGCGCTCGGGATTCTGCGCGGGATCCCATTCCACCAGCAGGTGCTCCGGGCCGCGGAACGAGGTGTTGGGCACATAGGTGAAGGTCTGCTCGGCCAGGCGCATATGCGGCAGCCGGCGCGTCAGCTCTTCCAGGAACACCTGCATCTCCATGCGCGCCAGGTTCTTGCCCATGCACTGGTGCGAGCCGTAGCCGAAGGTCAGCTGCTCGCTGGCGTTGTCACGGCGGATGTCGAACAGGTCGGCATCGGCGAAATGGCGCTCGTCATGGTTGGCCGACGAGGTCACGATCAGCAGCTTGCTGCCCGCCGGCAGGCGGATGCCGCCCACCTCGGTGTCGCGCGTGACCAGCCGGCGCCACGCTGCCACCGAGCCGTTGTGGCGCAGGCATTCCTCGACTGCGTTGGGGATCAGCGCGGGATCTTCGCAGAGCTCGCGCCAGGCGTCGGGATGCTGCAGCAACAGCTTGATGGCATTGGCCGAGGCGTTGGCGGTGGTCTCGTGCGCGGCGACGATGCCGGCCATCATCATCGAATGCAGGTAGGAGTCGGTCACCACCTCCGGCAGCTCCTTCTGCTTGCGCAGCCCGTACTGCATCCAGCCGGGGCCGGACGGATCCTCGCGCATCTTGTCGAGGATGCGCCCGGCCAGCTGCCAGAAGTTGCCGACGGCGTGCGCCACCGCGACCTGTTCCTCCGGCTTCGGCCGGCCCCAGGTGTTGACGGTATGGGCGATGGAGTACTGGCGCAGCAGGTCCATGTCCTCTTCGGGCACGCCGAGAAAATGCAGCGCCACCGTCAGCGGCACCTCCCACAGCATCTGGTCGACCAGGTCGGCGCGGCCATCGTCGATAAAGCGGTCGACATACTCGCGCGTCAGGCGCCGCACCAGCGGCTCGTGGTGCGCCAGTTCGGCGGGCGTGAACGGCGCCATCAGCGCGCGCCGGCGCGGCATGTGGGCAGGCTCGTCCTCGTTGACCAGGGTGCGGTTCATGGCGTAGCCGTAGCTGGCCAGCACGGCGTTGGCCTCGTCGCCGGTGGGGGTGATCTTCTCCAGCGCGATCGACGGGCTGAAGGTCAGGTTGTCGCGGAAGATGGCCTTGATGTCGTCGTAGCGCGTGACCACCCAGTAGCCCAGCTGCGGGCTGTAGAACACCGGCTCCTGCTCGCGCGACCAGCGCACGTATGCGGGCGGGTCCTGCTGGTAGCCGTCGCCGAAGGGGTCGAACTGCGCCGCGTTGTGGCTGACCGGGCAGCCGTTGGGCGCGGCGAGGGTGCTGTGGTCGATCGGGCAGCCGCGCGCGGCGCCGGCGGAGGGGAGGGTCATGCTGCGTACTCCTGGCAGGCATCGATGCCTGGCAAAAAAGCGCTGCCGTCCGGGCGCGCCGGACGGCCCGCGGTGTTGCGGCCGGACTCAGTTGTCCAGCGTGATCTTCAGGTCGCGGATCAGCTTGGTCCAGCGCCCGGATTCGCTGCGCAGCAGCTCGCTGAACTGCGCCGGCGTGTTGCCCACCGGCTCGACGCCAAAGTCGACCAGCCGCTTGTTGACCGCCGGCTCGCGGATGGCCGCGACCACGTCCTTGTTGAGCGTGTTGATCACCTCCGGCGGCGTGCCGGCCGGCACCACCATGCCCACCAGCGCGGCGGCTTCGACGCGCGCATAGCCCAGCTCGGCAAAGGTCGGCACGTCGGGCAACTGCGGCAGGCGGGTGGCATTGGCCACGGCCAGCGGGCGCACCTTGCCGCCCTTGATAAAGCCAGCGCCGGCGGCGTAGTCGACCATCATCGCGGCGACCTGGCCGGCGGCCACGTCCGACAGCGCCGGCGCCGCGCCGCGGTACGGGGCGTGCGTCATCGGCAGGCCGGCTTCCACCTTCAGCAGCTCCATCGCCAGGTGGTGCGGGCTGCCGGCGCCGGCGGAGCCGTAGTTGATGCCGCCCTGCGTGGACTTTGCCTGCGCGATGAAGTCCTTGGCTGTTTTGGCCGGGCTGCCGGCGCCCACCACCAGGATCATCGGGAAGCGGCCCAGCAGCGTCACCGGGGCCAGGTCTTTCGCGGGATGGTAGGACAGCGACTTGTACAGCACGGGATTGAACACCAGCGTGCCGTTGTCGGCCGACAGCACGGTATAGCCGTCGGCAGCGGCGCGTGCGGTCTCGGCGGCGCCGATGGCGGTATTGCCGCCGGGCTTGTTGTCCACCACCACCGGTTGCCCGACCTTCGCCGACAGCCCCTGGCCGATGGTGCGCGCGAGGAAATCGGAGCCGCCGCCGGCGGCGTACGGGACGATCCAGCGGATCGGCTTGGCGGGATAGGGCTCGGCGGCGTGGGCCGCGCTTGCGGCCAGCATCGGCAAGGTCAGCGCGCCGATGGCGAGGCGCACGGCAACGGCAAGGCGGGGGCGGGGCATGGTTGTTGTCTCCTGATGGATGGTCCGGGTCGTTGCCCGGTGTTTCTGTTTTGCGTAAATCATATACGCATTGCGTAACGATTGAATGCGGGTTAACCTTGAACCGGCTTCCCGTCACGGTATGGCATCGTCCGCTGTCGCCGTGAACCCCCGCACCCATCGCGTAGCTCCGTCCCGCCATGCCCCGATCCAAAGCCCCTGAACCCGTCATCGAAACCGCCGCGACCCGCACGCGCGAACGACGCCAGCGCGTGCAGTCGGCCGTTACCGGCATGGCCGTGTTGAAGGGCCTGGCGCGGCTGGGCGGGCGGGCCAGCCTGACCGCGCTGGCCGCGCAGATCGACGAAAGCCCGGCCAAGGTCCACCGCTACCTGGTCAGCCTGGTGGAAGAAGACCTGGTGGCGCAGGAGCCGGGCACGCAGCAGTACCACCTGGGCTTCGAGGCGCTGCAGATCGGCATGGCGGCGATGCGCCAGGCCGACCCGATCCGGCTGGCCGAGGCGTCGCTGGTGCGCCTGCGCGAGACCCTCGAGGTAACCTGCTTCGTCGCGGTGATGGGCAACAAGGGCCCGACCATCATGCGCTTCGAGGAACCGGGCCTGCCGGTGACGGTGAACGTGCGCGCGGGCTCGGTGATGCCGCTGCTGTGGTCCGCGACCGGGCGCGTGTTCCTGGGGCTACTCGATGAAAAGGGTGTGCTGGCGCAGGCGAGGGAAGAACTGGCGGCGGCCAGCCCGGCGCGGCTGGCGCAGCTCGATGCCGGCGACCCCATCGGCGCGTTGCGCCGCGCGGTGCAGGCCGATGACTGCGCCTGGGTGCGCGACACCAACCTGACCGGCATCAGCGCGGTAGCCGCGCCGGTGCGCGACTACACTGGGCGCGTGTGCGCGGTGCTGACCGCGCTCGGCGCCACCGGCGGCTTCGACCCCGCCATCGACGGGCCCATCGGCAGCGCCGTGCGGCGCGAGGCGCGCGCGGTCAGCGCGGCGCTGGGGTTCAACCCGCAGGGCTGAGCGGTCAGGCGGTCGCGTGCTCTCGTGCGGCACCCGGCCGGCGCGGCATGGTCGCATCGCGAGCCGGCCGCAGCGACGGATAACCCGCCGCAAACACCAGCCGCCCGGCCGACCACGTGTGCGTGACCAACGGCTGGCCCGCCACCTCGGAAACCGCGATCACGTCGGCGCGCAGTCCCGGCGCCAGGCGGCCGCGGTCGTCGAGCTGGCAGGCATCGGCGGGGTGGGCGGTGACCAGTGCCAGCGCCTGGTTCAGCGGCAGCCCGGCCTGGCGTCCGGCGGCATACGCTGAGGCAATCAGCGTGGAGGGCTGGTAGTCCGAGCACAGGATGGTGCCGGCGCCGGCCCGGATCGCGTCGATGGCGCGCATCGATCCGCTCTGGCTCTTGCCGCGCAGCACGTTGGGCGCGCCCAGGATGGTGGGCAGCGCTCGCTCGCAGGCGGCCTGCGCGGTCTCCAGGTTGATCGGGAACTCGCTCATGCGCACGCCCAGCGCGTGCATGGCGGCGATGCGCTGCGGCGAATCGTCGTCGTGGCTGGCGGTGGGAATGCCGAGCGCGTGCGCCGCGGCCACCAGCCGGTCGACGCGCTCGTGCGCGCCCTCCATCGCCGCGGCCTTCTGGCGCGCGGCATCGGTGGCGGCGTCGCGGCTCATGCCGTGGTTGCCCATCATGTAGGCCAGGTAGGCGTCCATGGTCTTGAACTGGCCCTGGCCGGGCGAGTGGTCCATCACCGAGAGCAGGTCGACCACGCCTTCGGCCATGAGCGCCTCCAGCACCGGCACGGCGCTGGCGTCGGCGACCTCGTAGCGGCAGTGGACGCGGTTGTCGACCAGGCTGTGCTGCCGGTAGGCGGCGATCGTGCGCACCACCGTGGCTGCGGTGTCGACGTTGCGCACGCCGAACTGGTTGCCGGCGAAAGACAGCGCGTGATAGGGCGTGGTGATGCCGGCCGCGGCGTTGCGGCGGTCGACCTGCGCCACGGCGAAATCCAGCGGGAACAGCACGCTGGCGCGCGGTTCCACTTCTTTCTCGATGGCGTCGCAATGCACGTCCACCAGGCCGGGCATCACGGTGTGGCCATGCAGTTCGACCACGGTGGCATGCGCGGGCACGGCCGCGGGTGCCGGCTCGATCGCCGCGATGCGGCCATCCTCGAGCAGCAGCGCGCTGTCGTGCAGCACGCGGTCCGGCAGCACCAGGGTGGCGTGGGTCAGGTAGGTCGCAGGCATGTCTGGCTCCGTTCGGGGCGGTTCGGTTCAGGCGAGGGCGGCAGGGGTAGCGGTAGCGGATTGCAGCGGCAGCAGGCGCGTGGCCACGGCATCGCGCACGGCTTCGTCGTGGAAGATGCCGATCAGCGCGCGGCCGTCGGCCAGCGCTTCGCGGATCAGCGCGACCACCACGGCGCGGTTGTCGGGGTCGAGCGAGGCGGTGGGCTCGTCCAGCAGCAGGATCGGATGGCCGCCGACCAGGCCGCGCGCGATATTGACGCGCTGCTGCTCGCCGCCCGAGAAGGTGGCGGGCGGCAGGTCCCACAGCCGGCGCGGCAGGTTCAGCCGCGCCAGCAGCTCGGCCGCGCGGGCGCGCGCCTCGTCCTCGTCGGCGCCGCGCTGCCGCAGCGGATCGGCCACCACGTCGAGCGCGCCCACGCGCGGGATCGCGCGCAGGAACTGGCTGACATAGCCGATCACGTCGCGGCGCAGCTGCAGCACGCGCTGCTCGCTGGCGCGGCCCAGCTCGACCCACGGCGCGCTGTCGGCGCTGGTGTCGCGCAACCGGATGCTGCCCTCGGTGGCCAGGTAGTTGCCATACAGGCAGCGCAACAGCGTGCTCTTGCCGGTGCCGGACGGCCCCGACAGGACCAGGCATTCGCCGCGCGCGGCATCGAAATCGATCGCGCGCAACACCGGCAGGCGGATGCCGCCCTGGTTGTGCAACGTAAACATCTTGCCGAGGCCGCGCACCTCGACCAGCTTCTGTGGTTGTTCTGCGTGCATCGTGCTCAGCCCTGCAGGATGGAAGAAACCAGCAACTGCGTGTACGGATGCTGGGGATCGTCGAGGATCTGGTCGGTCAGGCCCTGCTCGACCACGCGCCCGCCCTGCATCACCAGGGTGCGGTGCGCCAGCAGCCTGGCCACGGCCAGGTCGTGCGTGACCAGCACCGCGGCCAGGTCCAGGTCGGCCACCAGGCGGCGCAGCAGGTCCAGCAGCCGCGCCTGCACCGACACATCGAGCGACGCGGTGGGCTCGTCCATGAACACCAGGCGCGGATGCGTGACCAGGTTGCGCGCGATCTGCAGCCTCTGCTGCATGCCGCCGGAAAAGGTGCCGGGCACATCGTCCAGCCGCGCCAGGTCGATCTCCATCTTTTCCAGCCAGCTGCCGGCGACTTCGCGCAGGTTGCCGTAGTGGCGCTCGCCCACGGCCATCAGCCGCTCGGCGATATTGGCGCCGGCGCTGACCTGCATGCGCAGGCCGTCGCGCGCGTGCTGGCGCACGAAGCCCCAGTCGGTGCGTGCCAGCAGCCGCAGGCGCGCGCTCGACAAGGTGGCCAGGTCGGTCAGGCCGGATTCGCGCATGGCGTAGCTGACCGTGCCTCGCTGCGCAGGTGCCTGCATCGACAGCGCCTGCAGCAGCGTGCTCTTGCCGGAACCCGATTCGCCCACCACGCACAGCACTTCGCCCGGATACAGGTCGAAGCTGACGTCATGGCAGCCGTGCAGGCCGTCCCAGGTGCGCGTCAGGTTACGCACCGACAGCAGCGGAGCGGCGCTCATTGCGCACCTCCGGCAGCGGTGTTGACGGCTTGCGCGGCCTGGCGGCCGGCGCAGTACTCGGTATCCGAGCACACGAACCGGCGCGTGCCGGCGTCGTCGGTGATGATCTCGTCCAGGTAGCTGTCGGTGGCGCCGCACTGCGCACAGCAGTTGGACCACGACTCCACCGTGAAGGGGTGGTCGGCAAAGTCCAGGCTCTTGACGGCGGTGTAGGGCGGCACCGCATAGACGCGCTTTTCGCGGCCCGCGCCGAACAGCATCAGTGCGGGGCTGCGGTCCAGCTTGGGGTTGTCGAACTTCGGGATCGGCGACGGCCGCATCATGTAGCGCTGGTTGACGATCACGGGGTAGTCGTAGGTGGTGGCGATATGGCCATGGCGGGCGATGTCCTCGTACAGCTTGACGTGCATCGCGCCGTATTCCGCCAGCGCGTGCATGGTGCGGGTCTCGCCTTCGCTGGGCTCGAGCCAGCGCAGCGGTTCGGGGATCGGCACCTGGAACACCACGGTCTGGCCCGGGCGCAGCGGGGTTTCCGGAATCCGGTGGCGGGTCTGGATGATGCTGGCCTCGGTGGTGCGCTCGGTGGTCGGCACGCCGGTGACGCGGGCGAAGAAGCGGCGAATATTGATGGCGTTGGTGGTGTCGTCCGAGCCCTGGTCGATCACCTTGAGCACGTCGTCCTTGCCGATGATCGCGGCAGTCACCTGGATGCCGCCGGTGCCCCAGCCGTATGGCAGCGGCATCTCGCGGCTGCCGAACGGGACCTGGTAGCCCGGGATCGCCACCGCCTTGAGCAAGGCGCGGCGCAGCATGCGCTTGGTCGATTCGTCGAGATAGCCGAAGTTGTAGTGCTGGTCGCGGGCGATGCCCGCTGCCATGGTGGTGTCGGCGGCGTTCATGCCAGCGTCTCCTCTTGCGGCTGTTGCAGCGGCTGCGGCCGTGATTGCGGCTGCGATGGTGCGGTCACGACTTCGGGGCAATCCGGCGCGTCCACGCCTTCGGCGCGCAGCCGGCGCAACAGCTCCAGGTTGGCCTGGAAGTCCACGTAGTGCGGCAGCTTCAGGTGCTGGACGAAGCCCGAGGCCTCGACGTTGTCGCTGTGGTACAGCATGAATTCGATATCGTTGGCCGGTGCGTCGGCGGCCTCGCCGAGCGCTTCGGCGCGCATGGCGCGGTCGGCCAGCGCCATCGACATCGCCTTGCGCTCGTTGTAGCCGAACACCAGCCCATAGCCGCGGGTAAAGCGCGGCGCCTCGTCGGCATTGCCAGCGAACTGGCTCACCATCTGGCATTCGGTCAATTCGATCTCGCCGATGGTGACGGCAAAGCCGAGCTCTTCGACGAACAGCTCCACCTCGGCGGTGCCGTAGCGGATCTCGGCCGCGAACGGGTGCGAATTGCCGTAGCCGCGCTGGGTCGAGTAGCCCATCGACAGCAGGAAGCCCTCGTCGGCACGCGCCAGGTTTTGCAGGCGCGCGGCGCGGCCAGCGGGGAAGGTCAGCGGCTCGCGCGTCAGGTCGGGCGGCGCGGGATCCCCGGGGGGAATCGCGTCGGCCTCGACCAGCTCGTCCGCTTCCAGCAGGCTGGTCACGCGCGGCATCGCGGCGGCGAGCGGTTCCTGATCAGCGGGCAACGGCTGCGGCGCGCGGCCGGTTTCGAGCGAGAAATCCAGCAGCCGCTGCGTGTAGTCGTAGGTGGGCCCCAGCACCTGGCCGCCCGGCACATCCTTGAAGGTCGACGAGATCCGGCGCTGCAGGCGCATCGCGCCGGTATCGAGCGGCTGCGTATAGCCGAAGCGCGCCAGCGTGGTGCGGTACGCGCGCAGCAGGAAGATCGCCTCGATCTGGTCGCCGGCGGCCTGCTTGAGCGCCAGCGCGGCCAGGTGCGGATCGTACAGCGAGCCCTCGGCCATCACGCGCGACACCGCCAACGGCATCTGCTCGCGGATCTGTGCCAGCGTCAGTTCCGGCACCGCAGTATCGCCGCGGCGATAGGCGTCGAGCATCCGGTAGGAATTGAGGATGGCGCGTTCGCCTCCCTTGACGGCTACATACATGTCAGTCCTCCACGATGGTGGTGCGCGTCAGCGCGCAGAACCGGTCGCCGCTGCATAGCAGCAGGTCCACGCCGAGCGGGAAGCCGGCGTTGTTGGCACGCCAGGCCGCGCGAAAGCCCGCGGGCAGGCCGGCGACACGCAGCGGCTGCGTGTGCTCGATGCCGGGGCCGCGCAGCGTCAGGGCGTCGCCGTCGGTCAGCGAAGGCACTTCCACCAGCAGCGTGGCTGAGCGGTCCGGGAAGGCCGGGTCGCCCTGCGCGCAGTCCGCGAGCGCCGGCATGGCATGGCCGGCCGGTACGCAGACGAAGGCCGCGGCGCCGGGCGCTTCCGTCAGCCGGCAGCCGCAGTGGAAGCGCAGGAAGGCGCGCGCCGCGGCCGGCACGGCGGCGGGCAGCCAGACCGGCGTATCGGCATCGGCCAGTGTCAGCAGCAGCGCGGCCAGCGCCGGCGACAGGCCGTCGGGCAAGCCGCTGCGGGCCGGCAGCGTTTGCAGCTGGCCCGGATGGGCAAACGCCTGCAGCGCGGCGCGGAACACCTGCTGGGCGTCGTCGACCGGATCGTCGAAGCCGGGCAGCAGCGCGGCGGCCGGCGTGGACAGCATCGGTTGATGGGTGTGCATCTCAGTCTTCTCCGCGGACCATGGTGAAGAACTCGACGCGCGTCTGCGCGGCCGTGGCCGCGGCGTGCGCGGCGCGGCTGGCGTGTGCGTCGGCCAGCGGTGCAAGCACCAGGTCCTGCACGCGCTGGTGCCACGCCGGAAGCTGCAGCAGCGCGTCCAGCACCGCGGCCTGCTCGGCATGGCGCTCGCTGCGGCCCTGGACATAGGCGATGCCAGCGGCAGCGGCCCCGTCGACATCGGCGCCGCCATCCTCGAGCACGACCGCGCAGCGCGTCACCGTGATCTCGCCCAGGTTGAACTGGGCCCCGGTGCCGCCGGCGCGTCCCCGCACCATGGCCATGCCGGCCTCGGGCTTGCGCAGCAGCCGGTAGGCGGGCAGGGCTTGCGCTTGCGCAAGCCGTTGGTAGACGCCGTCGAGCGCATCGGTCGGCGCGGTCGCCAGGATCCGCAGCCAGGCGGCGCGGGCGGCATGGGCAGCTTGGGCGGCCGGCACATCCGGCCGCGCGGTTTCGCTTTGCATCATCACCCCTATACGTCTATACGTTTAGATGTCGTTGCTGGAACACGCAGCCACTAGACCACAGCGAAATGAAGCTTTCATGACGGGGCAGGGGATTGCTCGGGCACGCTGCCAGCGCGGCGTGGCTCAGGCACAATCGCACGGCATGGGTTAACGCTTGATGACAAGAGGACAGCGCAAGATGTCTGATCGAGAAGTGGAACGGGGTTCGGGCGTCGCGGTGTGGCGGCAGATAGGCGAGGCGCTGGCGGACGACATCCGCAACAAGCTGTACCTGCCGGGCGAGCAATTGCCGCCGGAGCCTGAGCTCGCCAACCGCTTCGCCGTGAACCGGCACACCATCCGCCGCGCCATGGGCGAGCTGGAGCTGAGCGGCCTGGTGCGCATCGAACAGGGCCGCGGCACCTTCGTGCAGGAGCACGCGATCGACTACGCCATCGGGCGCCGCACCCGCTTCTCGCAGAACCTGGCGGCGCAGGGCGTGCGCGGCCATACCGAAGTCGTCGCCAGCCAGGTGGTGCGCGCGCCGGAGGTGGCCAAGCAGCTCGGGCTGGCGCGCACCGCCGAGCTGGTCCATGCGCAGATGATCGGCAAGGCCGAGGACCGCACCATCGACGTGGCCGAGCACTACTTCGACCTCAAGCGCTTTCCCGGCATCGACGAGGTGCTGCGCGCCAGGCAATCCGTATCGCGTGCGTTGGCGCATTACGGCATTGCGGACTACACCCGCAAGTGGTCGCGCATTACCGCGGCGATGCCCAGCGCGCCGGTGGCGCGGATGCTGAACCAGCCCAAGACGCGCCCGGTGCTGCAGGTCGAGGCGCTGAACGTCGATATCGACGGCAACCCGGTGCAGTACAGCGTCGTGCGCTTCGCCGGCGACTGGGTGCAGCTGACGGTGTCGGACCGCGACTGAGGCGCTCATGCCGCATTGGTCTAGACATCCGGCTGTCATCTGCCTGCGCTACTGTCTGCGGTCAACCCCACCAAACCGGGGCAGTCTGCGCCCGCACGCGCGTGCACGTGCATGACGCCGCTGGTAACCTTGCCGCATGACTCAAGCCGCGTACCGCTACGCCATCTACCTGTCGCCATCCGGCCCGCTCGACACCTTCGGCAAACATTGGCTGGGGCGTGACGCCGACACCGGCGCCATGCTGCCTCCGCCCACCGGCCAGCCCGCCGCGCCGCCCGAGTGGATCAAGGCGCCGGCTCACTACGGCCTGCATGCCACCCTGAAGCCGCCGTTCCGGCTTGCCGACGGCGCCAACGGGGCCATGATCGATGCCGCCGCGCGGGATCTTGCGCGCCGGCAGACGCCGTTCGACGCGCCGCTGGCGCTGCGCGCGCTGCGTGGTTTTGTCGCATGGACGCTCGCCGATGGCGGCTCGCCGCCGATGCAGGCGCTGGCCGATGCCTGCGTGCTGGCCTTCGATCCCTTGCGCGCGCCGCCTTCGGCGCAGGAACTGGCCAGGCGCGCGCCGGACCAGCTGAGCGATGAAGAGCGCCGCATGCTGGACGCATGGGGCTACCCGTATGTGTTCGGCACCTTCGTGTTCCATATCACGCTGACCGGCATGCTCGATGCCGCCAGCCAGCGCGCCGCGATCGCGCAACTCGAAGCGGCCAGCGGCAAGCTGCTGCAAGACCCGTTGCATGTTGACCGCATCAGCGTCTTCGTGCAGCCCGCCGCGGGCGAGGATTTCGTCGTCGCCCGCCACTACGGCTTCGACGACAGCATCACGGACGGCGCCGGCGCGGCGTACCTGGGCGCATGAGCGCGGCGACCGTGGCCGACGGACACGGCCTGTTCTACCTGATGGGGCCGTCCGGCAGCGGCAAGGACTCGCTGCTGCGCGCGCTGCGCGAACGACTGGGCGCCGATCACCGCATCGTCATCGCGCATCGCTACATCACCCGTGCCGCCGACGCCAACGAGGCCTCGGTGGCGCTGACGCCCGAGGAATTCCACCGCCGCCGCGCGCTGGGCTGCCTGGCGCTGGACTGGCACAGCCACGGCCTGCACTACGGCATCGGCATCGAGATCGAGCAGTGGCTGGCGCGCGGCCTGACGGTGATCGTCAACGGCTCGCGCGAGTACCTGCCGCAGGCGGTGGCACGCTACCCGAAGCTGTGCGCGGTACACGTGCGGGTGCAGCCGGAGGTGCTGGCCGCGCGCCTGCGCCAGCGCGGACGCGAGGCGGAAGACGCGATTGCAAAACGGCTGGCCCGCGCACGGCAGGCATTCGCCGTCCCGCCAGGATGCCGGCTGGTCGAGATCGACAACAGCGGCGGGCTGGACACGGCAGTGGCGGCGCTGGCGCAACTGGTGGGCGCTGCACCTCCAGCGGCACGGCAAGCCTGAGGTCAGAGCTCGATGCTGAAGCTGATGCCATGCTCGGTAAAGCCGAGCTGGCGATAGAAATGGTGGGCGCGCAGGCGTCGCGCACTGGAAGACAGTGCCAGCTTGGCCGCGCCGGCTTCCCGCGCCAGCCGCATCGCCTCGCGCATCATGGCCTTGCCGATGCCCATGCCGCGCGCGGCCGGCGCCACCACCACGGCTTCGACGATCGCCTCCGGGCGCCCGTCGTGGACCATCACCGAGAACACCAGCAGGCTGAAGGTGCCGAGCGGCACCTCGTCCGGGCCCACCATCATGTAGCAGCGATAGTCCGGATAGCGCCGCATGGTGGCATAGCGCTCGCGCATGGTGGCGAGCGGCAACGGCGCCTCGCCGTCCATCGTGGCGAGCAGCGCGGACAGGTGCAGCAGCTCCGCGTCGGAGCCGCGCACTTCGCGCAGCGCCAGCGAGACTTCGGTAGTCGGCATGGCGTTCAGACCAGCACCTTGCGGATCTGGGCCGACAGGATGTCGATGGCCGAGACGAACACGATGATGATGATCATCACCGCGCAGGTCTGCCCGTACTGGAAGCTGCGGATGATTTCCCACAGCACGGTGCCGATGCCGCCGGCGCCGACGATGCCCACCACCGACGCCGAACGCACGTTGGATTCGAAGCGGTACAGCGCGAACGACAGCCACAGCGGCAGCACCTGCGGAATCACGCCGTAGACGATTTCCTCGACCGGGCCGGCGCCGGTGGCGCGCACGCCTTCGACCGGGCGCGGGTCGATGGCTTCGACCGCTTCGGCAAACAGCTTGGCCAGCACGCCGGTGGTGTGGATCCAGATCGCCAGCACGCCGGCGAACGGGCCCAGCCCGACGGCGACGATAAACAGCATGGCGAACACCATTTCATTGATGGCGCGGCATGCATCCATGATGCGGCGCGCGGGCTGGTAGACCCACGCCGGCACGATATTGGCCGAGCACAGCAGCCCCAGCGGCACCGCCATCACCACCGCCAGCGCCGTGCCCCACAGTGCGATCTGCACCGTCACCAGCATCTCGTCCAGGTAGTGGCGCCAGTCGCGGAAATCGGGCGGGAAGAAATCGCCCGCGAACCTGGCCATGTTGTCGGAATCGCGCAGCAGGTCGAGCGGGCGCATGTCGGCGCCTTGCCACGACAGGGCCAGCATGGCCAGCAGCACCGCCCAGGTCAGCGGCACGGCAAGGGGCGTGCGCGGCGGGCGCACGTGGCTTCGGGGCGTGGGAGGCAGGCCGGGCGTGGCGGAGACGGTCATGGAGCGGTCCGGATACAGCGGGAATTGAAAAGCGGTGCGAAGCGGGCGGTGACGGGCCGCCGGCTCCGGCAAGACAGGTCGAACAGTGCGGTGGCGGCCAACCGGTTACTGCGTGCTGCCGGCGGCCTTGTCCAGTTCCGCCAGGCGGCGGCTCACGTCGGACAGGCGCTTTTCCTTGTCGGCGGCGGCCAGCGTGGTATCGGATTCGATCTTGGCCTTTTCGCGAGCCAGCTCGATCTGGCGGATCGGCACCAGCTGCGCATCGTTCGAGGCGCGGAAGCCCTGGTAAGTCAGGTTGGCCAGCACCTGCTTCTCGCGCGCCGCGTCGGTGCCCTTGCCGTAGTTGACGAAGAAGGTCTGGATCTTCTTTTTCAGTTCGGGCGCCAGGTCCTTGCGGTAGACCATCGGGTCGGCCGGGATCAGCGGCGACTTCCACAGCACGCGCACCTGGTCATAGGCGTTCTTGCCCGTGTTGATACGGTAGCGCTCCATGTTCTCGGTGTTGTTGACGGCCACGTCGACCTGCTTGTTCAGCACCGACAGCAGGTTGGTTTCATGGTTGCCGATGCGCACGGCCTTGAACAGCGTCTTCGGCTCGACCTTGTTGGCGCTCCACAGGTAGAAGCCCGGCACCGCCGTGCCCGAGGTGGAGTTGGGGTCGCCGGCGCCGTAGGTCAGGTCCTTGCCGCGCCTGATCACGTCTTCGACGCTCTTCAGGTCGCTGTCCTTGTTGACCACCAGCACCGACCAGTAGCCCGGGTTGCCGTCCTTGTCGATCACCGACGCAAACACCTCGCCGCTGGCGCGGTCGACCGCTTCCATGGCCGACTTGTTGCCAAACCAGGCGATCTGCACCTTGTTGAAACGCATGCCTTCGATGATGCCGGCATAGTCGGAGGCGAAGAACGGCTTGATGGGCACGCCCAGGGTCTTGCTCAGGTCGTCGATCAGCGGCTGCCAGGCGGTTTTCAGGTTGGACGACGACTCGGTCGAGATAAAGCCGATGTTCAGGCTCTTCGCCTCCTGCGCGAAGGCGGGCAGGGCAACCGCGGCCGAGGCCGCGACGGCGATGAAGGTTCTGCGAAGCATGGGCTACTCCGGTGGAAAGCGGTTGGGGGAATGGGGCTGCGGCAATCGCTCAGGCGGCCGCCAGGTTCATCGTGACCAGCGCCGGCGCCGGCATGGGCGTGGCGCTGTCGTCGTCTTCAGGCACGGCATCGCGCAACAGTTCTTCGGCTTCGGTGCCATAGAGATCGCGCAGCATGGCCGGCGTCAGCGCGGCCGAGGGGCCGTCATAGACCACCTTGCCGTGGCGCAGCGCGACCACGCGCGGGCAGTAGCGCAGAGCCACGTCCACCTGGTGCAGCGACACCACCACCGCCACCTTGCGGCTGCGGTTGATCTGCCTGAGCAGCGACATCACGCGGCGCGAGGATTCCGGATCGAGCGAGGCGATCGGCTCGTCGGCCAGGATCACGCTGGCGTTCTGCACCAGCGTGCGCGCAATCGCGGCGCGCTGCTGCTGGCCGCCCGACAGCGTCGAAGCCCGTTGAAAGGCATAGTCGTCTATACCAACTTGCGCAAGCGCATCGAGCCCCCTGCGGATTTCGTCGGCCCTGAACACGCGCAGCAGGCCGCGCCATTTGGGTACGCGCGCCAGCATGCCGACCAGCACATTGGTGATCACCGGCAGGCGTCCCACCAGGTTGAACTGCTGGAACACGAAGCCGATCTCGCGCCGCACCTGGCGTACGTTGCCGGCCAGGCGGCCATTGCGCTGCACGTGGCGGCCATTGACCAGGATCTCGCCGGCGCCGGCGTCGCCGGTGACGAAGCCGGCCACATGGCGCAGCAGCGTAGACTTGCCGGATCCGGACGCGCCCAGCAGCGCGACCATCTCGCCCGGTGCGATCTGCAGCGTGACATCGTCAAGCGCCTTGCGGTCCGCACGGAACGATTTGCTCAGCCCGCGGACTTCAATTGCGTGCGTCATGTCGACTCCCCTGACTTGAATGACCTGCGCATTCTGGCGGGGGTGGATGACAGAACGATGACTGGTGGACCGATCCGGAACGGTCATCGGACACTGGTTTGGGCGGGCGAGGCCGGGGAACCGGTAAAGTCTTGTTTATTTTCCGCGCCCGCTGCACTGATTGCCGGCGCACCACGGTCAGACGATCTGATATGAACCAAACTCTTCAAAAGGCAATGCAAGCCATTGCCGCCGCCGCGGCGCTGCTTTGCGGCGCTGGCGCCCACGCTGCCGAGCGTGTCGATGCGGACACGCTCAGGCGTGTCGTCGACGCGGCGATCCAGCCGGTGATGCAGGCGCACGATGTGCCGGGCATGGCCGTGACCGTCACGGCCGGCGGCAAGCAGTACGACTTCCACTACGGCGTCGCCGCCAAGGCGGGCGGCCGCAAGGTCGACGCCGATACGCTGTTCGAGATCGGTTCGGTCAGCAAGACCTTCACCGCGACGCTGGCCGCCTATGCGCAAGCGCGCGGCGACTTGTCGCTGACCGACAATGCGGCGAAGTACCTGCCGCAACTCGCTGGCAGCAGCGTGGGCGCGACCAGCCTGCTGGACCTGGGGACGTACACGGCCGGCGGGTTGCCGCTGCAGTTTCCGGAGGGCGTCACCGATACCGGAAAAATGGTCGAGTACTTCCGCGACTGGCGTCCACGCTACGCCCCCGGCACCCACCGGCAATACTCGAAGCCCAGCATCGGCCTGTTCGGCTACCTCGCCGCACGCAGCATGGGGCAGCCGTTCGATGTGTTGATGGAGAAGACGCTGTTCCCCGCGCTCGGGCTGCGCAGCACCTACATCACGGTGCCGCAGGCGCGCAGGAAGGACTATGCCTATGGCTACGCCAAGGATGGCAAGGCGGTCCGCGTCACCCCGGGCGTGCTGGATGCCGAGGCCTACGGCGTCAAGACCACGTCGGCCGACATGATGCGCTTCGTCATGGCCAATATCGACGGCAGCGGGCTGGACCAGACCCTGCAGCGCGCGCTGGCCACCACCCGCACCGGCTACTTCAAGGTCGGCGACATGGTGCAGGGGCTGGCGTGGGAAATGTACCCCTGGCCGGCGCAGCGCGACAGCGTGCTGGCCGGCAGCTCGCAGCAGGTGGTGTTCGAGGCCAACCCGGTGGCGCGGCTGGAGCCGCCGCAGGCGCCGCGCAGCGCCATGCTGGTCAACAAGACCGGCTCGACCAATGGCTTCGGCGCCTATGTCGCCTACGTGCCGTCGCAGCGCATCGGCATCGTGATGCTGGCAAACAAGAACTACCCGGTCGCGGAGCGGGTGAAGGCGGCGTTCAAGGTGCTGCAGTATCTGGACGGACAGCAGGTGGGGGAGGGCAAGCCTTGAAGGGTGATTTGACTTCGTGGATGCGCTGGCCCTCTCCCCCGCCCCTCTCCCGCAAGCGGGAGAGGGGAGAAAACAGGCGGGCAAGAAAAGCCGAAGGGATCGCCAGCGACATCGCAATTCAGTGCCGTAATGATTGAAAGCACCAAAAATTTTTGTCAGTGACGGAATAGTCCAGCCTCCCCACGTGTATACGCAGGAAACTATCCCGACCCAGGCCCACGCCAGTCCGCGGCCAACCGGAGACCCTGCGATGCAACGAAGTTCCTCATGTCATGCCGCCGGCACCGCGGTGCGCGCCTTGGCGGCACTGTGCCTGTCGGCCGCGAGCCTGGCCGCGCCGGCCGAGAACGCGCACCAGCACCCGGGCAAGGCGGCACCTCCGCCCTTCATCGCCAGCACCGCGAAACCCTATGCCGCCCTGATCGACGATGCCATGAACGTAATGCACCACGGCATGACGCAGGCCCCCACCAACGGCATCCCCGACCATGACTTCGTCGCCATGATGATCCCGCACCACCAGGGCGCGATCGACATGGCCAAGGCGCTGCTGCTGTACGGCAAGGATCCGGCGCTGCGCAACCTGGCGCAGGGCATCATCACCGAGCAGCAGAACGAGATACGGTTGATGCAGGCGTGGCTGCAGCGCCACCAGGCCCAGCCGTCCCAGTCCACGCCGCCGCGTTGACCGGCCCATGCCTGTCGCGCGCCTTATGCCAACCGCATCCAGCCCCCTTACCGCCATGAAGAAGAACACGCTTGTCGCCCTGGCCATTTCCCTCGGCGCGCCACTGGCCAGCGCCGCCCCGCAACCGCAGGACCGGGTCTATACCGCGGACCAGAACAGCAACACCGTGTCGGTGATCGATCCCGCTGCCAACCGGCTGCTCGGCCAGATCCGGCTTGGCAATGCACGCCCCGATGTGCTGTCGCCGCTGTACAAGGGCGAACTCAACGTCCACGGCCTGGGTTTTTCCCCGGACCACCGGACGCTGATCGCCATCTCCAATGGCTCCAACTCGGTCGCGTTCATCGAGACCGCCACCAACCGGGTCAAGGGCATCGCCTATATCGGCCGCTCGCCGCACGAGGGCTTCTTTACCGCCGATGGCAAGGAGGTATGGGTGGTGGTGCGCGGCGAGGACTACATCTCGGTCATCGATCCCGCCACGTTCCGTGAAACCCGGCGCATCCCGACCACGGCCGGGCCGGGCATGGTGCTGTTCCACCCGGCGGGCAAGCTTGCCTTCGTCGTGTCGAGTTTCAATCCGGTGGTCGATGTGATCGACGTCAAGGCACGCAAGGTGGTGAAGCGGCTGGACGTGGCCAGCCCGTTCTCGCCCTTCCTGCAATTCACGCCGGACTTCAGGGAAGTCTGGATGACGCACAAGGACGTGGGCAAGGTCACACGCATCGATACCGAGAAGCTGGCGGTGAAGGGCGTGTTCGATACCGGCTTCATCACCAACCACCTGGCCTTTGCCCGCACCGCGCGCGGCACGCTGGCGTACGTGACGGTCGGGGGCGAGAACGTGGTGAAGGTGTTCACCACCGACGCCACGCCCACGCTGGTCGCGACCATTCCCGTCGGCGCGCTGCCGCATGGCATCTGGGCGGCGGACGATGGCTCGCGCGTCTATGTCGGCCTGGAAAACGGCGATGCGGTGGATGTGATCGACACCGCCGACAACCGCGTCGTCGCCCGCGTGCCGGTGGGCCAGGCGCCGCAGGCGCTGGTCTATGTCAGCAACGCGGTGCCTGGCGGCGCCGGCACCGCCAACCTGGTGCCGAGGGCGAACACCGAGCCGCTCAACGTTGCGCTCAAGCCGCTCCGCGGCGGCGACGCCAAGGGCTTTGTCGTGGCGCGCAACTTGGGCGTGGTCGATGCGCTCGAGGTCTCGCTGTTCAAGCTGAAGCCGGAAGCGCAATACAGCGTCTACGTGGGCGGGCAGAAAACGCCGGTGGCAAGCTTCAGGACCAACCCGGCCGGCATGGCCAACGGCACCGCGATCGGCCCGCTGCGGGAGGTGGTGTCGACGCTGTCGCCGCAGGCGCCGTCACCGGTGCAGCTGGTGGTGATGGAGGGCAACGCGCCGCCGGATCCGGCCAACGCGGTACTGGTCAGCGCGCCCTGAGCGCGATCGCGAGCAGCGCAGCAGCACGGGGCAGGGTGCTCACGGCACATTGCTCTGGGTGAAATCGAACGGTTTGCCGGGCACGTCGTAGGCGCCGCCGAACTCGAACGGCGCATTGCCCGACTTGCCGACGCCGATATGCAGAGGCGTATTCCCGCCTTGCAGGCTAATCGGCGCGTAGCGATAGTTCATCACCTGCCTGCCGGTGTAGTCGGCAATGGTGATCACGCTGGTCAGCAGCGGGTTCTGCTGGGTCTCGTCCACCGTGATGGGATCGACGATGCGCGAATCCTGCAGCGTCTTCTCGACAGTCAGGCCCACCATGTCGACCAGCTGGATTTTCTGCGCGCCGCGAGATACCACCCACAGCCTGGTGTTGGAATTGCCCAGCCCCACGTTGACATGGTGCTTCATGCTGGTGGGATTCTTGCCAACCTGCACGCTAAGCATCTCCTCGATCAGCTTCGGGTCGGGATTGCGGCCGGACTGCAGCCCCGCCACGGAGAACGCGCGGATCTTGCCTTCCTCCGTCGCCACCCAGGCGCGGCCGGGAATCGGCAGGATCGAGATCCTGACGGCCGTGGGCTTCTGCGGCAGGCGGACCGACTTGACGATGGCCGGCGCGTAGTTGTCCACGGCAAATACCGGCGGCCACTGGGCATCGCCCAGGCCGGTGTTGGCCAGCGTCGCTTGCAACGCGGCATGGCTGCCTTCGAAGTAGGCCCGGTTGACCTTGTCGAACAGCGGCTTCAGGTCGAGGAAGATCACCTTTTTCTCGGACTTCGAAATCACCGCCGCCACGCCGGCCCGGGACACCAGCCTGCCGTTGATGCCCGTGCGCGTGAAGCTCTTCTGGTTGATGCTGCTGGTGGCCGGGTTTACCTCCGTCTTGGTCCGGCTGGCGCCGCGGCGGCCGACCGGGTCGATCAGCCAGCCCTGCGTGCTGTTGTCCTGCATCACGCCAAAATCCGTGACCGCCGAGATGTCCGTCGGTGCCACCATGCCGGGCAGGTCGATAAAGCCCAGCAGCTTGATAAAGACGAAGTTGGAAATATTGCGCAGTCCGGGGTAAAGACCCGGCCACGAGCCCGCGCTGGGATCATAGGGCCCGCCGACCTTGCTGCCATCGGCCAGGCTGCCCAGCGCCAGCACGGCCACCTGGCCCTTGAAGGCGACGGTATCCCAGATCGTTACCAGGGCGAATTCCGAGTTGGTCGTGATCGCAATCGCCGTCGGCACCTTGCCCGTGGGTAATTTCACGGCAGCGGAGTGCGAGGCGGTATTGCTGCCGACCGAGGCAATCAGCCCGTTCTGGAACGCTATCAAAGCCTGGGCGCAATCGTGTTCGCTGCAGCGCCCCATGGCGATCGGGCGCCTGGGCATTTCGCCGCCATTGACCGCGATATGGTTTTTCAACTGGGGGTCGGTGGCGACATGCCCGTAAACCCAAGGCAACTGCGGTTTCTCGGCAACCGTCCCGGCACTCAGCGCCAGCGTCAGCAGCGAAGTCACGCCAGGGTCCGACGCCGCATCGGCGCGATAAATGACGTCCCCCATATTGCTGCCGTAATCGTTGCGGGAGCAATCCAGCTGGCCCAGCTGATAGATGACCTTCAGGTTGTGATCCAGCTCTGATTTGGGAAACTCCTTTTGATAGCACGGATTGGCGTGCGGATAAAAGGTCTTGTCGCCCGGCTGCCAGTGCGTTGGCGCCCCAGCCACCGGCCTGGTATTGGCCGGGCCGTAGCGATAGGCAATGGCCTCGTCGCTGCTGTAATCGGACGCAATCGCCAGATAGGCTTCCCGCACCAGCTTGCCTTCTGCATCCACGACGTCGTCGAACCATGGCCGCGGCGGTGCTGCCGGAGCTGTCGCTGCGGGCAGCGGGCGTTCCGCGGGCACTTGCGCGGGCACCGGCTTGGCGGCCACCGCCACCGATGCGGTAGCAGACGGCACCGGCGCCGCGGCGCGGCGCTCGGCATCGCGTTCGCAGCCGGCCAGCGCCAGCATGACGACGCAGGAAGCCAGCGTCAGTTTGATGGCCCGACGCATGGCGGTGTGGTGCGATGGCAAGCGTTTCCCAGGCATCAGTCTTTATGCGGCGCAAAAGAAAATCGTGGGGCGCAAAGATTCGCCAGGTTGGACTTTGGCAGCTTTCCGGCCGTGGCTTAGTACGCCAGCACATATTTCTGGTGCATTGGCTCGCGCGGCTGCACTCCATGTCTGCATTGTTATCGGTAATCGCCCCAATCGACGTTCCGGCGCGCTTGCATAATGCGTTGCCGGTTCCGGCACGCTGCTTGCTTTTTGCCACAAAACGACATAGGTTTCCTCATGCATATCGGTTGAGCCATTGGTTCGCCGGCTGCATCAGGGGTCGAGAAACCGGCTGGCAAAGCGCGGGACCAAAACACAGGACCAACACGCGCGCACAGGGCGGTTTCGATAAATCGAACTGGGAGGAATCGATTTGTCGTGGTGGCGTCGGCATTCTCGCCAACGCCGCCTTGGTGTTTTCGTCGGCGGGCTTGCAGTCGGCTCGCCAGCCCGAGTATGACCGGCTCCCCTGGGCCCCCGCGATGATCCATCTGCCCCCGCGCGTGCAAAGCATGACGATCCGCATGAGAACGGTCGCCTTGTCGGCGGCCTTCATGCTGCTGGTGTTTCTGCTGGTGACCTGGATGGTTTCGTACCAGATGGTCAGCCATTCCCGCCAGGACCGCAAACAGGTCCAGGCCGTCTACGTGGCCAGCAAGGAAAAGGAGTTGCGCCACTACGTCGAACTCGGGCACGCGACCCTGACCCGCATCGCCCAGGGCAGCGGCGAGGAGGCCGCGCTGCAGCAACAGGCGCTCGCCGCGCTGTCGCGCATGCATTTCGGCAATGACGGCTATTTCTTTGTCTACGATCGCCTCGGCAACGTGCTGCTGAATCCGGGCAGCATGGGCATCGACGGGGTCGATTTCTGCGACCCGGCCGATACCGGCAGCGACCAGGCCAGGATGCTGATCAAACAGGCGCAAGCCGGCGGCGGCATTGTCCGGTACAACTGGATCAAGCCATCCTCGCGTACCGAGGCACCCAAGATGTCGTATGTGAGGACCGCCGACAAATGGGGGTGGGTTATCGGCGCCGGCCTCTATATGGACGATATCGAGCGCGAACTGGCCGCGTTCGATGCCAACGCCGCCCGCACGCTGCGCGATACGCAGATACGGCTGACGGCCTTCGCGATCGGCTCGGTCATGCTGATCAGCCTGGCCGGCCTGGCCTGGAACCTGCGCAATTCGCGCATCTCTGGCGAGAAGCTGCGGCGCCTGGCGCGGCGCGTGGTGAGTTCGCAGGAAGAGGAGCGCGCCCGCGTCGCACGCGAGCTGCATGATGGCGTGGTGCAGGTGCTGGTGTCGTCCAAGTACCTGCTCGAGACCGCGCAGGTGCATCTGGAACAGGACCCCGGCACCGCCCCGGACAAGGACCACCCGCCCTCGCGCCGCCACGCGCCGCAGGCCCTGCTGGCACAGGGCCTGGGCCGCCTGCAGGAAGCGCTGGTCGAGATCCGGCGGGTCTCGCACGGGCTGCATCCGGCCTTGCTGAGCGACCTGGGGCTGGCCGCCGCGCTGCGCATGCTGGTCGAGCAGCTGCACCCGCCGCGCGCCGTGGAGGTGCGCTTCATCGAGCAAGGGGCCATCCCCGCGCTGTCGCAGGCCCAGCGCACCGCGCTGTTCCGGGTCGCGCAGGAGGCCTTGAACAACGCGCTCACGCACGCGCAGGCGGGCCGGGTCCAGGTCACGCTGGCCGGCAGCGGCCATCACGTCGCGCTGACCATCGAGGACAACGGCCATGGCTTCGACCTGAACAAGGTCCGCGCCGACGGCAAGGGCGGCATCGGCCTGCGCAATATGCGCGAGCGCATCGAAAGCCTGGAGGGCAGCGACTTCGCGGTGCATACCGGTCCCCGCGGCACGCGCGTCGAGGCCCGCCTGCGCCTGCCGGCGCCAGCGCCCGAAACACAGACCAGGATCAGGACCACAACCAGGCCCGCACGACGCCTGGGCCATCATTCCCCCGCCAGGAGGCCTGCCGCATGACCCCCAACCTTCGTGTGCTGCTGGTCGATGACCATCCGTTTGTGCTGGACGGCGTCCGCCTGCGCCTGGAGGCGACCGGGGAAATGACAGTGGTGGGCCAGGCGGCGAGCGTGGAGGAGGCCATCGTCCTGGCCGGTCAGCACGACCCGGACCTGGTGGTGTCGGACATCCACATGCCCGATGCCAACGGCCTGCAGCTGGCCACGCGCTTTGCCGAACGCTTTCCGTCGGTGCGCGTGATCGCGCTGTCGATGCACAAGGACCCCGAATACGTGCGGCGCGCCTTTGCGCTGGGCGTCGCCGCCTACGTCCTCAAGGAAGCGCCCGCGCAGGAACTGGTGACCGCGATCCGTACCGTCGCAGCCGGCGGCACCTATCTCAACGCCGAACTGCAGGCCTTCCTGCACACCGACGAGCCGCCGCAGTCTTCGCGCCGCGCGCTCACGCCGAAGGAAGCCACGGTGCTGAAGCTGCTCGCCGAAGGCCGCTCCAACAAGGAGATCGCCGAGCGGCTCGGCACTTCGGTGCGCACCGTCGAAACGCACCGGCTGCACCTGCGCCGCAAGCTGCAGGTTGGCGGCCGCGCCGAGCTGGTGAAGTACGCGGTCCACTTCTCCGACCTGCACGCGATCCAGCTGGCCGACGCCGCACTGGCCGCCGACTGCTGACTGCCCTCCAGCCGTGCGATGTGTTCATGCCTGGTGCGTCTGCACCGCGGCAGGGCGGTGGTGCGCACCATCATCGTCGCGCAAACGGGCTCTCTGTATTACTGCGTAGGGGAAAGTCGTGCTGCTGTTGCGGCGGTTGTTTGCGTAGACTTTTTTCCAGAACAGGCGCCAGGCATGCGGCACGCTGGCCGGCCGATGCGCCGAACGTCGGACACAACGGGAGAGCACCATGGACGAGCTGAAGCAAAAGCAGAGAGCGGCTGTCGCGACGCCACCGCATCCGGAAGACATGGCGACCTGGACGCCAAAGCGGCGCGATTTTCTACGCATGCTGGCCTACGGTGCCGGCTCGCTGGCGCTCGCGCCGCTGATCAGCGCCTGTTCGGACGACGCCTCGGCGGCATCATCCGACCTGCGTTCGCAGCTGGCGCAGGACGAAGCCTTCTGGACCGAGGTGCAGGGCATGTTCGTGCTCAAGCCCGAGAAGGTCTACATGAACATCGGCACCGGCGGCTCGATGCCCAAGGTAGTGCTCGATGTCTTCGGCCAGGAAAACCTGGCCAAGGCCGCCGATTCATCGAGCGGCTATGGCAACCTGGCCGACCTGCGCGCCGCAGTGGCCAAGGGCTTCGGCGTCGACGGCGATGAAGTGGCATTCTCCGGCAATACCTCGTCGGGCATGTGCCATGCGATCCTGGGCATCAAGTGGGAGCCGGGCGACGTGGTGGTCACCACCAACCACGAACACGGCGGCGGCCTGACCCCGCTCAATATCGCGGTCGACCGCTACGGCATCGAGGTCTCGACCATTGCGCTGCCGGTCGGCAACAACCAGACCGCGAGCACCTATGTCCAGCTGTTCGACGAGCGCATCCGCGCGCTGAAGGGGCAGGGCAAGCGGGTACGCGCGATGATGTGGTCGTCGCCCACCTACAAGACCGGCACCATGCTGCCGATCGCCGACCTGATGCAGGTGGTGAAGGCCCACAGCCTGATCAGCATCGTCGACGGTGCCCACCTGCCTGGCATGATGGCGTACGACTACGGCGCGCTGGGCATGGACTTCATGTCCGGCGCCGGCCACAAGTGGCAATGCGGACCGGGTTCCACCGGCATCCTGGTGATCCGCAACAAGATGCGCCCATCCAATCCGCTGCCGCTGCCGGAGTGGTATCCGATCCATACAAGCTCCTACGTCAGGCAGCCGCGCGGCGCCTACGACATCGCCGCCACGGTCACGTCCTGCGGCAGCCTGCACGTGCCGATGTTCCGGGCGCTGGCGCGCGCCTGCGAGATGTGGGACACCATCGGCAGGAAGAAGATCGAGACCTACGACCTGACGCTGTCGTCGTACCTGAAGGAGAAAATCGTCGAACGCTGGGGCGTCGAGTCGCTGTACTCGCCCAAGGACGATCCGAAGCTGCTGTCCGCGCTGACCTGTTTCAACCCGTTCCGCAACCGCGACGATGTCATGAACCAGCAAAAGGCCACGATGTTCGTCAACCGCATGCTGAGCGACTTTGCCCCGGGCTTCGTGATCCGCTCGGTGAACTTCGAGGTCATCGGCGCGCCGGCTCAGCACTACGGCATCCGCATCTCCACGCACCTGTGGCACGACGCGAACGACATCGACCGGCTGGTGGATTCGATGTGGAACCTGTCCGGTGCCATGGCGTAACCAGTCCCGTTTCAACACGACAAGAGTCAAGCCCATGAAACGATCTATCGCTCTGATGGCCGCGGCGCTGTGCGGCGTGGTCTCGCTCTCGGCCTGCGCCCAGCACGGCGGCACGCTGCGCGCCGTCGCCTCGGCCGACGCCCCCAAGGCCATCGGTCCATATTCCCAGGCCATCCGCGCCGGCAACGTGCTGTATCTTGCCGGCCAGATTCCGATCCACCCGAAGACAGGCGAGTTGCTCAAGGACGCACCCATCGAAGCCCAGACCCGGCTGGTGCTCGACAACCTGAAGGCGGTCCTCGCGGCCGACGGCATGACCATGGCCGACGTGGTTTCCACCACCGTCTACATGAAGGACCTGAACGACTTCGGCAAGATGAACGAGGTCTACGGGACCTACTTCACCGGCGTCGCGCCGGCACGGGCGACGGTCCAGGTCGCGCGCCTGCCGCGCGACGTTGCCGTAGAGATCGGGGCGATCGCAGTCAAGCCCTGAAGGTAGTGTGTACGGAGCAGTAATGTGTACGGAGCAGGGCAGCGGGGTACGGTTCGGCCGTCCCCGCTGTTGGCATTCGGGCGCCGCCACCCTTCACAAAAACTGAACACGCCTTAATCACCACCATCTTTCGTCTCCATCGGGCCCTGCTTACAGTCGAGCCCACAAGGAGATTTCCCCATGAAAGATGTGCTGGTGATCGGCGGCGGCAATGCCGCGCTGTGCGCCGCGTTGATGGCGCGCGAGGCGGGTGCCTCGGTGCTGTTGCTGGAGGGCTCGCCGCGCGAATGGCGCGGGGGCAATTCGCAGCACACCCGCAACCTGCGCTGCATGCATGATGCGCCGCAGGATGTGCTGGTCGACGCCTACCCGGAAGAGGAGTACTGGCAGGACCTGCTGAAGGTGACGGGTGGCATCACCAACGAGCAGCTGGCGCGCATGACGATTCGTGCATCGTCGCGCTGCCGGGGCTGGATGCGCCGGCACGGCGTGCATTTCCAGCCGCCGTTGTCGGGAGCGCTGCATGTGGCGCGCACCAATGCATTCTTCATGGGCGGCGGCAAGGCGCTCGTCAACGCCTATTTCCGCAGTGCCGGGGCACTTGGTGTCGAGATCCGCTACGACACCCAGGTAGTTGCCATCGAGCGCGACGGCGACCGTTTCGTCGCGGCCGTGACGGCCGCCGGCGAACGCATCGAGGCCAGGTCCTGCGTGCTGGCCGCCGGCGGCTTCGAGTCGAACCGGGACTGGCTGCGCGAAGCCTGGCGCCGGAACGAACGCGGCGAGTGGCCGTCGGACAACTTCCTGATCCGGGGCACGCGCTTCAACCAGGGCGTGCTGCTGCGCCATATGATCGACGCCGGCGCCGATGCGATCGGCGATCCGACCCAGGCGCATATGGTGGCGATCGACGCGCGCGCGCCGCTCTATGACGGCGGCATCTGCACGCGGATTGATTGTGTCTCGCTCGGCGTGGTCGTCAATCGCGACGGCGAACGCTTCTACGACGAGGGCGAGGACTTCTGGCCCAAGCGCTACGCCATCTGGGGACGGCTGGTCGCGCAACAGCCGGGGCAGATCGGCTACTCGATCATCGACCAGAAGGCCATCGGCCGCTTCATGCCGCCGGTGTTTCCGGGCACCAGCGCCAATACGCTGGGCGAGCTGGCGCGCAAGCTCGGCGTGCCGGAAGCCAGCTTCGTGCGGACCGTCGAAGCCTTCAATGCCGCCTGCCGGCCCGGCACTTTCGACCACACGGTGCTGGACGACTGCGCCACCGCCGGCATCGCCCCGGCCAAGACGCACTGGGCGCGGCCGCTCGACACGCCTCCCTACATTGGCTACGCGTTGCGTCCCGGCGTGACCTTCACTTACCTGGGCCTCAAGGTCAACGAGAACGCTCAGGTCCACTTCAATGGCAGGCCCAGTCCGAACCTGTTCGTCGCCGGCGAAATGATGGCCGGCAACGTACTGGGCAAGGGCTATACCGCCGGCGTCGGCATGGCTATCGGCACGGCCTTCGGCCGCATCGCCGGCGTGGGCGCCGCGCGTGCGTGCGGCTTCGAACATCCCGATTTCGACATGGAGCAGTCCAATGCCATCGCTAACTGAGCTGGTCGATCAGGCTCGTGCCGACGCGCAAGGCGTGGGCGGGGCCGAGCGACGCGTGATTCCGATCCACCCCGTCTTGCCGCTGACGGCTGCCGAAGGCGAAGTCGCGCGCATCCTGCAGATCTGCAATGCCTGCCGCTATTGCGAAGGCTTCTGCGCGGTGTTTCCCGCCATGACGCGGCGGCTCGAGTTCGGCCGCGCCGACGTGCACTATATGGCCAACCTGTGCCACAACTGCGGCGCATGCCTGCATGCCTGCCAGTACGCGCCGCCGCACGAGTTCGGCGTCAACATCCCGGTGGCGATGGCGGAGGTCCGTGGCCAGACCTACCAGGACTATGCCTGGCCGCCAGTGCTGGGCAAGCTGTACCGGCGCAATGGCCTGACCGTTTCGCTGGCCCTGGCGCTGGCGCTGACCCTGTTCCTGCTGCTGGCGGTGGCGCTCAACGGTACGTTGTGGGGCGGTCCTGCCCGCGGCAATTTCTATGCGCTGTTCCCGCACAACCTGCTCGTGTCGATGTTTGCACCGGTGTTCGGCTTCGTCGTGCTTGCGCTGGCGATGGGCGTGCGCAGGTTCTGGCGCGAAGTCACTCCGGCGACGAGCGGTGCGCCAGTGAGCGCGCCGGCGGCGGCAGAGGCGGGGGCCGTCGTGCTGCGGCTGAAATACCTCGACGGCGGCCACGGTGCCGGCTGCAACAATGCCGATGACGCCTTCACGCTGTCGCGCCGGCGTTTCCATCATCTGACGTTCTATGGCTTCGCGCTGTGCTTTGCCGCCACCGCCGTGGCGACGATCTATCACTATGCCTTCGGCTGGCATGCGCCATACGAACTGCCGAGCTTTCCCAAGGTGCTCGGTGCCGTCGGTGGCGCCAGTCTCGCGATCGGCACAGCGGGGCTTGGCTGGCTCAACCTGCAACGTCACCGTTTGCACCTGGCGCAAGGCCAGCGACCGATGGACCTGGGCTTCATCGCCTTGCTGTTCCTGACTGCCACCAGCGGGCTGGCGCTGTGGCTGGGCCGCGGCTCGCCGGCAATGGCGATCCTCTTATGCCTGCACCTGGGCGCGGTGATGGCACTGTTCGCCACCATGCCCTACGGCAAGTTTGCGCACGGTGTGTTCCGCAGTGCCGCGCTGCTGCGACACGCGGTGGAAAAACGCCGGCCTAACCCGGTCGGTCTCGGGGCGGACTGAGCGGCAGAGCGTTGGCCAATCCCCACGCCTTTCCATATAGACCCTTTACAGAACGACAATACGGAGACCGATTCTATGGACCGTCGACTGATCCTGCGCGCCACCTTGCTGACCGCGCTCTGCTTTTCCTTCTCATCGGGCCTTGCGCAAGCGCAACCCATTGCCGGCGGCAAGCCGGTCACGCTGGTGGTAGGCTTCGCCGCGGGCGGCGCAGCCGATGCGGCTGCGCGGCTGATTGCCAAGAAACTGGCGGACAACCTCGGCCAGCCGGTCGTGGTCGACAACCGTGGTGGTGCCGGCGGCAATATTGCCCACCAACTGGTGGCCCGCGGTCCCGCGGACGGCAGCATGCTGCTGTTCGGCTCGATCGGCCCGCTGACCATCGCGCCGCACCTGATGAAGCTGCCTTACGATCCGTTCAAGGACCTCGCCCCGGTTTCGGGCGGCGTGAACTTTCCCAATATGCTGGTGGTGCACAAGGGCGCCGGCGTGAACAATCTGGCCGAGCTGGTCGCGCTGGCGAAGAAGAAACCGGGGGCGGTGGACTACGCGTCGACCGGCGCCGGTTCCGCCTCCCATCTTGCCGGTGAACTGTTCAACCAGCGTGCCGGCATCGAGATGGTCCATATTCCCTACAAGGGCGGGGCACCGGCGTTGCAGGACCTGCTTGGCCAGCGTGTGACCTCGTACTTCGCCGCACCGCCGACCGCGATGCCGCAGGTCGAGGCCGGCAAGCTGGTGCCGCTGGCCACCACCGGCCCGGTGCGGCCGGCGTATCTGCCAAACGTGCCCACGGTAGCGGAATCCGGCTATCCCGGTTTCGAGGCGTTGAACTGGTATGCCTTCGTGGCCCCGGGCAAGACCCCGACACCGGTCCTCGATCGCTGGAACCAGGAGATCGTCAAGGTGCTGAACGATGCCAGCGTGAAGGATGCCCTGAACAAGCATGGCCTGACGCCGCAGCCGACGACGCGGCCGGAGCTGCTTGCGTTCATGAAGAAGGAGAGCGCCAAATGGAGCGCGATCGTCAGGGAGCGGAAGATCACGGTAGATTGAGGCCGACTAGCAGGCTGGGCGGCAGCGCCGCCGCCGTCCCGGCCTTAATCCTTGTGCAGCGTCGCGCCGAACCACGCGCCGTCGCGCACCAGGCTGCGCGCGGTATCGGCCAGCACGACCCGCGCCGCCAGTGCCGCCGGCGACAGCTCATCATCGGAAAGGCTGGCCAGCAGGTTGTGCCGCCCGACCTGGGCGTCGGCCACCAGCGAGCGGACCAGCGTCGGATCATTGAGCCGCGCGGTCGCGGCACCCGGCTGGATGGTGGCGCCAAAGCCCGCGCGCACGGCGTCCATCAGCAGCGACAGGCCGTCTATTTCGGCCACCACGTTCGGCGTCACGCGCACCCGCGCGAAGGCCGCATCGAGCAGGGCGCGCAGGCCGTGGGTAGCGCTCGGCAGGATCAGCGGTAGTTCCCTCAACTGGGCGAGCCGGGCGCGCTGGCCCTTCGGCAGGCCTGGCAGGCCTGGAGCCCCAAGCACATAGAGCTTTTCGTCGAGCAGCGGCGTCACGCTCCAGCGGCGCGCGGTCTCGGTGCGGAACACGATGGCCAGGTCCAGCCGGCGCGCATTGAGCATTTCGCTCAGATGCCCGGACAGCGCCTCGACCACGTGGACCCGCACGTCGGGATAGCGCGCAGCCATGGCACGCAGCAGCGGCACGCCCAGCACCGCGGCGGTAGTCGAGGCCAGGCCGATGCTGACATGGCCGGACAGCCGCGCCTGCTGCGCGGCCCGAACCGCATCGTCCGCGTGGCGCAGCGTCAACTGGGCCTGCCGCAGGAAGGCCAGTCCGGCATCGGTCGGCACCACGCCCGTGGACTGGCGCTGCAGCAGGCGCGTCGACAGTTCGCGCTCGAGCCGGCTGATCTGCTGGCTGAGCGCGGAGGTCGCGAGATCCAGTTCGAGCGCTGCCTTGCCGAAGCTGCCGAGTTCGCAAACCTTGGTGAAGTAGCGGAGTTGACGCAGTTCCATGGAGTATTCGGTGGCATCGCACTATGCGTGCGCCGCGGCGACGGAGCATGGGCTGGCCGTCGTTGCGTGCGGCATGCCGCCGAATGGTAGCACCTGGCAGGATGGGGGCGCGCATGGGAGCAGGGCACAGAACTGTCCCGGCGGGTTTTGAAGCAGAGTACCCGCCTGGGCGGGCATTTCTGCTTCAGTTGTAGCCCAGTACCGCGATCGTTGCGACGTCCGGCCGGTCGTTCGAGTTGTCGGTCAGCACTTCGGTGGGGGTCCTTTGCTTGCCGGTCAGGACCACCCGAGGCAAGCCAGGCTGCGGCGCCTGGCGGACAGCTCGAAGCAAAGATGCAAGAGACGGGTCAATGCTCGCGATGGCGTTCATGGGTTTTTCTCGGTGGTAAGCACTTCAGTTCGACGACTGTTCAGGCTTGGCCTGCGTGGACAGCGCCATCGTGGGCATTCTGGGTCCGGCTGCGCTTGATGACGCCGAACACGATCAGCACCACCGGCAGGATCAACAGGCCTTCTGCCAGTTCGGGATCCACCGGCAGTTTGATGACATGCAACGCCTTCAATCCCGCTGCCGCGATGGACAACACGTAATACGAGATCGCGGCGACCGACAGGCCCTCGACGGCGTGCTGCAGATGCAGCTGGTTGCGCGAGGTGCGTTCCAGTCCGGCCAGCAGCCTGGTGACGTCCCGCTCCTGCGCCAGGTTGACACGGGTGCGCAGCAGGTCGACCGCGCGCGCCACCCGTGCCGCGATCTGTTCGTGGCGCGACCAGACACTGCGGCACGTCTCCATGGCGGGACCGAAACGCCGCTCCATGAATTCGGAGATGGTAGGCATGCCTTCGATGCGCTGTTCCCGCAACTCGTGGATGCGCGCCAGCACGATGCGCTCATAGGCGCGCGATGCGCTGAAGCGCCCGCTGTGCCCGGACAGCGATTCCACGCGCACGGCCAGCTCGGTAAGCCGGTCCAGCAGTCCGGCATCGTCGTCGCCGGCGCGGCGTGCGTCCATGGCCCGCATCAGTTCCTGCAACGATGCATGGATGTCGTCGAGCTCGCGCCCCAGGCGGCGAGCGACCGGCAACGCCAACAACGCCATCATGCGATAGGTCTCGATCTCGTAGAGCCGTTGCAGCAGCCTGCCGCCCTGTTCCTCGCGGAAGTCCTCGTCGATCGCCAGCATGCGGATATGGCCGTCGGCGCGCACCTGCCAGTCGCAATAGACCTTGCCGCCGCCCAGTACGTCGCTGCCGACCAGAACCGGCCCGTCGAGCCAGTCGCGCAGCTTCGCGCTGACAGCGGCCGCCGCTTGTCCCGACAGCAATTCCATCCGCACCGCGTGGAAGCGCTTGCCGGCGAGCAGGCTCAGCCAGTCCGCCGGAACACCATCGATGGCAAGGTCGTTGAAGTAATCGGTGTCGTCGCGCGGACTGACGAAGGTGAAAGTGGAGAACTCGGTGTGGCGTTCCCATTTCAGATGCCAGCCGAAAGGGGATTGCACGGCGTAGTGCGTGACCCCGTCCGCGGGCAGCGCCATGCCGGTCTGTTCGCACAAGGTGCGCACCAGATACTCATGGATGGCAGGATCCTCGTCCGAGTAGATGGCGTAGTGGGTCAGTGACACGCTGCCGCTGAGCCGAAGAAAGGGCCGGGCGTGCAATTCGGCGACCAGGGAGGCGCGCAGCGGGTGGTCGACGAGGAGGGAAGCGGCTGGGTTGTCCATGCTCGGGGGCGGAATCCTGTTTGCTGTTGCCGAATATCGCATGCCGTTTTCAACAAGAAAAACGCATAATATTGATCGTTACGTTCAGTTTTCCTGATAGCCATGAAGATGCTCGACCACGATGTGCTGGCCACCGTGATCGCCGTTGCCGAGACCGGCAACATGACGCGTGCTGCCGAGGCCGTGAACCGTTCGCAATCCGCGGTCAGCATGCAAATCAAGGCACTCGAGGAAGCGTTGGGCCGGCCGCTGTTCGTGCGGCGGCCGCGCAGCATTGTGCTGACGCATGAGGGCGAAGTGCTGCTGGGCTTCGCCCGCCGCATGCTGGCGCTGCGCGACGAAGCCTGGGCGGCGGTGGTGCGGCCGGAGGTGACGGGCAAGGTGGCGATCGGCGTGCCCGACGATTACGCGTCGTCGCTGCTGCCATCGGTGCTGAAGAAGTTCTCGACCACGTACCCGAAGGTGGAGATCCAGGTCGTCGGTCTGCCCAGCAGCGCGCTCGCGCCACTGGTCAAGGACGGCACCGTCGACCTGGTCTGCGGCACGCGCGTGAAGGGCTTGTCGGGCGACTTCATCCGCCATGAGCCGATGGCATGGGCCGCCATGACCAACGGGGCGCAAGTGTGGGAGGACCGGCCGCTGCCCATCGCCGTGTTCATGCCGGGCAGCGTGGCGCGCGAGAACGCGATACGCAGCCTCGATCGCGCGCGGATCGCGCATCGGACTTCGTACGAGAGCCCGAGCCTGCTGGGCCTGCTCAGCATGGTCGAGGCCGGCCTGGCTGTTGCCGCGCTGGCCCGCTGCGCGATCCCGCCGCAACTGACTGTCCTCGGCCAGGCCCATGGCCTGCCTGACCTGCCGCCGCTCGAGCTTATCCTCGCCCGCAGCGCCAAGTCGAAGCGGCCGCCCTGCGATTTCCTTGCCGAGCAGATCCTGTCGGACTTGCGGGCGGGGGCGGGGCAGGCCTAGCGTCTACCGTCTACCGTCTCATCGGATGCAAGCTCGCCCATTCAGGCCCAGCTCCGGATCGCCGGGGACGCCGGATAAACCACTTGACTTCGGCTTGCCATGCCGAGTCCTGCATTAACAACGGAAAGTTGATATTCAATCTCCGTTCGTCACTCTAGTGCGATGAACGGCAGGCTCCTACATTGAACTCAACGGCGACGCACCCCAACCAGCGAAGCCGCAAAAGAGCGTTCTCTCATCAAGCTTAGGAGCCAATCATGATTTCCGAACTCGCCCGTGTTGCTGTTGTTGCGTCGATGGTGCTGGCCACTGGTGCCGCGCTGCCTGGCTACGCCCACGCAGCAGATGTCGTGATCGCTGGCATGGATCGCACAGGTGTCTCCGCAGCGCCCGCGCGCCAGTTCGACGTGTTCGCGGACGGTGCGCGTGCCAGGACATTTGATCTCTACACCGACGGTGCCCGCAGCGGCAAGTACGATCCCTATGCGGACGGTGCCCGCATCGGCAAGCACGATTCATTCACCGACCACATCTGACGCCAGCGCCGCCCGTCATCGAATCCATACCCCGGTGCGCGACGGGCTGGCAGGTTTGCCCGCATAGCTTAGTCCAGGGCTTTTCCCTTGGTCTCCGGCATCAATGCATACACCAGGCAGCCCGCTGCGCAGACCGCGGCGATATAGGCCCAGCTATAGCCTGCCCAGCCCGCATTCGACATCGATGTCATGATGTACGGCAGCGAGCCGCCGAACAACGTCACCGAAATGGCATAGGGAAGCGCCACGCCGGTTGCGCGCACCTCGGCGGGAAACTGCTCCGCCATGACCGCCGCCGCCGTGGCGGAAAAACCGCACGACAGCAGCATCCCCACGCTGACGATCGCGGTAGCCAGCCAGAAGTCGTTGGCGAGGAAGTGCAGGCCGGGCCAGGCGAACAGTGCGGAACCGCCCGCGAATGCGACCAGCACAGGCTTGCGTCCGATCCGGTCGGCCAGCTTGCCAAGCAACGGGATCGCCACCAGCGACAGGACGATGGATATCACGCTGGCGCTGAAGGCGTCCTGCAGGCTAAGTCCGGTTCGTACATGGGCAAGGGTCGGGAACAACACCAGCCAGAGATAGAGCGAAAGGTTGCCCGCCATGGCGATGCCGATCACACGCAACGACGCGCGCCAGTGCCTGGTGACGACCAGCAGCGAGGGATGCGCGGCAGCGCGGTGGGCGACCTTGCGCTGAAAGGCCCCGGTTTCCGCCACCGAGACCCGGATCCATAGCGCAACCACGCCCATCAGGCCGGCGACAGCGAATCCCAGCCGCCAGCCCCACGCCGCCATTTGCTCGGTATCGAGCCAGCGCGTCAGCATGTACCCGATCAGGGCTGCCACCAGGACGCCGGCATTGATGCCGAAGTACTGCCATGACCCGGCGAAGGCCCGGCGCGATGGCGCCGCCGTCTCGACGAGGTAGGTCGAGGCCGAGCCGAATTCGCCCCCTGCCGCGAATCCCTGCACCAGTCGCGCCAACACCAAAATGACGGGCGCGGTCATGCCTATGGTGGCGTAGGTCGGGCATAGCGCTATCACCACGGTGCTGCCGGACATCAGCGCCACGGAAAGCGTCAGGCCCTTCTTGCGTCCATGCCGGTCGGCATACGCCCCCAGCACGGCGCCACCGACCGGCCGCATGATGAAGCCGACCGCGAACACGGCGAACGCGGACAGCAGCGACGCCATTTCGTTGTTGGCGGGAAAGAAGTGCCGCGAAAACAACGAGGCGAAGGTGGCGTAGATCACCCAGTCGGCGAACTCGACGATGGTACCAAGCGTCGCCGCCGCAATTGCCTTCTTCTGCGCAGGGGTGAGGGGAAGCGGGCGCTCGACTACATCTACTGGCAGGGTCGTTTCCATGCCGTCTCCTTGAATCATCTGTTGTGGTTCTCGCGCCGCCAGCGGCTTGGCGCACTCGCATGTCCGGGTCGACAGAGCCCGGCGCGTTGGGCATCGTAGGTGGCGGGACGAGGCCGGCTCAAACGACTTTTTGTGCGGGGACGCTTGAGTTTTCTGCAACCGATGGAACCGCTCAAAGCCGGGAAAGTCCAGCTTGAGAAGAACTCAATCGAGCCGGTAAGAAATCTCGATTGAAGCGGCGCGGCAGGGCCCCTAGTATCCGTGGCACACAGGTGGCGCCTCACGCCATTTACCACAAACAGGGCCGCGCGGCAGCGGCAAGGAGACTCGGCATGACGACGTTCGGTTTTATCGGCCTGGGCGCCATGGGAAGGCATATGGCGCGGCACCTGGTGCAACACGGACTGCCCGTGACGGTATTCGACAGCAATGTCCAGGCGGTCGATGAACTGGTGCGTATCGGCGCCGCGCGCGGTGTCAGCGCCCGCGATGTTGGCGACCACGCCGAGGTGGTGATGGCTTGCTTGCCGACTCCGGATATCGTCGAACGGGTAGCCACCGGTGAAGGCGGGATCGCGGGCGCAAGCGCCGTGAAAGTGTTCGTCGACCATTCGACCACGGGACCGACCGTGACGCGCAGGCTCGCCGCTGCCATGGCGCAGCATGGCATCCAGGCATTGGACGCGCCGCTGGCCGGTGGCGTGGCGGGCGCCGAGTCGGGTTCGCTGAGCGTGATGGTGTCCGGCAATGCCAGCGCCTTCGCCACCGCGCGGCCGGCGCTCGAGGCATTCGCGGGCGACATCGCATATCTCGGTGCGCAGCCGGGGCTGGGTCAGACCCTCAAGCTGGTCAACAACATGATCGCCGGCTCGGCGCTGGTGACGGCGGCCGAGGCGGTGCTGTTCGGTGTGAAGGCAGGCATCCCGGCGGACACCATCCTCGGCGTCCTCTCAAAAAGCGCCACGGCGCGTGGCTTTGCGGTCCAGACCCTGCTTGCCGACAAGGTGCTGTCGCGCAAATTCGACTTCGGCTTCCGCATGGACCTGATGCGCAAGGACCTGCGGCTGGTGCTCGGCGAGGCCGAAGCCGTAGGCGCGCCCATGTTCGCGTCCGCCGTGATCAAGCAGTTCTTCGATACGGCCGTTGCCGACGGTGCCGGCGGCGACGACATGACCCGCGTCGTCCATCAGCTCGAGAAGCTGGCCGGCGCCACGATCGGGCAGGGCCAAGGCAGTCCTGAGCAGCGCTGAAACGCCACCAACACCAACCCGCCTGAGTCTTTATCGAGTAAGCGTATGAACAGAGTGCTGAACTACATCAATGGAAACGATGTGCCGCCGTCGACCGGCCGGTATATCGAGAAGGCAGACCCGCGCACTGGCATCGCGCTGTCCGAGGTGGCGGATAGCGGCAAGCCAGATGTCGACGCTGCCGTTTCCGCGGCGACGGTAGCGCTGCCGGGCTGGCGGGCAATGCGACCCGCCGAGCGCGGCCGCATCCTGGTCGAGATCGGCCGTGCGGTGCGCAACAGCATCGACACGCTCGGCGGCATCGAAAGCGCGGAGACCGGCAAGCCAGGGCGCGAGATGCCGCAACTGATGGCGCTGATCGCGCAGTACTTCGAGTACTACGGTGGCATCGTCAATACGATGGACGGTGAAGTGATCAACACCGGACCGGACTATCACGTCTACACACGACGCGATCCGTTCGGCGTGATCGGCGTGATCCTCCCCTGGAATGCGCCGTTGCATCAGGCCGCCCGCGCGATCGCGCCCGCGCTTGCTACTGGCAACGCGGTCGTTGCCAAGCCATCGGAATTCACTTCCGGTTCGCTGATTGCCTTCGCGAAGCTGGCTGAAGCGGCCGGATTGCCGCCTGGCGTCCTGAACGTCGTGGTCGGGACCGGGCCAGCGCTCGGACCGGCGATGGCCGGACATCGCGACATGCGCAAGATTTCCTTCACGGGCAGCACGCGCGCGGGCCGCGAACTGGGCAGGATCGCCGCCGACCGCATCCTGCCGCTGACGCTCGAGCTGGGCGGAAAATCGGCCAATATTGTCTTCGCGGACGCCGATCTGGATGCCGCGGCAAAGGGATGCACTACGGCCTTCACCTGGAATGGCGGACAGTGGTGCGCGGCAGGCACGCGCTTGCTGGTCCAGTCGTCGGTCCACGACGCCTTTGTCGACAAGCTGCTGGCTGCAGTCTCTGGCGTGCGCGTGGGGGCCGATTCCGAAGCGTCCTATGGACCAATGACCACCCGCGCCCAGTTCGACAAGGTCCAGCAAAGCTTTGACCTGGCACAGCGCCTCGGGCTTGTACCGGCCGTTGGCGGCCGCATGGCGCAGGCACCGAAAGCCGGGGAGGGCTGGTTCGTCGAGCCGACCGTCTACCTGGGCGTCACCAATGACATGGAGATAGCGCGTGAAGAAATCTTTGGACCTGTACTCTGTGTCATCAGGTTCGAGGACGAGGCGGACGCCATCCGCATTGCAAACGATTCCGACTATGGGCTGGCTGCCGGTATCTGGAGCCGCGACATCGGCCGCGTCCATCGCGTCGCCGCTGCCCTTGACGCCGGTCGGATCGTCGTGAACGAGTACAGTGGCGGTTTCGTGCAGACGCCATGCGGTGGCTTCAAGCAGAGCGGCTATGGGCGCGAACAAGGCATGGAGGCGCTTGCGCACTATACGCAGTTGAAGTCGGTAATCGTGCGGCTGTAGTGTCTTTGGGAATGCCCGTCGGTATCAGGCGTCGCCGCCGTCGATGTGCACCAGTTCGCCCAGGCCGTGGTCGACCACGGCCTGAATCACCTTGAGCCGATCGAGTTCGCGCATCGTCATCGTGATGGTCTCGGGCTTGCGCATCGCGGCCTCCGGTCTCGGATGGACGGAAAGCCGCCAGCATGCCAGCCTTGGCAACGGGGTACGACATTTCTATTTGGCTCAAGTACGACATTACTATTTGGGTCTAACATCCGTTGTCTAGGCTAAATTCAAATGTCCGACGCTCAGCTAAGCTGAAATGTCCGATTTGGAGGGTGTTGGTGTTGAGGTTCGGTCTTTGTCTTTCTATG
>NZ_QKZN01000017.1:0-92550 GCF_003254285.1 Cupriavidus phytorum
GAGATGAACACGCGCCTGCAGGTCGAGCACCCGGTGACCGAGATGATCACCGGCCAGGACCTGGTCGAATGGCAGCTGCGCGTCGCCGCGGGCGAAGCGTTGCCGCTGACGCAGGACCAGCTGCGCATCGACGGCCATGCGCTGGAAGCACGCATCTACGCCGAGAATCCCGACAAGCAGTTCCTGCCGTCCACCGGCACGCTGCGCTTCCTGCGCACGCCGCCGGCGGTGCAGTTCATGCGCGGCGAGGATGCCCATGGCCCGGCCGGCGTGCGCATCGATGCCGGCGTGCGCGAGGGCGACACCATCAGCCCGTTCTACGATCCGATGATCGCCAAGCTGATCGTCTGGGGCAAGGACCGCGACGAGGCGCTGGCGCGCATGCGCCAGGCGCTGGCGGCGTACCACGTGGTGGGGTTGTCGACCAACGTGGCGTTCCTGCAGCGGCTGGTCAAGTCGGAGGCGTTTCGTACCGCCGATCTCGACACCGGCCTGATCGCGCGCAACGAGGCGGTCCTGTTCCCGCCGCCGGCGCCGGTCGGCATGGAAGTGATCGCGCTGGCGGTGGCGGCGCTGCTGGATCGCGAGGCGCGCGAATTGCGCATCGATGCCGCCGATCCGCACTCGCCGTGGACCCACGCCGGCGTGTGGCGGCTCAATGGCGGCGTGTCGCGCACGCTGCGTTTCGGCTATGGCGAGCAGGTGCTCGACGTGAAGCTGGACAGCAATGCGCGCGGCAGCACGCTGATCTACGCCGACCAGGCCGCGCCCTTTGCCTATACCTGCCAGGCGGACGATCTTCGCGTCAACCTCGGCACGCGGCGCACGCGCGGACAGGTGCATGCCGATGGCGATACCTTCCACGTCTTCTACGCCGGCCGGCATGTGAGCCTGGCCTGGCTCGACCCGCTCGCCCACGCGGGCGAAACCGAAGGCGAGGGCGGCAAGCTGACCGCGCCGATGCCGGGCAAGGTCATCGCCGTGATGGTCGAGGCCGGCAGCACGGTCACGCGCGGCACGCCGCTGCTGGTGATGGAGGCGATGAAGATGGAGCACACCATCAGCGCGCCGGCCGACGGGGTGGTCAGCGAAATCCTTTACGGCGTCGGCGAGCAGGTGGCGGAAGGGGCGCAGTTGCTGGCGTTTGCGGGGAAATAGCCCTGCGGCCAGGAACCGGCGCGATGGCGCTGGCCCGGAAGCGGCAGAGCGCGCGAGGGCATCTCGGCTATGACTTTTCCGGCTGAAATTGGGATACCTCCTACGCTTGGGCTTGATGCGTCGTGACTAGAATTGCGGACCTTCAGCCCGTCACGCCGACTTTCCATGCTACGCACGCTATGCCGGATCCTTCTCTGGGCCTTGCTGACTTCGGGCACCGCCGGGGCCGCGTGTACCGGCACCGGCGTCAGTTCGACCATGTCGTTGCCCGCCAGCCTCACCGTTGCGCGGGACTTGCCCAACGGCAGCGTCCTGTTCGATACCGGCTGGGTCGGCAGCGCTTCCGCGTACATCGAATGCGACCCGCTCGAAACCTGGAGCTATGGCTATGCCATGCCGATGATGCCGGCGGCCGGCGCCGGCGTCTATGAAACCGGCGTCCCTGGCGTCGGCATCCGGACCGGATGGTCGAACACGCTCAGCGTGCAGCCGGCCGACATCACCCAGGCCATGGTGCAGAGCTGGCCGCGGGTGCAGCAGACGCTGCCCAATTTGCGCGGCGTCTATCTGCCGCCCGCGCTGTATCGCGTGCAGCTGATCAAGACCGGGCCGATTACGCCGGGCGTGATCGCGTTCCAGAATCCCACCGCGACGTCCATGTATGGCACCGTCGTCGCTACCTCGACCAACTTCACCAGTACGCAGGTCAATATCCGGACGGCGGGCTGCCGCGTCACCAACAACAACATCATCGTCACGCTGCCAACCGCTAGCCTGCAGAGCTTCGGCGGCGTCGGTTCGACGCAAGGCGCGACGCCGTTCGGCATTCCGCTGGTGTGCGATGCCGGCATCAGCATCGCCTACGAACTGGACGGCACGGCGGACCCGTCGAATGCCCCGGGCGTGCTGGCAAACCAGGCCGGCAGCGGCATGGCCACCGGCGTCGGGGTACAGGTGCTGCAAGGCAAGGTGCCGGTCACGCTGAATGGGGTGTCGTCTCCGTATGTGCTGACCACCAGCGACAACGAGGCCGTCAGCATTCCGATGACCGCACGGTATTTCAAGACCAGCCCGGTCGTGACCAGCGGCCGCGTGAGCGCCATCGCGACGCTCAACATGAACTACCAGTAGCGGCCCGCGCGCCGCCTGGCGCCGCCGCACAAGACCGCGCGAGCCGCGCAAACCATGGAAATGCCCCGCCAGCGCGGGGCATTTTCCATTGGCGGCGTTTCCGCCATCCGCCCCCGCGGCGCATTCCTCTGCCAAAATAGCCCTTTGAACCACCAGAGTCGCTGGAGACATCATGAAGTTGCAGTTGTACGTTCCGGATGGCCGTTACGAACCCTGGATCGAAGGCTTCGCCGAGGCGCTGCCCGAAGCCACCTGCGTGACCTGGGACGACAGCCGCGGCGAGGCCGCCGATTACGCCGTGGTGTGGCGCCCGCCGGTCGAGATGCTGCGCGGCCGCACCGACCTGAAGGCGGTGTTCAACCTCGGCGCAGGCGTCGACGGCATCCTGCGCCTGCGCGACGAGGATCCTCAGGCACTGCCGGCCGGCGTGCCGATCGTGCGGCTGGACGACGCGGGCATGGCGGCGCAGATGGCCGAATACGTCACCTCTGCCGTGCTGCGCTATTTCCGCCGGCTGGACGATTACGCCGCCCAGGCGCAGGCCGGCAAGTGGAAATTCCTCAAGCCGCACCGCCGCGAGGACTTCACCATTGGCGTGATGGGCATCGGCACGCTCGGCACGCATATCGCGCGCACGCTGGCCGGCTTCGGCTTCCCGGTGCGCGGCTGGAGCCGCACCGCGCGCGCCGTCGAGGGCGTGGTGGGATTCCACGGCGATGCCGGCCGCGCGCCGTTCCTGGACGGCCTGCGCGTGCTGGTCAATGTGCTGCCGCTGACGCCGCAGACCGAGAACATCCTCAACGGCGAACTGTTCGGCAAGCTGGCGCAAGGTGCCTACGTGATCAATGTCGCGCGCGGCCAGCACCTGGTCGAAGCCGACCTGCTCGCGGCGGTACAGGCCGGCCAGGTCGCGGGCGCGACGCTGGACGTGTTCCGCACCGAGCCGCTGCCCGCCGACCACCCGTTCTGGCAGGAGCCGCGCATCACCATTACGCCGCATATCTCGGCGCTGACGCTGCGCGAGGACAGCATCGCGCAGATCGCCGGCAAGATCCGCGCGTTGCGCGCCGGCCAGCCGATCGCGGGCGTGGTCGACCTGCAGCGCGGCTATTGATTACCGAACGAGCCAACCAAATCCCCACCGAATAAACGACAGGAGACAGCCATGACCATGCCGAACTACGTGAAGATCGTTGAAGTGGGCCCGCGCGACGGCCTGCAGAACGAGAAGGCGATGGTGCCGACCGACGTGAAGGTCGCGCTGATCAACCAGCTTACCGACGCCGGCTTCGTCAATATCGAGGCCGCCTCGTTCGTGTCGCCCAAATGGGTGCCGCAGATGGCCGACGGCGCCGACGTGATGGCGCGCATCCAGCGCCGCGCGGGCACGCTGTATTCGGCGCTGACGCCGAACATGAAGGGCTTCGAGGGCGCGATCGCGGCCGGGGCCGACGAGGTGGTGATCTTCGGCGCGGCCAGCGAGGCGTTCTCGCAGAAGAACATCAACTGCTCGATCGCCGAGTCGATCGCGCGCTTCGCGCCGGTGGCGGCGGCGGCCAAGGAGCAGGGCGTGCGCCTGCGCGGCAGCATCTCGTGCGCGCTCGGCTGCCCTTACCAGGGCGAGGTGCCGGTCAGCTCGGTGGTCGATGTGGTGCGCCGCATGCGCGAGTTGGGCTGCGACGAGATCGACATCGCCGACACCATCGGCGTGGGTACGCCGGTGCGCGTGCAGGAAGTGATGCGCGCCGCGGCGGCGGAGTTTGCGCTGGACCGGCTCTCCGGCCATTTCCACGACACCTACGGCCAGGCCCTGTCCAACATCCTGGCCAGCCTGGAAGTGGGCATCGCGATCTTCCACGCCTCGGTCGCGGGCCTGGGCGGCTGCCCCTATGCCAAGGGCGCCACCGGCAATGTCGCCACCGAGGACGTGCTGTACATGCTCCATGGCATGGGCATCCACACCGGCATCGACCTGGAAGCGGTGGTGCGCGCCGGCGACTACATCTCGCAGGCGATCGGCCGCGCCAACAGTTCGCGCGTGGGCCGCGCCCTGCTGACCAAATGGGCCGCCGCCAGCGACGCGGCGCCGGCCTGCGTGTAAGGCGCGCGGTGCGCAAACAGGAGAACGCATGACGATGCCTGACCAAGCGCTGCCCGAGTCCGCGCAGCGCGTGGCCGACCTGCTGGCCGGCCTCGGCCACGACCGGCCCGTGGTGATGCTGCCCGCGACCGGCAAGACCTCGGCCGAGGCCGCCGCCGGGCTCGGCTGCAGCGTGGCCGAAATCGCCAAGTCCATCATCTTCCGCCGCGTCGCCGACGATGCGCCGGTGCTGGTGATCGCCAGCGGCAGCAACCGCGTCGACGAAGCCAAGGTGGCCGCGCGCGTGGGCGCGCTGGGCAAGGCCGACGCGCGCTTCGTGCGCGAGAAGACCGGCTATGCCATCGGCGGCGTCTGCCCGATCGGCCATGCGGTGGCGCCGGTGATGCTGCTGGACCAGGACCTGTTTCGCTATCACAGCCTGTGGGCCGCGGCCGGCCATCCGCACGCGGTGTTCAACCTGACCCCGCACCAGCTGCAGCAGATGACCGGGGCCGAAGTGGCCGATGTCGCGGCGGCCGCCGCTGGCACCTCCGGAGCCGCGGCATGAGCCCGGACCTGCGCCCCGGTCTGGCCTTCACCTGGCAATACACGGTGCCGCCCAAGGCCACGGTGCCGCGCCTGTATGACGATATCCCGGGCTGCCCCGAGATGCCCGACGTGCTGGCCACCGGCTACCTGGTCGGCATCATGGAGTGTGCCTGCCTGCAGATGCTGCGCGAACACCTCGACTGGCCGCGCGAGCAGTCGCTCGGCACGCTGGTCAGCTTCTCGCACCTGGCGCCGACCCCGCCGGGCATGACTGTGACGGTCAGGGGTGAACTGGTCGAGGTCGACGGGCGCCGCCTGCGCTTCCAGCTGAGCGCGTGGGACGGCCAGGACAAGATCTCGGAGGGCGTGCACGAGCGCCACCTGATCGACGTCGGCCGCTTCAACCAGAAGGTCGCGGCCAAGGCTGCGCGCGCGGCGGGCTGAGTAGCGAGCGCGCGCAACGCCATGGCTACGATGCCCCCTTCGCCGCCTTCGCCGCCTTCGCCCGCCTCGCTCGCCGCGGAACTGGCCAGGCAGGCCGACGCCGCGATGCGGGCAACGCCGGTGCCGTCGCCGTGCCGCAACGTCTGCCGCATGGACCCGTCGAGCGGCTATTGCGAGGGCTGCCTGCGCACCATCGAAGAGATTGCCGGCTGGTCGTCAGCCGGCGACGAAGACAAGCGCCGCATCTGGGCGCAACTGCCGCGGCGCGCCGCAGGGCTGGCGGGCGAGGAGACATCGTCGTGAGCGAAAACACCGTGCCGCGCTTGCCGGCCACCATGCGCGTGTTCGAGCGCGGCTGGCTGTCGGCCAACAACATCCTGTTCGACGACGGCGCCGATACCGCGCTGGTCGACACCGGCTACGTCACCCACGCGCCGCAGACGCTGGCGCTGGTGGCCTCGGCGCTGCAGGGCCGGCCGCTGGCGCGCGTGATCAACACCCATCTGCACTCGGACCACTGCGGCGGCAATGCCGCGCTGCAGGCGCGCTGGCAGCCGCGCACCGCGATCCCCGCAGCCGAGGCCGAGGCCGTGGCGGCGTGGGATACCGATGCGCTCAGCTATAAGGCCACCGGCCAGCAGTGCGACCGCTTTACCTTCGACAGCGTGCTGAACGACGGCGACACGCTGCGCCTGGGCGGCATCGACTGGCAGGTGGTGGCGGCCCCCGGCCATGACCCGCACGCGGTAATGCTGTTCGCGCCGGCCGAGCGCATCCTGATTTCCGGCGACGCGCTGTGGCAGAACGGCTTCGGCGTGATCTTTCCCGAGCTGGAGGGCGAGAGCGGCTTCGCCGAACAGGCGGCGGTGCTGGCGCGCATCGCGCAGCTCGACGTGCGCGTGGTGATTCCCGGCCACGGCAGCGTGTTCACCGACGTCGCCGCGTCGGTCGAACGCGCGCAGGGACGCCTGGCGTACCTGAGTGCCGACCCGGCGCGCAATGCCGCCCATGCGGTCAAGGTGCTGGTGAAATTCAAGCTGCTCGAGGCGCAGCGGATGACGCTGGCGGCATTGGCCGCGTGGATGGAGGCGGCGCCGCTGATGGCCCACATGCGCGAGCGCTTCATGGCGGGGCAGCAGATGGCGGAAATCTGCGCCCAGACGGTGGGGGCGCTGGCGCGGGTGGGGGCGGCGCAGGTCGAGGGGGAGTGGGTGGTGAATCGGGATTAGGTTTGTTTGAATTTGGCCGGGGGAGAGGGCCGGCGCCTCCACGAAGTACCGCCCCACCCGCACCGCAGTCTCGTCGTCAGAACGACGTCCTGAACCCTACCTTCACGCTCCTGCCAGCCATCGGCGCGATATCCCGCAGGATCGAGGCCGCGTTGCGCGCGTCCTGGTTGGTCAGGTTGTCGCCGCGCAGGTACACCAGGGTTTGCGTGCCCGCCACCTTGAACTTGTAGGTCAGCGCCAGGCTCAGCAGCGTGTAGGCATCGGTCGGCGTGTCGTTGGACGGCACACGCGTCTGTTTGGCCGCGTAGGTGACGTCGACGCGCGCGCCCCACGGCCCGGCGCCATACACCAGCGCGCCGCCCAGGCGCAGCGGCGCGAGGCGCGGCAGCGGCTCGCCGGTGTCGCGGTTTTCGCCGCGCACGTAGTCGGCGCGCGCCTCGAAGTCGAGCGTGTCGCTGCTGGTCAGCATCTTCTGCAGCAGGCGCGTCTTGCCTTCGGCCTCGAAGCCGTACAGCGTCGCCGGCACGCCCAGGTACTGGAACTCGGGCAGCGCATCCGGGCTGCCGACTGCGACCACGTCGCCGGCCTCGTCGCGCGCGCGGCCGGTGGCGCTTAGCGCGAGGTAGTTGGCAAAGCGGCTGTAGTAGCCCGACATGCCGGCGCTGTGCGCGCCTGACTTGAAGCGCACGCCCAGGTCGATCGAGGTGGCGCGCTCCTTGTTGGCGTTCGGATCGCCGACTTCCCAGGCACCGGTCGCGACGTGCGGACCATTGGCGTACAGCTCGTAGAAGGTCGGTGCGCGTTCGGTGTAGGACAGGTTGCTGGTCAGCGACCAGGCCGGGTTCATCTTGTACAGCAGGCCGGCCGAGGCGCTGGTGGCGTTGAAGCTGCGGTTGGCGTCGGCGAAGCGGTCGTTGCCGTTGGCGCTGGCCTTGACGCTGCTGTGATCGAGCCGGCCGCCGAAATTCAGCTTCAGGTCGCCGCCGGCGGTCAGCGGCATTTCCTCGAACAGGAACAGCGCGGCGTTGTCGGTGTTGGTGCTGGGCACGAAGGCCTCTTCGCCCAGCGCCGAGAAGTTGGTATGGCCGAACTGCGTGCCGACCACGCCGGTCAGGTTGCCGATCTTCGCGTGGCGGGCCTCGAAGCGCGCATCCCAGCCGCGGTTCTTGAAGATGGTGCCGGTCTCGCCGTCCTCGATTTCGCGGTGCTCGTAGTCGGTGAAGCTGACCTTGCCCTTGACCGACTCGAACCAGCCGCCGGTGTTGCCCGCCAGGTTGCGCGCCTCGCCTTCCAGCGCGAAGCGGTCCTGCTTCATCTTCAGCCGCACCGCGTCCTCGGCGGGCGTGCCGTAGTCGTTGCGGTAGGCGCTGTAGTTGGCGCCGAGGAAGCCATCCGCCCAGGTGTAGGAGCCGCCCAGCGAGCCGCCCTGCTGGTCGGCGCTGGTATTGGGCAGGCGGCCGTACGGTTCGGCCTCGCCGTCGGGCAGCGGCTCGGCGTTGCGCAGGCGGTCGCTGCGCGCGTAGCCGGGGATGCGCAGGTCGCTGGTCTTGCGCGCGAAGGCATCGGCGTGGACCGCGAACTTGCCGTTGCCGGCCTCGATCAGCGCGCTGGCGTTGCGCGCCTGGTCGCCGCCGGCGGTGGCGCTGGCATCGACCGCGCCGCCGACGCCTTCGATCGGCTCCTTGGGGATGCGGTTGTCGATCACGTTGACCACGCCGCCGATGGCATTGCCGCCGTACATCAGCGCCGCCGGCCCGCGCACGACTTCGATGCGCTCGGCCACCAGCGGGTCCACCGGCACGGCATGGTCGTAGGACAGCGTCGAGGCGTCGACCGTGGTGCCGCCGTTCTGCAGCACCTTGATGCGGTCGCCGTCGAGGCCGCGGATCACCGGCCGGCTGGCATTGGGGCCGAAATAGGTCGACGACACCCCGGGCAGCTTGTCGAGGGTCTCGCCCAGCGTGCTGGCCTGTCGTACGGTCAGCGCGTCGCCGCCCAGCGTCGAGACCGGCGCCACCATGTCGTTCAGGTCGCTGCCCAGCGGGTTGGCGGTGACCACGACTTCGCGCAGCGTGGCGCCGGCCGGGGTGGCTGGCGCGGAGGCAGGCACGGCGGCAGGCACGGCGGCGGGAGGAGCGGCCTCGGCGGCCGGCGCCGTGGTGGTCTGCGCCAGCGCGGCGGGCGCCACCAGGGCGGTGGCCAGCGTGGCGGTCAGCGAGGCGGCAAGTGTAGCCAGCGGGGTCAGGCGCAGGGAGGCAGGCTGGGTAAAACGGCGGGCGGTGTAACGGTTCTTCGACATGGCGCGCGTAGCAATGCAGTGGCAATCGGCCCGGCTGGCACGACGGCATCCGGCCAGGCGAGGCACACCCGCGATGGGGCATGGCGGCGCGGCCGACAGGGCGCGTGTTCAGCTCGGAATGCGTAAGACGGCGGGGGCGCGGCGCTGGCCGCGTCCCGGATCAGGCGAGGGCGATGGCCGGCGGCGGCGGGGCGCGCGATTGGAAGGGCTGGGATGAGGGCAGGTCGGGCCAGCGCCAGGCCAGGCTGGCGGGCTTGACCGGCTTGCCGTAAGCAAGCTGCAGCGGCGGCAGCTTGCCGCAATGGGTGTCGGCGACGGTGGCGCCATCGAACAGCACGCACGAGTGACCGCTGAAGGCCTGCGACCGCGGGTGCGGGTCATTGTCGGACGCGGCGGCGTTGGCCGCGGCCGGGGCGCCGGCCGGTGCAAACAGGCCGCCATGGACGATGCGGTGGGTCAGCCCGGCATGCTGCGCCAGCAGCAGGCACAGCGCCAGGCACAGCGCGGACCACAGGCCCGGGCCGTGTGCGCGCAGGCGGGCGAACCAGTCAGTGCGCATGGGGAGGGCCGCCGTGGCCGCCATGACCGTGATCGTGATCGTGGCCGGGATCGCCGCAACCGCAGTCATCGCCATGGCTGTGGTCGTGGCCATGGTCGTGGTCGTCGTCGAAATCATCGACCCAGGCGGGGAACGGGTCCGGATACGCGGCCCAGGCCTCCACCCCGGCGGCCATCTCGGCATCGCTCAGCAGGCAGGCGTCGAGACGGGCCTGCAGCGCGGCGTGGTCGAGGTCCAGGCCGATCAGCACCAGTTCCTGGCGGCGGTCGCCGAACGGTGCCGGGGCGCCGCCGTCATGCATGTCGGCTTCCACTTCCGCGCGCTCGGCGGCGTCGGCCGGCCATTCCGCCGGGTCCAGCGCCGCCCACCAGGCGCCGGCGCCGCCATGGCGGCAGACGCCGCCGGACTGGTTCCAGTCGCCCGCGGTCTCCATGCGGCCCGCCAGCCAGAACAGTCCTTTGGAGCGCAGCACGCTGCCATGCTCGCGCAGCCATTCGGTATGGATCAGGTCGGCGAAGCGTTGCGGGTGGAATGGGCGGCGGCGGCGGTAGACCAGCGTGGACACCCCGTTGGCGGCATCCGCCGCGGGCGCCTCGCCACGCAGCGCGGCGAGCCAGCCGGCGCCATCGGCGGCGGCTTCGAAATCAAAGCGGCCGGTGCCCTGCACGCGTCCGGGCGGCACCTTGCCGAAGCTGGCCTCGACGATGTCGGCGCGCGGGTTCAGCGCCTGCAGCGCCGCGCGCAGCCGCGCCAGCTCCGCGGCATCGACGAGGTCGGCCTTGTTCAGCACGATCACGTCGCAGCCTTCGATCTGCGCCACCAGCACTTCGGCCACGGTGCGGTCGTCCTGGTCCTGCGTCAGGCCACGCTCGGCGAGGAATTCGGCTTCGTTGAGATCGCGCAGCACGGTGGCGGCATCGACCACGGTTACCAGCGTATCAGGCTGCACGGCCGCGCCGGGCCCCGCGCCATGCTCGGCCTCGAACAGGAAGCCTTCGGCAATCGCCAGCGGCTCGTCCAGGCCGTCGGCCTCGACCAGCAGCGCGTCGAAACGGCCCGTGGCGGCCAGCCTTGCGGCTTCGGCGAGCAGTGGCTCGCCCGACGGCAGCAGCGTGGCCTCGCAACCGGGCGGCAAGGGCGCCAGCGTTTGTCCGTCCTGCGCGCCGCAGACCAGTACGCCGACACGCCCGCCCGCGCCATGCGCGAGCAGGTGGTTCAGCAGCGAGGTCTTGCCGGCGCCGGCAAAACCGGACAGCACGGTGACGGGCAGGCGATCAGCCATGGCAGCAGCAGGGAATGTGGAGGAGGCAACGCAGCGCGTAAAGGTCGCGCGCGCTGTTGCAACAAGGTTGCGAATTTACCAGAAAGGCCGCGGCGGCAACAGCCGGATGATTCTCAATGTCGGGCCGTGGCCATGGCGCGACAAGCGCTGGTGCGGGGCCCAAAAACAAACGGCCCGGGGTATCCGGGCCGTGATGTTGCGCAGGCTGCGCCGGCTGGCCGGCGCGCCGTGCTTCAGTCGCCGAACAGCTTCTGGCGCAGTTCGCGGCGTTGCTGCGCTTCCAGCGACAGCGTCGCGGTGGGGCGCGCCAGCAGGCGCGGCACGCCGATCGGCTCGCCGGTTTCCTCGCACCAGCCGTAGTCGCCGGACTCGATGCGCTGCAGCGACTGTTCGACCTTCTTCAGCAGCTTGCGCTCGCGGTCGCGCGTGCGCAGCTCCAGCGCGTGTTCTTCCTCGATGGTGGCGCGGTCGGCCGGGTCCGGCACGATCACGGTTTCGCGCAGGTGTTCCGTGGTCTGGTCAGCGTTCTTCAGGATTTCGTCGCGCAGCTGTTCAAGGCGGTGCTTGAAGAAGGCGAGCTGCGCTTCGTTCATGTAATCCTTGTCGCTCATCTTCAGGATTTCAGCTTCAGTCAGAAGTTTGTTGCTGCTCATGGTTGCTGCTGATTCTCTTGTTGATGCGGCCGGCGGCGTCTCAGTCCGCTCGGGTGCGCTGTCCGCGCGCTTGCGCGCCACGGTTGTTTCACTCTGGCTGGCTGCAGTCTTGCTGCTTCGCGGGCCTCCCTTCCTTGCGCCCGCTTCGGCGTTCGCCGTACTGCCGCGGGGAGCGGGCGCGGCCTTCACAGGCTGCGCCTTGAGCGTCTCTGCCGCTGCACTACCAGTCTTGCTGCGGCTTTCTTTGGTCTTCGTTGCGGCTGTCATGGGGACACCTCTCTCTCGCGTCAGTCAGTGACGGCGCGCGTCGGGGTACCCCAAGCGGAACAGGCGGTCTCCGCACGAAGCACTGCGACCGCACCTGCTGGCGGCCTGCCTCATGCTGACGACAACCGCCGCCCTGCAAGTCCACCGGCAAGCGGTGGACCGGACACCGGTGGCGGGAAAAAGGTGCGCCACCGGTATCAAATCCGGCCTATTGTACTTGAACAAATTTTTCGGAGATATGGGGAAAACCGGCTGGCGCTTCGGTATTTCCCCGGTACCCCGAACGGGGGGCAGCCGCGCGGCGGTGTCGGAAGGGATGCCGCCCATGGGACGGCAGGCGCACTCAGGCCAGGCAGTTCTCCAGGCCCTTGAGGATGGCGTCGCGGGGCAGGTCCACGCCGATGAACACCATGCGCGTGCCCGGGGTCTCGTCTTCCCACTTGGCACCGATGTCGCTGCCCATCAGCTGGTGAACGCCCTGGAACACCACTTTGCGGTCCACCCCCTCCATATATAGTACGCCCTTGTAGCGCAACAGTTTTTCCCCGTAGACCGCCAGGATGCCGGACAGGAATTCCTCCAGCTTGCCGTAGTGGAACGGCTTGTCGCTGCGGAAGACGAACGACGCGATGCGGTCGGTGTGGTTGTGGTGGTGATGGTGGTCGTGCGCATGACCATGGTCGTGACCGTGATCGTGATCATGGCCGCAGTCGGTGCCGCAATGGTCGCCGTGCTCATGGTCGTGCGCGTGGTCGTGGTCGTGTTCCTCGGCGCGCAGGAATTCCGGGTCGATCTCGAGCTTGGCGTTCAGGTTGAAGCCGCGCAGGTCGAAGATGGTTTCGATCGGGGCCTCGCCGAAATTGACCAGGCGGATCGGCGCGCGCGGGTTCATATGCAGCAGGCGATGGCGCAGCTCGGCCACGTCGGCTTCGCCTACCAGGTCGGACTTGGTGATGAAGATGGCGTCGGCAAAGCCGACCTGGCGCTGCGCCTCTTCCTGCTGGTCGAGCTGCAGGTGGGCGTGCTTGGCATCGACCAGCGTGATCACCGCGTCGAGCAGGTAGCGCGAGGCGATCTCTTCGTCCATGAAGAAGGTCTGCGCCACCGGGCCCGGGTTGGCCACGCCGGTGGTCTCGATCACCACGCGGTCGAAGTCGATCTCGCCGGCGTCGCGGCGCGTCAGCAGCGTCGACAGCGCCTGCACCAGGTCGCCGCGGATAGTGCAGCAGATGCAGCCGTTGCTCATCTGCACGATCTGCTCGCGGCCATCCTGCACCAGGATCTCGTTGTCGATGTTTTCTTCGCCGAACTCGTTCTCGATCACGGCGATCTTCATGCCGTGCTGCTCGTTCAGGATGCGCTTGAGCAGGGTGGTCTTGCCGCTGCCGAGGAAGCCGGTCAGGATCGTGACCGGAATCAGTTTGGACATTGTTGGTTCTCCGGGAAATGAGTGCCGGTCAGTGGGCGGCGCGCGGACGCTTGCCGCACTCGGCGCAGACGCCGTTCACGGTCAGTTCGACATGTTCGATGGCAAAGCCGCTGGGCACGCGCGGCGCGGCCGGCTGCGCCGGTGCGGCGGCATCGTCCAGGCAGAAGGTGCGGTCGCAGCGGGTGCAGTGGAAATGGCTGTGCTGGCGATGCTCCTGCGCGCGCGCGGCCTCGTGCTCGACCAGGCTGAAGCGGAACACGCGGTCGTTGCCGGCCCGCTTCTGCGCCACGCCCTGGTCTACCAGCCAGTCCAGCACGCGGTAGACGGTGACGCGGTCGATGGTCTCGCCGGCGTCGGGCAGGCGGTCGATCACGGCCTGGTGGGTCAGCGCCTCGTCGCTGCCGATCAGGCAGGCCAGGATGCACAGCCGCGGCTGGGTCACGCGCGCGCCCAGCCGGCGCAGGCGTTCATGGGCGGCCTCCAGGGCCGACGGGGTCGGGCTTGCCGGTTCCGGCGCCAGGGCCGGCCGGTCCGGACTGGAACGGGTCATGGCCGGATTTAACCATAGCCCTACGGTTGTTGCAATTCAGTTGCGTCAGCCGCGACGGCGGATTGCGCTTATGATCGGCACAGGACCACCTGAGCGGAGACCCCCATGCTGAATGACGCGAGCGCGCTGCTGTTCCCGAATTTCGAACCGTTCCGGCAACAGGTCGGCGAGGTCGAGATCGCCGGGGTGCGGGGCGGCTCGGGGCCGCCGTTGCTGCTGTTGCACGGCCACCCGCAAAGCCACCTGATCTGGCACGGGGTGGCGCCCGCGCTGGCCGACCACTTCACCGTGATCGCCACCGACCTGCGCGGCTATGGCAGCAGCGCTGCGCCGCCCGGCAATGCCGGCCACGAGCGCTACAGCAAGCGCGCCATGGCGCAGGACCAGGTGGCGCTGATGGCCGCCCTCGGCTACCCGCGCTTCGCGCTGTGCGGCCATGACCGCGGCGCGCGCGTCTCGCACCGCCTCTGCCTGGACCATCCCGAGGCGGTCAGCCGTGCCATGCTGCTCGACATCGCGCCCACGCTGGCCATGTACGAGCGCACCAGCATGGCGTTCGCCGCGGCCTACTGGCACTGGTTCTTCCTGATCCAGCCGGCGCCGTTCCCCGAGACCCTGATCAACGCCGAGCCGGACTTCTATATCCAGAAGCTGATGGGCCTGCGCCACGCCGGCCTGGCCGCGTTCGCGCCCGATGCGATGGCCGCCTACACCGCGGCGATGCGCGACCCCGCCCGCGTGCACGCCATGTGCGAGGACTACCGCGCCGCCGCCACCATCGACCTCGAGCACGACCGCGCCGACCGCGAGGCCGGGCGCCGCCTGGCGCTGCCGCTGCGCGTGCTGTGGGGCGAGCACGGCGTGGTGGCGCGCTGCTTCGAGCCGCTGGCGCTGTGGCAGGAAGTGGCCGCCGACGTGAGCGGGCGCGCGCTGCCCTGCGGCCATTACATCCCCGAGGAAGCCCCCGAGCCGCTGCTGGAGGAAATGCTCGGTTTCTTCCGCTAGCCGGCGGCGGCTGTCGCGAAACGCGGAGTTTGTGGGCGATAGCTGCCAGTTCTTCCCGCTTTCCCGCCATATGCCGCGGATTGCAGGCGGGTTAGCCCCTATACCTGCCTATTGTCTGCTGTGGTTAACATCAAGCCCCGCCCTTGCAGTTTACGCGGGGCAGCGAAGCCAGCCGGCATGGTCCAAGCGCGGCCAGAGAGACCGCGCCAGAGCGCCCGCCCACGCGGGCGCCAGGCCGGCGGCAACGCATTGCAGACGGGTATTACCGGGAACCAGGAGAAGAGAGCATGAAACGAGTGGCAAAGATGGTCGCGGCCGCTATGGCAGTCAGCGCGATGGGTGTGGCGACGGGCGCGTACGCCCAGGAATATCCGGGCAGCAAGCCGGTGACGGCGGTGGTGCCGTTCGCCGCGGGCGGCCCGACCGACAAGGTCTCGCGCGAACTGACCATGATCATGTCCAAGCACCTGGGCGCGACCATCGTGATCGAGAACCTCGGCGGTGCCGGCGGCACCATCGGCGCCAAGAAGGTGGTCCAGGCCAAGAACGATGGCCACACCGTGCTGATCCACCATATCGGCATGTCCACGGCTCCGGCGCTGTACCGCAACCTCGGCTTCGATCCGCTCAAGGACTTTGAGATGGTCGGCGAGATCGCCGACGTGCCGATGGTGCTGGTGGGCAACAAGTCGCTGCCGCCCAACACCTTCAAGGACCTGGTGCCGTATATCAAGGCCAATGCCAGCAAGCTGTCGCTGGCCAATGCCGGCATCGGCTCGGCCTCGCACCTGTGCGGGCTGCTGTTCCAGAGCGCGATCCAGACCGAGCTGACCACGGTGCCGTACAAGGGCACCGCGCCGGCGCTGACCGACATCCTGGGTGGCCAGGTCAATCTGATGTGCGACCAGACCACCAATATCGCCGGCCAGCTCAAGGCGGGCGCGCTCAAGCCGTACGCGGCCATGCAGTCGCGCCGCGTGGAAGCCTTCAAGGATATCCCGACCGCCGCCGAGCAGGGCCTGCCGGGCGTCGAGGTGAAGATCTGGCACGCCATGTACGCGCCCAAGGGCACGCCCAAGCCGGTGATCGACAAGCTGTCGGCGGCGCTGCAGAAATCGGTGGCCGACCCGGCCTTCCGCGCCAAGATGGCCGAGCTGGGCGCCGAGGCCGTGCCGGCGCAGCGCGCCACGCCGGATTCGCTGCGCACCTTCCTGGCCGCCGAGATCAACAAGTGGACCCCGGTGATCAAGAAGGCCGGCGTCTATGCGGACTGATCTGATGGAGTGATTGATGCGGCGCGCTGGCCTGCTGGCCGGCGCGTTGTGCCGAAGGGCCATGCCTTGCGCATGGCCCTTTTTGTTTTCGCTCGCCGCGACCGGCGCTGGCCGGCGTCCTATATTGGTCAGACTGCCGCCGCGCCCGCGCGGTGCACGACAGGCCTTGAAACCGCGCGCAGGCGTCGCCAACTACGGTCCTGACATATTCACGGAAGCCACCATGGAACAGTATCACGGCACTACCATCGTCAGCGTCCGCCGCGGCAATCAGGTCGCGCTGGGCGGTGATGGTCAGGTCACGCTCGGCAATATCGTGATGAAGGGCACCGCGCGCAAGGTGCGCCGCATCTACAACGGCAAGGTGCTGGTCGGGTTTGCCGGCAGCACCGCCGACGCCTTCTCGCTGCTGGACCGCTTCGAGGCCAAGCTCGAGAAATACCAGGGCAACCTGACCCGCGCCGCGGTCGACCTCGCCAAGGACTGGCGCTCGGACCGCGCGCTGCGCCGGCTGGAGGCCATGCTGATCACCGCCGACCGCGACACCACGCTGGTCATCACCGGCAACGGCGACGTGCTGGATCCCGAAGGCGGCATCGCCGCGATCGGCTCGGGCGGCGCGTATGCGCAGTCGGCGGCCAAGGCGCTGATGGAGAACACCGAGATGGCGCCCAAGGACGTGGTCGAGAAGGCGCTGACCATCGCCGGCGAGCTCTGCATCTATACCAACACCAATTTCGTCATCGAGACGCTGGAATAAGCCGCTGGCACCAGCGGGGGCCGGCGTACGTCCCCCGCGCACCGCGCCCCAACTGAACGGATACCATGCCGCACACCATGACCCCGTCGGAAATCGTTTCCGAACTCGACAAGCACATCATCGGCCAGAACAAGGCCAAGAAGGCCGTGGCGGTGGCGCTGCGCAACCGCTGGCGCCGCCAGCAGGTGGCCGAGCCGCTGCGCCAGGAAATCACCCCCAAGAACATCCTGATGATCGGCCCGACCGGGGTCGGCAAGACCGAGATCGCACGGCGCCTGGCCAAGCTGGCCGACGCGCCCTTCATCAAGATCGAGGCGACCAAGTTCACCGAGGTTGGCTATGTCGGCCGCGACGTCGACACCATCGTGCGCGACCTCGCCGAGATGGCGATCAAGCAGACGCGCGAATCCGAGATGAAGAAGGTGCGCACCAAGGCCGAGGACGCCGCCGAGGACCGGCTGCTCGACGTGCTGCTGCCGCCGCCGCGCGATATCGGCTTCTCGCAGCCGGAAGAGAAGGATTCCAACACGCGCCAGGTGTTCCGCAAGAAGCTGCGCGAAGGCCAGCTCGACGACAAGGACATCGAGCTCGAGGTCTCCGCCGGCATGCCGAGCATGGACATCATGGGCCCGCCGGGCATGGAAGACATGACCGAGCAGATCCGCTCGATGTTCGCCGGCCTGGGCCAGGGCAAGAAGGCGCGCCGCAAGATGAAGGTCAAGGAAGCGTTCAAGCTGCTGATCGACGAAGAGGCCGCCAAGCTGGTCAACGACGAGGAGCTCAAGCACAAGGCCATCGCCAATGTCGAGCAGAACGGCATCGTGTTCCTGGACGAGATCGACAAGATCGCCAGCCGCAGCGATATCGGCGGCGGCGAGGTGTCGCGCCAGGGCGTGCAGCGCGACCTGCTGCCGCTGGTCGAGGGCACCACGGTGAACACCAAGTACGGCATGATCAAGACCGACCATATCCTGTTCATTGCCTCGGGCGCGTTCCACCTGTCCAAGCCGAGCGACCTGATCCCCGAGCTGCAGGGCCGCTTCCCGATCCGCGTCGAACTGGAATCGCTGTCGGTGCAGGACTTCGAGGCCATCCTGACGCAGACTGATGCCAGCCTGACCAAGCAGTACCAGGCGCTGCTGAACACCGAAGAGGTCAACCTGGTGTTCGCGCCGGACGGCATCCGCCGGCTCGCCGAGATCGCGTTCTCGGTCAACGAGAAGGTCGAGAACATCGGCGCGCGCCGGCTCTATACGGTGATGGAGCGGCTGCTGGAGGACCTGTCCTTCCACGCCAGCAAGTCGTCCGGCGAGACCGTGACTATCGACGCCGCGTATGTCGACCAGCGCCTGGGCGACCTGGCCGGCAACGAGGACCTGTCGCGCTACGTGCTGTAAAGCCCGCAGCCGGCCCAAGTAAGGCGCACCACGGTGCGCCTTTTTTCATGTCCGTGCGTTTCGGCCTGCCACATCCCGGTAAGGCTCGTAAGCATTGGTAAGCCCGCTGGCCGGCGTTGCCGGACGATGCGACCCTTGCGCACCTTGACGGTCGATTGACCGGTGCGGGAGCCACCGCATCCCCCTCAACCCACTGGCAGGAGAAATCACATGGTCCATTACAAGACCCGCCGGGTCGTGCTTGCCACGGGCGGCCTGCTGGCCGCGCTGGCCGCCGCCACGGCCTTCCTTTGCATCCGTCCGCCGATGCCGGCGGCCGAGGCCGCGCAATCGGGCACCCTCGGCGCGGCCGCTGCGGCGGCGGCGACGCTGGCATTGGATTCGGGCGCGCTGTTCACGCTGGCGGACCGCCATGCCGGCGATGCCATGCGCATTGCCGACAGCGGCACGCCTCCGGACGGCGCCGACGGCCTGGAGTGGGACTACGTCCAGCTGCGCCTGTAAGGCGGCGTCATGCCGCGCCATGCAAAAAAGGCCGCGCACGTGCGCGGCCTTTTTGCATTGGAGGGATCCTTCAGCGCGGTCAGCGTGATACCGGCCGCTTGCCCAGCTTGCGCTGCAAGGTGCGCCGGTGCATGTTCAGCGCCCGCGCGGTGGCGGAGATATTGCCGCCGTGCTCGGCCAGCACGCGCTGGATATGCTCCCACTCCAGCCGCGCCACCGACAGCGGCACCGGTTCTTCCAGCGCGGCCTGCGCCGCGTCTTCCGACACGCCCGCCATCAGCGCGGTCAGGATCGAATCGACATTGGCCGGCTTGGCCAGGTATTCGTCGGCGCCCTGCTTGACCGCCGCCACCGCGGTGGCGATGCTGGCGTAGCCGGTCAGGATCAGGATGCGCGCGTCGGGCAGGGCCTGCCGCAGCGGCGCCACCAGCTGCAGCCCGGACTCGGCGGGCGCGGTGCTGCCGGCTGCGGGCGGCGGCTCCAGGTGCAGGTCCAGCGTGACGTAGGCAAAGTCGGTGCGCGCCGCCAGCGCCAGCGCGGTGCGGCCATCATGCGCCACCGCCACGGCATAGCCGCGGCGCGTCAGCGCGCGCGCCAGCGTGCCGGCAAAGACTTCATCGTCGTCGATCACCAGGAAGGGCGTGCCGGCCGGTGCGGTGGCTTCGGGTACCGGGGTAAGGGGTTCGGTCATAAGGCAGAGGGCACGGTGGCGGCGGCAGCCGCCGAGGTGGAAAGCGTGGAGAGCACGGGCAGGCGCAGTTCGGCGACGGTGCCGCCGCCGGGGCGGTCGTGCCAGGCGAGTTCGCCGCCCATCTGCCGGGCGGCGCTTTGCGCCAGGTACAGCCCGATGCCCTGGCCGCCGTGCTGGCTGGCCACCGGGGTTTCGCCAAGCTGGCCGCGCAGCGCTTCGGGGATGCCGTCGCCGTGGTCGGCGACGCGGAACGACAGCCACGGCGCGGTATTGCCCGGGGCCATGGCGATCTGCAGCTGCAGCGGCTGCGCGCCGCGCCCGGCCGCCTGCTGGCTGCGCGCGGCGTTGTCGAGCAGGATGGTCAGGATCTGGCCCACGCGCGCGGTTTCCACCGACTGCGCGCCGGCGCCCGGCGTTGCCACAGCCTGCAGGCTGGCATTGGGATGGCGCAGCTGCCAGCGTTCGGCAAACGCCGGCAGCCAGCCGTCGATGCGCTGCGGCGCCAGCGTGGCCGGGTCTTCGCGCAGCCGCGCCAGGGTCGAGCGGCACAGCGCCAGCTGCTGCTCCATGGTCTGCAGGTCGGGCAGATAGCCGCTGATGGCGGCGGCGCCGCGGCCGGCGTCGGAGGCATCGGCGCGCAGCTCGCCGGCAATCACGGCCAGCGTCGCCAGCGGCGTGCCGATTTCATGCGCCACCGCCGCGGCCTGGCCGTTCAGGTCTTCGACGCGCGCTTCGCGCAGCAGCTGCTCGCGCGCCAGGTTCAGCTGCGCCTCGCGCTGGCGCAGCACGCCCGACAGGCGCGCCACGAACAGCGCGATCATCACCGCGCTGGCGACAAAGTTCAGCCACATGCCGGCCAGGTGGTAGGTCACCGCGTTGTCCGGGTTGTGCAGGTCCAGCGGCACGTATTCGATCAGCAGCACCGTGTAGCAGGCCAGCGCGTACAGCGCCAGCGCAATCACCTGGCGCCACGGCAGGATGGCCGCGGCGATGGCCAGCCCCGGCAGGTAGAACGAGACGAACGGGTTGGTGGCACCGCCGGTGTAGAACAGGATCGCCGACAGCGCGGTCAGGTCGACCAGCAGCTGGCCCATCAGCTCGGCCTCGCCGGGCGCGCTGTTGCGCCGCGTGTGCTGGCGCAGCCGCAGGCCGGTGAGCAGGTTGAACAGCGCCTGCAGCCCCAGCACCACCAGCAGCGGCGTGTAGGGCAGGCGGATGCCGGCAATCGGCTCGCACACCAGCACGGTCAGCGCCTGTCCGCCCAGCAGCGCCCAGCGCAGCCAGAACAGCCGGCGCAGCGTCACCTGGCCATGGCGTGCCGAACTGCCGGCCGGCAGGGGCGACAGGAACGGGAAGTCGGGCAGGCGGGTCATGGCTGGGGCGGGGCGCATGGCGCGAGTGTATCAATGCCGCCGCGGGGCGCCGGCGCGTGCGACACCTTGCCGCATTGGCGCGCCGCCGCGGCGGCTGCCAGACTGGCTGGTTGCGCGGTCGAGCGCGCGTGCCCGGGGGCCACGCCGGGCGCAGGCGGGACGGTCCTCGCCATGGTCTAATGTCTGCTTTCAGGAGAGCCTTTGATGCAAGCCAAATTCCGCCCGGCCACGCTGGCCGCTTCGTTTGCCCTGGCCGCCACGCTGGCATCGGGCGCCGCGCTGGCCCAGGTCGATGTCAGCAACGCCTGGGTGCGCGGCACGGTGCCGACCCAGACCGCTTCGGGCGCCTTCATGGTGCTGCACGCGCACCAGGATGCGAAGCTGGTCGGCGTGTCGTCGCCGGTGGCGGCGGCCGAGCTGCACGAGATGAAGATGGAAGGCAACGTGATGCGCATGCGCCAGCTCAAGTCGCTGGACCTGCCCAGGATGCAGAACGTCGAACTGAAGCCGGGCGGCTACCACGTGATGCTGATGGACCTGAAGGCCCAGCTCAAGCCCGGCGATACCGTGCCCATCACGCTGAAGATCGAGCAGGGCGGCAAGGTGGTCGAGCAGAAGGTCACGGCCGAGGTGCGCAGCATGGTGCCCGCTGCTGCCAGCGGCGGCCACGCCGGCCACGGCGACCACAAGCACTGACCGGCCTGGCCGTCGGCGCAGCGACATCTTGGCCAACAAGCAGCATGGGACCCGCCAGAAGCTGGTTTTCCGCGGCCAGCCAGGGGCTGGCAAGCGTCCTGCGGGGCCGGCACCGCGGCGTGAACCCCGCCCCCCGGCGCAAGCCCGGCCCACCGGGCGCCGTCAGCCGCGCAAGCTGATCGGCTCGTCCGAATCCTGAGTCGCCGCCGCCGCCAGCACGCGCTCGCGCAGCCAGGCGTGGGCGGGATCGGCCTCGGTGCGCTGGTGCCAGATCATGGTGAAGGTGAAGTCGTCGAGCGCAAACGGCGGCGCGAACACGGCGTAGCGCGGGTCGTCCTCGAGCGCGGCCAGGCTGCGCCGCGCGGTGGTCAGCACCAGGTTGGTCCCGGCGATCAGCGCCGGCGCCACGCTCCAGTGCGGCACCACGCAGGCGATCTTGCGCCGGCCTCCCAGTTTGGCCACGGCCGTGTCGATCGCATCCATGCGTTCGCTGTGGGTGGCGACCAGCACGTGCGAGCGCGCCAGGTAGGCCACCTGGTCGAGCCGGCCGGTATCGCGCACGGTGGCGGCATCGACCGCGCAGGCATAGCTTTCGCGGAACAGCTCGGCGGACTGCACGCCTTCGGGCTGGTGGCTGAACACCCCCAGCGCCATGTCGATCTCGCCGTCGGCCACTTGCGCGGTCATGCCCTCGCGGCTGGCCTGCGACACCACCAGGTCGATATTGGGCGCGGCCTTGCGCACCGCGCGCAGCAGCCGCGGCAGCACCACCAGCGCGCCGTAGTCGGACATCGCCAGCCGGAAGCTGCGCCGCGCCGTGGCCGGCTGGAAGCCGCTCGGCCCCAGCAGGATGCGCACCTGCGCCAGCGCCTCGGCCAGCGGCCCCGACAGCTCGTGCGCGCGCGCGCTCAGCACCAGCCCGCCCTTGCCGCGCACCAGGATCGGGTCGTCGAGCAGCTGCCGCAGCCGCCCGAGCGCATGGCTGACCGCCGGCTGGCTCAGGTGCAGCCGCAGCGCGGCACGGGAGATATGGCGCTCCGCCAGCAGTGCTTCCAGCACCACCAGCAGGTTGAGGTCGATTCCGCGTAGGCTATTCATTCGGCGAATATTAAACGTACGAAAGCAGAATTGGAAATTCGCAAAGCGATATTTCAAACTGCTGGCATCGCATCTTGCCCTATGGAGCGCGCCATGTCAGGCACCCAGCTGTCGTTTTCGATCCCGTCATCGCTGTGGCTGCCGCTGGGCACCGCCGTGCTGGCCGGTGCCGCGATCCCGTTCCAGGCCGGGGCCAATGCCACGCTCGGGCGCATGCTCGGCCATCCGCTGTCGGCGACGCTGGTGTCGCTGCTGGTCAGCCTGCTGGCGCTGCTGCCGGTGCTGTGGCTGATGCGGGTGCCGCTGCCGTCGCCGGCGGCACTGGCCCAGGCGCCGGCCTGGCTGTGGAGCGGCGGGGTGCTGGGGGTGTTCTATATCTCGGCCGCGCTGATCATGGCCCCCCGGCTGGGCGCCGCCGGCTTTATCGCCGCGGTGGTGGCCGGGCAGGTGCTGGCCGCGCTGCTGGTGGACCAGTTCGGCCTGGCCGGGTTTGCGGTGCGCGCGCTGACGCCGGCGCGGGTGGCCGGCGCCGCGCTGATCGTCGCCGGGATGCTGGCGATGCAGTGGGACAGCGGTGCGGCGGCCGCGCCGGCGCGTCAGCCGGCCGCTGGGTCGGGTACGGAACCGGGGGTGGAATCCGGCGCCTGATCCGCCTGCCGCCGGTCCGCCAGGCAGGCCGGACAAAGGCAATGCTGGCCCGGCACGATCTGCCGCGCCGGCAGCAGCGGCTGGCTGGCGCACCAGCACTCGGGCAAGCCCGCCACGTAGCCGCAGACGAAGCCGGCGCCGCAGCGGCTGCAATGTTCGACCGGGCGCAGCTGGCCGGTCAGCACCGCTGTGGCGTCGCTCATGTTTGCCTCCGCGATGGGGAGGCGGCGCGGGAATTTCGGTCGGGCATGATCGAAGCGATTCGGGAACACTGTGCCGCGGCGCGGGCCAAACCGCTACGAAGCGGTGCGCTTGTTGCATCGACGGAACGCGCCGGTGCCCCGCAGGCCGCTTGCAGCCGGTTCGCCGCGCCGCGTTGGGCCGGCGCGCTTTCGCCCCGCGCGGTTTCTTGTAAAATCGGCGCCTGCCGTGGCCGGATGGCGCACTTTCGGGCGATCCCCGGGGGCGATCCGTCGGGCTTCCCCCCGGGGACGCGGCGGCTTAGCCATCATACCTGTTGATTCTCACGGATGTCCCCCATGAACGCCGACAACCCTGGGCCTGCCGCGACCGCGGTGGCCGCCATCGCTCCCGCACTGAAGGCCGAGATCCTCGCCGAGGCCCTGCCGTATATCCGCAAGTTCCACGGCAAGACCATCGTGGTCAAGTACGGCGGCAATGCCATGACCGAAGAGAAGCTCAAGCACGGCTTCGCGCGTGACGTGATCCTGCTGAAGCTGGTCGGCATGAACCCGGTGGTGGTGCACGGCGGCGGCCCGCAGATCGACGAGGCGCTGAAGAAGGTCGGCAAGGTCGGCACCTTCGTGCAGGGCATGCGCGTCACCGACGAAGAGACCATGGAAGTGGTCGAGTGGGTGCTGGGCGGTGAAGTCCAGCAGGACATCGTGATGCTGATCAACCAGTACGGCGGCCAGGCCGTCGGCCTGACCGGCAAGGACGGCGGCCTGATCCGCGCCAAGCGCCTGCAGATGCCCGACCGCGAGAACCCGGGCGCGTTCATCGACATCGGCTATGTCGGCGACATCGAGGCGATCAACCCGGCGGTGGTCAAGGCGCTGCAGGACGACGCCTTCATCCCGGTGATCTCGCCGATCGGCTTCTCCGACGACGGCCAGGCCTACAACATCAATGCCGACGTGGTCGCCGGCAAGATGGCCGAGATCCTCAAGGCCGAGAAGCTGGTGATGATGACCAACATCCCGGGCGTGATGGACAAGAAGGGCAACCTGCTGACCGACCTGTCCGCGCGCGAGATCGAGGAACTGTTCGCCGACGGCACCATCTCGGGCGGCATGCTGCCGAAGATTTCGTCGGCGCTGGACGCGGCCAAGAGCGGCGTGCATTCGGTGCACATCATCGACGGCCGCATCGAGCATTCGCTGCTGCTGGAAATCCTGACCGAGCAGGCCTTCGGCACCATGATCCGCTCGCACTGAGCGGAGCCCCCGGAGCGGCGCCGGCCCCCGCCGGCCGCTCCGGCATATCCCACCATCCTCCGAGTTGCCCGGCGTGCCTTCCAGTCTTCCCTCACCGCGCCGTGTCCGCGCTCGCCTCCGCCGCCGTCCCGCGGGCAATACCTCCGGCGACACGGTCTGGCTGTTCGACCTCGATAACACGCTGCACGACGCCTCGCACGCGATCTTCCCGGCGATCAACCGGCTGATGACCGCCTACGTGGCGCGCGTGCTCGGTTGCGACGAGGCCACCGCCAGCCGCGTGCGCGTGGACTACTGGCAGCGCTACGGCGCCACGCTGCTCGGCATGATCCGCCACCATGGCGTCGACCCGGCGGACTTCCTGCGCGCCGCGCATGAGTTCCCGGCGCTGGCCGAGATGGTGCGGGTGCGGCGCGGCCTGGCCGCGCACCTGCGGCGCCTGCCCGGGCGCAAGATCCTGGTCACCAACGCGCCGCAGGACTATGCGCGCGCGGTGCTGGACATCGCCGGCATCCGCCATTGCTTCGAGCGCGTGGTGGCGATCGAGCAGATGTGGGTGCACGGCCACCTGCGGCCCAAGCCTGACCGCCGCATGCTGCGCCGGCTGCTGGCGCAGGCGCGCATCGCGCCGCATCGCGCGGTGCTGGTCGAGGACACGGTGTCGCATCTGAAGCGCTACGCCGGCACCGGCATCCGCACCGCGTGGGTGACCGGCTACCTGCGCACGGTCGCGCCGTCGCGACCGCACGTGGTGCCCGCCGCACATGACGACGGCAGCCGCCGCGACGCCGCGGTGCGCTCGACGCTCGAGGCTGAGGACCGCCGCCATGCCGGTCACGCCGTGCAGGAGCGCTCGGTGACGCTGGTGGCCGCCGAGACCCAGGCGCCGCAGGCGCAGCCCGGCAACGTGCCGCGCGTACGCGCGCGCGTGCCGAACCGGCCGGCCTATGTGGACATAAAAGTACAATCGATGCATCAACTCCAACGACGAATGCGGAGAACCGGGTCATGACGCAAAGCAACGGGCGCGAACCAGAGGCGGTCATCACGGGCAGCGCGCAGGGCAGCATGCAGGGCAGCGAGCCGGACGCCGACCAGCAGCCGGCGCTGCCGGCGCGCAAGCGTCCGCGCCCCGGCGAGCGCCGCGTGCAGATCCTGCAGACGCTGGCCACCATGCTGGAGCACCCGCGCGGGGAGAAGATCACCACCGCGGCGCTGGCCGCGCGCCTGAGCGTGTCCGAGGCGGCGCTGTACCGGCATTTCGCCAGCAAGGCGCAGATGTACGAGGGGCTGATCGGCTTTATCGAGCAGACCGTGTTCGGACTGATCAACCAGATCACCGACAAGGAAGAGCACGGCCTGCGCCAGGCGCATGCGATCGTGCGCATGCTGCTGTCGTTCGCGGAAAAGAACCCGGGCATGACGCGCGTGCTGACCGGCGAGGCCCTGGTGGGCGAGCACGAACGGCTGCAGGAGCGCATCAACCAGGTGGTGGACCGCATCGAGGCCTCGCTGCGCCAGTGCCTGAAGGTCGCGGTGACCCAGGCCGCGTTCCCGGCGGATGCCGATATTCCCGCGCGCGCCGCGCTGATCATGGCGGCGGTGCAGGGGCAGTGGCACCGCTATGCCAAGAGCGGTTTCCGCAAGTCGCCGTCGGACCATGCCGAGGCGCATCTGCGCGTGCTGCTGGGCTGAATGCAACCAGCCGGGCCGATTGCTCTATAATTGCCCGGTCGCGCCGATTTGATGACTGGCTTGCGGGCGCGCGGCAGCCAAGGACAGGGTCCGTGGCTCGCCACTATAAATGCGGCTAAAGAGGTTGGGTCGGCGCCCCATGCCACCACGGCAGTGGATGGCGCCGGCACGCGGAATCCCGCAAGGAATCCAGCGAATCCCGACTTGGCTGCGACGCTTGATACGCAAATGCCGGTCGGGTTTTTTTATGCCCGTTCGCCACGGGCCGGATTCCATGACTGATGTCGCCCTGCCGACCGCCGCGCCTGCCGCGTTCGACCTGCCGCCGGATTCGGTCGGCGTGGTCGCGCCGCAGCGCATGCACTTTGCCGAGCCGCTGAAGCTGCGCAACGGCTCGTCCATCGCCGGCTACGACCTGATGGTCGAGACCTACGGCACGCTCAACGCGGACCGCTCCAACGCGGTGCTGGTGTGCCACGCGCTGAACGCCTCGCACCATGTCGCCGGCGTCTATGCCGACGCCCCGCGCGACGTGGGCTGGTGGGACAACATGGTCGGTCCCGGCAAGCCGCTCGATACCAACCGCTTCTTCGTCATCGGCGTCAACAACCTGGGCTCGTGCTTCGGCTCGACCGGGCCGATGAGCCTGAACCCCGCCACCGGCGCACCGTATGGCGCGGCGTTCCCGGTGGTTACGGTGGAAGACTGGGTCAATGCGCAGGCGCGCGTGGCCGACGCCTTCGGCATCACGCAGTTTGCCGCGGTGATGGGCGGCAGCCTCGGCGGCATGCAGGCGGTGGCCTGGAGCCTGATGTATCCGGAGCGCCTGCGCCACTGCATCGTGATCGCCTCCACGCCCAAGCTGTCGGCGCAGAACATCGCCTTCAACGAAGTGGCGCGCAGCGCGATCCTGTCGGACCCCGACTTCCACGGCGGCAACTACTACGCGCACGGCGTCAAGCCCAAGCGCGGGCTGCGCGTGGCGCGCATGATCGGCCATATCACCTACCTGTCGGACGAGGACATGGCCGAGAAATTCGGCCGCGAGCTCAAGAGCGAGGACATCCGCTTCTCGTTCGACGTCGAGTTCCAGGTGGAAAGCTACCTGCGCTACCAGGGCGACAAGTTCGCCGAGTACTTCGACGCCAACACCTACCTGCTGATCACGCGCGCGCTCGACTACTTCGATCCCGCGCTGGCGCACGGCGGCGACCTGACCCGTGCGATGGCGCAGACCAAGGCCAGCTTCCTGGTGGCCAGCTTCGGCACCGACTGGCGCTTCGCGCCCAGCCGCAGCCGCGAACTGGTCAAGGCGCTGCTGGACAACAAGCGCCCGGTCTCGTACGCCGAGATCGACGCGCCGCACGGCCACGACGCCTTCCTGCTCGACGACCCGCGCTATCACAACCTGATGCGCGCCTACTACGACCGCATCGCTGAGGAGATCGGCGCATGAACGCCCTGGCCAATCCCAATATCCTGGCGCTGCGCCCCGACTTCCGCGCGATCGCGCGCTGGATCGAACCCAACTCCACCGTGCTCGACCTGGGCTGCGGCGACGGCAGCCTGCTGCGCGTGCTGCAGGACGAGCTCGAGGTGCAGGCCTATGGCATCGAGATCCGCGACGAAGGCGTGCTGGCCTGCGCGCAGAAGGGCGTGCATGTCATCCAGCAGAACCTGGAAGGCGGGCTGGCGCTGTTCGAGGACAAGAGCTTCGATACGGTGATCCTGTCGCAGACGCTGCAGACCATCCACAACACCGCGCAGGTGCTGCGCGACACGCTGCGGGTGGGGCGCGAGTGCATCGTCTCGTTCCCGAACTTCGGCTACTGGCCGCACCGGCTGTCGGTGTTCCGCGGCCGCATGCCGGTGTCGGAATCGCTGCCTTACCAGTGGTACAACACGCCCAACGTGCGCGTGCTGACCATCAGCGACTTCGAGGCGCTGGCGCCCAAGGTCGGCCTGCGCGTGATCGACCGCGTCGTGATGCACGAGGGCGTAACCGTCAGCTGGGGCGTCAACTGGCGCGGCAGCCTGGCGGTGTACCGGGTCTGCGCCGCCTGAACGGGATCGCCGCCTAGGCCGGCAGCGCGCCGGCCTGGTACTGCGCCGCGAACTCCGCCGATGGCGGGATCGGCTTGATGATGTCGATCAGCACGCCGTTGGGATCGGCGGTGATGAAGTGCCGCTGGCCGAAGGCCTCGTCGCGCAGCGGCTGCAGGATCGGCAGCCCGGCCGCGCGCAGGCGCTCATGGACGGCATCCGGGTCTTCCACCTCGAAGTTCAGCAGCAGCCCCTGTGCGTGCTGGCCGCGGGCCGGCGCCGGTATGGTCGGGTGGCTGCCATCGAGCACGGCGAGGTTGACCGTAGGGTCGTCCGCCAGTTGCACGTGCACATACCAGTCGCTGGCGAACAGGGCCGTGAAGCCGAAATGCCGTTGATAGAACGCGGCCGTCCCGGCCACATCGGCAGTCATGATGACCGGGTAATAGCTGGTGACTTTCATGATGGCTCCTCGTTAAATACATGCAGTCTGTATGTAAATAGATATTAAGATACAGGCTGCATGTTTGCAAGGAACCCAACCGTGGCCCGCACCAACCGCGAACGTACCGAAGCCACCCGCCAGGCGCTGACCGAGGCTGCCCGCACCCTGTTCGTCAGCCGAGGCTACGCTGAAACCTCGACGCCTGACGTCTGCGCCGCCGCCGGCATCACGCGGGGCGCGCTGTACCACCACTTTGCCGACAAGCGCGACCTGTTCCGCCACGTGCTGGCCGAGGAAGCCGCGGCCGTCGCCGCCGATATCGAGGCCGCCACGCCGGCGGGGCAAGACGCGGCCGAGGCCCTGCTCGATGGCGCGCAAGCCTACCTGCAGGCGATGACGGTACCCGGACGCACCCGCCTGCTGCTGGTGGAAGGGCCCGCGGTGCTGGGATTGCGCGAGATGCTGGCCCTCGACGAGGCCAACGCTGCCCGCACCCTGCGCGAGGGGCTGGAGGCGGCGGGCGTGGACGCCGGCGGCGTGGCCCCGCTGCTGTCGGCAGCGTTCGACCGCGCCGCGCTCGAGATCGAGGCCGGCGCCGATGCCGGCAGCGTGCGTGAAGCGATGCTATGGCTGCTGCGGCGGGTGCTGGGGCAGGCCGGGGGCTAGCAGCCCGCGCACCGGCGGAACCTTAACGCGGTGCGTCGCCGGCGCTGGCAGCCAGGTGGTCGACAAAGGCCCGCACCTTGGGCGGCACATGCCGCGTCGGCGTGTACACCGCGTATGCCGTGCCGATGTAGGGTTCCAGGATGTCCCAGTCCCCCAGCACGGTGACGACGCGCCCCCGTTCCAGCGCATCGCTCAGCGAGAAATCCGGCACCAGCCCGATGCCGGCGTCGCGCTCGACCATGCTCATGATCGCCAGGCTGTTGTTCAGCGTCAGCCGCGGCGGGATGCGGACCTCCACCTTGTCGCCGCCGGCGTGGTGGCGCAGGGTCCAGCGCTCGCCGAAATTGCCGTAGCCGAGGTAGAGGCAGCGCGCCGCCGGCAGGTCGGCCGGCGTTGCCGGCGCGCCATGGCGCTCCAGGTAGCCGGGCGAGGCCACCAGCCGGTAGCGCACCTCGCGCAGCGGCCGCGCCGCCAGGCCGGGGGCCAGTTCGCGCGCGATGCGCACGGCTACATCCAGGCCTTCCTCGACCAGGTCGACCATGCGGTCGGCCAGCGTCAGTTGCAGGTCCAACCCCGGGTATTTCGCCAGCAACGACGGCAGCCGCGGCGCCAGCCAGGCTTGGCCAAAAGACACCGGCGCGCTCACGCGCAGCACGCCGTGCGGCGCGCCGCCGTGTTCGCCGGCCAGCGCGGTGACCTCGCGCGCGGCGGCGGTCATGCGCGCGCAGGCGGCGTAGACCGACTGGCCCAGCTCGGTCAGCGCGAACGCGCGCGTGGTCCGCTGCAGCAGGCTCGCGCCGAGCCGGGCCTCGAGCCGGGAGACATGGCGGCTGACCGCCGACGGTGTCATGCCGAGGTCTTGCGCGGCGGCCGAGAAGCTGCCGCACTCGACCACGCGCGCAAACACCGCCATCGCATTGAGTGGCGCATCCAGCATGCCGCATCTCCTGTCTTTGACCTGTCGTCAAATACTAATTGAGTTGCCGCCACATTGTTGACTTCCGTGACGAGTGGAACAATGCGGCCATTGGCTAAACCGGAGTTCCTCATGCCTTCGCAACAATCGCAGCCGGGCGGCACCTGGCGCATGGCCGCCGCCATGGTGCTGTCGGGCACCATCGGCTGGTTCGTGGTGACCAGCGGCCAGCCGCCGCTGGACGTGGTGTTCTTCCGCTGCCTTTTCGGCGGCGCAGCGCTGCTCGGCGTGCTGACCTTGCAGCGCGGCTGGGTGCGCATGACCCGTGCCCAGGCCGGCTGGCTGGTGCTGGGCGGCGTCACGCTGGTGCTCAACTGGCTGGCGCTGTTCTCGGCGTACGCGTACAGCGGCATTGCCATCGCCACGGTGGTCTACCACACCCAGCCATTTTTCCTGCTGCTGCTGACCTCGGTGCTGCAGCGCGAGCCGTTCCCGTTCGCGCGGCTGCCATGGCTGGTGCTGGCCTTTGCCGGCGTCATGCTGATCACCGGGCTCGAGCACGGCGCCGGCGGCGCGTCGATGCTGGCCGGCATCGGCCTGGGCCTGCTGGCGGCACTGCTGTACGCCGTGACCACGCTGGCGACGCGGCGGCTGCAGGCGATCCCGCCGGGACAGATCGCCGGGCTGCAGATGGTGCTGGGCGTGCTGATGCTGGCGCCGCTGGCGCATCCGGCCGCGGGCAGCTATGGCGGCGGCACCTGGGCCGCGCTGCTGGCGCTCGGGCTGGTGCATACCGGCGTGATGTACACGCTGCTGTACGGCGCCTTCCAGCGGCTGTCGGTGGTGTCGATCGCCACGCTGTCGTTCATCTATCCGCTGGTGGCGATCGTCATCGACGTGATGGTGTTTGGCGTGGTCCTTGGGCCGCTGCAGGTGGCCGGCATGGCGCTGGTGCTGCTGGGCGTGGTCGCCAACCAGCTGGGCTGGGCGCTGCCGTTGCGGCGGCGGGCGCGGGGATGAAGCGAGGCATGGCCGGGCGCGGCCGGTCACATGGCCACGCTTGACCGGAATGCTGACTACGGTTAGTGTAGGCAGCTAGCGAACGATCGTTCTATTCCAACGAGACCAGCCTGCTTCCGCCATGTCCACTGCGCCCCAGATCCAAGCCGCCGCTGTTTCCAGCCAGCTCCATCCCTTCGACGACGCGCTGGCGCTGGTGCCGGCCGGCGAACACCTTTTCCAGGGCCGCACCACGCCGGCGTACTGGAACATGATCGGCCCGTTTGGCGGCATCACGGCCGCCACGCTGCTGCAGGCGGCCATGAACCACCCGCAGCGCCTCGGCGAGCCGGTCTCGCTGACCGTCAACTTTGCCGGCCCGATTGCCGAGGGCCCGTTCGAGATCGAGGCGCGTCCGGTCCGCACCAACCGCTCGACCCAGCACTGGACCCTGGAACTGCGCCAGGGCGATGCCGTTGCCACCACCGCCACCGCGATGTTCGCGGTGCGGCGCGACACCTGGGCCTGCGGCGAAGCGGTGATGCCGGAGGTGCCGGCCGCCGACACGCTGCCGGGAATGGGCGGGTTTGCACCGGTGCGCTGGCTCAAGGCTTACGACATGCGGCCGGTGCGCGGCGCCAAGCCCATCGCCGAGGCCGGCACCGAGCACCCGGACAGCCTGACCCAGTTCTGGCTGCGCGACGCGCCGGCGCGCACGCCCGACTTCGCCGCGGTGGCGGCGTGGGCCGACAGCTTCTACCCGCGCATCTTCCTCAAGCGCGCCGGCTTCGTGCCGGCCGGCACGGTGTCGATGACCACGTATTTCCATGCCGATGCGTCCACGCTGGCCGACCTGGGCGACAGCCACGTGCTGGCCAGCGCGCAGGCACAGGTGTTCCGGCAAGGCTTTTTCGACCAGCGCGCGCAGCTGTGGAGCGCCGCGGGCGAGTTGATCGCCAGCTCGCACCAGATCGTCTACTACAAGGAATAAGCCGGCCGGCGGCTCAGGCCACCGCTTCTCGCGCCTGGGCCTCGTAGCGGTGCACGGTATGGCGCATCGCCCAGAGCAGCATCACGCCTGGCAGCGCCACGACTACGGTGCCGAGATAGAACGGCGCCCAGCCCCAGGCCTCGACCATGTAGCCCGACGTCGGTCCCACGTAGACCCGGCCCACCGATGCCAGCGCCGACAGCAGCGCGTACTGCGTGGCCGAGAACGAGCGGTTGCACAGCGTCATCAGCAGCGCGACGAAGGCCGCCGTGCCCATGCCGCCGCACAGGTTCTCGACCGCGATGGTCGCGCCCATGGTCCACAGGTGCGGCGGGGTCACCGCCAGGATCCAATAGCCCAGGTTCGACACCGCCTGCAGCACGCCGAACAGCATCAGCGAACGGTACAGGCCCAGCCGCACCATCAGCGTGCCGCCGAACAGCGCGCCCAGGATGGTCGCGGCCAGCCCCAGGGTCTTGTTGACGATGCCGACCTCGCCCGCCGAGAAGCCCGCGCCGCGGATCAGGAAGGTGGTCGACAGGCTGCCGGCAAAGGCGTCGCCGAGCTTGTACAGCACGATCAGCAGCAGCAGCCACCAGGCCCCCGGGCGCGCGAAGAAGTCGCGCAGCGGGCCCACCACCGCCTCTTCCAGCGAGCGCGGCGCGCGCGCGGGCACGTCGGGCTCCGGCGCCCACAGCAGCGTCAGGATGCCCACGCCCATCAGTGCTGCCATCAGCAGGTAGGTCTGCTGCCAGCCCAGCACGCGGTCCGCCAGCCACAGCGCCAGCCCGCCCGAGACCAGCATCGCCAGCCGGTAGCCCAGCACCTTGACCGCCGCGCCGGCGCCGCGCTCGGCCGGGCGCAGCACGTCGGTGCTGTAGGCGTCGAAGACGATGTCCTGCGAGGCCGACAGGAACGCCACCAGCGTGGCCAGCGCCGCCAGCATCCACAGCGCCTGCTGCGGCGGGCAGAACGCCATGCCGGCGATGCCCAGCACCAGCCCGACCTGGGTCAGCAGCAGCCAGCCGCGCCGGCGCCCCATCAGCGGCGGCGTGTAGCGGTCCATCAACGGTGCCCACAGGAACTTGAAGATATAGGCCTGGCCCACCAGCGAGAAAAAGCCGATGGTCTTGATGTCCAGCCCTTCGACCGTCATCCACGCCTGCAGGGTGCCGGAGGTCAGCGCCAGCGGCAGGCCGGAGGCGAAGCCCAGCATCAGCATGGCGCCGATGCGGCGGTTGCGGAAGATATCGAGATAGGTCTGGAAATTCATGGATGGGGCGGCCGTGTGCCGCCCGCGCGGCTGCGCGGGCGCCGTGTATTATTGCACCACCTGTTTGCCCACTCTCCGATTGCGCCCGAGGAATCGCCCCATGCGTCGCCGCCTGCAAGGTGTTCAGCGTCCCCATCGACTGCGGCTGGCCCGTGCGCTGGCGCTGGCCGCGGCCGTGCTGCCGCTCGGCTGGAGCCAGCCGGCGCCGGCGCAGCCGCAGGACGGCGGTGCCGGCGGTGCCGGCGGTATCCGGCTGAACCCGGGCGGCTCGGCGGTGCGCAATATCGTGCCGGCCGAGGTGATCGAGCAGCAGGCGGTGCAGGAATACGAGCAGCTCAAGCAGGAGGCCAGCGCCAAGCGCGCGCTGGCGCCCGACAACCACCCGCAACTGGTGCGCCTGCGCGCCATCGGCAAGCGGCTGCTGCCGCAGACCGCACGCTGGAACGAGCGCGCGCGGCAATGGCAGTGGGAGATCAACCTGATCGGCTCCAAGCAGGTCAATGCCTTCTGCATGCCGGGCGGCAAGATCGCGGTCTATACCGGGCTGCTCGACCAGCTCAAGCTGACCGACGACGAAGTCGCGATGGTGATGGGGCACGAGATCGCGCACGCGCTGCAGGAGCATGCGCGCGAGCGCGCCGCCAAGTCCGAGATCACCAACCTCGGTGCCAACGTGATCTCGCAGCTGTTCGGCTTCGGCAACCTCGGCAATATGGCGCTGGGCACCGGCGCGCACCTGCTGACGCTGCGCTTTTCCCGCTCGGACGAGTCCGAGGCCGACCTGATCGGCATGGATGTGGCCGCGCGCGCCGGCTACGATCCGCGCGCGGCGGTGTCGCTGTGGCAGAAGATGGGCAAGGTCTCGCAGTCCGGCGCCGAGTTCCTGTCGACCCATCCGTCCGGGCGCAGCCGCATCGCCGACCTGGAAAGGCACTTGCCCGAAGTGCTGCCGCTGTATGCGCGCGCGATCAACACCACGGTCGACAAGCTGCCGCCCTACCGCCCCAATATGACGGGGCTGGGCGATGCGCCGGTGGATGCCGGCGACGAGGACCGGCAAAAGCCGCTGAAGCGCTGAACGGCGCCGCGACCAGCCGCGCCGCATTCCGGACAGCGCCTTGATGGCGTGAAGCCGGCGCCGGGGACAATGCGACAACCGCAGGGGAACCCGCATGAGCCTGAACCGCATGAGCCCGTCGGAACGACGGGCCGCGTATCTGCTGATCTTCGCCGGCTGCGAGGCCGAGCCCGACCGCTTCACCAGCGACCTGCCGGTCAGCTCCGAAGTCTGGCTGCTGTATGCATCCGGCGAATCGTTCGAGGTGCCGCGCGGCCTGCTGCTGACCCCGCACCACGGCGCCGGCATCGCCGCGCTGCGCGCCGCGGTACTGAGGCGCCTGCCGGCGCTGGCCGGTCCGGCAGCGGACCCCGCCGGCCCGCGCTTCCTTGCCGCCAATGAATCGCACCTGCTGGCGCAGATCGATTTCTTCGACATGCTGCGCTTGCTGCCGCTCACCGCCTGGTGGCACCGCGAGGTGCGCGTGCCGATGGCCGGCATCAGGTGGACGCCCGCCGCGCGCAGTGCGCTGGCGCTGAGCCTGACCGGCGATGCGCTGGTACGCTGGCTGGGCGAGTCGGTGCTGGCCCATGTCGGCAGCGAGGCGGCGCTGGCGCGCTTCAAGGACATCGGCTACACCGCGGCGCGTACCCGCTTCGGCGGCCTCACCGCGCCGGCCGGGCAGGCGCTGGGGCGGCTGGTCAATGTCGCCGCGCAGTATGTCGCGCTGACGCTGCTGGGCCTGCACGACGACAGCTTCCCGCCCGGTGGCCTGACGCGGCGTGTCACGCAGGCCAGCCGCCAGGTGCTCGAGACACTGTGGGATTGCCTGCGCGAGGACCATGTGGAGGGGGCCGCCACGCCGACCGCCGGCATGGCCGCCGGAGACGCCGCCGCTGCCGCCGCCATCTCGCCGCTATGGCGCATCTCGGTCAACCGGCCGGCCGAGCACGCGGTGTTCGCCTCGCGCAAGACCGTCAAGGCCGATGCGGCCATCCGCGTGTTCGATACCGGCGGACAGGGCGTGCGCTGGGCGGTGATCGATTCCGGCATCGACGCGCGCCATCCGGCCTTCTTCGATCCGCTCAAGCTGGACGGGCCGCTGCCCGTGCGCGACGGGCTGATCGCGCCGCGCCTGTCGCGCGTGGTCCGGACGCTGGACTTCACGCGCCTGTCGGCGATCACCAGCGGCCGCCTGCCGCCCATGCCCAAGGGCAAGCGCGGGCCCGGCGAGGCGGAACTCCGGCAGCACATCGCCGCGATTGCCGAGGACCTGGCGCATGGCCGCATCATCGACTGGTCGGTGATCGAGCCCCTGCTGGAAATCAGCCACGATGACCCGGCGCAGTACGTGGCGCCCGGCGGCAGCCACGGTACGCATGTGGCGGGCATCATCGGCGCCGGCTGGCCTGCGTCGGCCTACCTGGCGCGGCCGGATCCCATGCCGCTGCCGCCCGAGCTGATGGAGGCCGGTGAGGTCAGCGGCATCTGCCCGCGCATCGAACTGCTCGACCTGCGCATTTTCGACGCGCAGGGCAGGGGCGACGAGTTCGGCATCCTGGGCGCGCTGCAGTATGTGCGCTGGCTCAACCAGAGCCGCGACCGGCAGTCGGTGCACGGCATCAACCTGAGCGTGGCGCTGCGCCACGACGTGCGGAGCTACGCCTGCGGCAGCACCCCGGTGTGTGTGGAGTGCGACCGCCTGGTGGCAAGCGGCGTGATCGTGGTGGCGGCGGCGGGCAACTACGGCTACGACGAGGCCTTCGCCGCCGAACACATGGGCGCCGGCTTCCGCGGCCAGACCATCACCGATCCCGGCAATGCGCGCGCCGTGATCACGGTGGGCGCGACCCATCGCACCGATCCCTACCGCTTCGGCATCTCCTACTTTTCCAGCCATGGCCCCACCGGCGACGGCCGCATCAAGCCCGACCTGGTGGCACCGGGGGAGAAGATCACCTCGACCGTGCCCGGCGGCACGCTGGCGTCGATGGACGGCACCAGCATGGCGGCACCGCATGTGTCGGGAGTCGCGGCGCTGCTGCTGTCGCGCAACAATGAACTGATGGGCCAGCCCGAGACGGTCAAGAGCATCCTGTGCGCCGCCGCCACCGACCTCGGGCGCGAGCGCGCTTTCCAGGGGGCCGGGCTGGTCGACGCGCTGCGCGCGCTGCAGCGCGTGTAAGCCGCGGCCGCGGGGCAACAAAAAAGCCGGCAGTGCCGGCTTTTTTGACGTGCGGGAACGGCAGGCTTCAGGCGCGCAGTCCGCTGGCCTCGTCGGCCCCCACATGCACGTTCATGCATTGCACCGCCGCGCCGGCCGCACCCTTGCCCAGGTTGTCCAGGCGCGCCACCAGGTTCAGGCGCTCGGCATTGCCGAACACGAACAGGTCGACGCGGTTGGTGTCGTTGTTGGCCTGCACGTCGAAGAATCCGCCGTCGAGGTTGTCGGCGCTGTTGTACGGCATCACGCGCACGAACTGCTCGCCTTCATAGTGCTGGCGATAGATCTCGACGATCTGCTCGGGGCTGGCCTTGCGCGCCAGCCGCTCGGCAAACACCGGCACCGTCACCGCCAGGCCCTTCAGGAAATTGCCGACGATGGGGTTGAAGATCGGCGCCTGTGCCAGGCCAGCCTGCACGCGCATTTCCGGCAGGTGCTTGTGCTCCAGGCCGAGCGCGTAGGGGCGCGGGCTGTTCAGCTTCGGGTTACCGCCGGCTTCGAACTCGGCAATCATCGACTTGCCGCCGCCGCTGTAGCCGGTCAGCGAGAACGCCGTCAGCGGGTAGTCGGCCGGCAGCACGCCGGCATCCACCAGCGGGCGCACCGCCAGCACGAAGGCGCTGGCGTGGCAGCCCGGCACCGCGATGCGCTTGCTGGCGCGGATCTTGTCGCGCTGGCCGCGCGCCAGTTCGGGCAGGCCGTAGGCCCAGTTGTCGGCGGTGCGGAACGCCGTGCTGGCGTCGATCACACAGGTGTTCGGGTTGGTCACCAGCGACACCGCCTCGCGCGAGGCCACGTCGGGCAGGCACAGGAAGGCGACGTCGGCGGCGTTCAGGAAGCGTGCTCGTTCGGCCGGGTCCTTGCGCTTGTCTTCGGCAATGCGCAGCAGTTCCACGTCGGCACGACCGGAAAGATAGTCAAGCAGCCGGAGACCGGTGGTGCCTTCCTGACCATCGACGAACACTTTGAAAACCATGGCTGACTCACTCAATGAAGTGCGGGGGAATGCTTTGGATATGAGAAATCTCCCCTGCCGGGCGCTGTGGGGAACCTGCATTGTAGCGGGGATGGGGGCCGGTCGCAGGGGTTTGTACGGATTGGATTATTGCGATTTGGCACAGTTCAGAACTTGCTGGCAATAACCAAATAGGTTAATTTGCATGGAGAAGGGAACGGCGCATTACAGCCTGGCGGAAGTGCGGGCACTTCTCGAGGCGGGGCGGATGAGGCTGACTCGTACTGCTTACGACGGAGCGAACCAGATGGGGCTGAATAAGCGAAGTGTGCGTGACATACTTCTGCAGCTTGCCCCGCGGGACTTTTACAAGAGCATGACAGCCTATGAGGATCACACGGTGTGGCAGGACGTCTATCGGCCTATCACACCGAATGGCGCCTTGTATGTGAAGCTCATAGTCACCGATGGCGTGTTGGTCGTTTCATTCAAATTCAGGTAGTTCACAGAGCAAGGAGGAGCGGTCAGATGAAGTGCCCGGAATGTGGCGGCGCCGAACTCGTGGATGGACTGCGAGACGTGCCCTATACATATCGTGGCGAGACCACGGTAATTCGCAATGTCAGGGGGGATTGGTGCCCGAGGTGTGGAGAAGGAGTCATGCCCATGCATGACGATTCACTGGGCGAAGCGATGCTCGCCTTTAACAAGCAAGTCAACGCCAAATACCTCGACCCCACCTTCATCACTGCGGTTCGCAAAAAGCTTCGCCTTGATCAGCGCGAGGCAGCCGAAATATTTGGCGGGGGCGTCAATGCATTTTCTCGGTATGAGACGGGGCGGACCATGCCGCCGCTGGCGCTGATCAAGCTGCTGAAAGTGCTGGACCGCCACCCCGAACTGCTAGAGGAGGTCCGGGCGGCCTGAAGCTATGGTCAGAGCGGAAAGTTATAGTCGATCGACAGCGGCGCGTGGTCGCTGAACTTCTCGTCCTTGTAGATCGAGCACAGCTGCGCGGTGTCGGCGATCTTCGGCGTGGCGAGGTGGTAGTCGATGCGCCAGCCAACGTTCTTGGCATAGGCCTGGCCGCGGTTGCTCCACCACGTGTACTGGTCCGGGCGCGGGTCCAGCTTGCGGAACACGTCGACATAGCCATGCACGTCGAACAGTTCGCCGATCCACGCGCGCTCTTCCGGCAGGAAGCCCGAGTTCTTCAGGTTGCCCTTCCAGTTCTTGATGTCGATTTCCTTGTGCGCGATGTTGACGTCGCCGCACAGCACGATCTCGCGCCCGCTGGCCTTGAGCTGCAGCAGGTGCGGCAGGAACGCTTCCATGAAGCGGAACTTTGCCAGCTGGCGTTCCTCGCCACTCGAGCCGGACGGCACGTACACCGAAATCACCGCCAGGTGCGGATACTGCACTTCAACATAGCGGCCTTCGCTGTCGAACTCGGCATTGCCGAATCCGGTGATGACCCGCTCGGGCTTGTGGCGCGTGTAGAGCCCGACGCCGCTGTAGCCCTTCTTCTCGGCGTAATGGAAAAAGCCGTGGTAACCGTGTGGCGCCAGGAACGCTTCCGTCATGTCGGCGGCCTGCGCCTTCAGTTCCTGCACACAGACCATGTCTGCGTCCTGCTTGCCCATCCAGTCGAAAAAGCCCTTCTTCGACGCGGAGCGGATGCCGTTGAGGTTGGCGCTGATAATCCGTAACATTCGGGGAAATTTTGAATTCAGAGAGAAATGATGACGCAGCAGAATCCGCCCGCGGCGACAGCCGGTACTGACCTCAGCCAGACCTTTATCCGCTTTGCGCTCGACGCGGGCGTGCTGTCGTTCGGCGAGTTCGTCACCAAGGCCGGCCGCAAGTCGCCTTACTTCTTCAATGCCGGCCTGTTCAACCAGGGCGGCATGCTGGGCCAGGTGGCGCAATTCTATGCGAAAACCCTGCTGGCCTCGGGCGTGCAGTTCGACGTGCTGTTCGGGCCGGCGTACAAGGGCATCACGCTGGCTTCGGCGACGGCGGTGGCGCTGGCCGGCATGGGACGTGACGTCGGCTTCGCCTACAACCGCAAGGAAGCCAAGGACCACGGCGAGGGCGGCACCCTGGTCGGGGCCAAGCTGCAGGGCAAGGTGGTGATTGTCGACGACGTGATCTCCGCCGGCACCTCGGTGCGCGAGTCGGTCAACCTGATCCGCGCCGCCGGCGCCGAGCCCGCCGCGGTGCTGATCGCGCTGGACCGCATGGAAAAGAGCGGCACCGCCGACCAGGTCGGCACCCATTCGGCGGTGCAGGACGTGCAGCGCGAATTCGGCATCCCGGTGATCGCCATCGCCAGCCTGAAGGACCTGCTGGCCTATCTCGATGCCTCGCAGGATCCGGCGCTGGGCGCCTCGCGCGAGGCCGTGGCGGCCTATCGTCAGCGCTACGGCGTCTGAAACCGTTGCAGAGACCGGGCGCTGGCAGCCAGCGCCCGGGGCGTGGCCGGTGGGCACACGGCTGACTTTCAGACTGGGAGGGAGCGCGGCGTGGCGGCAAAGGAGCGGCAGGAACGGGCAGTGCGGCAGGCGGCAACGCCATCCCCAACGGCGGAGTCCGCCGCCAACGGCGATTCGCTGGCCGAGCGCGGCGCCCAGGTGCGGCCGCGCAAGCCGGTGCGCAAGGCGGCCAAGGCGCCCGACCGGCCCGCGCACGAGGCCTATGCCGTGCGCGCGCTGGTGCTGCAGGGCGGCGGCGCGCTCGGTGCCTACCAGGCCGGCGTGTACCAGGGGCTGGCCGACGGCGGCATCTTCCCAAGCTGGGTCGCCGGCATTTCGATCGGTGCCTTGAACGCGGCCATCATCGCCGGCAATCCGCCGCAGCGCCGGGTCGAGCAGCTGCGGGCGTTCTGGGAACACATCTGCGCGCAGCCGTGGCTGCCCAGCCTGTCCTACACCTGGTTTGCCGATGAGGCGGCAAGCTGGCCCGAGCCGATGCGGATCTGGTTCGACGGCCTGCACGCGGCGCGCGCCATGCTGGAGGGCCAGCGCGGCTTCTTCCAGCCGCGCAGCTGGCCGGCGCTGATGTCGCGCTACTCGGACCCGACCCATGCCAGCTTCTACGACACCAAGCCGCTGAAGGCCACGCTGGAGCGCTTTGCCGACTTCGACCTGATCAACCATCGCCCCGACCTGATGCGGGTCTCGGTGGGCGCGGTCAATGTGCGCACCGGCAACTTCGCCTACTTCGACAATACCCGCGACAAGCTCTGCGCCGAGCATTTCATGGCCTCGGGCGCGCTCCCGCCGGGCTTTCCGGCGGTGGAGATCGATGGCGAATACTACTGGGACGGCGGATTGGTCTCGAACACGCCGCTGGCCGAGGTGCTGACCGCGCAGCCGCGGCGCGACGCGCTGATCTTCCAGGTCGACCTGTGGAGTGCGCGCGGCAAGCTGCCGCACGACCTGATCGACGTGGCCGAGCGCCAGAAGGACATCCAGTATTCCAGCCGCACGCGGGCCATCACCGACTATATGCGAGAGCAGCAGAACCTGCGCCGCATGCTCAACGAGGTGATGGCGCTGGTGCCGCAGTCAAAGCGCGACAATGACTGGTACCGCCGTGCCGCGGAGCAGTCGTGCGATGCGCGCCGCAACGTGATCCAGCTGATCTACCGCGACAAGTCGTTCGAGAATCTGGCCAAGGACTACCAGTTCGGCCCGCTGACCATGCATGAGCACTGGACCAGCGGCTTGGAGGATATCCGCCAGACGCTGCGCCATCCGCACTGGCTGGCCATGCCCAGCCGCGAGCAGCCCTTCGTCACGCACGACGTGCATCGGGGCAACGGCGGCTGAGCCTGGCCTGCGCGCTGGCTCAGTCGACCTTGATCCTGGCCAGTTCCGTACGCGCCGGCGGATAAGCCGGCTTCAGGTCCGCGAAGACCTTGGTGATGATCTCGGCCACCATCAGGTTGCGGTGCGTCTTGGAATCGGCCGGCACCACGTACCAGGGGCAGTCGGGCGTGCTGGTGGCCATGATGGCGGCCTCGTAGGCGTCCATGTAGGCCTTCCAGTGCTTGCGCTCGGCCAGGTCCTGGGTATCGAACTTCCAGTGCTTCTCGGGATCGGCCAGGCGCGCCTCGAGCCGCGACTTCTGCTCGTCGCGCGAAATATGCAGGAAGCACTTGACGATGGTGGTGCCGGTTTCGGTCAGCATCGACTCGAATTCGCGGATCTGGCGGTAGCGCCGTTCGCATTCGGCGGCGTCGATCCAGTCGTGCACGCGCGTGATCAGCACGTCTTCGTAGTGGCTGCGATTGAACACCACGATCTCGCCCGACTTCGGCACCTGCAGGTGGATGCGCCACAGGAAATCGCGCGCCAGCTCCTCGGGCGATGGCGCCTTGAAGCCCACCACGCGGATGCCCAGCGGATCGAAGCTGCGGAACACGCCGCGCACGGTGCCGTCCTTGCCACTGGTGTCCATGCCTTGCAGCACCACCAGCAGCTTGCGGCGGTGCTCGGCATAGAAGATGTCCTGCTGCGCGTCGAGCGCGTTGCTCAACTCGATGATCCGGGCCAGGTCTTCCTCTTTCTTGCCGCATGACAGCGGCTTGCTGCCCGGGTCGAAGTCGGCAAGGCGGAATCGCTTGCCCGAGGTGATGCGGAAATCGTCCAGCGGCATGGGCGCTCCATTCGCGATGATCTGCGGGATCAGGGAATCGGGCGCCCCGGAAACTGCGCTGCAGGGAGGGGAAAAAGGGGCGCGCAGCCCCTATGGTCAGGCCGGCAGGGCCGCCAGGTCAATGCTGCCTTCGAACACGGTGGTGGCCGGGCCGGTCATGCGCACCGGTTCGGCATCGCCGTCCCAGGCAATGGTCAGCTCGCCGCCATGGGTGTGGACCCGCACCGGCGAATCCAGCAGGCCGCGCCGGATGCCGGCCACCACCGCCGCGCAGGCGCCGGTGCCGCAGGCCAGGGTTTCGCCGGCGCCGCGCTCGAAGACGCGCAGGCGGATGGCGTGGCGGTCGACTACCTGCATGAAGCCGGCGTTGACGCGGTTGGGGAAGGCCGGGTGGTGCTCGATCACCGGGCCGTCCTGCAGCACCGGAAAGTTCTCGACATCGTCCACCACCTGCACCGCGTGCGGGTTGCCCATCGACACCGCCGAGATCCATTCGGTGCGGCCGTTGACCTCGAGGCCGTACAGCGTATCGGCGCCTTCGGCATGGGTGGGCAGGCCCTGGGCGAGGAACGGCACGCGCGCCGGTTCCAGCTCGGGCGCGCCCATGTCGACCGTGACCTGGCCATCGTCCTGCAGCGTCAGCGTGATCACGCCGTTCATCACCTCGACGCGCACCGAGCGCTTGTCGGTCATGCCCTGCTCGGTGACAAAGCGCACGAAGCAGCGCGCGCCATTGCCGCAGTGCTCGACCTCGCTGCCGTCGGCATTGACGATGCGGTAGCGGAAATCGACGTCCGGGCGCGTCGGCTTCTCGACGATCAGGATCTGGTCCGCGCCGACGCCGAAATGCCGGCTGGCCAGCGCGCGCCACTGGGCCGGGGTCAGGTCGATCTGCTGGTGGATGCCGTCGAGCACGACAAAGTCGTTGCCCGCGCCATGCATCTTGGTGAACTTGAGTTTCATGGTGGGGATTGTAGCGGCGCGGCGCCGGACGTGCCGGCGCGCTCAGTAGCGCTCAGTAGATCTCGGGCTCGCCCGGCAGGCGGTGCTTGAAGCGCTTGTGGACCCAATAGTACTCAGGTATGCGCGGGCGGATGCAGTCCTCGAAGAAGGCGTTCATGCGGCGCGTGTCGTCGGTCACGCTGGCGCCGGGGTAGTCTTCCCACGCCGGCAGCACGCGCAGCACATAGCCCTGGTAGTCGGGCAGCATCTCGGTGTAGATCGGCACCACCCTGGCGCCGGTCAGGCGTGCCAGCCGCGAGACCGAGGTCAGCGTCAGCGCCTGCACGCCGAAGAACGGCACGAATTCCGAATCGCGCTCGCCGAAATCCATGTCGGCGATCAGTTGCAGCGCCTCGCCTTTCTTCAGGCAGCGCAGGATGTCGCGCGCGCTGTCGTTGCGCGAGATCATGTTGGCGCCGAAGCGCCCGCGCGCCTGCTTGAGGAAGCCGTCGAACAGCGCGTTCTTCTGCTTCGTGTAGAGCGATGCGCCGGAGCGGCCGACATGCTCGCGCAGGTGGATGGTGAGCCGGATCGCGCCGGCCTCAACGCCCGACAGGTGCAGCGTCACCAGGATGTGCGGCGTGCCATCGAGTTCGACCAGGCCGGCCTGGTCGTCGATCTGCACCCAGCGGCGCATCTGTGCCTCGCTGCCGGTCCAGAAGATGCCGCGCTCGGCAAAGCTACGGAACAGCAGGCGAAAGCTCTGGCGCGACAGCGCTTCGATCTCGGCCTCGGTGCGGTCGGGGAAGCACAGGCGCAGGTTGGCCTGCACCACCTTGCGCCGCTCGCTGGGGATGCGGTACAGCAGGCTGCCCAGCGCCTCGCCGAAGCGCGCCACGAAGGGATAGGGCAGTTTGCCCAGCACGGTCAGCAGGCCGATGCCGAGCCACGTGAACACACGGCTCATGAAGTCGATCGATCAGTCGCCGGCTCGGAATCCGTGCCCTCGGTAGCCGGCGTGTCCGGGGTGCCCGCTCCCGCGGGTTGCTTGTAGCGGTTGTAGCCCCACAGGTATTGCGTCGGGCACAGGCCCACCAGTTCTTCGATGGTGCGGTTGATGACGGCGGCCGCGGCGGCGGGATCGTCCGGCAGCATGCCGCCGTCCTCGATCACGCGCAGATGGCCGCGGTAGCCGGCGCCGCGCGGCAGCCGCTCGGCGAAGATCGCCACCACCGGCGCGCCGGTCAGCTGCTGCAGCCGGTGCACCAGCGCCATGGTGTAGGCGGGCTTTCCGAAGAACGGCGCCCAGTTGCCTTCGCCGCCGCTGGGCACCTGGTCGGGCAGGATGCCCACCGCCTGGCCGCGCTTGAGCGCCTTGACCAGCATGCGCACGCCGCGCGGCGTGGCCGGCGCCATATGCATGTCGGGCCGGGTGCGCATCTTTTCGATCCAGTCGCGCAGCCACGGCTGGTGCGGCGGCTTGAACAGCGCGGTCACCGGGCGATGCAGGGCGTGGGATTGCGGCAGCACCTCGAAGCAGCCCAGGTGCGGGGTCAGGATGATGATGCCCTTGCCGCGCGCCTGCAGCTTGGCCAGTTCGGGCCACAGGTAGTCGTCGAAGCCGTACAGCTTCGCGCCGATGCGCGAGCGGCTCCAGAAGTAGGGCATCTCGATGATCATGCGCCCGGCCGAGCGGGCGGCCTCGTCGATCATTGCCTCGGTGGCGTCGGGGAAGGCGAGCCGGAAGTTCTCGCGTAGGCGCTGGCCATAGCGGCCCGGCAGACGCGCGATCAGCAGGCCCAGCGCGCCGCCCGCGGCCTGCAGCAGCCGCAGCGGAAAACGGGAGATCAGCCAGAATAAAAAAGTCATCAGGCGCGGAAAAAGGGTCCAGGCAAGTCCGCCGCCGGGTCTGTGCCGGGATCAGACGGGCAGGCAGGCGTGGGTCCGGCATGCCGGCAAGGTGTCGTAGCGCACGCCTGTGGCGCTGCAACGACGCCTGCAGGCGCGTATAATAGCGTGTATCGCCGAGTTAACTGACAACTTGCGGGGCGATGCGGCTCTAACCGGGCTGCCTGAAATACCGCTAAAGCGTCGCCGCCATGAACCGAACAGGCTGGCACGCAATAGCCAACCTGGAGAATAAGTTCGTGGCAAACGACTTCCTTTTTACTTCGGAATCCGTCTCCGAAGGCCATCCCGACAAGGTCGCCGACCAGATTTCCGACGCCGTCCTGGACGCCATCCTGGCGCAGGACAAGTATGCGCGTGTGGCAGCTGAGACGCTTTGCAACACCGGTCTGGTGGTGCTGGCCGGGGAAATCACCACGACCGCCAACGTCGACTACATCCAGATCGCGCGCGACACTATCAAGCGCATCGGGTACGACAACACCGATTACGGCATCGACTACAAGGGCTGCGCGGTACTGGTGGCCTATGACAAGCAGTCGCCCGACATCGCCCAAGGTGTCGACCGTGCCTCGGACGACTACCTGAACCAGGGCGCCGGCGACCAGGGCCTGATGTTCGGCTACGCCTGCGACGAGACCCCGGAACTGATGCCGTTCCCGATCTACTACGCGCACCGCCTGGTCGAGCGCCAGTCGCTGCTGCGCCGCGACGGCCGCCTGCCGTGGCTGCGCCCGGACGCCAAGTCGCAGGTCACGGTGCGCTATGTCGACGGCAAGCCGCACAGCGTGGACACCGTGGTGCTATCGACCCAGCATTCGCCCGACATCACCCAGGCGCAGATCCGCGAGGCCGTGATCGAGGAGATCATCAAGCCGGTGCTGCCGGCGGAGATGCTCAAGGAAACCAAGTACCTGGTGAACCCGACCGGGCGCTTCGTGATCGGCGGACCGCAGGGCGACTGCGGCCTGACCGGGCGCAAGATTATCGTCGACACCTACGGCGGCGCCTCGCCGCACGGCGGCGGCGCGTTCTCGGGCAAGGACCCGTCCAAGGTCGACCGCTCGGCGGCCTACGCGGCGCGCTACGTGGCCAAGAACGTGGTGGCGTCGGGCCTGGCGCGGCAGTGCCAGGTGCAGGTCAGCTATGCCATCGGCGTGGCGCGGCCGATCAATGTGACGGTCTACACCGAAGGCACCGGCAAGATTCCGGACGCCAAGATTGCGGAGCTGGTGCAGGAGCATTTCGACCTGCGTCCGAAGGGTATCGTGCAGATGCTGGACCTGTTGCGCCCCATCTACGAGAAGACTGCGGCCTATGGCCACTTCGGCCGCGAAGAGCCGGAATTCTCGTGGGAAGCCACCGACAAGGCGGCTGCGCTGCGCGCCGCGGCCGGCCTGTAAGCGCCGCGCCCGCATCCGCAGTCCGGACGGCAAGCCCCGCCGGCCCATAAGGGCCCGCGGGGTTTTTTTGCGCGGGTTTGATCCTGGTCCAGCTGCTGTGCGTGACGCCGGCGCCACGGCCGGCGCACGGAGTAAAATTCCGCCACGCAATGCCGCCGTCGCGGCGGCCACCCCAAACACGGCTAACCGTTCCCAGAGGATGCCATGTCCGAAGCGCCTGTCCTTGCCCCGTCGCCCGCCGCCCGGCCGCCTGCCGCCGGCCAGCTCGACCTGATCCGTCCGCAGCCTTATACGGAGTGGGCGCCCGAGGTCACCCCCGAAGCGCGCGCCACGCTGCGCCGCGAGCTGGAGCAAGGCGCGGTACTCTACTTCCCCAACCTGAAGTTCCAGTTCCAGCCGGGCGAAGAGCGCTTCCTCGACGCCCGCTATTCCGACGGCAAGTCCAAGAACATCAACCTGCGCGCCAACGACACCGCAGTGCGCGGCGCGCAGGGCAGCCCGCAGGACCTGGCCGACCTGTACACGCTGATCCGCCGCTACGCCGACAGCAGCGAGTCGCTGATCCGCACGCTGTTCCCGGAATACATCCCCCACATGACGCGCGCCGGCACCTCGCTGCGGCCCAGCGAGATCGCCGGGCGCCCGGTCAGCTGGCGCAAGGACGACACCCGCCTGCACGTCGATTCGTTTCCGTCCAACCCGATGCTGGGCAAGCGCCTGTTGCGCGTGTTCCACAATATCGATCCGGCCGCGCCGCGCGTGTGGCGGGTGGGCGAGCCGTTCGGCGACTTTGCGCAGAAGTTCGTGCCCAAGACCCACGGCATGTGGCCGGGGCAGGCGGCGCTGATGAAGCTGCTGCATATCACCAAGCGCCGCCGGTCGGAATACGACCACCGCATGCTGCAGCTGCATGACCTGGCCAAGGGCGACCTGGACTACCAGGCCAACGTGCCGCAGCAGGAATTCCACTTCCCGCCGGGTGCGACCTGGATCGTCTTCAGCGACCAGCTGCTGCACGCCGCCATGCGCGGGCGCGCGATGATGGAGCAGACCATCTACCTGGCGCCGCAGGCAATTTCGGACCACACCCATTCGCCCGAGGCGGTGCTGTCGCGCATGCTCGGGCGGCCGATGCTGGCGTCGTGAGACGCGGCCTGCGCCGGCCCGCTCCTAACGCAGCAGCAGGCGCAGCATGGTGTCGAAGGTCTTGCCGTAAGGCGGCTTGAGCAGCCCGGCGCCGTTCAGGCTGGCCTGGTGGAACACCGGCTTCACCTTCGAAAAGGTGTCGAAGCCCGCCTGCCCGTGGTACGCGCCCATGCCGCTGGCGCCGACGCCCCCAAACGGCAGGCCGTCCTGGGCGATATGGAACAGCGTGTCGTTGACGGTAACGCCGCCGGCGACGGTCTGCCGCATCACATGGGCGATCGCGCCGCGGTCGCGCTCGAACACGTATAGCGCCAGCGGCCGCGGGCGCGCGTTGATGTAGTCCACCGCCTCGTCGAGCGTGCGGTAGGTCACCACCGGCAGCACCGGTCCGAAGATTTCCTCGCGCATCGCGGTCACGCCTGCGGGCACGTCCAGCAGCAGCACCGGCGGCAGGCGCCGCGTTTGCGCATCCGGCGGCGCCTCCGACAGCGGCACCACGGTCGCACCTTGCGCGGCGGCCTCGTCGACCAGCCCCGCCAGCCGTGCGAAATGCCGCGGGCTGATGATGCTGGTGTAGTCCGGGTTGCGCGCCAGGTCGGGATAGAGCCGGCCCACGCAGCGGCGCGCCGCGTCAACCAGTTGCCCGCGCAGGTCCTCCGGCACCAGCACATAGTCCGGCGCGATGCAGGTCTGGCCCGCGTTCATCAGCTTGCCCACCAGGATGCGCTCGACCGCGCGCTCCAGGTCGGCGCCGGCGCCGACGATGGCCGGCGACTTGCCGCCCAGCTCCAGCGTCACCGGGGTCAGGTTGGCGGCCGCCGCGCGCATCACATGGTGGCCGACCGCGGTCGAACCCGTGAACAGCAGGTGGTCGAACGGCAGCGCGGTGAAGGCGCTGGCTACTTCGGCATCGCCGTTGATCACCACGATCTCGTCCGGGGCGAAGTGCTGCGGCACCAATTGCGCGAACAGCGCCGCGAAACGCGGCGTGTATTCCGACAGCTTGACCATGGCGCGGTTGCCTGCCGCCAGTGCGCCGGCGAGCGGGCCAACGGTCAGGTACAGCGGATAGTTCCAGGGCACCACGATGCCCACCACGCCGAGCGGCTGCGGCACCAGGCGCGAGCGCCCCGGGCGGAACCAGAACCCGGTGGGCGCGCGCCGCACGCGCATCCAGCGCTTGCCGTGGCGCAGGGCGTCGTCGATGCCGGCCAGGCTGGGGAACACCTCCAGCAGCGCGGTTTCCTGGCGCGGGCGATTGGTGAAGTCGGCGTGGATCGCCGCGGCAATTTCGGCCTGGTTTTCGGTCACCAGGCGCCGCAGGCGCTGCAGGCGGTCGGCACGCATGGTCCACGCGGGCAGCTGGTCGCGCCGCGAGGCGGCATGCATCGCACCGAAGACGGACGACAGGTCGGGAACTTCTCGCATGGCTGCGCTCCAGGATTTCCGCGCACATTCGCGCACCATCGCGCAAGATAAGGCAGCGCGCCGGCCAAGACAATGGAAGCTTGCTACCAGCAAGCCGATTCAAACGCCCGTCCGGCGCGCTCGCGCGCCTCTGCGTCAAGCCCGTGCCTTTGATTGTCGCCGCCCGCTCCGGCCTTGAGCCGGCGCAGCCAGCGCCTACACTGAATCTCACGGCTTGCCATCCGCTGGACGGACAGGGCGCGCGCCGGCGCGGCCCGGCTCACGCATGCGCGCCGCCTGCGGACTCGCGGGGAGACAGATGGAAACCACCTATGACTACGTCATCGTCGGCGCGGGCTCGGCGGGCTGTGCGCTGGCGGGGCGCCTGGCCGACAGCGGCGACGACACCATTGCGCTGATCGAGGCCGGGCACCACGACCACCATGTGCTGGTGCGCACACCCGCCGGCCTGGCGGCGCTGCTGCCGCGCGCGGGGACGCGCAACTACGGCTTCCACACCGTCCCGCAGCCGGGCCTGAACGGCCGCCGCGGCTACCAGCCGCGCGGGCGCGGGCTGGGCGGCTGCTCGTCGATCAACGCCATGATCTACACGCGCGGCCGGCCCGCCGACTACGATGCCTGGGCCGACGCCGGCTGCGATGGCTGGTCCTGGGACGACGTGCTGCCGTACTTTCGCCGCGCCGAATGCAACGAGCGCCTGGCGGGTAGCGACGACGATCCGCTGCACGGCGGCAATGGCCCGCTGCATGTCAGCGACCTGCGCACGCCCAACCCGTTCGCCGAGCGCTTTATCGAGGCCGCGCAGCAGGCCGGTTATCCGCGCAACGACGATTTCAACGGCGAAGAACAGGAGGGCATCGGCTGGTACCAGGTCACGCAGCACGCGGGCGAGCGCTGGAATGCCGCGCGCGCCTACCTGCACGGCGGCAACGCGCGCGACCGTGCCTGCAACGGCGGCCGGGCGCGGCTGCGCGTGCTGACCGACACGCAGGCGCTGCGCATCGTCTTCGAAGGCCGCCACGCCGCCGGGGTGCTGGTGCAGCGTGACGGCCGCCAGCAGCTGCTGCGCGCGCGTCGCGACGTGATCGTGTGCGCGGGCACGTTCGGCTCGCCGCAGCTGCTGATGGTCTCGGGGGTCGGACCCGCCGCGCACCTGCGCGAGCATGGCATCGACGTGGTCCATGACCTGCCCGGGGTAGGCGCCAACCTGCAGGACCATCTCGACGTGGTGCTGCACAAGCGCACCGCCGTGCCCGAGCTGTTCGGGGTGTCGTTCGGCGGCGTCGCCAGGCTGCTGTCCGAAATGCTGCGCTACCGGCGCGAGCGCGCCGGCATGATGTCGAGCAACTTCGCCGAGGCCGGCGGTTTCCTGCGCAGCCACCCGGCGCTGCCCGAGCCCGACCTGCAGTTGCATTTCGTGGTCGGCCTGGCCGATGACCATATGCGCAGGCTGAATCTCGGCCATGGCTATTCCTGCCATGTCTGCCTGCTGCGGCCGCGCAGCCGCGGCGAGGTCCGGCTGGCCGCGCCCGATATCCGGCGCGCGCCGCTGATCGATCCGAAGTACCTCAGCGACGTGCGCGACCTCGACGACATGGTGGCCGGCGTGCGCATCGTGCGCAGCATCCTGGCGCAGCCGCAGCTGGCCTGCTTCGGCGGGCGCGAACTTTACACGGCCGGCCTGCGTGCCGATGGCAGCGATGATGCCGCCGTGCGCGAGCTGATCCGCGAGCGCGCCGACACCATCTACCACCCCGTCGGCACCTGCCGCATGGGCATGGATGCGATGGCGGTGGTCGACCCGCAGCTGCGCGTGCGCGGCGTGGAAGGGCTGCGCGTGGTCGATGCCTCGGTAATGCCCACGCTGGTCGGCGGCAACACCAATGCGCCCGCGATCATGATCGGCGAGCGCGCGCACGACCTGATCCGCTATGCGCCGCGGGTGATGCTGCGGGTGCTGGAGTCGATGGAGGCCTAGCCCTCGAAGCCGCGCGACGCCACCCGCCCGAGCGCGCCGGCATCCGCGTCGAGCGTGCCGAACACGCGCCCGTGCTGGCGCCCGAGCCGGCTGGCGACGAACAGCTCCGCGTGCGCGGGCTCGGCATGCGCCAGCATCAGCGCCGCCTGCGCGGTCAGCACCAGGCCCTGGGCAAAGCGGCGCGCACTGGCTTCGAGCTGGTCGGGGTTCTCGCGCAGCATGGCCTGCAGCGAGGCCAGTTCGGCGCGCACCGCCGGGTGGCCGCCGGCGCGGCGCGACAGGTCCTGCAACAGCCGCGCGCCATCGTCCGGATTGCGCTGGAGCGCGCGCAGCACGTCCAGGCACATGATGTTGCCCGAGCCTTCCCAGATCGAATTGACCGGCGCCTCGCGGTACAGCCGCGCCATCGGCCCTTCCTCGACATAGCCGTTGCCGCCCCAGACTTCCATCGCTTCGCCGGTGGCTTCGAGCGTGCGCTTGCAGACCCAGAACTTGGCCGCGGGCGTGACCACGCGTTTCCATGCAGTGGCGAGCGGGTCGGGGTTGTCGCCCTCGGCCTGCGCGAAGGCGTGGCCCAGCTCCATCATCAGCAGCGTGGCGGCTTCGGATTCCAGCGCCAGGTCCGCCAGCACGTTGCGCATCAGCGGCTGGTCGCACAGCAGGCGGCCAAAGGCGCTGCGGTGGCGCGTGTGGTGCAGTGCCTGCACGTAGGCCGCGCGCAGGATCGCGGCGCTGCCGATCACGCAGTCCAGCCGCGTGCTGGTGGCCATCTCGATGATGGTCGGGATGCCGCGGCCTTCCTCGCCGATCAGGATGCCGGTGGCGTCGCGGAACTCGACTTCGCTGCTGGCGTTGGAGCGGTTGCCGAGCTTGTCCTTGAGCCGCTGGATCTGCACCGCGTTGCGGCTGCCATCGTCGCGAAAGCGCGGCACGAAGAAGCACGACAGCGGACCGTCTTCTGCACCCATGCGCGCCACCACCAGGTGCGCGTCGCACATCGGCGCGGAAAAGAACCACTTGTGGCCGGTCAGCGCGTATTCGGCGCCACGGCCTTCGCCACGCACAGCGCGTGCCACGGTGGTGTTGGCGCGCACGTCGGAACCGCCTTGCTTCTCGGTCATGCCCATGCCGATCATGATCGCGGTCTTGTCGCGCCAGGGCAGGTCGCGCGCATCGTGTTCGGCCGCATAGAGGCGCGGTTCCAGCTCGGCAAACAGCGCGGCTTCCTTGCGCAGCACCGGGATGCTGGCAAAGGTCATGGTGGGCGGGCACAGCGAGCCCGATTCCACCTGCGCCTGCAGGAAGTACCCCGCGGTGCGCGCCGCCCAGGCGCCCGCGCGCGGCTGCGCGAAGGGCAGGGCCTGCAGCTGCTGGCTTCGCAGCAGCCCCAGCAAGGCATGCCAGGCCGGATGGAACTCGACCGTGTCGATGCGCTCGCCGGTGCGGCTGTGGGTATGCAGCTCGGGCGCATGACGGTTGGCGTCCGCGGCCCATTGCTGCACCTCCGGCTCGCCCAGGCGCGCGCCGAACTGCCGCAGCGCGCCGGCATGCCAGCCGCCGCTCAGGCGTTCCAGCGCGGCCCGCACCGTGGGATCGCTGTCGAACAGGTTGTAGTGCGCGAGATCCGGCACCTGGTTGAAGACGCGGTGGGTGGCGGCGTCGGTCATGCTGTCTCCTCGAGCGGGGCTGGGCGTTTGCTTGCATGGTAGATCACGCCGCGCGCGCATTGAGTGCACGGCGGTTCGCTTTGCGCGCATTTTTGCGATGCAGCATGCACGATTCGATACCTTTTTGCACAGCTGTGGCACCACCCGCGGTGGCCAACTGGCACTGGCGCCCACCGGTGCTCTGTGCTTAAATTCACCCCGTTGGATGAAACAGGGGTGCCGTGCGGATGGGCCGCGCGGCTGAGAGAGTCCCTTCGAACCCGATCCGGTTAGTACCGGCGTGGGAAGTTTCAGCAAGACCAAGCCTCTAGTCCCACCGGGACTCGCTACCTCGGCCACAAGCCAGGCGGCGCTCACAGGGCTCCTGGTTTCGTCCACCCCGCAAGAGAGAGAGGACGACACCCATGGCCCGTACTGCCCCCGCTGCATCCTTCGAATCGCTCGAAAGCGATCTCGACCAGAAATTCGCCTACCCGGCTTCGAGCAAGACCTACCTGACCGGCAGCCGCCCGGACATCCGCGTGCCGCTGCGCACCATCCTGCAGACTTCCACGCGCACGGAAAAGGGCGAGATGCCCAATCCGCCGATCCCGGTGTACGACACCTCGGGCCCGTACAGCGATCCGGACGTGCATATCGACCTGAAGGCTGGCCTGCCGCCGGTGCGCGCCAAGTGGATCGAAGAGCGCGGCGACACCGAGGTGCTGCCCGGCCTGTCGTCGGAATACGGCCGCGACCGCGCCAACGACCCCGCCACCGCGCACCTGCGCTTCGCCCAGCTGACCAACCCGCGCCGCGCCAAGGCCGGTGCCAACGTGTCGCAGATGCACTATGCGCGCAAGGGCATCATCACGCCTGAAATGGAATACGTGGCGCTGCGCGAGTCGCTGAACCTGCAGGCGCTGTACGACAAGCCCGAATACAAGGCGCTGCTGCGCCAGCATCCCGGCAACGCGCTGGGCGCCGGCCTGCCGCTGCGTCCGGAAGACATCACGCCGGAATTCGTGCGCCAGGAAATCGCCTCGGGCCGCGCCATCATTCCCGCCAACATCAACCACACCGAGCTGGAGCCGATGGCGATCGGGCGCAATTTCCGCGTCAAGATCAACGGCAACCTCGGCAACTCGGCGGTGACTTCGTCGCTCGCCGAGGAAGTGGAAAAGATGGTGTGGTCGATCCGCTGGGGCGCCGACACCATCATGGACCTGTCCACCGGCAAGCATATCCACGAAACCCGTGAATGGATCCTGCGCAATTCGCCGGTGCCGATCGGCACGGTGCCGATCTACCAGGCGCTGGACAAGACCGGCGGCATCGCCGAGGACCTGACCTGGGAGATGTTCCGCGACACGCTGATCGAGCAGGCCGAGCAGGGCGTGGACTACTTCACCATCCACGCCGGCGTGCTGCTGCGCTACGTGCCGCTGACCGCCGACCGCGTTACCGGCATCGTCTCGCGCGGCGGTTCGATCATGGCCAAGTGGTGCCTGGCGCACCACAAGGAAAACTTCCTGTACACGCACTTCGACGAGATCTGCGAGATCATGAAGGCCTATGACGTGTCGTTCAGCCTCGGCGACGGCCTGCGTCCCGGCTGCATCGCCGACTCCAACGACGAGGCCCAGTTCGGCGAGCTGCGCACGCTGGGCGAGCTGACCGCCAAGGCGTGGAAGCACGACGTGCAGGTGATGATCGAGGGCCCGGGCCACGTGCCGCTGCAGCGCATCCAGGCCAACATGGACGAAGAACTCAAGCATTGCTACGAGGCGCCGTTCTACACCCTGGGACCGCTGGTGACCGACATCGCCCCCGGCTACGACCACATCACCAGCGGCATCGGCGCGGCCAATATCGGCTGGATGGGCACGGCCATGCTGTGCTACGTCACGCCCAAGGAGCACCTGGGCCTGCCGGACAAGGAAGATGTGCGCGAGGGCATCATCACCTACAAGATCGCCGCCCACGCCGCGGATCTTGCCAAGGGCTGGCCGGGCGCGCAGCTGCGCGACAACGCGCTGTCCAAGGCGCGCTTCGAGTTCCGCTGGGAAGACCAGTTCAACCTGGGCCTCGACCCGGAACGCGCGCGTTCGTACCACGACGCCACGCTGCCGGCCGAGGGCGCCAAGATCGCCCACTTCTGCTCGATGTGCGGGCCGAAGTTCTGCTCGATGAAGATCACGCAGGAAGTGCGCGACTACGCGGCCTCGCTGCCCAAGGAAGCGCAGCAGGGCATGGAAGAGAAGTCGATCGAGTTCCTGAAGAAGGGCAGCAAGATCTACTCGTAAGGCAGTCGCTGAAACCCTGCCGAAGTCACGGCAGGACGGGCATGGCCTCGCAAGCCATGCCCGCGCAAGATCCGCCGCCGCGCAGCGCCCCGCGCGGCGGCACCGATAACAAGGAGGCCGGACGCGGCCGCATGGCGCGTCCGGCACAACACCCTCATGACAGCAGTGCAGTCGTTTGACGTCGCCATCCTCGGGGCCGGCCTTGCCGGCCGCCTGGCCGCCTGGTTGCTGGTCCGCGGCGGCGCCCGCGTGGCGCTGGTGGAGCGGGCCGGCCCGGACGGCGCGGGCTCGGCCGCCTACGTGGCCGCGGCCATGCTGGCGCCGCTGGCCGAGTCGGCCATCGCCGAGCGCCGCATCGTCGACCTTGGCATCGCCAGCGTCGACCTGTGGCGCGCCTGGCTGGCCGAGCTGGCCGAGCCGGTCTTCTTCCAGGAAGACGGCACGCTGGTGGTCTGGCATGCGCGCGACCGCGCGGAGATGTCGCTGTTCACCAGCCGCGTGCGCGCGGTGGCGCCGCCGGAGCTGGTGGCGCAGCGGCTGCGCGCGCTCGACGGCAAGGGCGTGGGCGAGGTCGAGCCGGCGCTGGCGGGCCGCTTCCCGCAGGGACTGCTGCTGGCCGGCGAAGGCCAGCTCGACAACCGCGGCGCGTTGCGCGCGCTGCTGTCGTGCGCGGTCAGCGAGGGCGTGCATTGCGTGTGGGAGGCGGGCGAGGTCGATGCCGGCTCGCTGCCCCAGCTTGGCATCCACGCCGACGTGGTGCTGGACTGCCGCGGCCTGGGCGCACGCAGCGCGTGGCCGGCGCAGCCGGGCCAGAGCGGGCAGCACGGTCAGCCCGGACTGCGCGGGCTGCGCGGCGAAGTGGTGCGCGTGCATGCGCCCGACGTCAGGCTGCACCGTCCGGTGCGCCTGCTGCATCCACGCTATCCGATCTATATCGCGCCCAAGCCCAACGACCTGTATGTGATCGGCGCCACCGAGCTGGAAAGCGAGGACGATTCGCCGATGAGCGTGCGCTCCGCGCTGGAACTGCTGTCGGCGGCACATTCGCTGCACCCGGCCTTCGGCGAGGCGCGCGTGCTGGAACTGAACGTGCAGCGCCGCCCGACCCGCCCCGACCACCTGCCGGCGATCCGCGTCGACCAGCGCGCGCGCGTGGTGCGCGTCAACGGCCTGTACCGCCACGGCTTCCTGATCGCCCCGGCGGTGACCGAGGCCGCGTGCGCGGTGGTGGGCGCGCTGCTCAACGGCGATCCCGCCGCGCATGCCGTGCCTGCCGCGCTGCGCTGGCCCGGTATGATCGAGGCGGTGACCGAAGCGCCGGCGCCCATCGTTGGCGCGCGCTCCGGCACGCTGCATTAATGCAAGACTGACATGGATATCCTGCTCAACGGCCGACCGCTCGCCCTTGCCGAATCCGCCACGCTGGCGGATGCGGTGAGCGCGGCGCAGATCGCGCCCCCCTTTGCCGCGGCGGTCAACGGCCAGTTCGTGCCGCGCGCCGCGCACGCCAACACCCCTCTTGCGGCCGGCGACCGCATCGACCTCGTGCAACCCGTGACGGGAGGCTGACCCCATGACCTTCGAACCTTCCGCAACCTTGCGCGACCCGTTCGTGCTGTATGGCGAGTCGTTCGGCTCGCGCCTGCTGCTCGGCACCGCGCGCTATCCGTCCCCGGCCACGCTGGAAGCGGCCGTGCAGGCCTCCGCCCCGGCCATGATTACGGTCGCGCTGCGCCGCCAGGGCGCGGTCGGCGATGGCGAGGGCGGCCAGGCGTTCTGGCAGATGCTCAAGGCGCTGAACGTGCCGGTGCTGCCCAACACCGCTGGCTGCTTCACCGCGCAGGAGGTCATCACCACCGCGATGATGGCGCGCGAGGTGTTCGAGACGCCGTGGATCAAGCTCGAGCTGATCGGCGACGACTACACCCTGCAGCCCGACACGCTCAACCTGCCGGCCGTGGCCGAGACCCTGATCAAGGAGGGCTTCAAGGTGCTGCCGTACTGCACCGAGGACCTGGTGCTGTGCCGCCGCCTGCTCGACGTCGGCTGCCAGGCGCTGATGCCGTGGGCCGCGCCGATCGGCACCGGCCGCGGCGCGGTCAACCCGCACGCGATGCGGGTGCTGCGCGAGCGCCTGCCGGATACCCCGCTGATCGTCGATGCCGGCCTGGGCCTGCCGTCGCATGCGGCGCAGGTGCTGGAGTGGGGCTACGACGGCGTGCTGCTCAACACCGCGGTGGCGCAGGCCGCCTACCCGGTCGACATGGCGCGCGCCTTCGCCCAGGCCGTGGCCGCGGGCCGCACCGCCTACCTGGCCGGGCCGATGCCCGAGCGCGAAGTCGCGCAGGCCAGCACCCCGGTGGTGGGCATGCCGTTCTGGCACGCGGACGACACGGAGCAGCGCGCATGACCCGCCGCGCCGTGCACGCCCCCAGCGACGGCCCGCTGCGCCAGGCGGTGCTGGAACACTATGGCGACACCTTCGGCGTCGACGACAAGCCGTGGCAGGCCTGGCACCTGCAGGACGCGCCGGCGCAGCCCGGCGCCCACGACGTGCTGCTGTCCGACGGCGAAGCCGATGCCGACACCATCGCGCGCGTGGCCGCAGCCGGGGCCACGCTGATCGAGACCGACCGCGAAGGCGGCCAGTGGATCGACACCGTGCGCTCGCCGATGGGCACCTGGGTGTTCTCGGTCGCCGCGGATAGCGACCAGCCGCATTCGCCCGCCTTCGTCGCGGTGCTGCTGGCCTGCCTGTCGCTGCATTTCCCGGCCCACGATGCGCTGTGCCTGGCGCGCGCCTGGGCGCCGGGCTCGGCCGACTGGCCGTCCGACTTCGCGCGTTTCCCGCATGTGCGCCACGCCGCGCTGGTGGCGCCCGAGCAGACCGTTGCGCCGTTCGCGCCATGCCCCGCGCTGGGCCTGTACGTGGTGGTGCCGAACGCCGACTGGATCGAGCGCCTGGCGCCGCTGAACGTGCCCACGCTGCAGCTGCGCTTCAAGTCCGGCGACGCCGCCGCGGTGCGCGCGGAAATTGCGCGCGCGGCCAGGGCCATGCAGGGCTCGTCGTCGCGCCTGTTCATCAACGACCACTGGCAGGCGGCGCTCGACCATCACGCCGCCCATGGCGCGCACAGCGGCATCTACGGCATCCACCTGGGCCAGGAAGACCTGGACGACGCCGACCTCGACGCGATCCGCGCATCCGGGCTGCGGCTGGGCGTGTCCACGCACGGTTACGCCGAGATGCTGCGCGTGGCCGCGATCCGCCCCAGCTACCTGGCGCTGGGCGCGATTTTCCCGACCACCACCAAGGTGATGCCGACCCAGCCGCAGGGCATGGGGCGCTTCCGTGCGTATGCGAAGCTGATGCAGCCGGTGATCCCGTCGCTGGTCGGCATCGGCGGCGTCAATGCGTCGAATATGCGCGAAGTGCTCGCCGTGGGCGTCGGCAGCGCCGCGGTGGTGCGCGCCGTCACCGAGGCCGACGACGTGCCGGCCGCGGTGGCCCGCCTGGTCAGCCTGTTCCCGGCCGGCTGAGCGCGCCGTGGCCGCCCCGCGCATCCGCCTGGCGGCCGTGGAAGACCTGCCGCGTCTGCCGGACATCGAGCTGGCCGCCGCCGCGCTGTTCCCGGAAGGCGACCTGCCGGCGCTGCTGCGGCTGGTCAGCACGCCTGAAGCGGCACTGGCCGCGGCGCAGCGCGAAGGGCGCCTGTGGGTCGCCGAGCATGGCGGCGAAGTCGCCGGCTTCGCGCTGGCCAGCCGCCATGGCGCCTGCGGCTATCTCGAGGAGATGGACGTGCATCCCGACCATGGCCGGCGCGGCATCGGGCGCGCGCTGGTCGGCACCGTGCAGGACTGGGCGCGTGCCGGCGGACTGCGCTCGCTGGGCCTGACCACGTTCGCGCACCTGCGCTGGAATGCGCCGTTCTATGCGTCGATGGGATTCCGGCAGCTGCAGGACAGCGAGCTGTGCCCGTTGCTGTCGCAGGCGCTGGCGGCGCAGCGCGCGGCGGGGCTGCGGCAGCGCGTGGCGATGCGGCAGACTCTCTGAGCCAAATGTTGTCTCCCCTCTCCCTTTGGGAGAGGGGAGCAAACCGCCGCTGGAGACGGTCATCGCGTTGCCAAAGATTTGTGCGACATTCGCCCAGCCCCCGGAACCGATGCAAGACCCGCCGCTATGATGTCGGGCAGCATTCCCTGCCAACCACCCAGCCGCGCCCACCATGTCGACCCAGCCCCCCGCCATCATCCCCGCCGCCCCCGGCACGCCTGAAAAGCCCTACTTCGGCATCGACGTGCCGCTGATGCGCTATTTCGGCCTGCAGCCGGAGCTGATCGAAGAGGGCTACTGCCGCACGCGCCTGCCGGCGCATCCGCAGCTGGTGAACAGCCGCGGCGATGTGCATGGCGGCACGCTGATGGCGACGCTCGACTTCACCCTGAGCGGTGCCGCGCGCTCGCATGCGCCGACGGAAACCGGCGTGATCACCATCGACATGTCGACCCATTTCCTCGCCGCCGCGCGCGGCGAGCTGACGCTGGAAGCGCGCTGCCTGCGCCGCGGCGCGCGCATTGCGTTCTGCGAGGGCGAAGTGAAGGATGCCGACGGCAACGTGGTGTGCGTGGCGCGCGCCGCGTTCAAGCTGGTGCCGTTGTCCAGCGGCGGCAACTGAGTGCTGCCTGAACCGCCCGCCGCTCAGCCGAGCGCGCGCGGTGCGAAGGCGTGGTTCAGCGGACCGTTGCCGCCGCCCAGCCGCAATCCCGCGCCGGCCGCGATGGCGTGCGCCACATAATCCAGCGCGGTCCCGACCGCCGCTTCCAGCGCATCGCCGCGCGCCAGCTGCGACGCGATCGCCGCCGCCAGCGTGCAGCCGGTGCCGTGCAGGTTGCGGGTCTCGACGCGCGGGTGCGTGAACACGCGCACGCTTCCGTCCCTGAGCATCAGCATGTCGTCCAGCCCGCCGGCGACGCCCGCCGCGCCATCGTCTTCCAGGTGACCGCCCTTGAGCAGCACGGCCGGGCAGCCCAGCGCGATCAGGTCGGTGGCGGCCTGTTCCATGTCGGCGCGGCGCGCGATCCTGCGGCCCAGCAGGTAGGAGGCCTCGGGCAGGTTGGGCGTGACCAGCAGCGCGCGCGGGAACAGCAGCCGCACCATGGCCTGCGTGGTGGCGTCGTCGGACAGCGTCGCGCCCGAGGTCGAGATCATCACCGGGTCCACCACCAGCTTGCGGATGCCGTGCCGGTCCGCCGCCGCGGCCACGGCCTCGACGATGGCGGCGGTGCCCAGCATGCCGGTCTTGGCCGCGTCCACGCCGATATCGCCGGCGACCGCGTCGATCTGCGCGGCCACCATGTCGGCCGGGATCGCATGCACGCCGGTCACGCCCAGCGTGTTCTGCGCAGTGATCGCGGTGATCGCGCTCATGCCGAAGCAGCCGAGCGCGGAAAAGGTCTTCAGGTCGGCCTGGATGCCGGCGCCGCCGCCGGAGTCGGAGCCGGCGATGGTCAGGGTGCGGGGTGGCGTTGGAATCATCTGTGCGGAAATCAAGGAGGGCCGGTGCGCAAGGCCTCCGGGCACGCTACAATACCGCCACTCCGAGGAGCGTTGCAACGGATGGAGGCCCGCGAAGCACATCGCGCGGCCGGCGGCACAGCCGCCCCAGCCATCCGCCAGGCTCGGACTGTCTTCAACGGCGCTCGCTGATCCGTGGTCCGCACGGAAGCGAGTCGACCTATCCGCGTGCTTCGCATGAGCCCGAGCGCCATGCACGCCCGCCAGATCCCCGTACTCGTCAACTGCGTGCCACTCTTCACCGGGAGTGAAACATGAACGCTGTGACCGACCTGAAGCAGGACTACCTCGTCGCCGACATCAACCTGGCCGGCTGGGGCCGCAAGGAAATCGCCATTGCCGAGACCGAGATGCCCGGCCTGATGGCTATCCGCGACGAGTTCGCCGCCGCGCAGCCGCTCAAGGGCGCGCGCATCGCCGGCTCGCTGCACATGACGATCCAGACCGCCGTGCTGATCGAGACGCTCAAGGCGCTGGGCGCCGACGTGCGCTGGGCCTCGTGCAATATCTTCTCGACGCAGGACCACGCCGCCGCCGCGATCGCCGCGGGCGGCACGCCCGTGTTCGCCTTCAAGGGCGAATCGCTGAAGGAATACTGGGACTTCACGCACCGCATCTTCGACTGGTCTGACGGTGGCACCCCCAACATGATCCTCGACGACGGCGGCGACGCCACGCTGCTGCTGCACCTGGGCGCGCGCGCGGAGAAGGACGCTTCGGTGATCGCCAACCCGGGCAGCGAGGAAGAAACCTTCCTGTTCGCCGCGATCAAGGAAAAGCTGGCCAAGGACCCCAGCTGGTACAGCCGCAACCTGGCAGCCATCCGCGGCGTGACCGAGGAAACCACCACTGGCGTGCACCGCCTGTACCAGATGGCGCAGAAGGGCGAACTGCGCTTCCCCGCGATCAACGTCAACGACTCGGTCACCAAGAGCAAGTTCGACAACCTGTACGGCTGCCGCGAATCGCTGGTCGACGGCATCAAGCGCGCCACCGACGTGATGATCGCCGGCAAGATCGCCGTGGTCGCCGGCTACGGCGACGTGGGCAAGGGCAGCGCGCAGGCACTGCGCGCGCTGTCGGCGCAGGTGTGGGTCACCGAGATCGATCCGATCTGCGCGCTGCAGGCCGCGATGGAAGGCTACCGCGTGGTCACCATGGACTACGCCGCCGAGCATGGCGATATCTTCGTCACCTGCACCGGCAACTACCACGTCATCACCCATGAGCACATGGCGAAGATGAAGGACCAGGCCATCGTCTGCAATATCGGCCACTTCGACAACGAGATCGACATCGCCTCGATCGAGAAGTACGAGTGGGACGAGATCAAGCCGCAGGTCGACCATGTGAAATTCCCCGACGGCAAGAAGCTGATCATCCTGGCCAAGGGCCGCCTGGTGAACCTGGGCTGCGCCACCGGCCACCCGTCGTACGTGATGAGCAGCTCGTTCGCCAACCAGACCATCGCGCAGATCGAGCTCTGGCAGGAGCGCGACAGCGGCAAGTACCCGGTCGGCGTCTACACGCTGCCCAAGCACCTGGACGAGAAGGTCGCGCGCCTGCAGCTGCGCAAGCTGAACGCGCAGCTGACCGAGCTGACCGAGCAGCAGGCCGCATACATCGGCGTGAAGAAGGAAGGCCCGTACAAGGCGGATCACTACCGCTATTGATGCGCGCAGGAAGGTAGGAACTTCCCTCTCCCGCTTGCGGGAGAGGGAAGCAGCCCCCGCTATTGAGCCAACCAAGGAACCGTCATGAGACTACTGGTCGTCTGGATCATCAACGCCGTCGCGCTGTTCGTGTTGCCGTACATCATCCCGTCGATCCACATCAAGAGCTTTGGCTCGGCGATGCTGGCGGCGCTGGTGCTGGGCCTGGTCAATACGCTGATCCGTCCGATCCTGGTGATCCTGACGCTGCCGGTCACGCTGCTGACGCTGGGGCTGTTTATCTTCGTCATCAACGCGCTGCTGTTCCTGTTCGTCGGCAACCTGCTGTCGGGCTTTACCGTCGGCGGCTTCTGGGCGGCCTTGCTGGGCTCGATCCTGTACAGCGTGATCTCGTGGCTGCTGGCCAGCCTGCTGCTGGGCAACCGCGACGACTGACCTTATTCCGCGCGCGGCGGCAACGCGGCGCGCCACCATCATGCAAGACCGCTACTTCAGCTTTGAATTCTTCCCGCCCAAGACGGCGGAGGGCACCGAGAAGCTGCGCAACACGCGCGCGCAGCTGGCACCGCTCAAGCCCAAGTACATCTCGGTGACGTTCGGCGCCGGCGGCACCACGCAGCAGGGCACGCTCGACGCCGTGCTGGAAATCCAGCGCGAAGGCATCGAGGCCGCGCCGCACCTGTCGTGCGTGGGCTCGTCGCGCGAAAGCATCCGCGCGATCCTGCAGCAGTACCGCGACGGCGGCATCCGCCATATCGTCGCGCTGCGCGGCGACATGCCGTCGGGCATGGGCGAGATCGGCGAGTTCCGCTACGCCAACGAGCTGGTCGAGTTCATCCGCGCCGAGACCGGCGACTGGTTCAATATCGAAGTCGCGGCGTACCCCGAATACCACCCGCAGGCGAAATCGCCGCGCCATGATCTCGACAACTTCGTGCGCAAGGTCAGGGCTGGCGCCGACTCGGCGATCACGCAGTACTTCTACAACGCCGACGCGTATTTCCGCTTCGTCGACGATGTGCGCGCGCTCGGCGTCGAGGTGCCGATCGTGCCGGGCATCATGCCGATCACCAACTACTCGCAGCTGATGCGCTTCTCGGAGATGTGCGGCGCCGAAGTGCCGCGCTGGGTGGCCAAGCGGCTGGAGAGCTTCGGCGACGACCGCGAGTCGATCCGCGCCTTCGGGCTGGACGTGGTCACCGCGCTGTGCGAGCGGCTGCTGGCCGCGGGCGTGCCGGGGCTGCATTTCTATACGCTCAACGCGGCCGGCGCGACCAAGGCGATCTGGCAGCGGCTGAAGCTGTAATCCGGCAATGGCCACGCGCCGCCCCGACCCTTTCATCGAACACCTGCTCGAACTGATGGGGCCGCTGGCGGCGCGCATCGGCCCGGTGACGGCGAAACGGATGTTCGGCGGCCACGGCCTGTTCTACGACGGGCTGATGTTCGCGCTGGTGTCGGGCGGCACCTGCTACCTGAAGGCGGACGAAGCCACGCGCGCCAGGTTCGAGGCCGAGGGCAGCGAGCCGTTCCGCTATCAGGGCGCCAAGCGCGAGGTCACCATGCGCCACTACCTCAGCCTGCCGCCCGCGGCGCTGGAGTCGCCGGCGGCGATGACGCCGTGGGCCAAGCTGGCGGTGGAGGCGGCGCTGCGGCTGGGGAATGCGTAGGCAGTTCGACTGCCAAGGGTTTGCTCCCCTCTCCCGCGCGCGGGAGAGGGGAGCTTACTGCAAGCGTGTACGGTGCTGCCACGCTCTACCCGATCGGTGCCATACTCGCCTCCATGGTCACCGCCACCTTCCGCTTCTACGAGGAACTGAACGACTTCCTCGCGCCGGACCAGCGCCGGCGCGACCTGGCGTGCGTGTGTGCGCGCGCGGCCACGGTCAAGCACATGATCGAGGCGCTGGGCGTGCCGCATACCGAGGTCGAGCTGATCCTGGTCAACGGCGAGTCGAGCGGATTCGAGCGGCAGCTGCGTGATGGCGACCGGGTCTCGGTCTATCCCAAGTTCGAGCGGATCGACGTGTCGCCGCTGCTGCGGGTACGCGAGCAGCCGCTGCGCGTGATGCGCTTTGTCGCCGATGCCCACCTGGGCGGACTGGCGCATCTGCTGCGCATGACCGGCTTCGACACGCTCTACGACAACCATTTCGAAGACAGCAAGATCGAGCGCATCGCGGTCGACGAGGGCCGCATCGTGCTGACGCGCGACCGCGAGCTGCTCAAGCGGCGCGGCATCACGCACGGCTGCTATGTGCGCGCGCTCAAGTCGCGCCAGCAGGTGCGCGAGATCTTCGCGCGGCTGGACCTGGCGCGCAGCGCCCGGCCGTTTTCGCTGTGCCTGGACTGCAATGCGCCGCTGCGCGCGCTGGATCCGGCCGGCGCGGCCGGACGCGTGCCGGACGGCGTGCTCGCGCGCCATCGCAGCTTCGTCACCTGCGACCGCTGCCTGCGGGTGTTCTGGGAAGGTTCGCACTGGCGCTGCATGCGCGCGCTGGTCGACGAGCTGGTGCAGGGCGCCGGGCCCGCTCCGGACTAGAACGCGCCCGACTCCGTCACGATCCAGTCCATGGCGATGTCGTGCGGCTGCGCCTGCAGCGCGATGCGGCAGGCGTCGTAGCCGATGCCGATGGCGACCGGCGGTTGCGCCATCGCCGCCAGGGTGCGGTCGTAGAAACCACCGCCGTAGCCCAGGCGGAACTTGTCCGGGCTGAAACCGACACAGGGAATGATCAGCGCATCCGGCATGGCGGCCTCGGTGCCGTCGGGCACCGGGATGCCGTAGTGGCCGGTGGCCATGGGCGTATCCGGCGTCCACAGGTGGAAATCCAGCGGCGCGCCGGGGCGGCTGACCGAGGGCAGCGCGGCATGGCGGCCGGGCACGGCGGCGAGCCACTGCGTCACCGCGGAGCGCGCGTCGAACTCCTGCTGGATCGGCCAGTAGAAGCCCAGGCAGCGCACCGCCAGGCCCGCCAGCAATTCGGACAGCGCGGCGGCGATGCGGGCATCGGCTGCGGCGCGCGCGGGCAGGGCGGCGCGCTGCGCCAGCAGTTGCGCGCGCAGTGCGCGGCGCTGGTCGGCAGGGATGGGGCCGGGGGTGGGTCTAGTCGCAGGAATGGAAGACATGGCGTGGGATAATGCCCTCGTCCGAACCAACACGGACGGCGGCGCCGCGGTTCTCGGCACACGGTGCAGGCGCGGGCCTCCGTCATCGACAAGGAAGAAGAATGCTGAAGGGAGTATATCTGCAGCGTGCAGGGCGGGCCGCCTCGATCGCGCTTGCATGTGCATTGCTTGTCACGCCCGTCCACGCGCAGAAGCGCCCGCAGGCGGTCACGCGCGCGCCCTCGACGGTAATCCCCAGCGATCCCGACGAGGCCTTCACCGCGCTGCGCGAAGCCGCACGCAAGAACGACGTCGAACGCGCCTACGCGATCTCGGCCACGCTGGTGGACTACCCGGTGCCGTCCTATGTCGAGTACTTCCGCATCAAGCCGCAGCTGTTCGACGCCAGCGGCCTGGCCCGCATCGATGCGCCGGACGACCAGGTGCGCGTGTTCCTGCAGCGCTACAAGGGCGACGCGATTGCCGACCGCATGCGCAATGACTGGCTGCTGGTGCTGGGCAAGAAGCGTGACTGGGCCAATTTCGATGTCGAATACCCGCAGTTCGCGCTCAAGGACGATACCCAGGTCGAGTGCTATGCGCTGCTGTCGCGCGCGCTCAAGGGCCAGAACGTGGCCGCCGATGCGCGCAACGTGCTGAGCGACCCCAGATACTACGGCGAAGGCTGCGTCGACCTGATCGGCTACCTGGTGCAAAGCCAGCAGATCCAGCGCAGCGACGTGGCCTTCCAGTCGCGCCTGGCGCTGGAGCAGAACTACGTCACGCTGGCCGGCAAGATCGCCGCGCTTCTGCCCGACGCGCGCGTGGACGGCGACACCCTGGCCACCATCGTCAAGATGGCGCGCTCCGACCCGTCGCAGGCGGCGGCCTACCTGGCCACGGCCCAAGGCACGCTGTCGCGCGACGAGCAGGGCGCGGCGTGGGGCGTGATCGGCCAGTTCGCGGCCAAGAAGCTGCTGCCCGAGGCGGCCGGCTACTACCGCCGCCAGATGGACCTGGGCGGCAACCAGTGGCTGTCCGACGACACCCAGGAATGGCGCGTGCGCGCCGCGCTGCGCCAGGGCGACTGGAAGCAGGTGCGCCAGGCGGTCGAGCTGATGCGCCCGGAGCTGCGCGCCAAGGACCCGGCCTGGACCTATTGGTACGGCCGCGCGCTCAAGGCCGACGGCCGCGACACCGAGGCCCAGCAGAACTTCCAGCAGATTGCCGGCCAGTTCAATTTCTACGGCCAGCTGGCCAGCGAGGAACTGGGCAACCGCATCACGCTGCCGCCGCGCACCACCGTCAGCGACGCCGAGGCCATGGCGATGCGCGCGCGCCCCGGTTTTCAGCGCGCCCAGAAGTTCTACGCCATGAACCTGCGCTTCGAGGGCAACCGCGAGTGGAACTGGGAGCTGCGCAACATGAGCGACCGCGAGCTGCTGGCCGCGGCCGAATATGCGCGCCGCCTCGAATTGCTCGACCGCACCGTCAACTCGGCCGACCGCACCCGCAACGAGCATGACTTCGCGCTGCGCTTCCTGATGCCGTACCGCGACATCATGCAGCGCGCCACCGACGAGGTCGGGCTCGACATGGCATGGGTGTACGGCCTGATCCGCCAGGAATCGCGCTTCATCATGAATGCGCGCTCGTCGGCGGGGGCGCATGGCCTGATGCAGGTGATGCCGGCTACGGCCAGATACGTGGCGCGCAAGATCGGCATGAGTGACTTTTCGCCGTCGATGATGGGCGATCCCACCATCAACATCCAGTTGGGCACCAACTACCTGAACATGGTGCTGACCGACCTGGACAGCTCCTGGACGCTGGCCTCGGCCGCGTACAACGCCGGCCCGGGCCGGCCCAAGGCCTGGCGCAGCACGCTGGCGCGGCCGGTGGAAGGCGCGATCTTTGCAGAGACCATCCCGTTCAACGAAACGCGCGGCTATGTGAAGAATGTGCTTTCCAACGCTACGTACTATGCTGCATTGATGAGTGGCCGGCCGCAGTCGCTGAAGTCGCGCCTGGGCACGGTCGCGCCGTCGGCGGTGACCACCACCAGCCTGCCCTGAAGTCGTCTTTTCTGGTCCGCCTGCCCCGGCATGGGGCAGGCAAGACGGGCCTGCCGGCGTAACGCCGCGGGCCCGGGCTGGCGCGGGTGCCGCGGCGTGCTTCTTTCCTGGCACGGAGGCAACATGCAGACCAGCAACGTCCTCGTCATCGGTGGCGCCGGCTTTATCGGCAGCCATCTCGTCTCGCGCCTGGCCGGCGCCGCCTCGGCCTCGGGCGCGCCGCTGGAACCCGGCGCCAATCCCGATTCCCCCATCGCCCCGGACCGCATCGTGGTCGGCACGCGCAATGTCGAGCATGCGCAGCACCTGCTGCTGCTGCCGCGCGTCGAGGTGGTGGAACTGGGCCTGGCCGACAATGCCGCGCTCGACGACGCGATCGGCTCGCTCGGCGTCGACGGCATCGTCGTCAACCTGGTGGGGGTTCTGCACGGCGAGCGCGCCGATCCCTACGGCGAGGCCTTTGCCAGCGCGCATGTGGAACTGGTGCGGCAGATCGTGGCGTCGTGCCTGTCGACGGGCGTGCGCCGGCTGTTGCATATGAGCGCGCTCGGCGCCGACAGCAACGGGCCGTCGATGTACCTGCGCAGCAAGGGCGACGGCGAGCGCATCGTGCGCGCCAGCGGGCTCGACTGGACCATCTTCCGGCCCTCGGTGGTGTTCGGCCCCGACGACCATTTCCTCAACCTGTTCGCCCATATGCAGCAGCTGGCGCCGGTGGTGCCGCTGGCGTGCGCGCATGCGCGCTTCCAGCCGGTGTTCGTGCAGGACGTGGTGCAGGCCTACCTGAACGCCATGGTGAACCCGGCCACCATCGGCCACGGCTATGAGCTGGGCGGGCCGCAGGTCTATACGCTGGAAGAACTGGTGCGCTTTGCCGGGCGCGCCTCGGGCCATCCGCGCCCGGTGATCGCGCTGCCCGATGCGCTGGCGCGGGTGCAGGCCGCGGTCATGGAGCATATGCCGGGCGAGCCGCTGCTGTCGCGCGACAACCTGGATTCGATGCAGCTCGACAATGTGCTGGAGCGCCCGCTGGCGCCGGAGCTGAACCTGCATCCCGTGCACCTGGAGGCCGTCATGACCGACGCGCTGTCGGGGCGCAACCGCGATGCCGCGCTGACCCACATGCGCGCCAGCGTGCACCGCTGAGGGCACACCGGCGGGGCCGTCTATGTGACCGGATTTCATATCGGTTGCGAGCGCAATTCACTTTGACGCGGGCGGCCGCGCTGGCAAAATGACTGGTCCGACGCTCTGCGGCCACGCCGTGCCCCGGGGCCGCGACGCGGATCGCGGCCCATGGATCGCGGCCCGCTCCGTGCCGTCTCTCCCTCCGTTTCCTCCCCCAAGGACCTCACGATGAAGCTCGTCATCGGCAACAAGAACTATTCCTCCTGGTCGCTGCGCCCCTGGCTGCTGCTGCGCCAGGCCGGCATTGATTTCGAGGAAGTGCAGGTGCGCCTGTTCACCGGCAGCTTCGCCGCCGAGATCGCCCGCTACTCGCCCGCGGGCAAGGTGCCGGTGCTGGTCGACGGCGACGTCACCGTGTGGGATTCGCTGGCGATTTCCGAATACGTGGCCGAGCGCTTCCCCGAGCAGCAGCTGTGGCCGGCCGACCCCGCCGAGCGCGCGGTCGCGCGCGCGATCTGCGCCGAGATGCATTCGGGCTTCACCAACGTGCGCAACCAGTTGCCGATGAACGTGACCGCGGTGCTGCCCGGGCGCGGCTGGAACGTGGCGGTGCAGCGCGAGGTCGAGCGCATCGCCGCGATCTGGGACGGGCTGCGCAAGCAGCATGCGGCGCGCGGGCCGTTCCTGTTCGGCACCTTCACCGTCGCCGATGCGTTCTATGCGCCGGTGGTGAGCCGCTTCGCCACCTATGGCATCCACCTGCCGGACGACCGCGAAGACGCCAAGGCCTATGCCGATTTCATGCTGGGCCTGCCGGCGATGCAGCAATGGATTGCCGGCGCGCGCGAGGAGCGCGACTTCCTGGCCGACGACGAGCCGTACCGGCTGGCCCCGGACCGTGCCGATGCGATAATCGTCACCCACTAGCAATCACGCCGGCGCCGGGCCACAACCGGTTGGCCTGTGCCGGCGCATGAAAAGGCCACAACCATGCAGGTGTATGCCGTGGGCGGCGCGATCCGCGACGAACTGCTGGGCAAGCCCAGCCAGGACCGCGACTACGTGGTCGTCGGCGCGACCCCGGCGGAGATGGAAGCCGCCGGCTACCGCCCGGTGGGCAAGGATTTCCCGGTGTTCCTGCATCCGCGCACGCAGGAGGAATACGCGCTGGCCCGCACCGAGCGCAAGACCGCGATGGGCTACAAGGGCTTTGCCTTCTACTGCGAGCCCGACGTCACGCTGGAAGACGACCTGGTCCGGCGCGACCTGACCATCAACGCGATGGCGCGCGCGGTCGATGCCGACGGCAACCTGAGCGGGCCCGTGATCGATCCGCACGGCGGCCAGCGCGACCTCGCCGCGCGCCTGTTCCGCCATGTCTCCGATGCCTTTGCCGAAGATCCGGTGCGCATCCTGCGGCTGGCGCGCTTTGCCGCGCGCTTCCACGACTTCAACGTTGCCGCCGAGACCATGCGCCTGATGCGCGAGATGGTGGCCGCGGGCGAGGTCGATGCGCTGGTGCCCGAGCGTGTCTGGCAGGAGCTGGCGCGCGGGCTGATGGAGGCACGGCCGTCGCGGATGTTCGAGGTGCTGCGCGAATGCGGCGCGCTGGCGCGGCTGCTGCCCGAGCTGGAGCGGCTGTGGGGCGTGCCGCAGCGCGCCGACTTCCACCCCGAGGTCGATACCGGCGTGCACGTGATGATGGTGATCGACTGCGCCGCGGCGCTCGATGCGCCGCTGCCGGTGCGCTTTGCCGCGCTGGTGCATGACCTGGGCAAGGGCACCACGCCCGCGGACGTGCTGCCGCGCCATATCGGCCACGAGCTGCGCAGCGTCAAGCTGCTGGAACAGGTCTGCGCGCGCCTGCGCGTGCCCAATGAATGCCGCGACCTGGCACTGGTGGTGGCGCGCGAGCACGGCAACATACACCGCTCGCTGGAGTTCAACGCTGCCGCCGTGGTGCGGCTGCTGGAACGCTGCGACGCGCTGCGCAAGCCCGCGCGCTTCGCCCAGGCGCTGCTGGCCTGCGAGGCCGACAAGCGCGGGCGCAAGGGTTTCGAGCACAGCGCCTACCCGCAGGCCGCGCGCCTCTTGGCGGCGCGCGAAGCCGCGGCGTCGGTCGATGCGGGCGCCATCGCGCGCGCCTGCGCGGACGACGTGGCGCAGATCAAGGACCAGGTGCATGCCGCGCGGGTGGCGGCGGTGGCGCAGCGGCTCGGGGCGCAGCCGGACGGCGCCTGAGCCGGCCCGGGGCAGGCTGGCGCAGGCCCTACAGCAGCTTGCCGATCACCAGCGCAATCAGCGAGATCAGGATCGTCGACGCGAACGGCAGCACGAACTCGCGCCCGAACACGCGGAAGCGCACGTCGCCGGGCAGCCGGCCGAGGCCGACCTTCTGCAGCCACGGCAGCGCCGCGGACAGGATGATCACGCTCAGAAAGATGGTCAGGGTCCAGCGCAGCATGGCGGCTCCGGTGCCGTTACAAGGCGTGGCAGCGGTCGCCGCGGGCAAAGCCGGCCAGCGGCTCGCTGTCTTCCAGTCCGCGGTCGAGCCCGCGCGTGAGCGCGATCACCTTGAACAGTTCGCCCATCTCGGCCTCGGACAGCAGCTTCTGCACCGCATTGGCCTGCGGCAGGAAGGCGCGCGCGTCGGACGGGTCCAGCGCCATCAGCAGCTCGGTGATGCCGGCATTCATCAGGAAGCGCGCCTGCGAGGCGAAGCCCGCCACGGTCAGCCCTGATTCCACCGCGGCGTGCGCGATGCCGCTGAAATTGACGTGCGCGGTGATGTCCTGCAGGCCGGGGTACAGGAACGGATCCGGGTGGGCATGATGGCGGTAGTGGCACATCAGCGTGCCGCCGGCGCGCTGCGGGTGGTAGTACTCGCTGCCGGGAAAGCCGTAGTCGATGAAGAAGGCCGCGCCGCGCGCCAGCATGGCGCCGACCGCGCGCGTAAAGCCCTCGGCCTCGGCATGGGTCTCGGTGACGAGGTCGTGGTCGCCGGGGATGGCGCGCAGCGCCGCCGGCACGTCGGCATCGGCCAGCGGCCGGTCCTCGAAGCGGAACGCGGGCGCGCCGCCATCGGCCTGCGGCGCGGCGCGCGCCACGCCGCGCTCATGCCAGAAGCCGTCGCGGCGCGCGTACAGCTGCACCGGCATCGCATCCAGCACTTCATTGCCGACGATCACGCCTTCAAAGGCGGCCGGCAGCGTATCGAGCCAGGTGACGCGCTCGGCCAGGTGCGGCGCGCGCCGGGCCAGCGTGTCCTGCTGGCGCGCGCGCAGCTCGCCCGACAGTTCGACGATGGCGTAGGTGTCGGGCAACTGGCCTTCCTGTTCCAGCCCCAGCAGCAGGTCTGCCGCCAGCCGGCCGGTGCCGGCGCCGAATTCCAGCAGCCGCGGCATCCCCTGCGCCAGCAGCGGCGCGAACTGGCGCGCCAGCGTGCGGGCGAAGAACGGGCTGAGCTCGGGGGCGGTGATGAAGTCGCTGCCGTCGCGGGCATCGCGCCCGAACTTGGCCGAGCCGCCGCTGTAATAGCCCAGGCCGGGCGCGTACAGCGCCTGCGCCATGTAGCGGTCGAAGCCGATCCAGCCGCCGGCCGCATCGATCGATTCGCCAATACGGGCCGTAAGGGTATCGGAAGCGGCCTGCGCGTCGGCGGGGGGAAGGGGTAAACTAGCGGCTTTCTGCATCCTGCGATTGTAGCAATGCCCGCATCCGATACCTCCGCCAGTCAACCCGCCAGCCAGGCCGCTGGCCAGTCCGCCGCCCGCGGTGTGGCGCTCGTGACCGGCGGCGCGCGCCGCGTGGGCCGCGCCATCGCGCTGGAACTGGCGGCGCAGGGCTGGGACGTGGCCGTGCACTGCCATCGCTCGGTCGACGAGGCCGAAGCGCTGGCCACGCAGATCCGCGCGCTCGGCCGCCGCGCCGCGGTGCTGCGCGCCGACCTCGCCGACGAGGCCGCCACCAGCCGGCTGGTGGCCGACTGCACCGCCGCGCTGGGCGTGCCGACCTGCCTCGTCAACAACGCCTCGCTGTTCCAGTACGACGTCGCAACCAGTTTTTCGTATGCGTCGCTCGATACGCATATGCGCACCAACGTGGCCGCGCCGCTGCTGCTGGCGCGCGAACTGCACAAGGCGCTGGCCGCAGCCGCAGGCCCGGATGGCGCCGGCAAGTCCGCCGAGAAGTCGGTCGAACCTCGCGGCGTGGTGATCAACCTGCTCGACCAGAAGCTCGACAACCTGAACCCGGATTTCCTGTCGTACACGCTGTCCAAGGCCGCGCTGCAGACCGCCACGGTGCAGCTGGCGCAGGCGCTGGCGCCGCGCCTGCGCGTGGTGGGCGTGGCCCCGGGCATCACGCTGGTGTCGGGCGAGCAGTCGGAGCAGAGCTTCCGCCGCGCCCATCGCGTGACGCCGCTGGGCCAGTCGTCCACGCCCGAGGACATCGCCCAGGCGGTGGCCTACCTGGCGCAGGCGCGCGCCGTGACCGGCACCACGCTGTACGTCGACGGCGGCCAGCACCTGATGCCGCTGGCGCGCGACGTGATGTTCCTGACCGAATGACCTGCATCATCGGCCGCGCCTGACCGGCGCGGCACCCCGCCTTACACTTCCCCTTTTCGTTTCCCGCCATGACCATGCTCGCCGCCCTTTCCCATCCCAGCCTGCAGGACTGCCGACGCATGTTCCTGCGCAACTACGAAGTCCAGATCAATATCGGCGTGCACGAATTCGAGAAGAAGGGCGAGCAGCGCGTGCTGATCAATATCGACCTGTTCGTGCCGCTGGAGGAATGCACGCCGCAGGCCGACAAGCTCGACGAAGTGGTCGACTACGACTTCATGCGCAACACCGTCGCCGCGCGCATGGCGCAGGGCCACGTGCACCTGCAGGAAACGCTGTGCGACGACGTCGCGCGCGCCATGCTGAAGCATCCCAAGGTGCGCGCCGTGCGCGTGTCGACCGAGAAGCCCGACGTGTACCCGGATTGCGATTCGGTCGGGGTCGAGGTGTTCCATATCAAGCAGGCCTGAGCGGTCCCGCGGCGCCCGCTGCAGCTGACCGGCGCGTAAAGTAAAATGTTGCCCCTCGCGCCGCGCCGGCCATTCCATCCGGCGGGCGCCACGCAACAGGATGCTCCATGAGCCACTCGAACAACTTCTATCGCCTCGAGACGAGGCTGCAATCGCAAACCGGCAAGGCCATCGGCGACTTCGGCATGATCGAGGACGGCGACACCGTGCTGGTCTGCATGAGTGGCGGCAAGGACTCGTACACCATGCTGTCGGTCCTGATGGCGCTGCAGAAGCGCGCGCCGATCAAGTTCAAGCTGATCGCGATGAACCTGGACCAGAAGCAGCCCGGCTTCCCGGAACACATCCTGCCGGAATACCTGAAGTCGGTCGGCGTGGAATATGTGATCGTCGAGGCGGACACGTACTCGATCGTCAAGGAGAAGGTGCCCGAGGGCAAGACCACCTGCTCGCTGTGCTCGCGCCTGCGCCGTGGCGTGATCTACCGCACCGCCAAGGAGCTGGGCGCCAACAAGATTGCGCTGGGCCATCACCGCGACGACATCGTCAACACCTTCTTCCTGAACATGTTCTTCGGCGGCAAGATGAAGGCGATGCCGCCCAAGCTGGCCACCGACGACGGCGCGCACATCGTGATCCGCCCGCTGGCGTACTGCTCGGAGAAGGACATCGCGTCGTACGCGCGCGCGATGGAATTCCCGATCATCCCGTGCAACCTGTGCGGCTCGCAGGAAAACCTGCAGCGCAAGAAGGTCAGCGAGATGCTGCAGGAGTGGGAGCGGCAGAACCCGGGCCGCATCGACAATATCTTCTCGGCGCTGCGCAACGTGGTGCCGTCGCACCTGGCGGATACCGAGCTGTTCCCGTTCACCGGTCTCGCGACCGGCCTGGCCAAGGTCGACGAGGCCTCGCTGTTCGGTGAAACCACGTTCCAGCAGCAGCCGCTGACGTTTGCCGGCAGCCTGGACGAAAACCGCATGGAGTTCGTGCGCTTCGAGCGCACGCCCGCGGCGGAGCCGGCTGGCACGCAGTAAGTCCTGCGGCACCCGGATGGTAGAACGCCCGCTTGCGCGGGCGTTTTTGCGTCGGACGATGCGGCGTCAGTTCGCCGCCGCCGACTGCACCGGCGCATTCGCCTTCTCGCGCATCAGTGCATGCGTGTCGTCGATCCACTTCTGGAAGCGATCCTGCGCATGTGCCTTCTGCTGCGGCGTGGTCAGGTTGGCGATCGCCACGGTCAGCGCGATGCCGGCGCTGTTGCCGGCTTCGTGGCTGGCGGCGTGCCGGGCAGGGGGGTTCTGCCAGTATTCGCGGAAGCGCCGCAGCAGGTCGATCACCTGCGCCTTGGGCGGCTGGGTGGCCTGCACGAAGCGCACCATCTTGATCCATTCCTGCTGGCGCGCGACGCGCTCGGCATAGCGCGCCTCGGCATTCTGCACCACCGGACCGACCTTGACGCGGATCGCCTTCTCCTGCTCGGGAGAGAAGCCGCCGTAGACCAGGCGCGCGTACTCCATCACCTTGTCGAAGCGCGCTTCCTCGCGCTCGGCCGGGTCAGCGTTGAGGAATTTCTTGCGGTACTTGGCGTTGCCTTCGGCAAACTTCTTTTCCATGCGGGCGATCTGCTCGGGCGTCAGCGTCAGCAGGAAGTCGGCCATGTCGGGCATGGCCTGCTCGAAGGAGCGGCGCGCCAGTTCCTGCGAGGCGTCCTGGAAGTGCGCGACCTTCGCCGGCGTGACCGACTGGCCCACGTCGGCCTTGGCCTCCTGCAGCAGGTTGGCGATTTCCGGCAGCTGCGCCTTGCGGTGCCAGGCAAAGAAGCGCGCGATCGCCTCGCGCGTGAGCGGCTCCTGGGCCGTGCTGACGTCGACATAATTGTCGATCCACCAGTACGCCAGGCGGTCGCCCTGCTGGTAACCGAGCTTCATGGCGCTGCACGCGCACAGGGCCGCGGCGCCCACAATCACCAAAATGCGCCGGGCCCAGCAATTGTGAAATTCGGAAACCTCGGTCGGTTGGGCAGAATGCGCCATGTTAAAATCGCCGCGCATTGGAACCGGGCTCGCTCGCTGCCCGCCAGCCAAGTCCTGGCAAGGGTTTGCGGGAAGATGCGCAGGCCTGGCGGCAAGCTTTTGCCAGCCCCGGCGGCGCCCCTTGCCAAACACCGGGCCCAATATCCGCCCGGCGTTTTCCAGAATATTTTCGGACACACTCACTTAGGGGTCTCCTTGTGAATATCGTCATTCTCGCCGCGGGCATGGGCAAGCGGATGTATTCCGATTTGCCCAAGGTGCTGCACCCGGTAGCCGGGCGGCCCATGCTCGCGCACGTCCTGGATACGGCCCGTGCGCTGTCGCCGTCGCGGCTGGTGGTCGTGGTCGGCCACGGCGCCGCGCGCGTGCGCGAGGCGGTGGCCGCTGACGATGTCGCCTTCGCCGAGCAGCCCCAGCAACTGGGCACGGGCCATGCGGTGATGCAGGCACTTCCCTTGTTGGACGACAACCAGCCTACGTTGGTTCTCTACGGTGACGTGCCGCTCACCAGCGCGGCGACGCTGCAGGCACTGGTGGCCGAGGCCGGCGCGCAGCGCTTTGGCGTCCTCACCGTGGAGATGCCCGACCCGACCGGCTATGGCCGCATCGTGCGCGACGCGGCGGGCAGCATCGTCCGCATCGTCGAGCAGAAGGACGCGAGCGAAGCCGAGAAGGCCATCCGCGAAATCAACACCGGCATCATCGTGTGCCCGACCGGCCACCTGCGCAAGTGGCTGTCGACGCTACGCAACGACAATGCCCAGGGCGAGTATTACCTGACCGATACGGTCGAGCGCGCCGTCGCCGACGGCGTCGAGACGGTCTCGGCCCAGCCTGCGGCAGTCTGGGAGACGCTGGGCGTCAACAGCAAGCTGCAGCTGGCCGAGGTCGAGCGCATCCACCAGGGCAACCAGGCCCGGCGCCTGCTCGAAGCCGGCGTGACGCTGCTGGACCCGGCCCGCATCGACGTGCGCGGCGAGCTCACCTGCGGGCGCGATGTCACCATCGACGTCGGCTGCGTGTTCGAAGGCCGCGTGCACCTCGACGACGGCGTGCGCATCGGGGCCCATTGCGTGGTCCGCAACAGCACCGTCGGCGCCGGCGCGCAGGTGCACCCGTTCTGCCATGTCGATGAGGCCAGCATCGGGCCCGCGGGCCGCATCGGGCCGTACGCGCGCCTGCGCCCCGGCACCGAGCTGGGCGAGGACGTGCATATCGGCAACTTCGTCGAGGTCAAGAATGCACAGGTGGCGGCACACAGCAAGGCCAACCACCTGGCTTATGTGGGCGACGCCACGGTGGGGTCGCGCGTCAATATTGGCGCGGGTACCATCACCTGCAACTATGACGGGGTGAACAAGCACCGCACCGTGATCGAGGACGATGTCTTCATCGGCTCCGACACGCAGCTGGTGGCGCCGGTGACGGTGCGCCGCGGCGCCACGCTGGGCGCCGGCACCACGCTCACCAAGGAGGCCCCGGCCGACAAGCTGACGCTGTCGCGGGCCAAGCAGCTGACCATCGACGCCTGGCAGCGTCCGGTCAAGCAGCCGAAGCAGTAAGCACCAGGGGCCGCCTGCACCGGGCGGCACCACAGGATTCATACCGGCGCCAGTGGCCAGAGGGCAGGCGCCAGCAAACGGGGGTTCAGCATGTGTGGCATCGTCGGCGCGGTTTCCACGCGCAACATCGTTCCGGTCCTGATCGAAGGGTTGCGCCGCCTGGAGTATCGCGGCTATGACTCGTGCGGCGTCGCCGTCGTGCGCGACGATGCGGTCGAGCGCGCGCGCACCGTGTCGCGCGTCGCCGACCTCGACGCGCAGACGCAGGCATCGGGCCTGTCCGGTTTCACCGGCGTGGCGCATACGCGCTGGGCCACGCATGGCAAGCCCGACACCGTCAACGCCCACCCGCACCTCTCGGGCGAAACCATCGCGCTGGTACACAACGGCATCATCGAGAACTACGAGCCGCTGCGCGAAGAACTGCGCGCGGTCGGCTACGGCTTCGAGTCGCAGACCGATACCGAGGTGGTCGCCCACCTGATCCACCAGGCCTACAGCTATCCCAGCAGCGCCACCCGCGGCGACCTGTTCGCCTCGGTACGCGCGGTCACCAAGCGCCTGCACGGCGCCTACGCCATCGCGGTGTTCGCCAAGGACCAGCCCGGCCGCGTGGTCGGCGCGCGCGCCGGCTCGCCGCTGGTGGTGGCGCTGGGCGAGAACGAGTCCTTCCTGGCGTCCGACGCGCTGGCCGTGGCCGGCACCGCCAACCGCATCATCTACCTCGAAGAGGGCGATGTGGTCGAGATCACGCTGGACGGCGTGACCATCCACGACGTTAACGACCACCCGGTCGAGCGCGAAGCGCGCGTGGTCGAAGCCCATGCCGCGTCGGTGGACCTGGGCCCGTACCGCCACTTCATGCAGAAGGAAATCTTCGAGCAGCCGCGCGCGCTGGGCGACACGCTCGAGGGCGTCGAAGGCCTGTCGCCGGACCTGTTCGGCGACAACGCCGCCGAGGTCTTCGCCGGCATCGACAGCGTGCTGATCCTGGCCTGCGGCACCAGCTACTATTCCGGCTGCACCGCCAAGTACTGGCTCGAAAGCATCGCCAGGATCCCGACCCAGGTCGAGGTCGCCAGCGAATACCGCTACCGCGACACCGTGCCCAACCCGCGCGCGCTGGTGGTGGTGATCTCGCAATCGGGTGAAACCGCCGACACCATGGCCGCGCTGCGCCATGCCCGCGCGCTGGGCCACGTCCATACGCTGGCGGTCTGCAACGTCGCCACCAGCGCCATGGTGCGCGAGACCGAACTGCGCTTCCTGACCCGCGCCGGCACCGAGATCGGCGTGGCCTCGACCAAGGCCTTCACCACGCAGCTGGCAGCGCTCTACATGCTGACGCTGTCGCTGGCCAAGACCCGCGGCCTGCTGACCGAAGAGGCCGAGGCCAAGGCGCTGACCAACCTGCGCCACCTGCCGGCTGCGCTGCACGGCGTGCTGGCGCTGGAGCCGCAGATCATCGCCTGGTCCGAAGACTTCGCCCGCCGCGAGAACGCACTGTTCCTCGGCCGCGGCCTGCACTACCCGATCGCGATGGAGGGGGCGCTCAAGCTCAAGGAAATCTCGTACATCCATGCCGAGGCCTACCCGGCCGGCGAGCTCAAGCACGGCCCGCTGGCGCTGGTCACCGAAGCCATGCCGGTGGTTACCGTCGCCCCCAACGATGCGCTGCTGGAAAAGCTCAAGTCCAACATCCAGGAAGTGCGCGCCCGCGGCGGCCGCCTGTACGTGTTTGCCGACAGCGATACGCAGATCCAGTCGTCCGACGGCATCCAGGTGATCCGCATGCCCGAGCACTACGGCGACCTCTCGCCGATCCTGCACGTGGTGCCGCTGCAGCTGCTGGCGTATCACACGGCGTGCGCACGCGGCACCGACGTGGACAAGCCGCGCAACCTGGCGAAGTCGGTGACGGTGGAATAAGAACGAGCCGATGCTGGCAAGCGCTGGCTGCGGACGCTGTTCCGCGCCGGACATGGCCATGCCGGAACCGCAGGAAAGCGCCTTTCAGGCGCTTTTCTTTTGCCTGTCCGATCCCGCCAGGGCCCGGCCGCGCCGCCGGCAAAAATCGTTTGACCCTGACGTAACGGCAGGTTCGAGCATCAATGCTTTCTCTACAACTGGAAGCCCACATGCTCGACCATCCCGATCCCGGCGGCACGCCGCCCAGCACGTCCGCGCTGACCATGGCCCTGGCCCGCGCGGCACACCAGCTGCTCGATACGCCCACCTTGCTGGAAGACCCGTTCGTCTTCGACGTGCTTGGCCGTGGCCTGGCCCGCCAGACCATTGTCGACCCCTTTTCGTACAACGCGCCCATGCTGCGCACGCTGCGCGCGGCGGTCGTCGCCCGCAGCCGCTTTGCGGAAGATCGCCTGAAGGTTGGCCTGAGCGCAGGGGTGCGCCAGGTCGTGATCCTGGGCGCGGGGCTGGATACCTTGTCGCTGCGGATCCCGACTGACACGCAATGCGTGGAAATCGACCGCGGCGAAGCCCAGCGCTGGAAGCTCGAGCGGCTGCGCGAATGCGGCATTGCGCTGCCGTCGCATGTCGCGTACGTCGCAGCTGACCTGGCCGCCATCCACCTGCCCGAGCTGCTGGCATGCCACGGCATCCGTCCCGACGCAGCGACCTTCTTCAGCTGCCTGGGGGTGTTGCCTTATCTGGACGCAGCTTGGGCCATGCGCGTCCTCGAATCAGTCGCCACGCATGCGCCGGGCAGTGAAATCGTGTTCGATGCGCGCGTACCGCGCGCTTCGCTGCCGCCGGTCGAACGGTGGATGGACGAGATCGCCGCGCAATCGTTCGCCGCTTCGGGAGAACCATGGCTGAGCGATTTCGATCCCGACACGCTGCGGACAACGCTGTGTGAGTGCGGGTTCAGTGATGTGGAATGCCTGTCCGCCGACGCGCTCAATGCCCGCTACTTTGCGCGCCGGCGGGACGGCCTGCAGACCGTCGGCGGCGGATTGCGCCTGTACCGCGCTACGGTAGGATGACGCCCCGCATCGATTGATCTCTACAGGACAGACCGTTGTGCGGCTAAAAGTTGGCGAACTCGCAAAGCGTGCGGGGCTCACCGTACGCACCTTGCACCACTACGACAAGCTCGGCTTGCTCAGGCCATCGGTTCGCTCGGAATCGGGATACCGGCTTTACAGCCAGAAGGATTTCCATCGGCTGCAGCAGATCCTGTCGCTAAGGCAACTCGATATCCCGCTCGAGGAAATCCGACAGGTCCTGGACGAGGGAACATTGACCACGGCTTCCCTTCTTGCCGCGCAACTGGCCCGGGTCGACGCGGAGATCAGCCGGCAGGTGCTGCTGCGCGACGAGCTGTTGCGCCTCCAGCATGCACTGGCCGAGGACGGCGAGCCGTCCGAAGCCGCATGCCTGCGCACGCTCGAAGCCATGTCGGTCTATCGGCGCTACCTGGGCGACGAAGCGCGGGCGCTGCCTTTGCTCGGCAGCGGCGGCAAGCTGGCAGCAAGCTGGCAGGTTCGAATCGATACCATGCGCGCGCTGTTCGAGCAGAACCAGCCCGCGCATGGCGCCAGGGCCCGCACCGCGGCGCGACACTGGTTCGCGCAGCTGGAAAAGGACACGCGCTCGCGCGCCGCGATGTTCGTGCGCCTGGACCACTTGTTTGCCGGACAGGGCAGCGCATTGCCCCACACCGGCATCACGCCGGCGCTGGGCGAGTACATCCTGCAGGCGTTTGCCGAACACCGGCTGTCGATCTACCGGAAGTACCTGGCACCCACTGACTATCGGCACCTGCGTCGCCGCTACGCGCAGGTCATGCGCCGCTGGCCGGCGCTGCTCGGCGAACTCGAGTCGCATCTTGCCGCCGGCGATGCGCCCGGGCACAGGGCGGTACAGGGCCTGGCGCAAGCCTGGCTGTCGATGCGATGGGAACTGGCGGGGAGCGATGCCGCGATGGCGGCAATGCGGCAGGCGGAAGACAACGAAGCGGAACTGCGTGTCGGTACCTGGCTCCATCCGCGTTTGCTCGCGTACCTGAAGCAGGCTGTCGCGGCAGCCCTAGTACAAGGACAATGAGCGGCTCTTTCGAAGTGCCGTTGCCGCTGGACCTCGCCCGCGCCGTCGCTACGCCACCGACAGCAGGAACACCCGTGCCATTTCCTGGTCCAGCCGGCGGTCCGACAGCGCATAGATGCTTTCGCGGTTGATCAGCGCATACAGCAGCGTGCCGGCCAGCGCCTGGTGGGCGAAGCGGATGCGCAATTCCAGCTCGGGCGACGGGCCGGCCGGATGCAGCCGCGCCAGGCGCGAGGCCAGGTCGACGATGTACTGGCGGTTAAGCTGCCGGATCGGGTCTTCGCCGGTGGTGGCGCGCACCACCAGCGAGGCCCGCAGCACGCCTTCATTGCGGCAGGCCCAGATGCGGCTGTCGCGCGCCATGGTGCGCACCGCGTCTTCCAGCGTCGTCGGCGCGTTATCGAGCTGTGCCAGGCGCGCCGCCATGGCCTCGCGCAGCGTGGCCAGCGCCAGCGCCTGCAGCGCCTTGAAATAGCTGTCCTTGCCGTCGAAGCGGCTGTAGAACGCGCCGGTGGTGACGCCGGCGCGGGCACAGATCTCCTGGATGGGCACCTGTTCCAGCGTGCGTTCGCGCAGCAGCCGCCGGCCCGCCTCGAGCAGCCGGTGGGTGGTGCGCAGCCCGCTGGAATAGCGCGGCGCGGCATAGCCGGCATGGCCCTCGAGCGCGATCAGCTTCTCATTCATGACGACCCCGATTGGTTGCAGAAGTGATTCCGCATGCCCCTGCATGTCCGTGTTTTTACTGATGTCATGAACTGTATCAGGCCACCATACTCGCCAAAAACATAATTCAGATTATTAATTTAGCGGTGCCGATGCCATGCGGGGCTGCCCGGAGACCGATGCACATATCCACGCGCTCCGACGCGAAAGCCAGCCTGCTCGCCGGCCTGCGTCGCGTCACGCGAGGGCAGCGACGGCGGTGGGCCCGCGCATCAATGAATGAACCCCGATGCCGGCCTCGGCGGGGCATCCCCTTACTTCCGGGAGACACGCATGAATCCAACCTACCAGCCGCGCCGCGCGTGGCTGACTGCGGTGCTGTTGTTCTTCTTCCTTGTGGTCAACGCCATGGACAAGATGGTGGTGGGCCTGCTGGCCGCGCCGATGATGGCGGAGCTGGGCTTGACGCCGGCGCAGTTCGGCCTGGTCGGCAGCAGCTTCTTCTGGCTGTTCGCGGTGTCGGGCGTGCTGGGCGGCTTCCTCGCCAACCGCACGCCGACCTCGCGGCTGCTGATCCTGATGGCGCTGGCGTGGTCGCTGTGCCAGATCCCGATCGCGCTGTCGTCGAGCCTGGCGGTGCTGATCGTGTCGCGCGTGCTGCTCGGCTTCATGGAAGGACCGGCCGCGCCGGTGGCGATCCACGCCTGCTACAAGTGGTTCCCGAACAACCGGCGCAACCTGCCGGTGGCGGTGCTGACGCAGGGCGCGGGCATCGGCATCGTGCTGGCCGGTCTGCTGATTCCGGCTGTGGCCGCGCACTGGGGCTGGCGCACCAACTTCTATCTGCTGGCGGTGCTGGGCGTGGTGTGGGCGGTGGCGTGGATCGCGCTGGGGCGCGAAGGCACGCTCGACGAACGTCCGATCGCGCATGGCAACGCTGGCATCGCCGCGCCGCTGCGGCTGCCGTATCGCGTGCTGCTCAGCGATCCCACCGTGCTGGGCTGCTTTGCCCTGCGGCTGGCGGCGTACTGGGGCCTGGCGCTGTGCCTGACCTGGATCCCGGCCTACCTGCAAAGCGGGCTGGGCTTCGACCATGCCGTCAGCGGCAAGCTGTTCGCGCTGATCGTCGGCACCAACCTGCCGCTGACGATCGCGATTGCGTGGTGCTCGGAACGCCTGCTGGCGCGCGGCGTGTCGTCGCGAGTGGCGCGCGGCCGGGTCTCGGCCGGCATGCTGCTGCTGGCGGGCGGCTTCTTCCTGTCGCTGTTGTGGCCGGACACCACGCCCGCCATGCGCGTGGGGCTGCTGGTGCTGGCCTGCGTGTGCGCGCCGGCGATCTATTCGCTCGGCCCGGCGATGCTGGCCGAGGTGGTGCCGGCCGGGCAGCGCGGCGCGGTGCTGGCGATCGATGCCTCGGTGTCGTCGGTGGCCGGCGTGCTGGCGCCGCTGGTGACGGGCGTGCTGGTGCAGAACGTGCCCGGCGCGCGCGGTTTTGAACTGGGGCTGGCGCTGTGCGGCGCGCTGATGGTGGTGGCGGCGCTGGCCGGGCTGTACGTGGTCAACCCCGAGCGCTCGCGCCAGCGCATGGCCGCGCGGCTGCCGGCGGATGTCCCGGCCGGACAGCCCGCAGTGGCTGCGGGCTGAACGCTTCGCATCGCGCCGGTCCCCCGGACCAAACTAGGCGCCGGTCTGCGCCACCGCTTCATGCACCAGCGCCGCGAACACGCGCATGGCCGGCGACGGTGTGCGCCCGGCCAGCGTGACGATGCCGTACTGAGCCTTCAACGCGGTGGGCGGGTGCATCGGCAGGGCCACGGCCAGGCGCTGTGCGCACGCCTCGGCCATCATCGCCACCGGCACCAGCGCCACGGCGTCGACCGCCAGCAGCAGTGCGCGCAGCGCGTGCATGTCGTTGCAGGTGACGCTCATCAGCCCGGGCTCGTCCTCGGGCAGCGGGCCGCTGCCGCCGCTGGCCTCGTGCAGGGCCTGGCGGAAGTAGCGCACGATATGCGGCGGCAACCGGGTCCCTGCCACCGGGTAGCCACGCAGGTCGGCCAGCGTGACCCGGCGTTGCCGGGTCAGCGGATGCCCGCTGCGCACGAAGAATGCCGTTTCCAGTGCCGGCAGCCGGTCGATCTCCAGGTGTGACAGTTCCGCAAGGCTGCGGCTTTCGCCGACAAAGACGTCGAGCTGCTCGGCTTCGAGCGAACGCCGCATCGCGGCAGTGTCGGCAGTCTCGAGGTCGATGCGCAGGCGCGGGTAGCGGCGCACCAGCGCCTCCAGCACTGGATCCAGCAGGAACGACGCCGCAAACGGCCCGAAGCCGGCGCGGATGGTGCCGACCTCTACGTCTTCGAGCAATTGCAGGTCGCGCCGCAGCTCGCGCTGCTCGCGCAGAATGCGGCGCGCGCGCGCCAGCGCCAGCGTGCCGGCGGCGGTGGGGCGCACCTTGCCGTAGCTGCGGTCGATCAGCGTGCCCAGCTCGGATTCCAGCGCCTGGATGCTTCGCGTCAGCGCCGGCTGCGACAGGTGCAGCGCGGCGGCGGCACGCGCGAAGCTGCCTTGTTCCACCAGTGTGACGAAGTGATGCAGTTGCCTCAGGCCCATGAATTAACCATTTGTGCATCAAAAACTGAAAAATATTGCATTGGACGTAAGTTCTCAAGCCCACTAAGGTTGTCCTCCAAAACCAAAACCGATCTGGAGACAACATGAACCGACGCGCATGGCTGACCCTGGCCACGGGCGGCCTGGTCGCCGGGCTTTCGCTCGGCATCGCCTTGCCGGCCGCGGCCCAGGCCTATCCCGCCAAGCCGATCCGCATCGTCGTGCCCTATGTGGCCGGCGGCGGCACCGACACCATCGCCCGCGCCATGGGCGAAAAGCTCAGCAAGCGGCTGGGCCAGCCGGTGGTGGTCGACAACAAGGCCGGTGCCTCCGGCATTATCGGCACCGATGCCGTGGCCAAGGCCGCGCCCGATGGCTACACGCTGCTGATGACGCTGACGCAATCGGTGCTGACCAACCAGTTCCTGTTCCAGAAGCTGCCCTACGATCCGCGCAAGGACCTGAGCATGATCAGCGTGCTGGCCGATGCGCAGCTGGTGCTGGTGACCCACCCGTCGGTGCCGGCGCGCACCGTTCGCGAGCTGGGCGACTACGCGCGCAGCCGGCCGGGCAAGCTGAGCTATGCCTCGTGGGGCGTGGGTTCGCTGTCGCACCTGAGCGGCGCCTACTACAGCAAGCTGGTGCACGGCCAGGCCACGCACGTGCCCTACAAGGGCGAGGCGCCGATGCTGCAGGACCTGCTCGGCGGGCAAGTGCAATTTGGCTTCGCCAGCATCCTTACCGCCAAGCCCTACATCCAGAGCGGCAAGCTCAAGGCACTGGCGGTGACCGGCACGCAGCGCAGCAGCGCGTTGCCCGACATGCCCACCTTCGCCGAGGCCGGCATGCAGGACAGCGCCTTCAAGACCGTCGGCTGGATCGGGCTGGTGGCGCCCGTGGGCGTGCCGGCACCGATCCTGGCCCGGCTCGAGAGCGAGGTGCGCGCCATTCTGCAGACCCCCGAGATGCAGGAGCGCATGGTCACGCTGGGGCTGCGCACCGTGGGCAGTACGCCGGCCGAGGCGCAGGCGCTCTATGCGCGCGACTGGCCGGTGCTGAAGACGCTGGTGGCGGATTCGGGCGCGAAGCTGGACTGAACTGCAACGATGGCAACGCCCATGGCGGGCGCCGCGGCAAATGGCCCGGCGCCCGCTTTTTGTTTTTTTATTTTCATGATGCCGTGCAGGGCGCTTACGAAAACCGAATAGCAACCATTGGCATTCGCATCCGCAAGCAAACCAGAAAATAGAGAATCCATGCGGCAAGAACGCCGCGGCGCGGGCCTGGATTGCTTGATGTCCGCTTGGGCGGGACTACCATGAAGTCACGGCGGCTGATTCGCCGTGGCGTTGCTGTGGCCGTGCCATCGCGACATCGCATGTCCCTGTCGCAGGGGCATTGGGGGCTGCCATGAAGACTGACAAAAAGGTAATCCAGTTGCTGAACGCACAGCTGCGGCATGAGCTGACTGCCATCAACCAGTATTTCCTGCATGCCCGCATGTATCGGCACTGGGGGCTGCGCGCGCTGGGCAAGCACGAGTATGACGAATCGATCGAGGAAATGAAGCACGCCGACAAGCTGATCGAGCGCATCCTGCTGCTCGACGGCTTGCCCAACCTGCAGGACCTCGACAAGCTGCTGGTCGGCGAGAACACCGAAGAGATGCTCGGCTGCGACCTGAAGCTGGAGCTGGTGTCGCAGGCCAGCTGCAAGGACGCGATCAAGTATTTCGAGTCGGTCGGCGACTATGTTTCGCGCCAGCTGGTGGTCGATATCCTGGAGGACACCGAGGAACATATCGACTGGCTCGAGGCGCAGCTGGAGCTGGTGCGCAAGGTCGGCTTGCAAAACTACATCCAGTCCGCCATGGGCGGGATCGAGGACTGAGCCGGCGCCGGGGCGCCCCGCGGTCTCCTGCAAAGATTTCCATTTCCCGCTACACTGCGGCCCGCAGCACGTCGCGCCGCTCCGGCGCGATGTCAGCGGCGGGGTGGCAGAGTGGTTATGCAACGGCCTGCAAAGCCGTGTACGACGGTTCGATTCCGGATCCCCGCCTCCAGATTTCCTCGAGATTTCCCGGCCGGGCGCATTGCGCCCGGCGTCCCTGCGCATGCGCGCGATCGCTTCCGCTTTGCTTTTTTCACGCGCCTGTCATCGGCCTGCGCCATGACTGCGGCGTGCTGTGCCGCGCGCGCCCTGACCGGTATGCCGCAACGGTTCCGGACACCCGTTTATCCCCAATGGATCAACGGCAGCGAATCAGGTAATGTTGCCCGACAGGCCTGTCGGCCTGCGTGCAACCCGTGCCGCCAGTTGGCGGCACCGCCATGTACGGGCTTCCATGGCGTTTCCCTTCGCGAGGCAGTGTGACAAACAGAGGCTCCAGATGATGAAAGACCTGCGCATCCGCGTGGCCGTGCCGACCGACGCTCCCGCCGTGGGAGAGGTGCTGGAACGGTGCGGGTTGCCGGTGGACGGCGTGCCGCGGCTGCTCGAGCATTTCCACGTTGCCATCCTTGGCACACAGATCATTGGCTGCGCGGCCGGCGAGCGCTGCGGCGATACCGTGGTGATACGTTCCGTGGCGGTGCTGCCAGAACACCGGGACCAGGGCGTGGCCACCCACGTGGTGCGTGCCGCGCTGATGCGCGCCCGCGCCAACGGCGCGCGGCGCGCGGTGCTGCTGGCCTCCAGCTGCCCCAGCTATTTCGCGCGCTACGGCTTTACGCTGGTGCCGGCCGCGAAGCTGCCGCCCGAGGTCATGGCATCGAGCGAATTCCACCGCGCCGCGGATACGCCGCCGCTATGCATGTGGTGCGAGCTGAGCTGATCGCGCGCAAGCCGAGGGCGGGCCGCTGTGCTCGCCTCAGTGGTCGTATCAGTGAGCGCCGTCGCAGCGGCTGATTTCCACCGTCACGTGCACCAGTTCCTCGTGCACCGACAGTGCCTCGCGCACGCGCTGCGGCGTCAGCGCGGCATCATGCGTGACCAGGCAGACGATGCAGGCAAAGTGCTGCCGGCCCACGCGCCACACATGCAGGTCGGACACGCGGGTGCTTTCGTCGCCGTGATCCAGGCCGGCGAGCACCTCGCGCACCTCGTCGACCACCGGGTGGTCCATCTCGCGGTCCAGCAGCACCGTGCCACTCTGTCGCATCAGGCCGATGGCCCAGCGCCCGACCAGCACCGCGCCCACCAGCCCCATCACGGGGTCCAGCCACGACCAGCCCAGCCACCAGCCGCCGGCCAGCGCGACGATCGCCAGCACTGAGGTCGCGGCATCGGCCAGCACGTGCACATAGGCAGCGCGCAGGTTGAGGTCGTGGTGGTGATGGTGGTGATCGTGGCCGTGATGGTGAGCGTGATGGTGACCATGGTCATGGCCGTGGTCGTGGCCGTGCGCATGGCCGCCGAGGATCAGCGCGCAGCCGAGGTTGACCAGCAGCCCGAGCGCGGTCACGCCCATCGCCTCGCGATAGTGGATGGCCTGCGGCGTGAACAGCCGCTCGACCGAGCCCGCCGCCATCAGCGCGGCAATGCACAGCAGGAACACCGCGCTGGCAAAGCCCGCCAGCACTTCGATCTTCCAGGTGCCGAAGGCAAAGCGCCAGTCGCCGGCATAGCGCCGCGCGGCGGCATAGGCGAAGGCCGACAGGCCGATCGCCAGCGCGTGCGAACTCATATGCCAGCCATCGGCCAGCAGTGCCATCGAGTTGAACCAGAGCCCGGCGGCGATCTCGGCCACCATGGTGATGGCGGTGATCACCATGACCAGGCGCGTGCCGCGTTCGGCGGCGCGGTTGCCCGCGTCGAAGGCGTGGCTATGGGTCCAGGCGGACAGGTCTTGGGTATGCATGGGAAATTCGTGCGTTGCGCTTGAAATCTTGAAGCTCGTCCGGCACGGAGCCGGGCAGGCCCAAGGGTAGCAGAGACCCGTGCCCGTGCCGCGGCATCCCCGACGGCATCAGGGGCGGGTTTGGGTTGGGTCAGCGAAGTGCGGGCCGGTATTGCGGACGTGTGCCTTATACACAACAACATACCCGCGATAGTCGTAAGGAATCTTTTCTTCCGCTTACATACATTCATGAATGGATGTATGATCCAGCGAAAAATTCACGTCCCCGTCATATCTTTGTTGACCGTACCGAGATGAGCTATCGCTTTATTGCCACCTGTCTTGCCGCCTGGGTAGGCGTTTGCGCCACCGCCGGCTGGCTGGTCGAGCGTCTCTGGAGCTGAGCGCCGGCCAGGCTGCATCCCTCCACCTCAAGCCGCCTGCCGCGCCTGCGCCAGGCTGTCAAAGAACTGCCACAGCTGCGGCGCATCGCCTGTGGCCACGTTGAAGCGGATCCATGGCGAGTCGGTTTCATCCGGCTCGAAATATGATCCCGGCGCCAGCCAGATGCCATGCTCCAGCGCCAGCGTGGCGAGCCGGTTGCCGAGCAGCGGTCCGCCGCGCCGGCTGGCCAGCCAGCGCGCCTGCACCGCCTCGTTCAGGCGCGCCCACGCGAACATCCCGCCTTCCGGGCGCAGCAGCACCTCGAGCCCGTGGGCTTCCATCTTTTCCGTGACGCGATCCTGCTGCGCGCGCAGCCGCTCCGACAATGCCGCCACATGGCGCCCGTAGTGGCCGCTGGTCAGCACCGAATACACCAGCCGCTCCGTCACCTCCGATGAGGTCAGGCCGACCGCCATCTTGGTGCGCGCGAAGGCCTTGGCCAGGTCCGGACTGGCCGCCAGGTAGCCGACCCGCAGCGACGGCGTGATGGTCTTGGAAAAGCCGTTGACATAGACCACCTGCGACAGCCCATCCATGGCCGCCAGCATCGGCGAGCCGGCCGGGGCCAGTTCGCGGTAGATATCGTCCTCGACCACCAGCAGCCGGTGCTGCTCGGCCAGTTGCAGCACGCGGAAGGCGTTCATGCTGGTCAGGCTGGCGCCGGTCGGGTTCTGCAGCACGGTGTTGATGAACAGCGCGCGCGGGGCGTGGGCGCGCAGCGCATCTTCCAGTGCCTCCGTGTCCAGCCCCGCCGCCGTGCGCGGCACGCCGACCACGCGCAGCCCGGCCAGCCGCAGGATCTGCAGCAGGTTGCAGTAGCAGGGCGACTCCACCAGCACGGTATCGCCGGCGCGCAGCAGCGTGCGCACCACCAGGTCCAGCGCCTGCGTCGCGCCCTGGGTCAGCACCACCTGCTGCGCCTGCAGCGGGATACCGTACTGGCCCAGGCTCGCGGCGATGTGCTCGCGCAGCGGCGCAAAGCCATACGGGTGGCCGTAGCCCGACAGCTGCGCCGCCGGCACGCGCGCCGACGCCCGCATGGCCTGGTGCAGGCCTTCCTCGTTGAGCCAGTCGCCCGGCAGCCAGCCGGCGCCGGCCTTGATCGGTACCGAATGGTCGGCAAACACGTCCTGCAGCAGCCAGGCCGCGTTCAGGCCCGGCGCCTCCCATTGCGGCGCGCGCGCATGGCCGGCCGGCGCATGCCGATGCGCCACGGTGTAGCCCGAACCGGGCCGCGCGGCCAGGTAGCCGAGCGCGGTCAGCCGTCCGTAGGCCTCGGCCACGGTGAAGGTGCTGACGTGGTGGTGCTGGGCAAAGCGCCGCACCGACGGCAGCGCCGCCCCGGCCCGCAGCGCGCGCTGCTCCACCAGAGCGGCGATGCCGGCGACGATCTGTTCGGTCAGGGTGTCGCCATCGCGGCGGCTGCGGGTCAGGTTCAGGGTCAGCATCGGGCACTCGGGCGGGCGTGGACCTGTACAGTTTAGCGGCTGACGGCGTGGTCGCGGCCGGTGGCACTCCATCCGGCGGAAATTGCCGCGGTGCAACGTGGCATGCCATGCGGCGGCAGGGGCGGCGCGCGGCCGAGGCGCCCGGGAGGAGCAGCGCAGGGCCGCTTGCCTGTACGGTTTGGTGTGGTCAAACTGTACGGTAAGGCGCGGTTGTCCGGACTGTATATTTTGTCGGCCAGCCGCCGCCGGTAGAGTGGCCTTCATCGCCGCCGCTGCCCCCAGCGCGGCGCCGCCCACCGACCCGATTCCTCCAGGAGAACGTATGGACGCCGCCAAGACCGTGATTCCCGATCTCGATGCGCTGTGGATGCCCTTCACCGCCAACCGCCAGTACAAGGCGGCGCCGCGCCTGCTGGCGTCGGCCAGCGGCATGTACTACACCACCCACGATGGCCGCCAGATCCTGGACGGTTGCGCCGGCCTGTGGTGCGTGGCCGCGGGCCACTGCCGCAAGGAAATCGCCGAGGCGGTGGCACGCCAGGCGGCCACGCTTGACTATGCGCCGCCGTTCCAGATGGGCCATCCGCTGTCGTTCGAGGCCGCCACCAAGGTGGCGGCGATCATGCCGCAGGGGCTGGACCGCATTTTCTTCACCAACTCGGGCTCGGAGTCGGTCGACACCGCGCTGAAGATTGCGCTGGCCTACCACCGCGCGCGCGGCGAAGGCCAGCGCACGCGCTTTATCGGCCGCGAGCGCGGCTACCACGGCGTCGGCTTCGGCGGCATGGCGGTGGGCGGCATCGGGCCGAACCGCAAGGCCTTCTCGGCCAACCTGATGCCGGGCACCGACCACCTGCCGGCCACGCTCAACCTGGCCGAGGCCGCCTTCTCCAAGGGCCAGCCGCAATGGGGCGCGCACCTGGCCGACGAGCTCGAGCGCATCCTGGCGCTGCATGACCCGGCCAACGTCGCCGCGGTGATCGTCGAGCCGCTGGCGGGCTCCGCCGGCGTGCTGGTGCCGCCGGTCGGCTACCTGGAAAAGCTGCGCGAGATCACCAGCCGCCACGGCATCCTGCTGATCTTCGACGAGGTCATCACCGCCTTCGGCCGCCTGGGTGCCGCCACCGCGGCCGAGCGCTTCAACGTGACGCCGGACCTGATCACCATGGCCAAGGCGATCAACAACGCCGCAGTGCCGATGGGCGCCGTCGCCGTGCGCCGCGAAGTGCATGACGCCGTGGTCAATTCGGCCGCGCCGGGCACGATCGAGCTGCTGCACGGCTATACCTATTCCGGCCACCCGCTTGCCGCCGCGGCGACCATCGCCACGCTCGACCTGTACCAGCGCGAGAACCTGTTCGGCCGCGCCGCCGAACTGGCGCCGGTATTCGAGGCCGCGGCGCACGGCGTGCGCGGCGCGCCGCATGTGAAGGACATCCGCAACTACGGGCTGGTGGCCGGCATCGAGCTGGAATCGCGTCCGGGCCAGCCGGGCGCGCGCGCCTACGAGGCCTTCCTCAAATGCCTGGAGCTGGGCGTGCTGGTGCGCTACACCGGCGACATCCTGGCGTTCTCGCCGCCGCTGATCATCTCGGAAGCGCAGATTGGCGAGATGTTCGATACGGTGAAGAAGGCGCTGCAGGACATCAAGTAAGGGACATCGAGCCAGCGGCCCGCGCCGCCTCCCATTGCCGCCGGGCCCGCGGGCCCGGCCTCCCTGATTGCACGCCGGGGCGCGCCGTATTGCGCGCCGCGGCCATCGAAGGAAACCCCAAGTGAGCATCGCAGAAAACCGGCAACTGGCCGAAGTCCATCATTTCATCGGCGGCACCGTGCGCCGCGCCGGCGGCCAGCGCCAGGCGGATGTGTTCAACCCCGCCACCGGCGAAGTCTCCGCGCGCGTCGCGCTGGGCACCGCGCAGGACGTGGCCGATGCCGTCGCCGCCGCCAAAGCCGCGTTCCCGGCCTGGGCCGACACCCCGCCGCTGCGCCGCGCGCGCATCCTGTTCAAGTTCAAGGAGCTGCTGGACCAGCACCACGACGACCTCGCCGCGCTGATCACGCGCGAGCACGG
>NZ_QKZN01000018.1:0-85115 GCF_003254285.1 Cupriavidus phytorum
CTCCAGGCGCAGCATGATTTGCTGAAGCTGGCGGCGCGGGAGGACCTGACCATTGTCTCGGCCAACATGAATGTGGACTTTGCCGCGGCCAAGCGGATTCGCATTGCGACGGCTGGCGGGGCGTCCATCACCATCGAGGGCGGCAGTATCACCTTCGAATGTCCGGGGCCGATTACCTATAAGGCGGCGCAGAGGAAGTTTGAGGCAAGCATCCGCCATGACTACCCGCTCCCACTGGCCCCTGCGACTCCATGGGAGATACCCGATTCCTTCCCATACTCCTGAGCCGAATCACGCCATGATCATCAGCTATCCCATTCTTACAATGCCGCCGGCAGGCAACGCCATGGAGGAATCGGAGGACGCATGGTTGGCCCGCCTGCTGGCCGAGTCAGACGACCCGAAGGGCGCGTATCCGGCGCGCATGATCGGCAACACGTACTGTTGGCACGGCGGTCTACATATCGGTGCCAATTCGGCCACGCCGGTTCGTGCAATTGCAGATGGCACCATCGTGGCCTACCGGCTGGCGCCGAAGACAGAAATCTATGAAGGTCGGCCCTATGACACCAGTTTCGTACTGCTGCGCCATGAGACCGAGACAGGCGCCGCCACGCCAGTGGTGTTTTATTCGCTGTACATGAACCTTGCCGCCGCCGAGCATTTGCACGGCCGTACCGACACGCTGCCGGCGTGCTATCGAACCCGTACCAGTCCGGACGCGCGGGTCCCGGACGATCCAAAGAATGCCAAGATCTACCGGCGCGACATACTGGGCTATCCGGGAAGCCAGCATCAGACCGGGCGAAGTGGCTTCCATTTCGAAATATTCTGCACCGACGAGGCACTGGCGGGCTTTTTCCGCGACAGCGGCCGCATCACGGAAAACGGCAGCGCCGATATCTACGGCGACGTCCACTTCGTTATCCCCGAAGGCAAGTCATTCGTAGCGGCGCATCCGCGCTTGCCCAAGGGCAACGGGGTATGGCGGACAGCGGACAAGGATGGCAACCTGATGTTTCCGGCTGGCACAGCCGGGAGCAATACGGGGCAACAGCTCTACGTCAGTGTCCGCCTGGACAAGGACAAGCGTATAACAATCGCACGCATACGTACCGCGCAGGGGCAGTACCGCGAACTCGGCCGGGTCGAACAGCCGGGTTATGGCTACGCCATGCTGGCTCTCGCGGAGGCGCTGTATCCAGACAACCCAAGCGCCGGCCTGGAGTGGCTTACCTTCGGGCGTGTGCTGAGCGAAGAGCGCAGCCGCCACACCGACAATTGGCAATTAGTGCCCTATGCGCCCGGCTCGGTGGGCTATATAGACCTATCGCAAGCCGGCATCGTGCGGCTGTCTGACGCGGACTTCCCACATTGGCTGGGATGGAAGAAGGTCGAAGAAGGCGCAATGCTGACCCCGGCCGATGCTATCGTCGACGAACCGGCGACGCTACAGATGCTGAGTGGGAACGGCGATGCGGGTAAGGCGGCGCTGCGTCACCTGGTGGTCGAGCATCCGACTGAATGGGATGTCTCTGATTTGGACGCACGCTTTGCGCGCTTGCGTAAGCCGGGAATGCCCTTGGTATCGGAAGACAGTTGGCAGCGGTTCAAGGACCAGGCGCAGAAGCTCGCATTCTGGCAGCACACAGGACTGCCTCGTGCGGTATGGCATTTTCATCCGCTGCAGTTCATCCGTCATATGCGTCGGGCGATGTGGCTTAGTGTTGATGAGCTCAGGCAGGCCGTGCCGGCTAGGATGCTGCGAGGCATTGGGGCAGGAATTCCGGCCAAGATAGTTTATGAAGCAGCACAGGTTAGGGCCGGGACGTTGATCGCATCCCACTATAAGCAGTTGAACACCATGTGGCGAAAATATGGGGTAACTACGCGGCGGCGTCTTGCCGCCTTCTTAGGCAACTCGGTACAAGAAACGATCTGGCTGAGTACCTTCGTAGAGGTCGGTGGAAAGAACAACTGGTATGCGCCATGGTACGGGCGGGGAGCTTTGCAACTTACGCATCCAGGGAATTACATCGGGTATTGGAAGTTTCGGGGACGGAGCATTGATGCCTCGCTCAGTACGCTGCTCGCCACGGCTCACAAAAAGGCAAAAAAGCTACGGAGTAACGTGCCGCTTGGCGCTGTGGAGGCTCGCATACCAGACGCGGTGGCAAGGTGGCGTGAGGAGATAGTGGACAAGCATTATGAGGCGGCGGACAGCGCTGGCTACTATTGGCTATTGAACCGGGCTAACGAGGAGGCCGACGAGTACACCCCTAACAAGCGGCGGACCTTCAACATTCATCCCAGCAGCCGGCTTAAGAAACAAGAGCCGTATGTATTCTACGAGAACGTGTCGTTCCGGCGAGTGGCCTGCACCGTTAACCTGCCGGATCATTTGGGACGGGATAATCCATCGTTGAACGGCCTTGTGGATCGGTATCACGCCTACGCCTATGCACAAGTATTGCTGTTCGAGCATCCCACCTTTCCCGATGGTGCTGGCACGGAGCAAATCAAACCGGAGGACTATGGATGGAAAAAGTAAAGCTGCAAGACCGCCTAGCGCTGGCTAGACGTTGGGCCGTCCTTGCCTTGCTGCCTGCCGCACTGAACGCCCGCGCTGGCCCGGACAGTGACGCGACCCTGCCCGATGGCATGCAGCGCTACATAATCCCCATGAGCGGCTGTGCGGTCGAGTTCGTAGCCAAAGCCGGTGGCTATGCTGACCTTGCCGAGCCAAGTCCTGCTCTATTCGGCTATTTTCGACACGACAATCACTATCCGAATGATCGATATGCTAGTGATCTGCATTTCTCGATAAGTTGCCATCCTGGCAATGCAAAAGAGATATGCCCTAGGCTGATGGAGGCATACCGTGGGGTTGAAAAGGACTATGCGCGCGATATACAACTCAGACGACTTAGCGAGTTGAATCCACGTTATTACAGCGAGGCGTACATCCAGACATGGAGTGCAATAGCGCCGCCACGCCCGCGCACATTGGGCTTCTGCATAGGAGATGAGCATCGGGCAGTTATGAGTGAGAACGGCGATGTGCTGTTAGGCTACGACCCGCGCGAGATCATCGAAACGCGCGGCAAGCCGATCTTCAAACGATCGGAGCACGCGTTGCCCGACGTGCTAGCCATCATCCGGTCAATGCGGTTCGTACCTGATCCAGCACCAAACCAAGACATTCGGTAGACCTCGGAATGCATGAGATAGCTCAAAAAGCTCGCTGCGCATTGCACGATGGTGAATAATTTTTGCCAACCTTTCTGCCAGCCTGACTGCACAAGCCACGGTGCAAGACCAGGGTGCGTCTGTGCCGAAAGAAATGCAGCGCTACCCATGTTGATACATATGATCGCAGCGTTTGCTGCCTTTGGCGTGCTGCCTCTTGCCAATGCCGCTGTTGCATATGTTTTTGAGTTGGATGCGCAGAGGCAGAATGTCTCGATTTCTGGAAAGGCTGGAGTTCTCCGCGCTTGCCGGTTTCCTCGGCAGGTAGAATTAGCGAACGCTTCGTTTGACGGTTCGGCCCTGATTGTCTCTGCTACCGAGTATGTTCCTGTGCGAGCATTGCTTTTATGTGATCGCAATCCAGTTGACTTAAGACGCATACCATCAAGCGCGGGATCTTTGGTCGATGTGAATATCGAGCATGGACTATATTTGACGGTGGACGTTGTTTCGGCTTCGCCTTTAAGTTTTTTGGTGACCGTTGCAAGGATTGGCAGCTCGCGCAACATCATGAATATTCCAGGAGCGTATCATTCCACCTTGCCCTTAACTAAGCTCCAGGAGTACGGCTTTTCCTATGATGAGTCCCGTGCACGAGGGAAAGTTTCACCGGATGGCAACTATGTCGCACCGAATGGAGAAATAGATTGCAGTGCGCACGCATATCCGGGTGTTTGGGACATCAAAACCGTCGCGTGCGCGTCCCGGAAAGCGTAGATGCACAGGGCGATGATGATAGGAGCGAATGGTGCCGTTCGCTGTTCAGGAATACGGCACCGGTTTCCAAGAAGTCCAATGAGACGATACCGCGGTACAGCCCAACTCCGGGCCTTCGACACTCCCGCTTTGCCCCGGCTGCCATCCGGTCCCATCGGCGCACCGACCAGCGGGACCTCACAAGAGGGGCGGTAGCGTACGTGATGGTGTCGTGAGTTAAGACCGCTTAATCCAAAAGCGACACCAACGCCTCCCGCGCCTCCCTCCGCAACTTCTCCAAGTCCAGCCCCACCACCGCCCCATCCCGCACCACCTGCCGCCCCCGCACCAGCACATCCCGAACCGGCGTAGGTTCCCCCGCCGCGACCGGCGCCGTACCGATGTCATGAAACCCATGAAACCGCAGCCCGCTGACGTCATAAATCGCCAGGTCCGCCGATTGCCCCGGCGCAAGCGTGCCGATACCGGGCAGCCCCAGAACCTGCGCACCGCCTGCAGTGCCCCAATGAATCACCTCCTCGACTCGCGTTTGCGCAGCGCCGCCGAGGGCGCGGTGGACCAGCCAGGCGAAGTTGGCCTCATGCACCATGCTGCCCGACTCGTTGGAAGCGACGCCATCGACGCCGAGTGAGATCGGCACGCCCGCATCCGCCATCGCGCGCACCGGCGCGATGCCGCTGCCGAGCCGTGCGTTGCTGACGGGGCAATGCGCCATGCCGGTGTTGGTCACGGCCAGCATGCGTATTTCCTCCGGGTTGACGGTGACGAGGTGCGCGAACCAGACGTCGGGTCCCAGCCAGTCGTGGTCGGCGACGAACTGGACCGGCGTGCACTGGTATTTCTCGCGGCAGAACCTGACGTAGTTGTCGGTCTCGGACAGGTGCGAATGCAGGCGCAGGTCCATGCCGCGGCCAAAGGCGGCGAGTTCGCGCAGCAGGGCGGGCGGCAGCGAGAAGGTGGGGGTCGTCGGGGCCACCACCACGCGGCGCAGGCCGTCGGGGGCGGCGTCGTGGTAGCGCGCTTTCAGGCGTTCGATATCGGCGAGCATTTCGTCCAGCGTCTCGGGCACCAGCGCGGTGGCGCGCATGCCGGGATGATCGGAGGCGGACTGGATCGCGCCGCCGCGGCACAGCACCAGGCGCATGCCGAGCTCTTCGGCTACCTCGAACAGCACGTCGCCGGTTTCCGCGCCGTGGCCGTGGTGATACAGGTAGTGGTGGTCGGCGCACGTGGTGGTGCCGGACAGCAGCAGCTCCGCCATGCCCAGCCGCACCGCGGTGCGGAAAATCTCGGGCGTGAAGCGCGCGAGGCGCGGGTAGGCGACGGCCGCCAGCCATTGCTCCAGCCCGGCGTTCATGCCGCTGGGCACGGCCTTGAGCAGGTTCTGGAACAAGTGGTGATGGGTGTTGACCCAGCCCGGGTAGACCACGCAGCCGCTGGCGTCGAGCACGGCTTCGCCGTCATGGTGTGGCAGGCTGGCGCCGATCTCGGCGATGCGGCCGTCGCGGATGCGGATGTCGGCGGCGCCGGCGCGTGCGGCAGTGCCGGCACGGCCGGTCATCACGGCGGCGGCGTTGCGGACCAGCAGGGCGCCGGCGGGCGCGTTGGTGGCGGTGGTGGCGTTGGTGTTGTGCACCATGTTGTCAGACCCCTTGGACGTTGTCGGTACTGGCGGGCAGCTCGTCGGCTTCACGGGCTGGCAGGCCGTTGAGAATCAGGTTGAGGACCACGGAAACCACGCAGGCGATGATCACGCTGCTGTGGACGAAGGGCTGCAGGAAGCCCGGCAGCTTTTCCAGCATGCCGGGCAGCATCACCGGCATCATGGCGCAGCCGAGCGTGATGGAGACGATGGAGAGGTTGTTGGGGTTGCGCTCGTAGTCCACCTCGCCCAGCGTCTTGATGCCGGCGGCAACGACCACGCCGAACATCACCATGGTGGCGCCGCCCAGCGCCGCGGCGGGGATCGATGCAAACAGCGCGCCGATCTTGGGCACCAGCGCCACCGCGCACAGCATCACGCCGCAGGTTGCGACCACCCAGCGGCTGCGCACGCCGGTGACGATCACCAGTCCCACGTTCTCCATGAAGGCGATATACGGGAACGCCGCGAACATGCCGCCAATGGCGCTGGCCAGGCCGTTGGCGCGCAGGCCGCGGGTGGCGTCGCGCTCGGTCAGCGGGCGCTTGACGATGTCGCCGACGGCAACGAACAGGCCCATCGATTCGACCATCTGCACCACCATCACGATCACCATGGTGGTGATCGCGCCGATATTGAAGGTGGGCATGCCGAACGCGAACGGCGTCACCATGGTGAACCACGGCGCGCGCGCGACCTCATCGAAGCTGCCCATGCCCAGCATCCACGCCACCGCGCCGCCGGCCAGCAAGCCGATCACCACTGACAGGTTGCGCACCAGCTCGCCGCCGTGCCGGTTGATCAGCAGGATCAGTGCCACCACGCCGAAGGCGACCAGGAAAAAGATGGGCGCGCCGAAATCCGGCGCGCCCCTTCCGCCTCCAAACCAGTGAAACGAAACCGGGAACAGCGACAGGCCCACCGCGGTGATGGTGCAGCCGCTCACTACCGGGGGGAAGAAGCGCTTGAGCTTGCCGATGATGGGCGCAAGGAACATCGCGATCACGCCAGCGGCGATGATGGCGCCGCAGACGCCGTTGAAGCCCAACGTGGGATCGGTGCCAATGGCGATGACCGGGCCCACGGAGCTGAACGCCACGCCCTGCATCAGCGGCAGGCGCACGCCGAACTTCCAGAAGCCGACGGTCTGCAGCAGCGTGGCGATGCCCGAGGTGAACAGCGCGGTGCTGATCAGCATGGTGGTCTGCGCCGGCGTCATCTTGAGCGCGCCGGCGACGATCATCGGCACCGCGATGGCGCCGAGGTAGCTGACCAGCATGTGCTGGAAGCCAAGCGACGCCATCGCGCGTGCCGGCAGGATCTGGTCGACGGGGTGAACCGCTGGTTTCATGATGGGTCTCCTGCCGCGTACTTGGGGGAAAATGCGCCATGCCGGCGGCGGCTGGCTCGGTCTGTGGTTGCCGGGCTCGGTCCGTCACGGTGCCATGCGCGGCGCATGGCCCACGCATGCCTTGCACAGTAGTGCTGCACGGCATGCCGTCATAGCGTTATTGCGAAGGCTGTGGCACGGGGCCGCAAGCGGGCTTGCAAAATGCGCGCCGGAGGGATCAGGGGTTTCCCTTGGGTTGCGTGAGGGCGGGGTCGGCAATACGATGGATGCGCTGGTTTGCTCCCCTCTCCCGCAAGCGGGAGAGGGGAGCAAACAGTCGGATGTTGATGGAGCGGTAGCCGTTGATCCGTTCACTTTTTTTTCCAACGCCATGTCACCCACTGCCGGATGGTTTGCCGCACCCTCCCGTTCGCCCCTTGGCCGCGGCGGTGACCTCGATCGCATCCAGTCGCTGTCCGGCCGCGTGTTCGGCCCCACGCGCCTGCGTGCGGCGGAGGACGATGCGGCGCTCGATGCGCGCATCGATACCAGCACCATCGGCCGGCTGACGCTGGTGACCATCGCCTACAACCAGGCGGTGCAGATCGAGCCGCAGCCGAACAAGGACGAGTTCGTGATCCAGACGGTGCTGGCCGGCACCTGCCGCGTGGAAACGCCACGTGGCGCGATGCTGATGCCGCCGGGCGCGACCTTTGTGTTCTCGCCGACCGTGCCGACCACGCTGTCGCTGGATCCCGGCTGCGAGCGCTTCAGCGTGGTGATCCGGCGCCAGCTGATCGAAGAGGCATTCCGCCAGCAGTTCAGCTTCGAGCCGCCGGCGCCGATCGAGTTCGACATGCAGCCAGTGGTGGACGATGGCCGTGCCGAGCGCTGGCAGGCGCTGGTGGGCTACCTGCGCGCGGAAACGCGGGTGCGGCGCGAAGGCAGCGGTGTGCCGGCGGTCGATGCCAGCATCGAGCGCATCGTGCTGTCGACGCTGCTGCTCGATCGCTTTGCCGCCGACGCCAATATGCTGCCGCGCCGCTTCGAGGCGGTGCTGCCGGATTACGTGCGCCACGCCATTGCCTACCTGCGCGCCAACCTGGACCAGCCGCTGACGCTGGAGCAGATCGCCGCGCATTGCGGCGTGTCGGCGCGCACGCTGCAGCTGGGCTTCCGCAAGAGCAAGGACACCACGCCGATGGAGTATCTGCGGCTGCTGCGCCTGCATGGCGCGCGCGCCGACCTGCAGCGCCTGCATGGCGCGCGCGCCGACCTGCAGCGCGCACGGCCAGAGCAGGGCATGGTTGGGGCGATCGCGCTACGGCACGGCTTTACCCACCTGAGCCTGTTCTCGCGCGAGTACCGGCGCGAGTTCGGCGAGCTGCCGTCGCAGACCTTGCGCGCGGCAGCATCGCAGCGGGACTGACGGCAAGCCAGTCCCGCCGCCGACAGCGCGATCAGGCGGCCTGTGCCACCGGCAGGCACACCTTCAGCAGCGTCTGCAGTCGCAGCTTGTCGAGATGGCGGCCGATGAACACGAACTTGCTTTGCGGGGGTTCCGTGCCCCAAGCGTCGGCGGGATGGAAGTCCATCAGCCGGTGCACTGCCTGCAGCACGTAGCGGCGGTCATCGCCTTCAACCGCGACGATACCCTTCATGCGGAACACATCGTCGCCCTGTGCGGCCAGCAGCGCCTTCAGGCCATGCTCGAGGCGCTGGCGGTCGAATGGCTGGTCGAACACCAGCGACACCGAGGTCACCGACGGATCGTGGCGGTGGCCGTGACTGTCGTCATCGTGCGCGTGGTCGCAATGCTCGTCGCATACGTGGTCGTGATGCTCGTCGTGCCGGTCATGCGCGTGTCCGGCGTGCTCGTGCGCATCGTGGTCATCGTGCGCATCCGCCTGGATCGTGCCCGGCGTGAACCCGCCGATGCCCAGGATCTTGCCCAGGTCCACCTGCGCGAAGTTGGAGCGCAGGATCTGCGCGCCCTCGTTCAGGCGGTGGATGCGCGCTTCCAGCCGGTCGAGCTGCGCGGCGTCGACCAGGTCGGTCTTGTTCAGGATCACGCGGTCGGCGGCGACGATCTGGTCGACGGCCTGGTTGTCGAAGCCGGTCAGCTGGGGGTCGTCGAGATGGCTCTCGATATGCACCGCATCGACCAGCGTCAGGATGCCGTCGAGCGTGACCTGCCTGGCGACTTCGTTGTCCATGAAGAAGGTGGCGGCCACCGGGGTCGGGTCGGCCAGGCCGCTGGTCTCGACCAGGATATGGTCGAAGCGCTCGGGGCGCTCCAGCAGCTTCTGCAGGATGCGCACCAGGTCCGTGCGCACGTCGACCACGCAGCAGATGCAGCCGTTGGTCATCTGGTAGATCTCTTCGTCCGAGGTCATCACCAGGTCGGAGTCGACGTCGACCTCGCCGAACTCGTTCTCGATCACGGCGATGCGATGGCCGTGCTTCTGCGTCAGGATGTGGTTGAGCAGCGTCGTCTTGCCCGAGCCGAGGAAACCGGTAAGGATGGTGACCGGGACGGGCGGCTGTTGTGCGACGGCAGGTGCGTTCATGTTCTCTCCTGATTAGGGTGCTGCGTTCCCCGCGAGCGCGAGGCGGAAGTTCTTGTCAAGCGGTGGCGACGTGGGGGCGCAGGCCTTGCCAGCGTGTCACCAGGCCGTCGTGCGGTACGTCGAACAGGTCCAGCACCCGTCCCACGGTGTGGTCGACGATGTCGTCGACCGACTGCGGATGCGCGTAGAAGGCCGGCACCGGCGGCAACACGATGGCGCCCATCTCGGTCACCGTGGTCATGTTGCGCAGGTGCACCAGGTGGAAGGGGGTCTCGCGCGCCAGCAGCACCAGCCGGCGGCGCTCCTTGAGCATCACGTCGGCGGCGCGGGTGACGAGGTTGTCGGCCAGGCCGGTGGCGATGGCGGCCAGCGTGCGCATGGAGCAGGGCGCCACCACCATGCCGTCGCAGCGGAACGAGCCGCTGGCGATGGTGGCGCCGATATCGCGCACGTTGTGCACCACGTCGGCCATGGCCTCGATCTGCGGGCGCTGCAGGCCCAGCTCATGATGCGCGGTCAGCAGCCCGGACGGCGAGCACACCAGGTGGGTCTCCCAGCCGTCCAGCGCCGCCAGCGCCTGCAGCATGCGCACCCCGTACACCGCGCCGCTGGCGCCGGTGATGGCGACCACCAGGCGTTGCCTGCGGCTCATGCGCGCCCGCCTTCCCGCGCCGCCTTGTCCGCCAGCGCCTGCAGCACCTGCTCGGGCTTGATCGGGTAGTGGCGGAAGCGCACGCCGATGGCATCGAACACCGCGTTGGCAATCGCCGGCCCGATCGCGACAATCGGGTCTTCGCCCACGCCCTTGGCGCCGAACGGGCCGCCGGGATCCGGCGCGGCTTCCAGGATCACGGTGCGGATCTCGGGCATATCCATCGCCAGCGGCATTTTGTAGTCGACGAAGTTGGCGTTGAGCGAGCGGCCTGTGCGCATGTCGATCTGGTAGTCCTCGTACAGCGTGTGGCCGATGCCCTGCTGGATGCCGCCTTCGATCTGGCCCGCGGCCGCGACCGGATGGATCACCTTGCCGACATCGTGCACCGGGACCACCTGGCGCACGGTGATAAAGCCGGTCTCGGTATCGACCGCGACTTCGACAAAATGCGCGGCGAACGAATACGACTTGGTCGGGTGATAGGTGGCGGTGCCGACCAGCTGCGCGGCGGGAATGCCCTTGCGCGGCATCACCGCCTCGCGCACCGTCAGCGTGGGGCCGTCGCGGTCGCGCACGGCGATGATGCCGTCGTCCAGCGTGAGCGCTGTAGGCTCGCACTCCATCAGCTTTGCGGCGCGCTCGAACAGCTGGCGCTTGATCTCGCTCGCCGCCATCTGCGCCGCCTTGCCGACCATGTAGGTGGTGTGGCTGGCGAAGGCGCCGATGTCCCAGGGCACCACGTCGGTGTCGCCATGCACCACCGATACCGCTTCGAACGGCAACGTCAGTTCTTCCGCCACGATCTGCGCGAGGGCGGTGTGCGCGCCGGTACCCAGCCCGGCCGCGCCGGTTAGCAGCACCACGGTGCCGTCCTCGTTCATCTTGATGATGGCGTTGCCCTGTTCCTTGATGCCGGGATAGGCGCTGCTGCCGTGCATCTCGCAGCCCAGGCCCCAGCCGGTGCGGACCGGACCGGTGGTGTTGCGCGGGCGGCGGCGCAGCGCGGGCCAGTCGAGCAGTGCCATGCCTTTCTCGATGCAGGCCTCAAGGCCGTGACCGATCAGCGGATGGTTCGACGGCGCGATATCGCCTTCGCGCACGGCGTTCCTGAGCTTGAGCTCGGCGGGGTCCATGCCCAGGTGCGCGGCGGCCTCGTCCATCTGCACGTCGAGCGCGTAGTAGGTCTGCACCACGCCGTAGCCGCGGAAGGCGCCGGCGATGGGGCTGTTGGTGTAGACGCAGCGGCCCTCGAGCAGCACGTTGTCGCAGCGGTACAGCGATACCAGCGCGGCGGTGCCGACATTGGTCACGCCGGGGCCGTGCGAGCCGTAGGCGCCGGAATTGAACACCACCTTGGCCTGGCGCGCGGTGATGGTGCCGTCGTTGCGGAAGCCCTGCTTCAGCCAGATCTTTGCCGGATGGCGGGTGCGGCCGCCGAGGAAGGTTTCCTCGCGGGTGTATTCCATGCGCACCGGCCGGCGTGTCTCGCGCGCCAGCAGCGCGCACAGGAACTCGTGCTGGAACAGGTCCTGCTTGGCGCCGAAGCCGCCGCCCATGTGGTCGACCAGCACGCGCACCTTGTGCAGCGGCAGCCCCAGCACCTCGGCCATGATGCCGCGCACCATGAAGGCGGTCTGGGTCGAAATCCACACCGTCAGGTTGCCGTTGCCGTCCCAGCTGCAGGTGAGCACGTTGGGCTCCATGTAGGCCGGCGTGGGGCGGCCGCCCTCGTAGATGCCTTCGAGGATGAAGTCGGCCTCGGCAAAGCCGGCTTCCACGTCGCCGCGGCTGACGATCACCGGCGGCAGCACCAGGTTGCCGCCGGGCTCGCGCTCATGGATGCGCGGGGCGTCGGAGCGCTCGGCGTCCTCGGTGGTGAAGACGGCTGGCAGCGTGTCGTACTCGACCTCGATCAGCTCGAGCGCGCGCTCGGCGATCTCTTCGCTGACTGCGGCGACCGCGGCCACGCCTTCGCCCCAGTAGCGCACCTTGTCGTCCAGGATGTACTGGTCGCAGGTCACCGACGCCGAGCGCGGGTGCGGCGAGCCGGCATGCAGCACGCGCGGCACGTTCTCGTGCGTCAGCACGGCCTTGACCCCGGGCAACGCCAGCGCGCGTGACGTGTCGATGCGGCGGATGCGGGCGTGGGCGACGTTGCTGCGCTTGATCTTTCCATACAGCAGGCCGGGGAAGGGCATGTCGGCAACGTACCTGGCGTTGCCGGTGACCTTGTCGAGCAGGTCGGTGCGCTTGACGCTGTGTCCGATCACGGCGTGGGTCATCATGCCTCCTCGCTGGCGCGGGTACGGTGCTCGCATCCGGCCGGGTCCATGGCCGCGGCGGTCTGCTCGATGGCCTCGATGATCTTGGTGTAGCCGGTGCAGCGGCAGATATTGCCGGCAATGGCAAAGCGGATTTCGTCGCGCGTGGGATGCGGGTTCTCGTCCAGCAAGGCCTTGGCCATCACCACGAAGCCCGGCGTGCAGAAGCCGCACTGCGCGGCGCCGCAGCGCATGAACTGCTCCTGCAGCGGGTGCACGGCGTCGGACGCGGGCTGCACGCCTTCGATGGTGGTGATGTGGCAGCCGTGCGCTTCGGGCGCCAGCACCAGGCAGCTGTTCATCGGCCGGCCGTCGATGATGACGGTGCATGAGCCGCATTCGCCCACGTCGCAGCCCTTCTTGGTGCCGGTCAGGCCGGCGTCGTGGCGCAGCGCGTCGAGCAGCGTGCTGTGGGGTTCGACTGCCAGCTCGCGCGGCTCGCCGTTGATGACGAGTTCGATCATTTTTCGCATGATGCTCCGCGCAGGGCGGCCTCCAGGGCTTGTTCGAGGGCGCGGCGGGTCAGCACGCTGACCATCTGCCGCCGGTAGGCTGCGCTGGCGCGCACGTCGCTGATCGGACGGGCCTCGTCCATGGCGGCGTGTGCGGCCTGCAGGACCAGGGCGTCGGTCATGCGCTGGCCGCGCAGCAGCTGCTCGGCGCGCAGCGCGCGCACGGGCGTGGGGCCGACCGCCGCCAGCACAATGCCGGCGTCGGCGCAGTGGCCGTGCTCCAGCGTCAGCGATACCGCCACGCCGACCGTGGCCAGTTCCATCTGCACGCGGCGGCCGTGCTTCAGATAGACCTTGCCGGTGTTGGCGCGCGGTGCCGGTACGGTGATGCGGGTGACGATCTCGTCCGGCGCGATGGCGGTCTTGCCGACGCCGGTGACAAAGTCCTCGATGCGCAGTTCGCGCGAGCCCGACATGCCGTACAGGTGCACCGAGGCGCCATCGGCGACCAGCGGTGCAATCGAATCCGCCGATGGCGACGCGCGGCAGACATTGCCGACCACGGTGGCGCGATGGCGCACCTGGATCGACGCGAAGTCGGTCACCGCCTTCGCCAGGCCGGCGTAGTGGCGCTGCACGAAGGCGGAGGTCTCGACCGCGCGCGTGGTCACCAGCGCGCCGATGCGCAGGCCGTTGACCGGATCGAAGGTCAGCACGTCCATGCCCGGGATCTTCTTGATGTTGATGACCTGCTCGGGCTTGCGCACGGACTCCTTGATCTGCACCAGCAGATCGGTGCCGCCGGCCAGCACGTTGGCCTTGCCGCCGCACCGGTGCAGCATGGCCGAGGCTTCGGCCAGCGTCGCCGGTTCGAAATACTCAAACGCTCTCATTGCTCCTCCTGGTCTGTGCCATCGGCGGCTGCCGGTGTTGCCGGGGTCGTGCGGGGCGCGCGCCGTTGAATCCATCATGGGCGGCAGCCCTTCATCGGTAAAGGCCCGCAAACGGATTAATTGATCGTGTTACCCTCTGAATCAGACGCGCCGCGAGAGCGCTGGCTCTTCGCCGCACACCGCGCCGCAGAGCGCGCACCCCGAGATCCCGGAGGTAGACAACGTGCCCAACCTCAGCAACATGAACGTGTCGCTGCGCCAGCTGCGCGCGTTTATCGCCGTGGCGCAGGAGCGCCACTTCACCCGCGCCGCCGAAAGGCTGGACCTGTCGCAGTCGTCGGTCAGCGCGCTGATCCACGAGCTGGAAGCCAACCTCGGCCTGAAGCTGTTCGACCGCCACACGCGCCAGCTGCACATCACGCAGGCCGGCGCGGAACTGCTGCCGCTGGTGAAGAAGGCGGTGGCCGATATCGACAGCGTGATCGAGAATTCCAGCGAGCTGCGCACGCTGGGGCGCGGACGCGTGTCGATCGCGGCATCGTCGATCCAGGCGGCGCTGATGCTGCCGCGCGTGATCCGCGAGTTCTGCGTCAGCCATCCGGGCGTGAAGGTGGAGCTGCACGATGTTTCCGAGCATGAAGTGACCAAGATGGTCAGCTCGGGCGAAGTCGACTTCGGCATCGGCACCATCCCAGAGGGCCAGCCCGACCTGAGCGCGCACCGGCTGCTGGACGATGCCTTCGTCATCGTGATGCCCGCGCACCATCCGCTGCGCCGGCGCAAGACGCTGCGCTGGGAGGACGTGGCCGGGCTGCCGGTGATCGGGCCGCACAAGGGCAACCCGATCCGCGACTGCCTGGACACCGCGCTGGCCGCGCGCGGCATCACGCTGCAGCGGGTGCACGAGGTGTTCCTGCCGCTGACCATGGTCGGCATGGTCGACGCCGGACTGGGCATCGCCGTGATGAGCGCGGCGGTGACGCGGCTGACCACCGCGCTGGGGCTGGCCACGGTGATGCCGACCGATCCGGTGATCCACCGCGAGATCTCACTGCTGGTGCATGCGGACCGGTCGCTGTCGCCGCCGGCGCAGGCCTTCCGCGACCTGCTGATGCGCTACCGCGCCAGGCTGGCCGAAGCCAGCTGACGGAGCCTGACTGCAGCAACTACCTCATGCCGGTTCCTTGGCCAGCCCGTGGGGCTGGGGGGCCGGCGAACGCGCGTTGAACAGCAGATTCAGCAGCACCGCGGCCAGCGTGCCCAGCAGGATGCCGTTCTGGCAGAACTTGGCCAGCAGCTCCGGCATCTGCGCGAAGAACTTGTCCGACACCAGCGGGATCATGCCCAGCGCCACGCTGACTGCGACGATGTAGGCGTTCTTCTTGTTCTCGACAAAGTCCACATGGCCGAGGATGCGCACGCCCGTGGCCGCCACCATGCCGAACATCACCAGCGCCGCGCCGCCCAGCACGTATTGCGGGATCGACGCCGCGAAGAAGGCCAGCTTGGGCAGGCAGCCCAGCACGATCAGGATGCCGCCGGCGGTGGCGCAGACCCAGCGGCTGCGCACGCCGGTGACCTGCACCAGCCCGACGTTCTGCGCGTACGAGGTGTAGGTGAAGGTGTTGAACACCGCGCCCACCAGCGCGCCGACGCCGTCCGCGCGCAGGCCGCGCGCCAGGTCTTCGGAGTCGACCGGGCGGCCGACGATCTCGCCCAGCGCCAGGAACTGCCCCACGCCTTCGATCATGATCACGATCATCACCACGCATAGCGTGACCGCGGTCATGGCGTCGAAGGTGGGCCAGCCGAAGTGGAAGGGCGTGATGAATTCAACCCAGTGGGCGTTGTGCAGGCCGTCGAAGCTAACCTTGCCCAGCGCCAGCGCGATCACGAAGCCCACCGCAATCCCGATCAGCACCGCCACGTTGCACAGGAAGCCGCGCGCGAACGCGACCAGCGCCAGCACCGTGCACAGCACCGCGGTGGCGATGGCGATGTTCACCGGCAGGCCGAAGCTGGGATTGGGCACCGGACCGGCCGCGGTATTGATGGTGGGATTGCCACCCGCCGCCCAGTTGATGCCGACCCGCATCAGCGAGACCCCGATCACCAGCACCACGGTGCCGGTCACCACCGGCGGGAACCAGCGCACCATCTTGCCGACATAGGGCGCGGCAAAGTAGGTGAAGACGCCCGCCACCATCACCGCGCCGAACACCGCCGGCAGGCCCAGCGACGGATTGGAGCCGGTGGCGATGATCGGTGCGATCGCGGTAAAGGTGACGCCCATCATCACCGGCAGGCGGATGCCGACCTTCCAGATGCCGATGCTCTGGATCATCGTCACCAGGCCGCAGCAGAACAGGTCGGCGGCAATCAGGAAGGCCACCTGGTCCTTAGGCAGCTTGAGCGCGCCGCCGATGATCATCGGCACGGCAATGGCGCCGGCATACATCACCAGCACATGCTGCAGGCCCAGCGCCAGCAGGCGCGGCGGGGGCAGGACCTCGTCGACGGGATGCGCGGCGGCATTCCCTTGCGTAGGCAGGGTGGGGTTCATGCTGTCTCCTTTGGTCGGTATCACGCCGGTTGCGCATTGCGCTAACGTGTCGCCAAGGTGCCGGCGCTTCCTCTTGCGGGATGGTCTTGCCATCCTCTCGTGCGAAGCCCGCGCCTGTCCTGTCTTGTCAGTCCAGCATGACAGCGGCGCAGGGAAGGTACAACGTTCGCGGTGGATTTATCGATCGGGTGAAACGATGAATCCACCGTTTTCAGCGGGTTATCCCTGAGCCGCGCCTCACGGCACGTGGGATGCCGCACGCTCCAGGCGCGCCAGCAGCGCGGCCGCGCGTGTCATCGCGGCAGGGTCGATGCGCGCGCGAATGCCGTCGAAATTCGGCCCGCGCGTCGCATCCAGCCCCATGCGTGACGTGGTGCCGACACCGGATGCCGACGGATCGAGCGCGCTGCCGGGCAGGCCGTCGACCACCACCACGTCCAGGTGCGGCTGCAGGTGCGTGGCCATGGCCCACAGCACCTCCTCGTCGCGGGTGATGTCGACGTCCTCGTCCACCGCCACCACCGTCTTCAGGTACGGATCCCAGCCCAGCAGGCCCAGCATCACCTGGCGGGCCTCGCCCGGGCGGCTCTGGCGCAGCGCCACGTAGGCGTGGAAATGCGTGCCGGAGCTGGGGTAGTGCACCGCGGTGACGCCGGGAAAGCGCTCGCGCAGCTTCTCCACCATCTCGGATTCGCGCGGGATCCGGCCAAGGTTCAGGTGCTCGGCCGAGTTGCCGCCGACCACGTCGACCAGCCACGCGTCCGTGCGCCGCATCACGCTCTGCACGCGCAGCAGGTTGTTGGTCGAGCGGTCCGATGAGTAGCCGGTGAACTCGCCGAACGGGCCTTCGTCGACGCGGGCCTCGGGATCGATCACGCCTTCGAGCACGATCTCGGCATGCGCCGGCACCAGGATGCCGTGGCGCGGCGTGCGTACCACTTCCAGCGGCGCGCCGAACAGGCCGCCGGCGACATGGCGCTCGTCCACGCCGAACGGCAGCCGCGCGGCGCCGGCCAGCATGAACAGCGGATGCGCCCCGATCACCATGGCCACCGGCAACGGGCGGCCCAGTTCGGCGGCGCGCTGCTGCATGCGCCACAGGTGGCCGCGCGAATGCAGGCTGGTGGCGATCTCGGTCGGCGAATGCAGCATCGAGCGGTGGTAGCTGGCGTTGCCGATGCCGCTGTCGGGGTCTTCCGCGATCAGGATCGCGTTGGTGATGTAGGGACCGCGGTCGGTGGCGAAGTGCCGGATTGCCGGGATCGTGCGCAGGTCGATGTGCTGCGTCTCGACGTGGCCGGTGACGGCGCCGCTGTCCAGCACGCGCGGCGCGACCATGCGGCGGCTGCGGGCCTGGTACTCGGCATGGATGCCGGCGGGCGGCACGCCGCCCAGCATGCGCCCCACGCGCTCGCGCGAGGCGAACAGGTTGGTGGCGAGCGATGTCCCGAGGCCTTCTACATGGTCGAAGAGAAGGGCCGGATGGCGGCCCTGCGCCGCCAGCGCCCACACCAGGGCGGTCGGGTCCTGGTCGGCGCCGACCCGCTCGCGGATCTGCAGCACGTCTTCGGGAAAGGCCTCGCGGTAAGCGGCCAGGAACTGGTGGAAGTCCTGCGAGGTGTCGTGGAAAGGCTGGCGCGCCGGCGTCGCCGGGGTCGCGGGAACGAAGGGCGCTGCGGGTGAGTTCATGGATCGGCTCCTGGGGTCAGGGTGGGCCAGGGCGAAGGCTGCCCCGGCGGCCGGGAATGTTCCCGGCCGCCGTGCCGTGCCTGCCTGCCGAACAGCTAGCGACTACCGGGTGCTGGCGTAGGTATCCTTCAGCCGCGCCAGCGCTTCTTCCTGCGTCCTGGGCGGCGCGGTGGGTTCGATGCCGACCAGCCGGGCGATGTTGTTGCCCATGTAGTCCTCGAGCCCATCCTCGTCCAGGTCCATGCCCTGCGGCGCGGGGCCGCACAGCATTTCCAGCTCGCGCAGCCACATGCCGGGCTCGTTGGGCGGCGTGTCGGTGCCGAACACGATCTTGTCGCGCGGCAGCTGGCGCGCGAACTCGACGATGCGCGACTGGAAGCACCAGCCCGATTCGCAGTAGACGTTGGGCGTGTCCATCGCCATCCAGAACGCCTCGAACGAATAGTTGCCGCCGGTCTGGATGCCGAAATGCCCGATGATGAAATTGACCATCGGGAATTCGCGGATGATCGGGTAGAACATGGTCGGGATCGTGTACGGGCCGTCGCCGGTGTGGATCAGCACCACCACGTTGTACTTGGCGCAGACCTTCATCGCCGGGCGCAGCCAGTCGAGCGCGCGGTCGGGCCGGTAGCCGTGCATGTTGGCATGCAGCTTCAGCATCTTGAAGCCGTACTCCTTGACGTGGAATTCCAGCTCCAGCGCACCTTCTTCCGGGCCCCAGCGCGGGTTGAAGGTGAAGTTGCCGATAAAGCGGTCGGGGTATTTCTGGCACAGCTCGGCGATATACGCCATGTAGTCGCGGATGCCTTCGCGGCCGCGGCGGTTGCCGTCGCGGTAGCCGGTGTTGCCCGGCGGCGGCTGGATAAAGCCCATGTCGATGCGGCGCGGCTTGCCGTTGATCATGTAGGGGCCGTCCATCATCTTGAGCATGCGTTCGCCGTTGAAGGGCTCGCCGGTGTGGCGCCAGGCTTCGTCGACCAGGTTGGTCGGGTGCAGGTGGGTGTCGATAATCATGTCGGGTGCTCCGGAGTCCGTTGTCGTTGGCGCGGGTGCGGACCTTATGCGGCCAGGCGCGCTTTCGCTTCTTCCAGCGTGCGCGGCACCGGCGTCGGCTCGAGGCCGATCATCCGGGCGACGTTGTTGCCGAGGTAGTCCTCGAGCGTGTCTTCATCCAGGTTCAGCCCCTGGGGCGGCTCGAAGCACAGCACCTCCAACAGGCGCAGCCACATGCCGGGTTCGTTGGGCGGGGTGTCGGAACCGAACAGGATCTTGTGCTTGGGCAGCACCTTGGCGAACTCGACGATGCGCGACTGCAGGCACCAGCCCGACTCGCAGTACACGTTGGGCATGTCCATCGCCATCTGGAACGGCTCGAAGCAGTAGACGCCGCCGGTCTGCACGCCGAAGTGGGCCATGATGAAGTTCACCGTCGGGAACTCCTTCATCATCGGCACCCATTCGGTCGGGATGCTGTAGGGACCATCGCCGGTATGCAGCTTGACCAGCACGCCCAGTTCGGCGCATTTCTGCAGAGCCGGCCGCAGCCAGTCGAGCGCGCGGTCCGGCCGGTAGGCGTGCATGTTGGCCTGGAACTGGACCATCTTGAAGCCCAGCTTCCTGACGTAGTGCTCGATCGCGTTGACGCCGTTCTGCACGCCGCAGCGCGGGTTGTAGACGAAGCAGCCGATAAAGCGGTCCGGGTACTTCCGCACCATCTCGACCGTGTACGCCATGTACGCGTCGATCGATTCGCTGCCCGACTTCACGCCGTCGGTGTAGGTGTAGATGGTGTTGCCCTGCGGCGGCTGGATAAAGGCCTTGTCGATGCGGCGCGGCTTGCCGTTGATGGTAAATGGGCCGTCCATCATCTGGATCAGGCGCTCGCCGGTGAACGGGTCGCCGTCGTGGCGCCAGGCCAGGTCCACCAGGTTCGTCGGATAACAGCTGGTGTCGATGATCATGGGAGATCCCCTAACAATGACTAGGTTGGACACGCATGCGGCGGGCGCGCGCGAACAACGCCGCGGGGCCGGCCTTGCATGCTGCGATCGGGAGTCTTTGTCAGGGGAGCGTCTGGACCATTGCGCCACCGACGAAACACTCCGTCAGTGAGCAATCTCCAGTTGGACGTCGCGGCATTGCACCGCTGCTGTCCAATCGACCGCTTCTACCCACGCGCTCTTTATACATAGCGCCTCGGCATGGGTCAAGCGCATCATGTGTTGCGCCGCACGAACAGTGGGGCCGGCCTGCATTCCGGACCAGGCCCTGAATCCGCTACATTGCGGGGACCGCAGCGGCAGGCCCGGCCGCCGCGGCATATCGACAACAGGGCCGATCGCTTCGAACGGGGTTCATCACAGGGAAGGGGAGAAGAACATATGCATGGCAACGATGCGAAGCAGGCCGCGGCGCTGCTGTCGGTTGCGCTGAGCCTGGCACTGGGCGGCTGCGGTGGCGACGGCGGACAGACCGAGATGGTGTCGCCGACGGCCGCGGCCACGACGCGGTCCATCACCGAAGCGACCACCAGCGCCACCACGCGCTGGGCCCCGGCGCTCACCGATACCTGGCAGATCCAGCTGACCGGCAGGCTCAATACCAGCTATGCGGTGACCGCCTATGACTTCGACCTGTTCGACACGCCGCAGGCCACCATCGACGCGCTCAAGGCGCAGGGCCGGCGCGTGATCTGCTACTTCTCGGCGGGCAGTTCCGAGGACTGGCGTCCCGACTTCAACCAGTTCACCGAGGCGGACCAGGGCGCCCCGCTGTCGGGCTGGGCCGGCGAGCGCTGGCTGGATACGCGCTCGGCCAACGTGCGCCGCATCATGCAGGCGCGCATGGACCTGGCGGTCAGCAAGGGCTGCGATGCGGTCGATCCGGACAATGTCGACGGCTATACCAACAGCCCCGGCCTGCCGCTGACGGCCGAGACCCAGCTCGACTACAACCGCTTCCTGGCGGCGGAGGCGCATGCGCGCGGGCTGGCGGTGGGCTTGAAGAACGACGTGGCGCAGGTGGCCGAGCTGGCCGCGAGCTTTGACTTCGCCATCAACGAGCAGTGCTTCCAGTACCGCGAGTGCGGTGCCTATACCGCGTTCACGGGGCAGGGCAAGCCGGTGTTCCAGATCGAATACGCCACCAAGTACCGGGACGCCGCCACGCGCGCCGGGCTGTGCGCCAAGGCCCAGGCGGCCAACCTGCGCACGCTGGTGCTGCCCAGGACGCTGAACGGGTCGTTCCGCTACGCCTGCGACGCCTGAGCGCGAGGATCGATGCCGCCGGCGGGGGCTGCGCGTTCCAGCTCCCGCCAGGCCAGGTAGAGCCGCGTATCGAACTCGAGCTGGTGGTAGCGCGGCTCCATGTATTCGCAGAGCCGGTAGAAGGCCTTCTCGTGCTCGCTTTCCTTCAGGTGGGCAAGCTCGTGCACGACGATCATGCGAAGGAACTCCGGCGGCGCCTCCTTGAACAGCGAGGCGACGCGAATCTCTTTCTTGGCCTTGAGCTTGCCGCCCTGCACGCGCGAGATCGCGGTGTGCAGGCCGAGCGCGCGCTGGGCGGAATCCAGGCGCGCATCGAACCCCACCTTGTGCAGCGGCGGCGCGCTGCGCAGGTATTCCTGCTTGATCTCCGTGGTGTATTCGTACAGCGCGCGGTCGGTCTGCACGGTGTGGCGCCCCGGGTAGCGGCGGGCCAGATGGTCGCCGAGCCGGCCGGCGGCGACCAGTTCGCGCACCTGCTCCAGCACGCCGGGCGGATAGCCGCCCAGGAAGCGCATCGGGTCCTTGCCGGCGGGACGCCAGCTCTCGTTCACCACGGTGGCCGGCTCAGTGGTGGTGGTGATGGTGGTGCATCCAGCTGTTGTCGAGCGAATTGACGAAGGACTCGACCGCGTCCTTGTCGCCGGTGGCATGGCGCATCATTTCGCCGCACTTGCAGAAACCCTGGTACGGGGTGATGTGCGAGCACGCCGACGTCTTCTGGAGGTACAGCGTGACGGGTTTGGTGCACTTCTTGCACTTGAACTTCAGGGTCAGGGCGGGTTTGCTCATGGCGATGGCTTGAAAAATCAGCGGAAAGACGAACCTGGTATTGTACCGGCGCAGGCCAAAGCTGGCCGGGCCCGGGCTGCGCGCGCCGGCGTGCCTGATACACTCCGCCATTCCCGCACCTACTCCAGCACCATCACCAACACGCACCCATGGCACAGTACGTTTTCACCATGAATCGCGTGGGCAAGATCGTTCCGCCCAAGCGTCACATCCTGAAGGACATCTCGCTGTCGTTCTTCCCGGGCGCCAAGATCGGCGTGCTCGGCCTGAACGGCTCGGGCAAGTCCACGCTGCTCAAGATCATGGCCGGCCTCGACAAGGAAATCGAGGGCGAGGCCACGCCGATGCCGAACCTGAACATCGGCTACCTGCCGCAGGAGCCGCAGCTCAACCCCGAGCAGACCGTGCGCGAGTCGGTGGAAGAAGCGCTGGGCGGCGTGTTCGAGGCGCGCAAGAAGCTCGATGAAATCTACGCCGCGTACGCCGAGCCGGACGCCGACTTCGACGCGCTCGCCGCCGATCAGGCCAAGTACGAAGCCATCCTGGCCGCCAGCGACGGCAACAACGTCGAGCTGCAGCTGGAAATCGCCGCCGACGCGCTGCGCCTGCCGCCGTGGGACGCGAAGATTGAGCACCTGTCCGGCGGCGAAAAGCGCCGCGTGGCGCTGTGCCGCCTGCTGCTGTCGCGCCCCGACATGCTGCTGCTGGACGAACCGACCAACCACCTCGACGCCGAATCGGTCGACTGGCTGGAGCAGTTCCTGACGCGCTTCCCCGGCACCGTGGTGGCCGTGACCCACGACCGCTACTTCCTCGACAACGCCGCCGAGTGGATCCTGGAACTGGACCGCGGCCACGGCATCCCCTGGAAGGGCAACTACAGCTCGTGGCTGGACCAGAAGGAAGCGCGCCTGAAGCAGGAAGAGGCCAGCGAATCGGCGCGCCAGAAGGCGCTGCACAAGGAACTGGAGTGGGTGCGCCAGAACCCCAAGGGCCGCCAGGCCAAGTCCAAGGCGCGCCTGGCGCGCTTCGATGAGCTGAACAGCCAGGAATACCAGAAGCGCAACGAAACCCAGGAAATCTTCATCCCGGTGGGCGAGCGCCTGGGCAACGAAGTGATCGAGTTCGACAACGTCAGCAAGGGTTTCGGCGACCGCATGCTGATCGAAAACCTGAGCTTCAAGGTGCCGCCGGGCGCCATCGTCGGCATCATCGGTCCGAACGGCGCCGGCAAGTCGACCTTCTTCAAGATGCTGACCGGCAAGGAGCAGCCGGACAGCGGCGAGATCAAGATCGGGCCGACCGTGAAGATGGCCTTCGTCGACCAGAGCCGCGACGCGCTGGACGGCACCAAGACCGTGTTCGAGGAAATCTCGGGCGGCGCCGACGTGCTGACCGTGGGCCGCTACGAAACCCCGTCGCGCGCCTATATCGGCCGCTTCAACTTCAAGGGCGGCGACCAGCAGAAGCAGGTCGGCACGCTGTCGGGCGGCGAACGCGGCCGCCTGCACATGGCCAAGACGCTGATCGCCGGCGGCAACGTGCTGCTGCTGGACGAACCGTCCAACGACCTCGACGTGGAAACGCTGCGCGCGCTGGAAGACGCGCTGCTCGAGTTCGCCGGCTGCGTGATGGTGATCTCGCACGATCGCTGGTTCCTGGACCGGATCGCCACCCACATCCTGGCGTTCGAGGGCGACTCGCATGTCGAGTTCTTCCCCGGCAACTACCAGGAATACGAGGCGGACAAGAAGAAGCGCCTGGGCGAGGAAGGGGCCAAGCCGAAGCGGATCCGGTACAAGCCGATCGTGCGGTGAAGCACCCGCCGGTAGCGATAAGCACTCCGCTTCAAGCAAAGCAAAAGCCCCGACTCAATTGAGCGGGGCTTTTTGCTGCGCACTGACCGCGCGCAAAGGCTTCGTCTCCTGCGGCAGTGTCCTAGTTGGCTCGCACCAACCTCACCCGCGTAATCTCTGACGGCGCCCCGAACCGCTTCGGCGGGCCCCAATATCCAGTACCACGGCTGATATAGATCCACAGCGATCCATGCCGCACCAGGCCGGCGGTGTACGGCTGCTGCATCGGCACGAACAGGTTCCACGGCCAGAACTGGCCGCCATGGGTATGGCCCGACAGCTGCAGGTCGAAACCCGCTTGCGCCGCCGCGGGCGCGGTGCGTGGCTGGTGGGCCAGCAGCACGCGCACGCCGGCGTCGGCGGGGGCGCCGGCGATGGCGCGCTGCGGGTCGCTGCGGTGGCTTTCGTGGAAGCGGCCGGCGGAGTAGTCGGTGACGCCGCCCAGCACCAGCGCGTTGCCGTCGTGCCGCAGCACCACGTGCTCGTTCATCAGCACGCGCACGCCCAAGCGGCGCAGTTCGTCGATCCACGGCTGTGCGCCGGAATAGTACTCGTGGTTGCCGGTGACGAAGTAGGTGCCGTGGCGCGCCTGCAGCCGGGCCAGCGGTGCGGTGTGGGCCGACAGCTCGCGCACGGTGCCGTCGACGAGGTCGCCGGTGATGGCGACGGCGTCGGCCTGCAGGCTGTTGACGCGGTCGACGATGCGGTCAAGGTAGGGCCGCTTGATGGTGGGGCCGACATGGATGTCGCTGATCTGCGCGATGGTGAAGCCGTGCAGCGCATCGGGCAGGCCCTGCACCGGCACGTCGACCTCGACCACGCGCGCCAGCCGGCGCGCATTGACATAACCCGCCAGCGTGACCAGCAAGGCCAGCAGCGGCACTGCCACGGCGCTGCCGGCAGCCAGGACGGGCGCGCGCCAGCCCAGCAGTTGCCCCGCCAGCCAGGCGGCGGCGAGGGCCACGTCGCGAACCAGCGTCAGCACCAGCAGCGATGAGAAGAATCCCATGGCAAGCATGCCGATCCAGGACACCAGGTCCGACCAGGGCTGGCTGACGCGCCGCGCCAGCAGTCCGGCCGGCAGCAGCGCGCAGGACAGGGCCAGCCAGGCTACCGCCAGCGCCTTGACCACCATCGGTACTGGCATCGCCGGCAGCAGGCGCAGCCCGATATAGCCGTGCAGCAGGGCCGTGACGAACGCAGCGGTCAGGATGGTGGTGCGTGGAGGCATGGGCGGGGATGCAGGGTGGAGTGAACAGAGATGAGGCCGTGCCGGGACGCTTCAAGGGCGCCCCGGTCCACGGCCTGGTGCCGGCGGCTGATCTGTCTTTTTTCTGGCGCATCCTGAATGTTTTCAAATCGGATTGTTCGTGTTGACGGGCTACTCTAGATTCGCCCAATGGGCCGCCTGTTGTGCAGCATCCTGCCCGCGTGCCGGCAGCCGGCAGGTGGCGCCCTACCGGAGAAACCCATGTTGTTTCGGATAAATCAGACCAGCAAGCAGACCAGCGCGCTGGTCGCGGCGGCCTGGCTGGCACTGGCCCCGCTCGCCGCGCAGGCCGCCACGCCGGCCAAGTCGTCGTCGGCGGCGGCGGCGGCGGTCGCCACGGCACCCCTGACCTGGCCGCGCAATTTTGATGCGGCCACCGACCATGTCGAGCTGTACCAGCCCCAGATCGAGACCTGGGACGGCAACCGCCTGTCCGGGCGCGCCGCCGTGGCGGTGGGCGACAAGGCGGGCGCGCCGACCTACGGCGTGGTCCATTTCTCGGCCACCGGCGATATCGACAAGCCCTCCGGGCTGGTGCAGCTGAGCCGGATCACGGTCGACAGCGTCGAAGTGCCGACGCAGCCCGACGCCGCTGACCGCGTGCGCCAGGCGCTGGTGTCGCGCCTGCCGGCCAACGGGCTGACGGTGCCGCTGGACCAGCTTCAGGCCAGCTATGCGGTGTCGCAGCAAATCGCGAAAGCCGGCCGCGTCGCGGTGCGCAATGAAGCGCCGCAGATCTTCTTTGCAACCACGCCGACGCTGCTGGTGCTGGTTGATGGCGAGCCCGCCTGGCGCACCGTGCCCGGAACGGCGTACGAGCGCGCGCTGAACAGCCGCGCGCTGCTGCTGCGCGCGCCCGGCGGCGAGCTGTTGCTGAAGGCGGCAGGCTATTGGTATCGCTCCGAATCCGCCGGCGGCGCCTGGGAGGTGCTGACCACCGTGCCCAAGGCGCTGGAGAGCGCAGCCGCCAAGGCGGCCGCCAGCATGAAGCCCGATGCGATGCTGCCCGCCGATGGCAAGCGCCCGGCCCGCGCCCCGGCCATCCTCTTTGCCACCCAGCCGACCGAGCTGGTGGTGACCAGCGGCGCGCCGCAGATGGCGCCGGTCAGCGGCGTCGGCCTGCTGACCATGGCCAATGCCGACCATGCGGTCTTCGTCGATCCGGCCGCCAACCAGTATTACGTGCTGGTCTCGGGGCGCTGGTTCCGCGCGCCGATGCTGACCGGGCCGTGGCAATACGTGCCAGGCAGCCGGCTGCCGGCGGACTTCGCCCGCATCCCGCCCACCGATCCCAAGGCCAATGTGCTGGTCTCGGTGCCGGGCACGCCGCAGGCGCGCGAGGCCGAGATCGCCGCCACCATCCCGCAGACCGCCACGGTGTCGCGCAGCAAGGCGAGCCTGACGGTCGCGTATGACGGCGTGCCGCGTTTCGTGCCGATCACCGGCACTTCGCTCAGCTACGCGGTCAATACCGGCACGCCGGTGATCGAGGTCGATGGCAGCCGTTACTACGCGGTAGCCAACGGCGTCTGGTTCACCGCGCCGGCGCCCGCCGGCCCGTGGCAGGTTGCCACCGAAGTGCCGTCGGCGATCTATACCATCCCGCCGACCTCGCCGGTGTACTACGTCACCTACGTGCGCATCTACGCGGTCACGCCGCAGACCGTGGTGGTGGGCTACACGCCCGGCTACATGGGCGTGGTGGTGAGCGCCGACGGCACCGTGGTCTATGGCACAGGCTATGTCTATCCGCCCTACGTGGGCGCGGTCTACTACGGCTATCCGGTTACCTATGGCTACGGCGCCGGCTTCGGCATCGGCGTGGCCGAGGGATTTGCCTTCGGCTTCGCCGCGGGCGCGTTCTGGGGGGCGGCGTCGCCGTACTGGGGCCCGTACTGGTGGGGCGGCCCGTACAACTGGAACTACGTCAACGTGAACCAGGCCAACTTCTACGGCCGCTGGGGCCAGGGCACGGTCACCCATGCGCAGGGCTGGAACGCCTGGACCGGCACCGAATGGCGCGGTACCGCCGGCGCCGGCTACAACCCGGCCACCGGCGCGCGCTACCAGGGCAGCCGCGGCGCCGCGTTCAATCCCTATTCCGGCAACTATGCGGCTGGGCACCAGGGCGCCTTCGCCAACCCGTCGACCGGGCGCGAAGGCGCGACGCGCGGCGGCGTGGCCGGCAACACCTACACCGGCGACTATGCCGCAGGACGGCAGGCGGCGGGGTACAACGCCCAAACCGGCCGCGTCGGCGCCGCCGAGGCCGGCATCGCCGGCAACACCCAGACCGGCCAGCATGCCGCGGGCAGCCGCGGTTTTGTGGCCAACCCGGACAAGAACAACGCGGTGGTATGGAACAACGGCAACGTATATGCCGGCCACGACGGCTCCGTGTACCAGCACACCGACAACGGCTGGCAAAAGCACACCCCCGGCGGCTGGGAGCCGGTACAGCCCGGCAACGAGGTCACCGGCCGGCTGGACCAGCAGCGCCAGGCGCGCGAGTTGGGCCAGCAGCGCTTCAGCGCTGCCGCGCAGCAGTGGCAAGGGCGCGGCGGCATGGGTGGCGGCATGGGGGGCGGATTTGGCGGCCGAGGCTTGCGCGGCGGTGGCTTTCATGGCGGGTTCCGGCGCTGATCGCCGCTGCGGCGAGCGCTGTCCGGACACTGCACGGCGGGCGCAGAACAAAGCGATGGCGCGCGCGTGACGCGGCTCGAAAGGACTTAATACGTGCGCAAGAAAGATTGAATTGGCGCTGACTGGGCCCGGCCTTACTCTGCCGGAGGAAAGGGGTGGGGAAAGGTGCACCCGATGGGCCTGGCAACTGCAACGCCGGTCGCTTCGGCCGCGCTACGGCAACGCAACAAATCTCTGGTGGGGGGTCCTGTGAAAAGCGTGTTCAACTGGCGCGGCGCGCTGTGGCTGCTTCCTGTCCTGGCACTGGCCGGATGCGGCAAGGAGAAAGCCGCGCCGGCCGCGCCGCCCGCGGCCGAGGTCGGCGTCATGACAGTGGCGCTGCGCGATGTGCCGATCGTCTTCGACTTTGTCGGGCAGACGCAGAGCTCGCAGCAGGTGGAAATCCGGGCGCGGGTGAATGGCTTCCTGGACAAGCGCGTCTATACCGAAGGCGCACTGGTCAAGGCCGGCGAGACCCTGTTTCTGATGGATCGCAAGCCGTTCGAGGCGACCCTGCAGGCCGCGGAGGCAGAGCTGGCGCAGCAGCAGGCGCGCCTGGTGACGGCCCAGGCCGACCTCAAGCGCGTGCGCCCGCTGGCCGAGCGCAACGCCCTCAGCCAGCGCGACCTCGATGACGCCACCGGCAAGGCCCAGGCCGCCGCCGCCGCCGTGGAAGGGGCACGTGCCAACGTGATCAGTGCGAGGCTCAACCTGAGCTATACGACGATCAAGTCGCCAGTGGCGGGGCTGTCCAGCTTTGCCAAGCGGCAGGCCGGCTCTTATATCGACACCACCAATAGCCTGCTTACCTATGTGGCCAAGCTGGATCCGATGTGGGTCAATTTCAGCCTGTCCGAGAACGAAGTCCTGAAGATGCGCACCGACCGTGAATCGGGCGCCATCAGGTTCCCGGAGCAGGATGCGTTCGATGTCGTGGTCGTGCTGGCGGACGGCAAGTCATTCCCCAACCACGGGCGCATCGCCTTTGCCGACGCGTCGTTCAGCGCGGATACCGGCACCTACCTGGTCCGCGCCGAGGTCTCCAACCCGGAAGGCGTGCTGCGGCCCGGCCAGTTCGTGCGCGTGAAGGTGCATGGCGCGAAGCGCGCCAAGGCCATCGCCGTGCCTCAGGAGGCGATCGTGCAGACCCAGCGCGGCCAGGCGGTATGGGTCGTCGGTCCTGACAACAAGGTGCAGCAGCGGGTGGTGGACGTGGGCGAGTGGACCGGCGACAACTGGGTGGTGCGATCGGGGCTGAAGCCGGGTGAACGGGTCGCCGTGAGCGGCACGTTGCGGCTGGCGCCCGGGGCGCCGGTCAAGGCGGTGCAGGCCGGGCCCGCCGCAGCGCCCGCCGCGGCCAGCGGCGTGGCGGCCGCGCCGGCGTCCGCCGTCGCCACCGCGGGAGGCAAGCCATGAAGCTTGCCCATTTTTTTATTGATCGGCCGATCTTTGCGTCGGTGGTCTCCATTGTCATCACCGTGGGCGGGCTGGTGGCGCTGACCAAGCTGCCGATCGCCCAGTTCCCGGACATCACGCCGCCGTCGATCACCGTCACCACCAGGTACCCCGGCGCCAGCGCGGAAGTGGTCGCGCAGAACGTCGCCGCGCCGATCGAGCAGCAGGTCAACGGCGCGGACCGGATGATGTACATGAACTCGACCAGTTCATCGACGGGTGACCTGACGCTGACCACGTACTTCGAGATCGGCACCGATCCGGAACTGGCGCAGGTGGACGTGCAGAACCGCGTCAACCTGGCGCTGCCGACGCTGCCGGAGGCCGTGACCTCGCAGGGCGTATCGGTGCAGAAGCGTTCTTCGGCGTTCATGATGGTGATCGCCATCTATTCGCCGGACGCCAGCTACGACCAGACCTTCGTCGGCAACTACGCCAACATCTACGTGCTGGACGCGCTCAAGCGCATTCCGGGCGCCAACCAGTCGTCCATCTTCGGCAGTCCGGACTACGCCATGCGCATCTGGCTCAAGCCGGACCGCATGGCTTCGCTGGGCATCACCACCGAGGATGTGAAGAATGCGGTGGCCAACCAGAACCAGCAGTTCTCCGCGGGTCGCATCGGGCAGTCACCCACCGACGGCGCGGTCCAGCTGACCTTTCCGATCGCCACCAAAGGCCGCATGACCGAGCCGGCCGAGTTCGACAACATGATCCTGCGCGCGCAGTCCGGCGACGTCGCGCTGGTGCGCCTGAAGGACATCGGGCACGCCGAACTTGGCTCCAAGGACTACTCGCTGCGCAGCCGCTACAAGGGCAAGACGGCCACGCTGATGGCGGTCTACCAGCAGCCCGGCGCCAACGCGCTGGACGTTTCCAAACAGGTGCGGGCCACGCTGGCGGAACTGAAGAAGAGTTTCCCGCCGGGACTGGAATACGAGATCGCACTGGACACCACCTCCTTTGTGCAGGAGTCGATCGACGAGGTGGTGCATACGTTGCGCGACGCCGTGATCCTGGTGATCCTGGTGGTCTACCTGTTTCTGCAGAGTTTTCGCGCCACCCTGGTGCCGATCCTTGCCGTGCCGGTGTCGATCATCGGCGCCTTTGTCGGCATGAGCGCATTCGGCTTCTCGGTGAACATGCTGACCTTGTTCGGCATGGTGTTAGCGATCGGCATCGTCGTGGACGATGCCATCGTGGTGATCGAGAACGTCGAGCGCAACATGGTCGAGTTCAAGCTGCCGCCCAAGGAGGCTGCCAAGAAGGCCATGGACGAAGTCAGCGGCCCGGTGGTCGCCATCGTGCTGGTGCTGCTGGCCGTGTTCATCCCGGTGGCATTCCTGTCGGGCATTACCGGCCAGCTCTACAAGCAGTTTGCCATCACGATCGCGGTGTCGGTGGTGCTTTCGGGCGTGGTCGCGCTGACGCTGTCGCCCGCGCTGGCAGCCATCCTGCTCAAGCCCGGAGAACACAAGAAGAACCGTTTCTTCACCTGGTTCAACAATTCGTTTGACCGGCTGGTGGCCAGCTATGACAGGTCGCTGCAGGTCGTCATCAAGCGTACCGTGATGTCGATTGCAATCATCCTCGCGATGATCGCCGTCAGCGTGCTGATGTTCACGCGCATTCCGGGGTCGTTCCTGCCGGTGGAGGACCAGGGCTACCTGTTCGGGGCCGTGGTGATGCCGGATGCCGCCAGCCTGGACCGCACCGGCAACCTGTCGTCGCGCGCGGAAGCATGGCTGGCCGGGCAGCCCGGCGTGTCCTCGGTGGCAACGGTGGACGGCTACAGCCTGATCGATTCCCAGAACAAGGCCAATGCAGGCACGCTGTTCGTCACGCTCAAGGGCTTCGATGAGCGCGGCGACGGCGAGAGCGCCGAGGACCTGATCCTCAAGGCCAAGAAGGAGTTCTCCACCTACCAGGACGGCGCGGTCATCCCCATCAACCCGCCTTCGATCCCGGGCCTGGGCACCACCGGCGGCTTCGAGTTCTGGCTGCAGAGCACGGCGGACGGTACCTACCAGCAGCTCGAGGAGAAGGTGCATCAGTTTATTGCCAGGGCGCGCCAGCGGCCGGAGCTGACGGGCGTCAACTCCACCATCAATTCGCGCTCGCGCCAGTTCATGGTGGAGGTGGACCGGGAACGCTCGGAAACCCAGGGCGTGCCGGTCGAGGCGGTGTACTCCGCGCTGCAGACCATGTTCGGTTCGCTCTACGTGAGCCAGTTCCCGAAGAACAGCCGTCTGTTCCAGGTGATCCTGCAGGCCGAGCCGAAGTACCGCTCGCGTCCCGAGGACCTGGACAATGTCTATGTGCGCAACCACAAGGGCGAGATGGTGCCGATCAAGGCGGTGACCACCACGAAGTACGTCCCTGGCGCCGACATCGTCACGCGCTTCAACAACTTCCCCGCGGCCAAGATCATGGGCGACGCGGCGCCGGGCTACAGCTCGGGGCAGGCCATCGCGGCCATGGAGGAAACCGCCCAGGAGGTGCTCGGCATCGGCTACGCCTATTCCTGGAGCGGGCAGGCCTATGAAGAAAAGACCGCTGGATCCACGGCGGTCTATGTCTTCGCCTTTGCCTTGCTGATGGTGTTCCTGATCCTGGCGGCGCAGTACGAGAAATGGTCGTTGCCGATCGGCGTGCTGCTGGCGGTGCCGTTCGCCTTGTTTGGCGCCTTGCTGGCCATCCTGATGCGCGGCATGCTCAACGATGTCTATTTCCAGATCGGGCTGACCGTGCTGATCGCGCTGGCGGCCAAGAACGCCATCCTGATCTTCGAGTTCGCCGTCGAAATGCGGCAGAAGGAAGGCCTCAGCGCCTATGACGCGGCCATTCACGCCGCCAAGCTGCGCCTGCGGCCGATCATCATGACCTCGCTGGCCTTCATCCTGGGCTGCGTGCCGCTCGCCATCGCCAGCGGCGCCTCGGCGGCGAGCCGGCAATCGCTGGGCACGGGCGTGATCGGCGGCATGCTCGGGGCCACGGTGATCGCGCTGTTCTTTATCCCGATGTTCTTCTGGGGGCTGGAGGTGCTGGCCGAGCGCAAGCCCAGGGAAAAGGCGGCGGGCGGTGCGGCGCCGACCCCGGGCGACGGCCCGCCTCCAGCCAGGCCACCGGCCGGAGAACCATCATGAGCCCGCGTGCGTGGATGCTGGGAGCGTGCGCGGCGGCCGTGCTCGGCGGCTGCGCCATCGGCCCTGATTACCAGCGGCCGGCGACGCCGGATGTGGCCCAGTACCGCATCGACACCGGCCCGCTGGCGATCGCCGCCGACAGCGACTGGTGGAACCAGTTCAACGATCCGGTGCTGACCGCGCTGGTGGACGAGACCCTTGCCAGCAACTTTGACGTGCGCATTGCGGCCGCGCGCATCGACGAATTCCGCGGCCAGCTGATGGTGGCGCGCTCGGGCTTCTTTCCGCAGGTGAACCTGTCGGCATCGGCCGCGCGCCAGCGCCTCGGCACGTTCAACGGCACGCCCTTCGCCGGGCTCGACGGCCCGCGCAACACCTACCAGCTGCTGGCCAACGCGAGCTGGGAACTTGACTTGTGGGGCCGCATCCGCCGCCAGGCCGAGGCGGCCGAGGCGAGCCTGTGGAACGCGGAATATGCCCGCCGCGGAGTGGTGCTGTCGCTGGCGGCGTCGGTGGTCCAGGGCTATGCGACGTTGCGGGGGCTCGATGCGCAACTCGACGTCGCAAAGCAGACGCTGGCTTCGCGCGGAGACGGGCTGGATATCTTCAGGCAGCGGTACCAGGGCGGCGTCATTTCCCAGATGGAGCTGGCGCAGGCGGAGAACGATTTCTACGTGGCTGAGGCCACCATCCCGCCGCTGCGCACCGCCATTGCGCAGACCGAGAACGCGCTGTCGGTGCTGATGGGGCGCGAGCCCGGGCCGATCGAGCGCGGCAAGGCGGTAACCGCCTTGCAGGCGCCGTCCATCGGCGCCGACATGCCTGCCACGTTGCTGTCGCGGCGTCCGGACGTGCTGCAGGCCGAGCAGTCGGCCATCGCGGCAAACGCGCAACTTGGCGCGGCGCAGGCACTGTACCTGCCGGCGGTCAACCTGAGCGGCTTGTTCGGAGCCATCGCCAGCACGCCGGGGGCGCTGTGGCACAGCGCTTCGCAGGTGTGGGGATTCGGCGCCGGCCTGACCCAGCCGGTGTTCCAGGGCGGCGCCATCCGCGGGCAGGTGCAGACGGCCTCGGCGCAGCGCGACCAGGCCATGCTGGCCTACCAGCGCACGGTGCTGGAGGCACTGGCCGACGTCAACACCGCGCTGGCCAACGGCACCGAGACGCGCACCCGCCTTGGCAGCCTGCGCGAGCAGGAAAAGAGCCTGACGATCTATGCGGACCAGGCCTTCGCGCGCTATGAAGGCGGCTATTCGAGCTACCTTGAAGTGACCAATGCCCGCGAGAAGCTGTTCAACGCACAACTGGCGGTGATCCAGGGCCAGGTGGACACGCTGACCAGCACCGCCGCGCTGTACAAGTCGCTGGGCGGCGGCTGGCCGTCGGTGCCGCAGGCTGTGCGCGAGGCTGGAATGCAGGGAGATGCGAAGGTGCTGGCGAGATAGCAGGAGCTGTCTACGTGTGCGCACCTCTGCAGTCTGACCTCACCTGACGCAGGCGCTGCCATCTCCTGCACACGCGAGATGGCAGCAAACCGACAGGGGTTGGCGCGCATGCTACCGTGCCGACCATTCTCCTTGCCTTACCCCCAGCGCCGTCACCACGCCATACGCCGTGATCCCCAGCGCCACCCCAAGGAAGTGGCCGTCCAACCCCATCCCGAACACATTGGCCAATAACCAGCCGCCGCCCGCGGCCAGCGCGATCCGGCACAGCCCGGCCGCCACCGGCCAGCGCATCCGGCCCGCGCCCATCGAGGCGAAGTACAGCGCCATGCCCAGGCCGAAGCCGCCGAATGCCGGCCCCACCCATGACAGCGCGCGCGCGGCGATGGCGATCACTTCGGGGTCATGGGTGAACAGGCTGGCAAAGCGCACCGGCGCCATGCCGACGGCGGCGCCGGCGGTGCCGGCGATGGCCAGCGCCAGCAGTGCACCCACCCAGGCTGTGCGCCGCGCCGTATGCCAGTCGCCGGCGCCGACGGCGCGGCCGACCAGCGCCGTCAGCGCCGAGCCCACGCCGAACGCGAGCGGGATCATCAGGAATTCCAGCCGCGCCGAGATGCCGTAGGCCGCCACCGCGGCGGTGCCATGGTGACGCAGCTGCGCGGTGACCAGGATGGTGGTCAGGTTGGCGACCGAGGCCAGCGCGCACGCCACCAGTCCCACCGACAGGATGCGCGCAAACAGCGGCCACGACAGCCGCACCCGCAGCACCGGCACGAAGCCCGCGCCGCCGCGCGCGACCACGATCGCCATCGCCAGCGCCGCGGCCCACGACACCGCCGCCAGCGCCGCGCCGATGCCGGCCAGGCCCATGCCGGCGGGCTCGGCCAGCAGCCACGACAGCGCCGGGAACGCGATCCACATCAGCGCCAGCACGCGCGCCGCCAGCGCGTGGCGGCCGCCGCCGCGCAGCACCGACGCCAGCGTGTTGGCCAGCCAGGCGGGGACCGCACCCGCGCCGAACAGCCAGATCGCATAGGTGGCGGCCGCTTCGGCGGCGGTGGCGCCGGCGACCGCGCCCAGCACCGCGCGCGGGAACCCGGCCAGCGCCACGGCGAACGCCAGGCCGGCGATCACGGCGATCCACAACGCATGCATCACCAGTGCCGAGGCATCGTCACGCTTGTTGGCGCCCAGCGCGCGCGCGATCGCCGCGACCACGCCGCCGCCCATGGCGCCGGTCGACATCTGCTGCAGCAGCAGTGCAAACGGCAGCACCACGGCCCAGCCGGCCAGCGCCGCGGTGCCCTGGCGCGCGGCCAGCCAGGTTTCGATCAGCTGGGCCGCCGCCTGCAGCAGGGCAATCAGCGCGGTGGGCCCGGCCAGCTTGCCGATGCGGCGGGCGATTTCGGTGGCCGGCACCGCGTCGGCGGGCAGGGTGCCGGCAGGCAATGCGCGCGTGTCAGTCATGGCGGGTCTCCGGAGCGGCTTCCGTGACCCCGGCGGCCTCGGCATCACCGAAGCGCCGGCGCAGGAAGCGCCCGGCGCCCGGGCCCGGCAACACGCGCACGTCGTCCAGCGTGATCGCGCTGCCGTCGGCGCGTGTCAGCGTGGGCTCGGCAATCTCGGTGCCGGTGCGGCGGTCCTGCAGCAGCGTCAGCGGTCCCTTGTCGTCGGTCATCCAGCGGTCGGCCCACGCCTTGAGCGCGACGTAGGCCGGGAAGAAGTCGCGGCCCTTGTCGGTCAGCTGGTAGACATGACGCGCGCCGGCCTCGGGCATGACGCGCGCCAGCAGCCCGTGCGCCACCAGCGTCTTCAGGCGCGCGCTAAGGATATTGGGGGCGATACCCAGGTTGCGTTCGAACTCGTCGAAGCGGGTGCTGCCGTAGAAGGCCTCGCGCAGCACGAGGATGGCCCAGCGTTCGCCCAGCACGGCCATCGAGCGCGCCACGGGGCAGGGCATCGCGGTGAAATCGGTAGGGGGCATGGGTCTCCGCCGTTGTGTGCTGCTTGCTTTCGGTTTGCAAGCTGGCTGCAGCATAGCTTGCAAATCGAAAGTTTGCAGGCGGGCCGATGCCATGACCTGCGAAAGCGTGCGTTCACCGGCCAGCGGTGCCGGCTACTTCACCGCGTCGCGAAATACCTCGAGCTTCTCCAGTTCCTCGCGCAGGAAACCGATCAGCGCGCGCGTCGCCATCGACGGATGCAGGTTGGGCGTGGTGATGATGAACAGCTTGTTGCCCAGCCCCTCCGGGCGCCAGTCCGGCAGCACCGGCACCAGATGGCCGGCGCGCACCTCTTCCCAGCCGATATAGACCGGCAGCATGCCGATGCCATGGCCTTCGCGCACGGCTCGTGCCAGGAACAGGAAGTGTTCGGACTGCAGCGTGGGCGTCAGCGCCACGTCCACGCGCTGCCCGTCGCGGTACAGCGACAGCGGGAACTGGCGGGGCGGGTAGGGCGGGCACAGGAAGCTGCAGCCGGCCAAGTCCGGTGGCACCTGCACCGGCGCAATCCTGGCGAGATATTGCGGCGATGCATACAGTTGCCAGCGGATATCGCAGATTTCACGCGCCACGTGGTCCAGCGGCGGCGCCGAGGTGACCTTCAGCGCCACGTCGATCTCGGCCGCGATCAGGTCGTTGACGCGGTTGGCAAAGAACACCCGCAGCGTGATGCCGGGATGCTTGTGCGCGAACTGCAGCAGCAGCGGGGCGATATAGGCGTCGCCCAGCCCGGTGGGCACGCTCACGCGCACATGGCCGCGCAGGGTCTTGCCCAGGCTGTCGATCTCGGCCTGCGCCGACGCCACTTCCTGCAGCATGCGCACGCCGTGCTGGTACAGCGCATGGCCGGGTTCGGTCAGCTCCAGCCGGCGCGTGGTCCGGCGCAGCAGCTGCGCGCCCGCCTGGTGTTCCAGCTCGCGCAGCTGGCGGCTGACCTGCGACCGCGTAACGCCGCGCCGGCGCCCGGCTTCGGCCAGGTTGCCGGCATCGACGATGTCGACGAAGGCCTGGATCAGGTTGAGGTCCATCGGGGATTGTCTGCAGCATTGTCACGTCTGGCGCAACATTGTGATTCCACCTGGCCTGATTGTCGATGCGGGGCTACGCCGATACAGTGGTCGGCTGACAAAACCCAGCTTGGAGACAGCGGATGGCCACGGACCTTTGGTATCAAGACATGCACCGCAGCGGCGAGGACCTGCTGGCGCGCGGCGCCCGCCTGGCCGGCGGCCTGCGTGCGCTCGGCGTGCAGGAGGGCGACGTGATCGCGGTACTGCTGCGCAACGACCCGGTGTATGCCGACGTGGTCCATGCCTGCCGCATCGCCGGCTGCTACTACTGCCCCATCAACTGGCACTTCACCGCCGAGGAAGTGCGCTTCCTGCTGGGCGACAGCGGCGCCAGGGTGCTGCTGGCGCAGGATGACCTGCTGCCCGCGGTGCGCGACGCGGTCCCGGCCGCCATGCCGGTGCTGTCGGTGGGCGGTCCCGCCGCGGGCGCGACTGAATATGAAGCGTGGCTCGCGCAGCAGCCCGCCTATGACGGCCCGCGCGTGGCGCCGCGCGGCCATATGGCGTACACCTCGGGCACCACCGGCCGGCCCAAGGGCGTGGTGCGCCAGGCGCTGCCGCTGGACGGGCTCGAGCAACAGCTTGCGCGCATGCGTTCGGTGGTGCGCCAGACCTACGGGCTGGAGCCGGGCTGCCGCGCGCTGATGTCGGCGCCGCTGTACCACAGCGCGCCGGGCTCGTTTATCCAGAACGCGCTGCAGATGGCCGAGCGCCTGGTGCTGACGCCGCGCTTCGATGCCGAGCAGGTGCTGGCACTGGTGGAGAAGCACCGCATCGACGTGCTCTACCTGGTGCCGATCATGTACGTGCGCCTGCTCAAGCTGCCGCCCGAGGTGCGCGCCAGGTACGACCTGTCGTCGATCCGCTTCGTCGCCTCGACCGGGTCGCCGTGCGCGCCCGAGGTCAAGCGCGCGATGCTGGAGTGGCTGGGCCCGGTGATCCATGAAACATACGCCTCCAGCGAAGCCGGCATGATTACCGTGGCCACGCCCGCCGATGCCGCCGCGCGGCCGGGCACCGCCGGCAGGCCGGTCGACGACGCGCAGCTGCGCATCCTCGACGAGCACGGCCGCGAGTGCGCGCCGGGCGAAATCGGCCTGGTCTACGTGCGCCAGCCCGCTTACCCCGACTTCACCTACCGCAACAATGAGGCCGCGCGCGCCGCCATCGACCGCGACGGGCTGGTGACGCTGGGCGACATGGGCTATGTCGATGCCGACGGCTACCTGTTCATCTGCGACCGCGCCTCGGACATGGTGATCTCGGGCGGCGTCAACATCTACCCGGCGGAGATCGAGCACGAACTGGTGCGCTATCCAGGCGTGGCCGACTGCGTGGTGTTCGGCATTCCCGACGCGGAATACGGCGAGCGTCTGCTGGCCATGGTGCAGCCGATGCCGGGCGCCGAGCTCCGCGAGGCCGAGGTGATCGACTGGCTGCGCCAGCGGCTGTCCGGCTTCAAGGTGCCGCGCAGCATCGTGGTCGAGGCGCAACTGCCGCGCGATGAAACCGGCAAGCTGGCCAAGCGCCGGCTGCGCGACCGATACTGGGAAGGCCGCCAGCGCCGCGTCTGAGCGCACCGGTGGGACTGCGAAGCACAAGCCGATAACGACAGGAGGAGACGCGATGCAGAACAAACCGACCAAGACCACCGGACGCAAGCCACGGCGCGCCTGGCTCGCCGCGATCGCGGCCGGCGCGGCGGGCGCAGGATTTGCGCTGGCAATCTGGAGCGGCGCCGCGCAGGCGGCCTATCCCGACCGCCCGCTCAAGCTGGTGGTGCCGTACACGCCGGGCGGCTCGACCGACCAGTTCGGCCGCGCGCTGGCCGACGGCATGTCGCGCCAGCTGGGCCAGACCGTGGTGGTGGAAAACCGCCCCGGCGCGGCCACCATGATCGGCACCACCAGCGTGGCGCGCGCGCCGGCCGACGGCTACACCATGGTGCTGGCGACCAACGGCAGCATGGTGCTCAACCCGATGCTGTACAAGAAGATCCAGTACGATCCGCCCAAGGATTTCCGCATCTTCAGCATTGGTGCCGAGGCGCCGCTGGTGGTGGTCACCAACACCAGCGTGCCGGCCGGCAATATCCGCGAGTTCGCGGCCTACGCCAAGGCCCAGGGCGGCAAGCTCAACTACGCCTCGGTGGGCCTGGGCAACGCGCTGCAGCTGGCCACCGAGATGCTCAAGACCGAACTGGGCATCGGCGTCACCCACGTGCCGTACAACGGCAGCGCCCCGGCGCTGGCGGCGCTGCTGGCCAACGACGTGCAGCTGATGGTCGATGTGGTCAGCACCTCGCTGCCGCATATCAAGGCGGGCAAGCTCAAGGCGCTGGCGGTGACCGGGCGCAGCCGGCTGGATGTGCTGCCGAACGTGCCGACCGTGGCCGAGAGCGGTTATCCCAACTTCCAGGCCGCCACCTGGTTCGGCCTGGCCGTGCCCGCGCAGACGCCGCCCGAAGCGGTGGCCAGGCTGCAGGCCGCCGCCGACCACGTGCTGAAGGACCCGCAGTTCCGCGCCACCTTCAGCGCCCTCGGGCTGCTGGTGCAGCCGCCGCGCACCCAGGCCGAGATCGACCGCTATCTCGAGGCCGACCGCGCCCACTGGGGCAAGGTGATCAAGGCGAACAACATCTCGCTGGACTGACGCGCCGGCCGGGCGCGGCGGGACGAACTGGCGATGGGCGTATAGTTCCAGCTCATCACGGCGGCGGGGCGCGCCCCGCCGGATGCCTGCGCCCGCCCCAGCCATGACCGATCGCGACCCCAACGATCCCAAGCCTGCCTCGTCGTCGTCCGCCACGCCTGGCGACAGCCCGGATCCCCAGGCTCAGCCCGACACCGGCGCGCCGCCGTCCGATCCCCACCTGCTGAACCAGATCAGCCGCCGCGCGCGCGTGGCGGCGTGGCGCAAGTCGCGCCAGGCCGGGCGCATCTCGCGCACCACGCTGCGCTATGCCGTGTTCATGTTCGGCGCGGGCTGCGTCGGGTTGTTCTCGCTGGTGTTCGCGTGGATCGCCGAGGTCGCGCTGCACTGGAACCGCCAGCTGACCCAGGCCACGCCGTGGCTGGCATTCGTGATGCTGCCGTTCGGCCTGGCCGCGCTGCGCTGGCTGACCATCCGGCTGGCACCGCAGGCGCGCGGCAGCGGCATTCCGCAGGTGATCGCGGCGGTCACGTTGCCGCCGTCGGGCCCGGCACAGACGCTGCTGGTGTCGTTGCGCCAGTCGATGTGGAAGGTGGTGCTGACCGCGGCCGCGCTGCTGGCCGGCGCCTCGGTCGGGCGCGAGGGCCCGTCGGTGCAGGTCGGTGCGGCGGCGATGCTGGCGTGGGGCCGCTGGTGCCAGGAGAAGCTGCGCTTTCGCATCGGCTTCCATCCCAATGCGCTGATCGCGGCCGGCGCGGCCGGCGGGCTGGCGGCGGCGTTCAACACGCCGCTGGCCGGGGTGGTGTTCGCGATCGAGGAACTCGGCCGCGGCACCGCGGTGCGCTGGGACCGCCTGGTGCTGTCGGGCGTGCTGACCGCGGGTTTCCTGTCGCTGGCGGTGCTGGGCAACAACCCGTATTTCATGGTCAAGGTGCCGATGCTCGGCCTGCATGAGGCCTGGGGTCCGGTGCTGCTGTGCGCGCTGGTCACTGGCGTGCTGGGCGGCGTGTTCGCCAAGGCGCTCAAGGGCGGCGTGCCGGCGCTTTTGCCGCCAGCGTGGCGCGACTGGCCGGGGCGCCATCCGGTATGGACCGCGTTCGGCTGCGGGCTGGTGGTGGCGATCCTCGGCTGGGCCACCGCGGGCGCGACCTTCGGCACCGGCTATGAGCAGGCCGCGGCGCTGATCAACGGCGAATCGCAGGCCACGTTGTGGTTCGGCCTGGCCAAGCTGGCGGCGACCGTGGTGTCGTACTTCGCCGGCATCCCGGGCGGGATCTTCACGCCCGCGCTGGCGATCGGCGCGGGCATCGGCGAGAACGTCGCGCATTTCGTCGGCGGCATGGCCGAGCCGCGCGTGCTGGCGCTGGTGTCGATGGCGGCGTTCCTGGCCGCGGCCACGCAGGCGCCAATCACCGCCAGCGTGATCGTGATGGAAATGACGCGCACGCAGGACCTGACGGTGTTCCTGCTTGCGGCGTCGCTGCTGGCATCGTTCATCTCGCGGCAGTTCTCGCCGCACCCGTTCTACCACCAGGTCGGCCACACCTTCCGGCGCGAGGCGCTGGCGCTGACGCGCAAGGCGCCGCCGGGGTAATGCCGGCGCCGTGGGCCGGTGGGCAAGTGGCGGCGGCGCCGGCGTCATCGGGTAAGCTAGCGCACGCCCCTATGCCGTCGCGGCCAGATGTGAGTGGTTCGTCACGATCGCGCGCCGCGCAGGAACAACCCGGCGGGGGCGGGCTCCAACCCGGAGCCTTACACCAGGAGTCCGTCTTGAAATTTCCCGTTGCCGGGCTGGCGCTTGCCGGCCTGCTGGGCGCCGCCGGCGCCCATGCTGCTACCCCCGCTGCACCCGCCGCCACCCCCGCCTCCGCACCGGCTCCCAAGCCCTCGGCCCAGGCCGAAAACAGCGCGCTGGCGCCGCTGCTGGGCATGCTGGAAATCGGCAACCCGCTGCCGGCGCTGCCCGACTGCGCCGACAAGCGCACGCCCGACGGCCGCGATGTCACCGGTTTCTGCGTCGAACTGAAGGGCGATGGCCTGATGCGCCAGGTTGGCGTGCCGCGCGCGCAGCGCCCGGCGTTCATGGATGGTCCCTACGTGGTGGCCTTTGTCGACCGCAATGCGCTGGTCGGCCTGATGGTGCCGACCGCCGGCGCCAATTCGCAGCAGGCCGCGGCCGACAGCATCAGCGCGCTGTACGGCAAGCCCTTCCGCCAGGAGCAGGAGGACATGCGCGACAAGGTCGGCAAGACCGTCAAGACGCTGCATGCCGGGTGGATGCACAAGCCGCTGACGGTGGAGCTGTACGCGATGCCGGAAGACCCTAACACCGGCACCATCGAGATGCTGCTGCCGCAGGCGCGCGCGCTGATGGCGGACAAGGACGCCGAGGTCGACAAGCAACTCAACCCGCCTCCGGCACCGGCGGCCAAGGGCGGCAAGGCCGCCGCGGCCAAGCCCGCGCCGAAGGCGCCGGCCAAGCCGGAAAAGCCCGGCAGCTGGTAACGGCACAGGCAGGCGGCGCAGCGCACGCGTGCGCCGCCGGCTGCCTCACAGTCCTTCCATGACCTTGTCCAGCCCCCGCACCACGCCGCGCACGGTGTGGACCTTGCGGATCGCCAGCAGCGCGCCGGCAACATAGGGCTTGGAGCCGTCGCCGGCCTCGTGCTTCAGGTGCAGGCGCTGGCCGTCGGCGCCGAAGATCACTTCCACGCCCAGCTGGTACCCCGGCAGCCGCACTGCATGCACCTGCGTGCCGGACATGGTGGCGCCCCGGGTTTCCTTTGGGCCGTTGACCTGGTCGACCGGCACCGCCTGCGCGGCGGCCTTGACCTGGCCGAGCCGGTACGCCAGCTCGCGCACCGTGCCGGAGGGCACGTCGATCTTGCCGGCCTTGGCGTAGTCGATGATCTCCCAGTGTTCCAGGTGGCGCGCTGCCATCTCGGCAAACTTCTGCAGCAGCACCACCGTGATGGCGAAGTTGCCGCAGGCGAGCACGCCGCGCTCGGCCTGGCGCGCGGCGGCGTCGATCTCGGCATAGTCGTCGTCGCTCAGCCCGGAGGTGCCGACCACCACGTGCGCACCGTGCGCCAGCGCCTGCAGGATGTTGTGCTTGGCGATGCCGGGTTTGGTGTATTCGACGTAGACGTCGTACGGCGTCTGGCCGAGCGCTTCGATGCTGGCGGCGGCCACGCCCGGCGTATCGGCGTGGCCGGTCAGCTGCGCCAGGGTCTGGCCGGCGGCGCCGCGCGACAGGCCCGCCACCAGGGTCATGTCGCCCGCATGGGCCACGCCGCGCGCCAGTTCGCCGCCGGCCCAGCCGGTCACGCCGCCCACGGCGACACGGATCGGGTTATTCATGTTCTGTTGCTCCGCTAAGGCTGATGGGACTGGCAGCATACCGCGTCAGCCGGCGGCGCGCCGGCGGTCGAGCTTGCGCGCCAGCACGATCGAGGTGGTGGTGTGGTTGACGCCGTCGAGCATGCCGATCTCGTCGAGCAGCCGGTCGAGCCGGTCGTGCGTGTCGCAGCGGATCGCCACCAGGTAGTCGACCGGGCCGCTGACGGAATTGACCTCTTCGATCTCGGGCAGCCGCTGCAGCGCGCGCAGGATCGCGGGCGCGGCCTTGGGCTGCACCGACAGGCCGCAATAGGCCAGGATGGCGTTGTCCTCCATGCGCTGGCCCAGCCGCACGCCGTAGCCGGCGATCACGCCGCTGCGCTCCAGCCGCGCGATGCGCGCCACCACCGTGGTGCGCGCGATGCCCAGGTGCCGGGCCAGGTTGGCGGCGCTTTCGCGCGCGTTGGCCTGCAGCAGCGACAGCAGGTGGCGGTCGGTGGTATCGAGTTCGGTCATTGCGTCGGGATGCCTCGTCGTTTCGTTTGATTATGGCGGTTTTTCGTCGTTCTTGTGCCTTCATTGTGCCTGCAGGGCTATCCATACTCCAGTCAACGGGAATCCTCTTTTTCTTGTGGACGGAGACACCATGCAAGCCTCGAGTCTCGGCCGGCAGGCCCCGCGCGACCTGCCCAAGGCGGCCCGCCCGCTGCACGTGACGGTGCTGGGCGCCGGCAAGATCGGCCGCACCATCGCGGCCATGCTGCACGACAGCGGCGACTACCGCGTCAGCGTGGTCGACCATGACGCGCGCCGCCTCGATGGCCTGCCGCGCGGCGTGCTGGCGCGCGCCGGTGATCCCACCGAGCCGGGCACCTGCGCCGCGCTGCTGGCCGGCGCCGACGCCGTGCTCAACGCGCTGCCGTTCCATGCTGCGATCAGCGTGGCCTCGGTGGCGGCGCGGCTGGGCGTGCATTATTTCGACCTGACCGAGGACGTCGCCGCCACCCAGGCCATCCGCCAGCTGGCGCAGGGCGCGCGCTCGGTGCTGATGCCGCAATGCGGGCTGGCGCCGGGCTTTATCGGCGTGGTGGGCCACGACCTCGCGCAGCGCTTCCTGCGCGGCGGCGGCGAGCTGCTGGACCTGCAGATGCGGGTGGGGGCGCTGCCGCGCTATCCGAGCAATGCGCTCAAGTACAACCTGACCTGGAGCACCGAGGGACTGATCAACGAATACTGCAACCCGTGCGAGGCCATCGTCGACGGCCGGCGCGTCGAACTGACGGCGCTGGAAGGGCTGGAGAGCTTTGCGCTGGACGGCATCGAATATGAAGCCTTTAATACATCGGGCGGCCTCGGCACGCTGCCCGAGACGCTGGCCGGGCGCGCACGCCATGTCGACTACAAGTCGATCCGCTATCCCGGCCACTGTGCGCTGATGAAGCTGCTGCTCAACGACCTGCGCCTGCGCGAACGCCGCGACTGGCTGCGCGATATCTTCGACCGCGCCATTCCGCTGACCGAGCAGGACGTGGTGATCGTGTTCGCCACCGCCACCGGCTATCCGGCCGGCGGCGAACGCGGGCGCGGTCCGCTGACCCAGGCTTCGTTCTCGGCGCGCATCGGCGGGGTCGACGGCGCCGAGGGGCACGTCAACGCGATCCAGCTGACCACGGCCGCGGGCATCTGCACCGCGCTTGACATGGTGGCCAGCGGCGCGCTGCCGCAGGCGGGCTTCGTACGGCAGGAGTCGATGCCGCTCGACGCCTTCCTGGCCAACCGCTTCGGCCGCCACTACACGCAGCATCCGCTCCAGGAGAGCCTCGTATGAAAGCGCAAGAGTTTGCCGCCTGCTGGGATTCGCTGGGCCTGCCGCGGCCGTGGCGTGAGGGCACGCCTGCCGGCGCCGTGACGGTGCGCTCGCCGGTCGACGGCGAGGCCATCGGCCACGTGCCGCCTTGCACGCCGGCGCAGGCCGACGCGCTGATCGCGCGCGCGCACGCGGCGCAGAGCACCTGGGCGCTGCTGCCGGCGCCGGCACGCGGCGAGATCGTGCGGCGTTTCGGCGAGGTGCTGCGCGAACACAAGGCGGCGCTGGGCCGGCTGGTGTCGCTCGAATCCGGCAAGATCCTGCAGGAAGGGCTGGGCGAGGTGCAGGAGATGATCGACATCTGCGACTTCGCGGTTGGCCTGTCGCGCCAGCTGCACGGGCTGACCATCGCCTCGGAGCGCCCGCAGCACGCGATGCGCGAGACCTGGCATCCGTACGGGCTGTGCGGCGTGATTTCGGCGTTCAACTTCCCGGTGGCGGTGTGGGCGTGGAATGCAGCACTGGCGCTGGTATGCGGCAACGGCGTGATCTGGAAACCGTCGGAAAAGGTGTCGCTGTGCGCGCTCGCCGCGCACGGCCTGCTGGAGCGCGTGCTGGCCGCGGCGGCGCCGCAGCACGGCGGCATCTCGGCGGTGCTGCCGGGCGGGCGCACCCTGGGCAGCCACCTGGTCGAGCACCCGGCGGTGCGGCTGGTCAGCGCCACCGGCTCGACCCGCATGGGCCGCGAGGTCGGCATCGCCTGCGCCGGGCACTTCAAGCGCTGCATCCTGGAGCTGGGCGGCAACAACGCCGCCATCGTCGCGCCCTCGGCCGATATCGAGTTGGCGGTGCGCGCCATTACCTTTGCCGCGGCCGGCACCGCGGGGCAGCGCTGCACCACGCTGCGCCGCTGCTTTATCCATGCCGACCTGATGGACACCATGGCGAGCCGGCTGATCACGGTGTTCGACCGGCTGCCGGTCGGCGATCCGCTGGAAGACGGCACGCTGGTCGGCCCGCTGATCGACAGCGCCGCCGGCGACGCCATGGCCAACGCGCTGGCGGCGTGCCGGGCGCAGGGCAATATCGTCACCGGCGGCGAGCGCCTGCTGGCAGACCGCTATCCGCATGCGTACTACGTGCGGCCCGCGCTGGTGATGACCGACGCGCAGCACGACACCATGCTGACCGAGACCTTCGCGCCGATCCTGTACCTGATGCCGTACACCTCGCTGGATGAGGCCATCGCGCTGAACAATGCCGCCGCGCACGGGTTATCGTCGTGCATCTTCACCGAATCGATGCGCGAGGCCGAGCGCTTCCTGTCGTCGGCGGGCAGCGATTGCGGCATCGCCAACGTCAATATCGGCACCAGCGGCGCGGAAATCGGCGGCGCCTTCGGCGGCGAGAAGGCGACTGGCGGCGGGCGCGAATCGGGCTCGGATGCGTGGAAGGGCTATATGCGCCGCGCCACCAACACCATCAACTACGGCGATTCGCTGCCGCTGGCACAGGGCATCCGCTTCGAAATCTGACCGCATCCAGGGGGCCGCGGCATGGCGCGTAGGGAACGGTAACAAGCGTTACACGGCTTTGACGCCGTATTACGCGTTCCGCCCGTATAACGTCAGCAAGGCAGGCACATGCCCGTTGCGACCCCAAGGATGAAATGATGAGAATGCTGACGATTGGACTGGCTGCCGGTGCGGCATCGGTGACCCTGTTGGGCGGCTGCGCCGTCTATCCCACGCCCGCCGGCCCGGCGGTCGGTCCGGCGCCGGTGTACGTGGCGCCCGCGCCGGTGGTGGCGCCGCGTCCGTACTACTACGGCGGCTATGGCTACTATGGCCGCGGCTATCGTCGCTGGTAATCCCTGCCGGTAACCGAGGCGGCCGGACTCAGTTCCCGCTCGCGTCGCCGGTGCGGGCATTCAGCCCGCCCCAGCTGGGCGCGAGGGTCTGGCCGATCTGCGGCAGGTCCACCAGGTCGAGCACGCGCCCTACCGTATGGTCGACCAGCTCGGCAATGCTCTGCGGCTTCTGGTAGAAGCCCGGCACCGGCGGGAACACGATCCCGCCCATTTCCGTCACCGCCGTCATGTTGCGCAGGTGCGCAAGGTTCAGCGGCGTTTCCCGCACCATCAGCACCAGCTTGCGGCGCTCCTTGAGCGTGACGTCGGCGGCGCGCGTGATCAGGTTGTCCGAGAAACCATGCGCGATCGCTGCCAGCGTGCGCATCGAGCATGGCGCCACCACCATGGCCTGGGCACGGAACGAGCCGCTGGCGATGGTCGCGCCGATGTCGCGCACGTTGTGCACCACGCTTGCCAGCGCTTCGACCTCGGCGCGGCCGATGTCCAGCTCGTGCTGCAGGTTCATCACGCCGGCCGGCGAAATCAGCAGGTGGGTTTCCACCGCGGGCGCCGCGCGCAGCACCTGCAGCAGGCGCACGCCGTAGATTGCGCCGGTGGCGCCGGTGATGGCGACGATCAGCCGTTGCGGTGTGCCGCCAGCCCCGGACATGGCGCAGCTCAGCCCTTCAGCAGGGTTTGCAGTTCGCCGTTCTGGTACATCTCCATCATGATGTCCGAGCCGCCGATGAATTCGCCGTTCACGTAGAGCTGGGGAATGGTGGGCCAGTTGGCGTATTCCTTGATGCCCTGGCGGATGCCTTCGTCGTCCAGCACGTTGACCGTGGTCGGCGCATCGACGCCGCAGGCCTTCAGGATCTGGATGGCGCGGCCCGAGAAGCCGCACATCGGGAATTGCGCGGTGCCCTTCATGAACAGGACTACGGGGTTGCCCTTGACGATTTGGTCGATCTGTTGCTGCACGTCGCTCATGGTTTGCTTTTCAGTGGGGCGAGGCCGTGTCGCGGGCGCCGCCTGGGGAGAATGGAATACCGCGCGGCCGGGCCGCACGGCGGGAATCTGATGCCGATTTTACCGGAATCGCCGCGGCGATTCAGGGTGCCGCGGCCGTGCCTGCGGGCTGCGCGCCCGGCCAGCGTCCGCCGGTGCAGCGCTCCAGCCCGGCCAGGTCGCGCGCGGTGAAGACCTCGTCGAAGCCGCCGGCTTGCAGCAGCTGCCGCGTGGCCGCGGCCTGGTCGTAGCCGTGTTCCATCAGCAGCCAGCCGCCCGGCAGCAGCCGCGCGCCGGCGCCGCCGACGATGGCGCGCAGGTCGGAGAGGCCGTCGTCGTGGTCGGTCAGCGCGTCGATCGGCTCGAAGCGCAGGTCGCCTTCGGCCAGGTGCGGATCGCCGGCGGCGATATAGGGCGGGTTGCTGACGATCAGGTGGAAGCGCAGCTCCGGCGGCAGCGCCGCGTACCAGTCCGAGACCAGGAACTCGATATGCTCGGCGCCCAGCGCGCGGGCATTGTCCTGCGCCACCATCAGCGCACCAGGCGAGATGTCGGTGGCCCAGACCCGCGCGTCGCGCCGCTCGCGCGCCAGCGTCACGGCAAGGATGCCGGAGCCCGTGCCGAGGTCCAGCACCTGGGGCTGCGGCACCGCCGCCAGCCGCGCCAGCGCGGCTTCCGCGGCGACCTCGGTATCGGGACGCGGGATCAGCACATCGGGCGTGACGCGGAACTTGCGGCCGAAAAATTCACGCTCGCCGATCAGGTAGGCCATCGGCTCGCCCGCCAGCCGCCGCGCCAACAGCGTGGCAAAGGCGTCGCGCTGGGCGATGGTGAGCACGTCGGTGTCGCGCGTGATCAGCTGGGTGCGGCTCAGGCCGGTGACATGGGTCAGCAGCATGCGCGCTTCCAGTGCAGGCAGCCCGGCCATGGCGGCCAGGGTCTGCGCCTCGCGCAGCGTGGGGGTGGCCGGCAGCGCGGTGGAGTCGGGGGTGGACATCGCGTGGGTAAAAGACGGTTCTGGTGCCGGCTATAAAAAACCCCACCGGTGCGGGACCTGGCGGGGCTTTGGGGCGGTGCTCTGGTGAAACTTCCGGCTTCGTGCCAGTGTACCGCTCATCGGCGGCGGCAGGCGTAATGCCCCCGCCGGGGCGATTACTTATTGACGGCGTCCTTGGCCTTGTCGGCGCCGGCGTTGACGGCATCCTTGGCGGCCTGCTTGGCATGCTCCATGGCGTTGCCGGCGTCTTCCTTGGCCTTCTCGGCGGCAGCCGAAGCATTCGAGGCGGCGTCGCTGGCTGCAGCCTTGGCGGCATCTGCGGCGTTGCTGGCGGCAGCGGCGGCATCGCTTGCGGCGGCCTTGGCGGATTCCGCGGCGCTCTGCATCGCGCTCTCGGCGTTCGAGGCGGCGGGCGGCGCTTCTTCCTTCTTGCTGCAAGCGGCCATGGCCGCGGTGATCATCAACAGCGCGAGCAGTTTTTTCATGATTTCGTCCTAGCTATGTTCTCGGGAGTGACTACCCGGCACCATTCTCCGTTTGCCGGTCGAAATCGATTATAGACAGCGACCTTACCCCCGCCAGTGCTGTTTCAAGCATTTACAACAGATACAAAGACATCGGCGACTTTACGCGGTGTTCATCACCGAAGCCTCGACCGGATGTCACAAAGTAGCGCTCAGGCGTCTTCGCCCAACGCCGCCAGCTGGTCGGCCTGGTGCTCGGCGGACAGCGCCGACAGCAGCTCGTCCATGTCGCCGTCCATGATCATGTCGATCTTGTAAAGCGTCAGGTTGATGCGGTGGTCGGTCACGCGGCCCTGCGGGAAGTTGTAGGTGCGGATGCGGTCGCTGCGGTCGCCCGAGCCGATCAGGTTGCGCCGAGTGCTGGCCTCGCGCGCCTGCGCGGCGCGCGCCTGCATGTCCTTGATGCGGGCGGCGAGCACCTTCATCGCCTTGTCCTTGTTGCGGTGCTGGCTGCGGTCGTCCTGGCATTCGACCACGATGCCGGTGGGCAGGTGGGTCAGGCGCACCGCGGAATCGGTCTTGTTGACGTGCTGGCCGCCCGCGCCCGAGGCGCGGAAGGTGTCGATGCGCAGGTCGGCCGGGTTGATCTCGACCTCGCCGACCTCGTCGGCCTCGGGCATCACGGCCACCGTGCAGGCCGAGGTATGGATGCGCCCCTGCGCCTCGGTGGCCGGAACGCGCTGCACGCGGTGGCCGCCCGATTCGAACTTCAGCCGCGAAAACGCGGCATCGCCGGCGATCCGGATGATGACTTCCTTGTAGCCGCCCAGGTCCGATTCGGACTCGCTCATGACCTCGACCTGCCAGCGCTGCCGTTCGGCATAACGCGTGTACATCCGCAGCAGATCGGCGGCGAACAGCGCGCTTTCCTCGCCGCCGGTGCCGGCGCGGATTTCCAGCAGCAGGTTGCGGTCGTCGTTGGGGTCCCTGGGCAGCAGCAGGCGCTGCAGACTGGCCTGCAACGCTTCCAGCCGGTCGCGCGCGGCGGCGATCTCGTCGGCGGCGAAGTCCTTCATCTCCGGGTCGTCGAGCAGTGCCTGCGCGGTGGCGAGGTCGTCCTGGGCCTGGCGGTACTGGCCGTATTGCTCGGCCACGGGCGACAGCTCTGCATGCTCGCGGCTGAGCTTGCGGTACTGGTCGATATTGGCGGTCGCGTCTTCGCGCGCGAGCAGGGCGTTGACTTCGTCGAGTCGCTCGGCCAGTTGGTCGAGCTTGGCAAGCATGCTGGCTTTCATCGGGGCGGACAGGGAATGGGGTGGGCCGGGCCGCGCGCGCAATGGCAGGGGCGACGGCGAGGGCGTGCCGGGCGCGGCGCGCCGGCAAGGCGAGCGCGGCTAGCGCTCGGAATGGCTGCTGTGGCGGAACAGGCCCGGCACCAGGCGCAGCAGCGCCTCGCGGTCCTCGCCCTGGGTGTGGTTGAGCGCGTGCGTGGGGCCGTGCAGGAACTTGCGCGTGAGCGCGCCGGAGAGTGCCTCGAGCACGGCCTGCGGATCGTCGCCGCGCGCCAGCATGCGGCGCGCGCGCTCCAGCTCGGCCTGGCGGATGGCTTCGCCGCTGCTCTGCAGCTCACGGATGACCGGCACCACGCTGCGGGTTTCCAGCCAGTGCATGAAGTTCTGCACGCGGCTTTCGATGATGGCTTCGGCCTGCGCCACAGCGGCCTGGCGCAGCGCGTTGCCTTCGCGCACGACCGCGCCGAGATCGTCGACGGTATAGAGGAAGACGTCGTCCAGGCGCGAGACTTCGGGCTCGACGTCGCGCGGCACGGCCAGGTCGACCATCATGATGGGCCGGTGCTTGCGCCGCTTGACTGCGCGCTCCACCGCGCCCAGGCCGATGATCGGCAGCGAGCTGGCGGTGCACGACACCACGATGTCGAACTCATGCAGGCGCTCGCCCAGGTCCGACAGGCGGATCGCGTTGGCGGTCAGGCCCTGGCCGCTGAGTTGCTCGGCCAGCTTCTCGCCGCGTTCGACGGTGCGGTTGGCGACCACGATCTGGCGCGGCTGCTGCGCGGCAAAGTGGGTCGCGCACAGCTCGATCATTTCGCCGGCGCCGATAAACAGCACGCGCTGGGTCGAGACGCTTTCAAAGATCCGCTGCGCCAGCCGCACCGCGGCCGCGGCCATCGACACCGAATGCGCGCCGATCTCGGTCTGGCCGCGCACTTCCTTGGCCACCGCGAAGGTACGCTGGAACAGCTGGTTCAGGTACGTGCCGAGCGAGCCGGCTTCGCCGGCGGTGCGCACCGCGTCCTTGAGCTGGCCCAGGATCTGGGTCTCGCCCAGCACCATCGAATCGAGCCCGCTGGCCACGCGGAAGGCATGGCGCACGGCTTCGGACTGCGGCAGCGCGTACAGGTGCGGCGCCAGTTCCGTGGCCGGCACGTTGTGATGCTGCGACAGCCAGCGCAGGGTGTGCTCGAAACCATCGGTGCCCGGCGTCAGCACGTCGGTGGCACAGTAGATTTCGGTGCGGTTGCAGGTGGACAGGATCGCGGCTTCGGTGCCGCTGCGCCCCGACAGGTGGGAGCGCAGCGCCCCAAGAGCCGGCTTGATCTGCTCGAGCGGAAACGCCACCCGCTCGCGCAGCGAGACGGGTGCCGTGGTGTGATTGATGCCGATCGCGAGCAGTTGCATTGTTGGGGACTGGTGCGGTCCGGAGCGTGGCCGGACCGGATGTCATTATACCGCCGGGACCGATCATTGCAGTCGCCCGCCGCGGTGGGTGGCAGGGGCGCCGGATTGCAGTATCGTTACGCCGCAGCCGGTTGCCGGCTGTGATGCGGACAACACAGGAGAAGCGGATGCTGGGCACCTTGATCGTGGGTTTGCTGGTCGGACTGGCGGCACGCCGGCTGCACCCGGCAGGGCGCGTGGTGACCCTGCCGGCCGCGCTGGTGCTGGGCGCGGCGGGTGCGGCGGCGGCCTTCTACAGCGGCCGCGCGCTGCATTGGTTTGTCGACGGCCAGCTCGGCAGCTGGCTCGCGGTGATCGCCGGGGCGGCGCTGCTGGTCGGGTTCTGGGGCACGGTGCGGCCGCGCGGTCGGTAAATACTGAACCGACTTTCCGGTCAGGAATCTGCACGCGGCTTGATCCCGGTCAGTCGGCCGCGATGCCTGGCGTCAGGCCCTCGCGGCCAGCAGGCGGCGCAGCACCCCGCTGGAATAGTGGCTGGCTACGTCGGTCAGGAATGCCGAGAAATCCACATGCGCGGTGTCGTCGGCGCGGTCCGAGATGGTCCGCATCACCGCATAAGGCACGCCATATTCATGGCAGACCTGCGCCACCGCGGCGCCTTCCATCTCCACTGCGAGCAAGCCGGGCAGCCGCTCGCGCAGCTCCGCCACCGCGGCGGGCGAGCCAATGAACTGGTCGCCGCTGGCGATCATGCCCCGATGCAGGGTCGGCGCCGCGACGCCAAACTTCTCGCGCACCGCGCGCGGCACGTCGACGGCCAGGTCGTCTCGCAGGAAGCCAGCCGCGGCGGCATGCAGCTCGGCCGTCAGCGCCGCATCGGCCGGGAATTCGGCGCGCTCCAGCAGCGGCACCTCATGGCGGCCGAAGAACGGGCGCGCGTCCAGGTCATGCTGCAGGGTGCGGTCGGCGATGACGATGTCGCCCACCTGCGTGGCCGCGCCGATGCCGCCGGCCAGGCCGGTAAAGACGATCTGCGTGGCCCCCAGTTCGCGGATCAGCGTGACCGTGGTGGCCGACGCCGCCACCTTGCCCATGCGCGCCAGCACCAGCACGCACGGTTGCCCGTACAAATGGCCGCTGTAGTAGTCGCGCATGCCGATGGTGCGTACGGTGGCGCGGCTGTCGTCATGGCGCATGGCGGCGACGAGGCCGTCGACTTCATCGTGGATGGCGGCAAGGATTCCGAGGGTCATGGGGCGTGGGCAAATGGGACAAGGGCCACAGCATACCGGCCCGCGCAGGCAGGGCCTAGATGGCGCGCGAGCGCACGCCCCCTCCCACGCAACAGGTGCGGCCCACGTATCACTTTGCTAAAGTCGCCGTCATTCCAGCACGCAAGGGCGAGCATGCAAGCAACCCGCATCGGAGCAAATGGCCCGGACCGCGAAGCCGTTGGCGAGCGGCGCGCCATCCGCCAGGCACTGGCCCACTGGCGCGCGTTGGGCCGCCTGGCGCCGGCCGCGGTCGCAGCGCCGTGGGCGCGCACCGAACCGGTCGCCGGTGACTGGCGCCGCTGGCTCGACACCGCGCTGATGGCGCTGGGCACCGCGCTGCTGTGCGCCGGCGTGATCGTGTTCTTTGCCTTCAACTGGCAGGACCTGCACAAGTTTTCCAAGTTTGGATTGCTGGCCGGCGCGATCACGCTGCTGGGAGGCTTTGCCTGGCTACGCGCCGCGGGCGATGCCGCCGGCCGGGCCGCGCTCGGCGGCGCGCAGGTGGTGGCGGGCGTCCTGCTGGCGGTGATCGGCCAGACCTACCAGACCGGCGCCGACCCCTGGCAGCTGTTCGCGCTGTGGGCGCTGCTGGCGCTGCCGTGGGCGCTGGCGGCGCGCGCGGCGCCGCACTGGTGGCTGGTGATCGTGGTCGGCAACCTGGCGCTGCTGCGGTACTTCAGCCTGCGCTTCGGCGTCGACGGCGTGTTCTCGCTGCTGTTCGATTCGCGCCACGTGCGCACCGCCACGCTGGCGTTGCTGGGCGCGGTGGCGCTGCAGCTGTTGCTGTGGCAGCTGCTGTGCGCGAAGGCGCCGTCGCTCGGCTTCCGCGGGCTGACCGGCGGCCGCATGCTGGCGGCGCTGGCTTGCCTGCATGCCGGCTCGCTCGGGCTGGCCAGCGTGCTGCGCAGCGACTTCGACGGTGCCGCCTTCGCGCTGGCGGTGCTGGCGCTGGCCGCGCTGGTCTGGTGGTTCCGCTGGCACGTGTTCGACATCGTGGTGCTGAGCCTGGCCTGCCTGACCGGCATCGTGCTGGCCGTGGCCGCGATCGCCAAGGTGCTGTTCGAGGGCAAGGACGATTTCGGCGCTTTCCTGTTGCTCGGCCTGCTGACCATCGGCCTGGCCGCCGCCGCGGCCGCGTGGCTGATGCGGGCCTGGCGCAGCCAGCTGGAGCAGGCATGAGCAACGTACTGCAGACCGAGCAACGGCTCTGGCAACAACTCGCCGCACGCGGCGAGGTACAGGGCGAGGCGCCCGCGCATCCCCATACGCCGTGGGCGGTGCGCTGCCTGATGGGCGCGGCGGGCTGGCTCGGCGCCTTGTTCTTCCAGTTCTTCCTGGTCGGCACGGTCTTCGTCGCCGCGCGCGAGAACGGCGTGGCGATGGCCGTCACCGGGCTGGCCATGATTGCGCTGGCGGCGCTGCTGTACTGGCGCGGCGGCGGCATCGCCGCGGGGCAGTTCGCGCTGGCGGTCAGCCTGAGCGGGCAGGGCATGGCCGTGTTCGGCCTGACCGAGGCGCTCGGTTTCACGCGCGTGGTCGAGAGTGCCGGCTTCTGGGCCGCGCTGGCGCTGTTCGAGGCCGCGCTGGCGTGGCTGGTGCCCAACCGGCTGCATCGGCTGCTGTGCGGGCTCGGCGCGTGGATTGGGCTGGCCGGCGCGGTGCATCTCGCCATCGCCGGCAGCAAGCCGGACGACTGGCTGCTGCTGACGTGGTCACTGGGCTGGCTGGTGCCACTCGGCGCCGCGCTGGCGGCCGGTTTCACGCTGGCCGAAGCGCGCCTGTGCGCGGACGGCCGCCATGCGCTGCTGGAACCGTTGGCCGACGCGACCCTGCTGTTCACGCTGGCGGCGGCGCTGGTCGTCACCGGCATGAGCCATCCGCTGGCCTGGCTGGAGGGGCCGGAAGCAGTGCGCATTCCGCTGGCGCACTGGGCCGCGGGTGGTCTGACCACGCTGATGCTGGCCGGCTTCGCGCTGGCCGAATGCCGCCGCCTGACGCTCGGCCCCGCGATGCAAGGCGCCGTGCTCGGCGGACTGGTGGCGTTCGGCGCCCTGATGGCGGCCGCGCCGGCGGTGGTGGCCGGCGTGCTTGCGCTGGGGCTGGCGCTGCGCCGGGCCTCGATGCCGTGGCTGGGGCTGGGCGTTACCAGCATCGCCATCGGCTTCATCTGGTACTACTCGGCGCTGCACTGGACCTTGCTGGCCAAGTCCGCCACGCTCGCCGCGGCCGGCGTGCTGCTGCTGGCCGGGCGCCACTGGCTGCTGCGCCGCGCACAGATGGAGGCCGCATGAAACGCTGGATCCTGATCGCCTGGGCGCTGACGCTGGCGCTGGCCGCCGTCGGCATTGCCGGCAAGGAACGCCTGCTGGCGCGCGGCGATACCGTCTTCCTCAAGCTCGCGCCGGTCGATCCGCGCTCGCTGATGCAGGGCGACTACATGGCGCTGAACTTCGACATCGGCAACCAGATCCGGGCCGCCCGGGCGCAGGACCGGCAGCTCCCGCGCGACGGCGTCGCCGTGATCCGGCGCGACCCGCAGGGCGTTGCCAGCTTCGTGCGCGTGCACCGCGCCGAGCCGCTGGCGCCGGGCGAGCAGCTGCTGCGCTACCAGACCGCGCGCTCGCGCTGGGGCGGCATGCAGGTGCAGGTGTCGACCGACGCGTATTTCTTCCAGGAGGGGCAGGGCAAGCGCTTCGCGCAGGCCGAGTATGGGGAATTCCGAGTTGGCGCGGACGGGCAGGCGCTGCTGGTGGGCTTGCGCGGCAAGGGGATGGAGCAACTGTGACGCGGGCGTTAGGTACGCCGCACCAGTGAAAAAGCCCGCATCGCTGCGGGCTTTCTCATGGGTCTGGTGGCAATCAGACGTTGAACAGGAAGTTCATCACATCCCCATCCTTCACCACATACTCCTTCCCTTCCGCCCGCATCTTGCCGGCTTCCTTGGCGCCGGTCTCGCCCTTGAAGGCGATGAAGTCGTCATAGGCGATGGTCTGCGCGCGGATAAAGCCGCGTTCGAAGTCGGTGTGGATCACGCCGGCGGCCTTGGGGGCGGTGTCGCCCACGTGGATGGTCCAGGCGCGCACTTCCTTGATCCCGGCAGTGAAGTACGTCTGCAGGCCCAGCAGCTTGAAGCCGGCGCGGATCACGCGGTCCAGGCCCGGCTCTTCCATGCCCAGGTCGGCCAGGAACTCGGCCTTGTCGGCGTCGTCGAGGTCGGCGATCTCGGCTTCGATGGCGGCGCAGACGGCGACCACGGGGGAATCGGTCTGCTTGGCGTATTCGCGCACCGCGTCCAGGTGCGGGTTGTTGTCGAAGCCGTCTTCACGCACGTTGGCCACGTACATGGTCGGCTTGGCGGTGATCAGGCAGAACGGGCGGATCGCATCCCACTCTTCCGGCGCCAGGTCCAGCGTGCGCACGGCCTTGGCCTGGTCCAGCACGGACTGGGCCTTTTCCAGCACGGCAACCAGGCGCTGGGCTTCCTTGTCGCCGGCGCGGGCCGGCTTGACGTAGCGCGCCAGCGCTTTCTCGACGGTGGCCAGGTCGGCCAGCGCCAGTTCGGTGTTGATGACCTCGATATCCGACAGCGGGTCCACGCGGCCGGCCACGTGGATCACGTTGTCGTCCTCGAAGCAGCGCACCACGTGGGTGATGGCATCGCATTCGCGGATATTGGCCAGGAACTGGTTGCCCAGGCCCTCACCCTTGGAGGCGCCCGCCACCAGCCCGGCGATGTCGACGAACTCGACCGTGGCCGGCAGGATGCGCTCCGGCTTGACGATATCGGCCAGCTTCGCGAGCCTCGGATCCGGCACTTCCACCACACCCACATTGGGCTCGATGGTGCAGAACGGATAGTTTTCGGCGGCGATGCCGGCCTTGGTCAGGGCATTGAACAGCGTGGACTTGCCGACATTGGGCAGGCCGACGATGCCGCATTTGAGGCTCATGGTGTGGTCTTCGGAATCAAGGGGTTGCGTGATGCCACCAGTGCCGGCAGCGCCGTGGCGGGCGCGGATCGCGCGTTACCGCCTGGGACTGCGTCGGGACGAGACAAAGACATCACATCGCGCTGGCTCGGCGAGGTTGCACGCGTTTGCCACGGAAAACCGCGATTGTAACCTTTTGGGGGGCCGTAGCGGTGTCAGGGGAACAGCGACCCGCTGGCAAACAAAACGGCCAGGGTGTCAGCCTGGCCGTGCATCGTGGACGGGTGCCGGATCGTGATGGTGGCGATCAGGCGCCGTCGGTGAACTGGTCCCGCATCTCGGAGGTTTTTGCGCCGTCCGTGAACGTGTCGCGGGTTCCGGTCGTGCGCGCGCCGTCGGTGTAGACATCAAACTTCGACGCCTTTGCGCCATCCGTGTAGACATCGAACTTCGAAACCTTCGCACCATCCGTATAGACGTCGCGAAGTCCGGTACCCCCGAATGCCGTGCCCATGGCCCCTGCGGTGACGACGGCAATCAATAGTGATTGTTTGAGCATTGTTCCACCTCCCTTCAGGTGGTGAGTTCCCCGGCCAGAAATATTCGCTTCAATATAGGCCCGGGCGTGTCCGCGGGCGCAAGCGCCGCCCCTATTGTTTTGTTCTAAGGCTTATGACGTGCAGCTATAAGGAGCGCCGATGAGGGGATGCGCGCCTGGCGCGGATGGGCCCCGGAGTGACGTGGCTATAATCCAGCCATGACCCGATCCCACGCGTCCGCGCGACCCGCCGCGCGCAAATCCTCCGCTTTCCAGGTTGCCGTCGTCGGTGGCGGCATCGTCGGCAAGTCCTGCGCGCTGCTGCTGGCCCAGCAGGGCATGGACGTCGCGCTGATCGCGCCGAAACCGGCGCGCGCCGCGGCCAGCGCCGGGCCGGACGACTGGGACAGCCGCATCTACGCCTTCTCCGCCAGCTCGCAGGCGCTGCTGGAGCGCATGCGCGTGTGGGAGGCGCTGGACCCGGCGCGGATCCAGCCGGTGCGCGACATGCGCGTATTCGGCGACGTCAGCGCCGCCGAGACCTCGCCCAGCTTCGACGGCGACCTGCATTTTTCCGCGTATGCCGCGGCGGTGCCGCAGTTGGCGTGGATCATCGAGTCGCGGCTGGTCGAGCGCGCGCTCGATACCGCGCTCGGCTTCCAGCACCAGGTGACGTGGCACGACGGCACCGCCGGCGTGTGCGAGCGCGACCCCGACGGCATCACCCTGACGCTGGAGAACGGCAGCAAGGTGCGCACCGCGCTGGCGATCGGCGCCGACGGCGCGCGCTCGTGGCTGCGCCAGCAATGCCATATCGGCGTCAGCACCCGCAAGTACCGCCAGCTTGGCGTGGTCGCCAACTTTGCCTGCGAGCGGCCGCACCATGAAACCGCGTGGCAGTGGTTCCTGGGCGCGCCGGAAAAGCTGATGGCCGACGAGGAGCCCGCCAACGGCGAAGTGCTGGCGCTGCTGCCGCTGCCGGGCAACCATGTATCGATGGTCTGGTCCGCCGACGAGGCCCACGCGCGCGAGCTGCTGGCACTGTCGCCGGAGGCGCTCGCCGCCACCGTGATGCAGGGCGCCAGTGGCGCGGTCGGCGCGCAGTTCGGCACGCTGCGCTGCGTGACCCCCGCGCAGGGCTTCCCGCTGGTGCTGCAGCGTGCCGACCAGTTCGTGCAGCCGCACGTGGCGCTGGTGGGCGACGCCGCCCACGTGGTGCATCCGCTCGCCGGCCAGGGCATGAACCTGGGCCTGCGCGACGTGGCGGAACTTGGCCGCGTGATGGCCGACAAAGAACCTTTCCGCAGCGAGGGCGACCTGCGCCTGCTGCGCCGCTACGAGCGCGCGCGCGCCACCGACCTGTTGTCGCTGACCGCCGCCACCGACGGGCTGCACCGGCTGTTCTCGCTGCCGGGCAGCGTGGCGCGGGTGGTGCGCAATACCGGCATGCGCGCGGTCGGCGGCCAGTCGCTGCTCAAGCGCATGCTGATCGGGCGCGCGCTCGGCTAGGTTCGCACGCACTGTCCGCCCCGTACGCTCCCCCATACGCCCCCTCACCGAATTCCTGGAGTCAACATGTTCCCATCCCTGCGCCGCCGTCCCGCCGTCTACGCCACCATCACCGCCATCGCCGGCGGCCTGGCCGCGGCCGGCTTCGCGCTGCATGCCATGGCGGCGGGCGAGCCCGGCACCGACCGCATCAAGGAGTCGCTGCAGAAGATGCTGGGCGGCCGCGCCGAAGTGAAGAGCGTCGGCAAGACCCCGGTGCCCGGCCTGTTCGAAGCCAATATCGGCGGCCAGGTGGTGTACACCGACGCCACCGGACGCTACATCCTGAACGGCGAGATGATCGATACCCGCACCGGCACCAACCTGACCGAGGAGCGGCTGGCGGAGATCAACCGCATCAAGTGGTCGGACCTGCCGCTGGCGCGCGCGATCAAGTGGACCAAGGGCGATGGCAGCCGCCAGGTGGCGGTGTTCTCCGATCCCAATTGCGGTTACTGCAAGCGCATCGAGCAGACCTTCCAGCAGATGGACAACATCACCGTGTACACCTTCCTGTACCCGGTGCTGTCGCCGGATTCCGAGACCAAGTCCAAACAGGTCTGGTGCGCGGCGGACCGCACCAAGGCCTGGCGCGACTGGATGCTCAAGCAGGTGGCGCTGACCGGCAACGGCAGCTGCAAGACCCCGCTGGAAGAGAACCTGGCCCTGGGCCACAGCATGAACGTGACCGGCACTCCGGCGGTGTTCTTCACCGACGGCACCCGCATCCCCGGCGCGGCGGACGTCGCCACGCTGGAGCGCAAGCTCGCCAGCATCAAGAAATAAGCGCGCGCCGGACCTGTCCGGCCGTTGTGCTTTCTGCCTTTCCCATCATTGCAAGCGATCGCCGCCAGGCGACCAAGGAGACACCATGACTTTCCAGGCAGTGCTGCTGACCCAGGCCGACGGCGCCACCCAGGCCAACCTGGCCACCCTCGACGAAGCCCAGTTGCCGGCCGATGGCGACGTGCTAGTTGCCGTCGATTACTCCACCATCAATTTCAAGGACGGCCTGGCCATCACGGGGCGCTCGCCGGTGGTGCGCAAATGGCCGATGGTCGCGGGCATCGACGGTGCCGGCACGGTGCTCGAGTCCGCGCATCCGCGCTGGAAGGCCGGCGACAAGGTGGTGCTGAACGGCTACGGCGTGGGCGAGACTCACTGGGGCTGCCTGGCGCAGCGCGCGCGCCTGAAGGGCGACTGGCTGGTGTCGCTGCCCGCCGCCTTCACCACACGCCAGGCCATGGCGATCGGCACCGCGGGTTATACCGCGATGCTGTCGGTGCTGGCGCTGGAGCGAGGCGGCGTCAACGGTCCGGTGCGCCCCGGCGACGGCGAGGTGCTGGTAACCGGGGCCTCGGGCGGTGTGGGTTCGGTGGCGATCGCGCTGCTGAGCAAGCTGGGCTACCAGGTGGTGGCTTCGACCGGCAAGACGCGCGAGGCGGATTTCCTGAAGGCGCTCGGCGCCGACGACGTGATCGACCGCGCCGAGCTGGGCGCGCCCGGCAAGCCGCTGCAGAAGGAACGCTGGGCCGCGGTGATCGATTCGGTCGGCTCGCACACGCTCGTCAATGCCTGCGCGCAGCTGCGCTACGGCGGCGTGGTGACGGCATGCGGGCTGGCGCAGGGGCTGGATTTCCCCGGCTCGGTCGCGCCCTTCATCCTGCGCGGCATCACGCTGCACGGCATCGACAGCGTGATGGCGGCGATGCCGCTGCGCGAACAGGCCTGGCAACGCCTGGCCAGCGACCTGGAACTGGACCGGCTCAATGCGCTGACGCGCGAGATCGGCCTCGGCGAAGCCATCGACGCCGGCCGCAAGATCATGGAAGGCGCCATGCGCGGGCGCGTGGTGGTCGATGTGAATCGCGCCTGAGCGGCATCAGGCCGTCTCACCGCGCCTTCCCGCGTCGGCGCTGCATGCAGCGCCGACGTTACAATCCTGCCCATGACGCCGATCCGCTACGCCATCGCCCCGCTTCAGCCTGAAGCGCACCTGTTTGCCGTTACCGTCACCGTGAGCGAGCCCGATCCGGCCGGGCAGTGTTTCTCGCTGCCGGCGTGGATTCCCGGCAGCTACATGATCCGGGACTTCGCGCGCAATATCGTGCGTATCCGCGCCGACGTGGGCGGGCGCGAGATCGCCTTGAGCAAACTCGACAAGCAGCGCTGGCAGGCCGCGCCGGTCACCCTGGCCGACGGCCCGCTGACGCTCAGCTACGAGGTCTACGCCTGGGACCTGTCGGTGCGCGCCGCGCATCTGGACACCACCCATGGCTTCTTCAACGGCAGCTCGGTGTTCCTGTGCGTGGAAGGGCAGGCCGAGCGCCCCTGCACGGTCGACATCCATGCCCCCGCGGGCGAGGCCTACCGCGACTGGCGCGTGGCCACCGCCATGCGCGAGGCGCCCGGCCGCGACGGCGCGAAGCGCTACGGCTTCGGCCGCTACCAGGTGGCCGATTACGACGAGCTGGTCGACCACCCGGTCGAGATGGGCACCTTCCAGCTGGCCAGCTTCCGCGCCTGCGGCGCGCAGCACGACGTGGTCTTCACCGGCCGCGTGCCGCAGCTGGACCTCGAGCGCGTGTGTCGCGACCTGAAGCGCATCTGCGAAACCCAGATCCGGCTGTTCGAGCCGCGCACCGCGCAGGCGCCGTTCCTCGACAGCAACCGGCGCTACGTGTTCATGACCATGGTCACCAGCGACGGCTACGGCGGCCTGGAGCATCGCGCCAGCACCGCGCTGATCTGCTCGCGCAACGACCTGCCGGTGCGCGGCAACAACGAAACCAGCGAGGGCTACCGCACCTTCCTCGGGCTGTGCAGCCACGAGTATTTCCACACCTGGCACGTCAAGCGCATCAAGCCGGCCGCATTCGTGCCGTACCGCCTGGCGCAGGAAACCTACACCCCGCTGCTGTGGCTGTTCGAGGGTTTTACCAGCTACTACGACGACCTGGTGCTGGTGCGCTCGGGCTGCGTCACCGAGGCGCAGTATGTCGAGATGCTGGCCAAGACCTGGAACGGCGTGCTGCGCGGCAATGGGCGCACCAAGCAAAGCGTGGCCGAGAGCTCGTTCGATGCCTGGACCAAGTACTACCGCCAGGACGAGAACGCGCCCAACGCCATCGTCAGCTATTACACCAAGGGCGCGCTGGTGGCGCTGGCGCTGGACCTGACCATCCGCGACAAGACCCGCGGGCGGCGCTCGCTCGACGATGTCATGCGCGCGCTGTGGCGCGCCTACGGCCGCGGCTTCTACGCCCCGGACGCGGTGCAGCGCGGCGTCACCGAGGCCGAGGTCCATGCGCTGTTCGATGAAGTCACTGGCCTGCGCCTGGGGCCGCTGCTGCGCGCGCTGACCGAAGGCACCGGAGAACTGCCGCTGCCGTCGCTGTTCAAGGCGTTCGGGATCAAGGCCGAGGCGCAGAAGCCGGCGCGCACCGCGGCGCTGGGGATCAAGGTCAAGACCGAGGACGGCTGGGTGCGCGTGACCCAGGTGCTCGACGGCGGCGCCGCGCAGGCCGCGGGCCTGTCCGCCGGCGACCTGCTGGTCGCCGTCGACGGCGTGCGCGTGGCGCCGGGCCAGCTCGACAAGCTGCTGGCACGCTACCGCACCGGCGACCGCATCGAGCTGCACGCCTTCCGCCGCGACGAGCTGCAGGCGCTGCCGGTGACGCTGGCGCGCGAGCCGGCGGCGCAGTTCAAGCTCAAGGCGGAAGGCGGGCGGCATGCGGCGCGCTCGCGCTGGCTGGGCCAGTGAGCTAGCCTGCTTTCGCCGCGACACCAGACCACGTCACCGCAGTCCATCGCCCCCGCTGCATGCAATACGCGCACGATCCCCGCACCTTCCTGTATTCGCACTATGTGTACCGCGGGCTGCGCTCGGCCACGGGAGTGATCGGCGCGACGCTGATCGCGCTGCATTTCAGCGACCTGCCCACCGCGATGGTGGTATCGATGGGCGCGCTGTGCACCAGCCTGATGGACCTGCCCAGCCCGCTGAACCACAAGTTCAACGAGATGCTGGCCAGCGTGCTGCTGTGCAGCGTGGTCACGCTGGTGGTGGCGCTGGCGACGCCGTTCCCGCGCGTGATGCCGTTCCTGCTGGTGCTGGTGACGTTCATGGCCGGCATGATGACGGTGTACGGCAACAAGACGCTGCCGCTGCAGTTCGCCGCGCTGTTCGTGATGACGCTCACCATCAACGAAGACTTCCTGGTGCGGCGCGCGCTGGAGCATGCGGCGCTGTTCAGCGTCGGCGCGGTGGCCTACCTTGGTTACGCGATGCTGGTGAGCTGGATCACCGAGCGCCGGACCCGGCAACAGGTGCTGGCCGAATCGCTGTACGAGCTGGCGGGCTATCTCGAGATCAAGGCCGGCTTCTACGACGCCGGCAACGACTTCGAGGCCCAGTTCAACCAGCTGGTGCGACAGCAGATCGTGGTGGCCGAGCGCCAGCAGGCCGCGCGCGACCTGGTGCTGCGCGGCAACCGCACCCCGCACGACGGGCTGCTGGTGCAGGTGCACCTGCGCATGCTCGACCTGTACGAGTACATCCTGTCGACCAACACCGACTATCCGATGCTGCGCCAGACCTTCGCCGGCACGCCGGTGCTGGACCACCTGCGCGGGCTGGTGATGCAGATGTGCAAGGACGTCGAAGAGATTGCCTACGAGGTCACGCGCGGGCGCGGCTCGTACGCCACGGTGGAATACCGCCAGGGCCTGCGCGCGGTCGAGGCCGAGATCGCGCAGCTGCGCCACCACCATATCAACCCCGCGGCGATGACGGCGCTGGTCGAGACCCTCGACATGATGCGCGGCGCGATCACGCTGATCGGCCAGCTGCACGAGGCTTCGCGCACCCCGGTGGAGCCAGCCAAGGTGCTGCCCGGCTCCGACATGACGCCGTTCCTGACGCGCCAGAAGTACGAGCTGAGCGTGCTGCGCGACAACCTGAAGTGGACCTCGCCGGCGTTCCGCTTTGCGCTGCGGGTGTCGATGGCGGTGGCGCTGGGCCTGTGGATTGCCGAGCGCCTGCCTTACGTGTCGCACAGCTACTGGATCCTGCTGACCATCATCGTGATCCTGAAGCCAAACTTCAGCATGACCAAGCAGCGCTACAACGACCGCGTGATCGGCACGCTGATCGGCTGCGTGGTCTCGGTCGCGATCCTGAAGGTGGTGCACCAGCCGCTGATCCTGCTCGGCGTGCTGTTCCTGTCGCTGGTGGCCAGCGCCGCCTTCGTCACCATCAAGTACCGCTACACCGCGATCGCCGCCTGCATCCAGGTGCTGATCCAGATCCACCTGCTGATGCCCAACAGTCCCACCGTGGCGGGCGAGCGGCTGGTGGATACGGTCATCGGCGGCATCATCGCGTCGCTGTTCAGCTTCGTGCTGCCGAGTTGGGAGTACCGTGCCATCCCCAAGCTGGTCGAGGCCGTGCTGCAGGCCAACCGGCGCTATATCGCCGCCACGCGCGACCTGCTGCTGCGCCGGGCCAAGGATGACTTTGCCTACCGCGTGCAGCGCAAGCAGTTCATGGACAACCTGTCGGCGCTGATCTCGTCGTTCCAGCGCATGCTGGACGAGCCCAGGAGCCGGCACCGCGCGGTCGACAACCTGAACCGCTTCATCGTGCAGAACTACCTGGTCGCCGCGCACGTGGCCGCGGCACGCATCCAGGTGCGGCAGCACTACGAGGAACTCGATCTCCCGGCCGCCGAGGCCGCGATCGAGCAGGCCACCGAGGCCGCCAGCCACAGCCTGCAGGTGGCCAGCGAACGGCTGCACGCCGACGAGCGCGGCGGCGGCCGCGGCGCCGGCTTTATCCGCAGCGCCAAAGCGCCGGCGGCAGTTGTTGTCGAGGCGGCGGCTGAAGCGGTCCCTGAAGCGGCCCCCGAAGCGGCCCCTGAAGCGGTCGCGGCAACCGTCACGCCCGAAGCCGAGGAAGACGCCGCCGCGGAACGCCGCGCCCGGCTGGCGGACTCCGCCGACAAGCGCCGCACCGACACGCTGGTGCAGGCCGCCGCGGCGGGCGAGTCGAGCGAACAGGCAGGGGCGACCTCAAGCTCCACCGGCCGCGCCGCCAACGCGGTGCTGGAGCGCCGGCTGCGCGCGCTGCGCGAGGATGCGGCCAAGATCGCGCTGCGGACGGGAGCGATTGGCAGGGCGATGCGGGCGCGGTCGTAGAGCGCGGGGTTTCTCCCCTCTCCCGCTTGCGGGAGAGGGGCGGGGGAGAGGGCAGGAGCCCCCACGAAGTGAACGCCGTCGCCCTGGCCAGCGCCGGCCCTCTCCCCCAACCCCTCTCCCGCGGGCGGGAGAAGGGGGCAAGCTCGGCGCGACGTTAAGCGCCGCGCTCCGCCGCCCCCTCATCCTCCGGCAACGTCAGCACCCCGCTGTTATAGCGGTACTCAAAAATCTCCCCATACCGCCCCCATCCGATCGCCACGCTCAGCACGCGTTCGGCCTCCGCCGGCTTGAGGAACTGCTCCAGTTCCCCGAGCACCTGTTCCTCGCCGATCTCCCCGCTTTCGCTCGCCAGCAGTTCGCGCCGCACATGCGCGGCCAGCGCGATGTTGGCGAGCAATTGCCGGCCGAAGATGGCCTTGCGCTGCTGCGGCCCGGCGGCGTAGTAGGCGCGGCCGGCGTCGGTGGCGGTGATGTCGCCGGCCTCGATCGACACCAATTGCACCAGCTGCAACGCTTCGCACGCCGGCAGCAGCTCGTCGTCGGTCAGGCCGGCCTCGTCGGCAAGGTGCGGCAGGTCGGCGCGGCCCTGGAACGGGGCTTCGCACAGCAGGTCGAGGATGGCTTCCATCTGGCTGATGTCGGCGTCCGGCAGCCGGTAGCCGATCTCGCGCGCGGGCGCGGGCAGGCGCGCTTCGGCCGCCGGGGCCGTCATCAGCGCGTAGATCTGGTCGACCAGCGCGCGCACCTGCGCACTGTCGCGGTTGCGCGGACGCGGCAGCGCCACCGGTACTTCGGCGCGGATGCGGCCGGGGTCGCTCGACAGGATCACGATGCGGTCGGCCATCATCACCGCTTCCTCGATATTGTGCGAAACGATCAGGATGCTCCTGATATTGGCGCGCCCGCTTTGCCACAGCGCCAGCATCTCGTCGCGCAGGGTCTCGCCGGTCAGCACGTCAAGCGCCGAGAACGCTTCGTCCATCAGCAGCAGGTCGGGCTCGGTCACCAGCGCGCGCGCGATGCCCACGCGCTGGCGCATGCCGCCCGACAGCTCGCGCGGCAGCGCGCTGTTGAAGCCGGCCAGGCCGATCATGTCGATCGCGGCCTCGGCGCGGCGCTCGCGCTCGGCCCGGGGCACGCCCTGCGCCTCCAGCCCCAGCTCGACGTTCTGCTGCACCGTCAGCCATGGGAACAGCGCGAACGACTGGAACACCATGGCGATGCCTTCGGCGGTGCCGGCCAGGCGCTGGCCGCGAAAGCGCACCTCGCCGCGGTCGGCGCCGACCAGCCCCGCCATGATGCGCAGCAGCGTGGACTTGCCCGAGCCGGACTTACCCAGCATGGCGACGATCTCGCCCTCGCGCAGGGTCAGGTCCACGCCTTCGAGCACGGCGCGGTCGCTCTGGCTGGCGGTGCGGAAGATCTTGCCGACGCCACGTAGTTCGATCACGGCCGCGGCGGTGGGGGGTGCAATGTTCTCTGCCATCGTTGCCTTGCCTTACAGGCGGGTGCGCTCCTGCGCGAGTTGGTACAGGCGGTTCCACAACAGCCGGTTGAAGCCCACCACGAACAGCGCCATCACGCCGATGCCCAACGCAATGCGCGGGAAGTCGCCGCGCGCGGTGGTCTCGGCGATGTAGCTGCCGAGCCCGGTGGCGACGATGGTGCGGTCGCCCCAGGTCACGTATTCGGACACGATGCTGGCATTCCACGAGCCGCCCGCGGCCGTGACCAGGCCGGTCAGCAGGCTCGGGAACACCGCCGGAATCAGGAAGCGTCTCCACAGCAGCCAGCCGCGCAGGCCGAAGTTGCGCGCGGCCAGCTTGAGCTCGGTGGGAATGCCCGAGGCCCCCGCGATCACGTTGAACAGGATGTACCACTGGGTGCCGAAGATCAGCAGCGGGCTCAGCCAGATCTCCGGATTCAGCCCGAAGCGCACGATCAGCATCACCGCCAGCGGAAACATCAGGTTGGCCGGGAACGCGGCCAGGAACTGCGCGATCGGTTGCGCGATGCGCGCCAGGTCCGGGTTCAGGCCGATGCGGATGCCGATCGGCACCCATACCAGCGCCGCCAGCGCAATCAGCACGATCACCCGCAGCATGGTCAGCGTGCCCAGCCACAGCACATGGACGACTTCGGCCCAGCCGACTTCGCTGTGGACGAAATAGCCGACGCGCAGCAGCGCGGCCAGCGCCACCAGCACGATCACGGCGTCGCGCGCGCGGCCCAGCCATAGCGCCCGGCGTGGATCGGCCGGTCGGGCTGGTGCCGGCGTGCGCGTGTGCGCGCCCCACGCCAGCGTGCGCGCGGCCAGCGCCGCCGCCTGCGCCAGCAGCGCGCCCACCCACGCCGAGCGGCGCAGCAGGTCCAGCAGCCAGGACTGCGGCAGCTTGACCTGCGCCAGGGTCTCGAAGCGGAAGCGGTCGGCCCAGGCCACCAGCGGGCGGAACAGCAACTGGTCGTACAGCAGGATGCCCACCAGCATCGCCACGATGGCCCAGCCGATCGCGGCCAGGTCCTGCTGCTGGATCGCCAGTGCGATATAGGAGCCGATGCCGGGCAGCCGGATATCGTGGCCCGACACCGAGATGGCCTCGGAGGCGACCACGAAGAACCAGCCGCCCGACATCGACATCATCATGTTCCACAGCAGCCCCGGCATGGCGTACGGGACTTCCAGCCGCCAGAAGCGCTGCCACGCCGACAGCCGGAACATGGCCGCGGCCTCGAGCAGGTCGCCCGGAATGGTGCGGAACGACTGGTACAGGCTGAAGGCCATATTCCAGGCCTGCGACGTGAAGATGGCAAAGATCGCCGCGCACTCCACCCCCGCCAGGTTGCCGGGAAAGAGGGCGATGAAGCCGGTCACGGTGATCGACAGGAAGCCCAGCACCGGGATCGACTGCAGGATGTCCAGCGCCGGCACCAACACCTTCTCGGCGCTCCGGCTCTTGGACGCCAGCGCGGCAAACGCCAGCGAGAACAGCAGCGACGCCGCCAGCGCGGCCAGCATGCGGATGCTGGTGCGCATCAGGTAATAGGGCAGGTAAGCCACGTCCAGGTGCACCGCCAGAGGCTGGTCGGGCCGGAACGGAGCATTCATCTGCTGCGCGGCGAACGCGATCATCACGATCACGGCCAGGATGATCGGCAGCAGCGCCAGGTCGAAGCGGTTGGGCGGGGCGCGCAGCAGCTGGCTGTCGAAGCCAGGGGCGGGCTGGGCCGCGTTGCGGTCGGCGGGTGGCATCATGGGCGCCTGTCGGACTGTGTGGGGCTGTGTCGAGCTTGCAGGGCGAAGGCTTGTGGCCTGCCCCGGCTTCGCGGCCCCGGCGGACAACGGCAAAGCCCGCATGCCGCCGGCTTCATGCTGATCACGCCGGGCGGCGCGCATCCACTGGTAACGCCCGGCATGGCGGTCTAGTTTACCTGGTGTCGATGACACAACGCGCACGCGTCGCGTGCGCTCACGGGGAACCCACCATGAACAAGGCAACCTGGCGCCTAGTCGCGCACGGGCGCGTGCAGGGCGTGGGCTATCGCGCCGCCTGTGCCGACGCGGCGGACGAACTCGGCCTGGGCGGCTGGGTGCGCAACCGCGCCGACGGCACCGTCGAGGTGATGGCGCACGGCACGGTCAAACAGCTGGAAGCGCTGCAAGCGTGGATGGAGACCGGCCCGCCGGCGGCGCAGGTAAGCTTCGTCGAAGTCGGGCGCGGGGAAGGGGAGTTTGCCGGCTTCGAGTTCCGGCCGACGGTCTAGCGGCCCCGCTGCGCTAGGCCGCGGTCCAGTCGATCGCCGTGCGGCCGTGGGCTTCGAGCCAGCGGTTGGCTTCGCGGAAGTGGCCGCAGCCGAGGAAGCCCCGGTGCGCCGACAACGGCGACGGGTGCGGCGCTTCCAGCACGCAGTGGCCCGCGCCCAGCAGCGGCTTCTTGGCCTGCGCATGGCTGCCCCACAGCAGGAACACCAGGTTGGGCTGGCTGGCGGCGAGGTGCTGGATCAGGCAATCGGTGACCGCTTCCCAGCCGCGCCGGGCATGGCTGGCGGCCTGGCCCTGCTCGACCGTCAGCACGGTATTGAGCAGCAGCACGCCCTGGCGCGCCCAGCCTTCCAGGTTGCCGGAGGTGCGCGGCGGGCAGTTGCCGTCGGCGCCGAATTCGGCGGCGATTTCCTTGAAGATGTTGCGCAGGCTGGGCGGCACTTTGATGCCTGCCGGCACCGAGAAGGCGAGCCCGTGCGCCTGCGGCAGCTCGACGCCGCCGACGGTGCCGGTGCCGTGGTAAGGGTCCTGGCCCAGGATCACGACCTTGACCGCATCGGGCGGCGTCAGGTGCAGCGCGTGGAAGACATGGTGCGGGAACACCGGCTTGCCGGCGGCGCGTTCGCCATCGACAAAGGCGGCCAGCTCGCGCCACGCCGGGACGGCGATGCAGGGATCGAGCAAGGCGCGCCAGGCGGCGGGCAGGGCATCGGCCTGCGCTTGCAGGCTGGCGGCGGGAGAGGGTTCGCCGGGGGCGCGGGGCGCTTCGGCGGCAAAGAGATCGGCTTGCATGCGGGAAATGCGCGGCGGGAAAACCGCGATTATGACGCCTTGCCCTCGGCGATTCCGGCCAGGCGGTAGCCGCGCGCCGCCTTGCTCAGGTCCGACGGCGCCAGTGCCGCCACGGCGGCAAGCCGCGCGGCGAAGGCTCGCAGCGCATCGGCCGCGTGCGCGGCATCGCCATCGAGCCATTCCAGTTCGAGTTCCCGGATGCGCTCCTGCGCGGCACTGGCCGGTGCGGTGATGGTGCCGGTGTCGAGCGCGACCTCGATCCGTGCGCCGTCCTGCGTGACGATCCAGCTGCGGCGGATGAAGTCGGTGCGGAACACCGGCGCCAGGCTGCCGATCAGCGGCGCCAGCACGGCTTGCGCCTCGGCGGGAAAGGCCTGCAGCTCGATGGCGTCGCCGGCCACGGCGGTCTCCCACTCATGCCGCGTGGCCAGGCCGCCCTGGCTGTTGCCGGCGGTCTTCAGCGTTTGCAGCCACTGTGCGCCCTTGCGGCGCAGGCGCAGCGCGGCGCGCGCCCGCGCCAGGTCGTGCCGGGGCGTGTCGAGGTAGACGTTGAGCAGCGTGGCTTCGCCTTGCGGCTGGCCGTTGGCGTCGAGCCAGGCGGCCAGCGGGGCCAGGGCGGCGTCGGGGACGGCGAGTTTGAGTTCGATTTCCTGGGGCATGGGGGAAATCACCCAAACAACCGCGCCAGCTCCACTCCCGGATCCTTCGCCCGCATGAACGCCTCGCCGACGAGGAAGGCATGCACATCCGCCTCGCGCATGCGCTGCACGTCCGCGGGGCCGAGGATGCCAGACTCGGTCACCACCAGCTTGTCGGCCGGCATGCGCGGCAGCAGCTCGAGGGTGTTGTCCAGCGAGACCTCGAAGGTGCGCAGGTTGCGGTTGTTCACGCCCAGCAGCGGCGTCTTCAGCCGCAGCGCCACGTCGAGTTCGTCGCCGCCATGGACTTCCACCAGCACGTCCATGCCGAGCTCGTGCGCGCAGGCTTCCAGCTCGGCCATCAGTCCCGGATCCAGCGCCGCGACGATCAGCAGGATGCAGTCGGCGCCCCAGCTGCGCGCTTCATAGACCTGGTACAGGTCGACCATGAAATCCTTGCGCAGCGCCGGCAGCGGGCAGGCGCCGCGGGCGCGCTTCAGGTAGTCGGCGTGCCCCTGGAAGAAATGCTCGTCGGTCAGCACCGACAGGCAGGCCGCGCCGTGGGCGGCGTAGCTCTCGGCGATGGCCTCGGGCAGGAACTGCTCGCGCAGCACGCCCTTGGACGGCGACGCCTTCTTGATCTCGGCGATCACGCCGGCATGGCCGCCGGCGATCTTGTCGCGCAGCGCGCGCTCGAATCCGCGCGGGGCGAAGCCGGCCTCGGTGCGCAGGCTTTCGGCCTCGGCGCGCAGGCTGGGCAGGTCGCGCCGCTTGCGCGCGGCGGCGACTTCGTCGGCCTTTACAGCCAGGATTTTCTGCAGGATGTCGGACATATCGGCGTCTCTTACTTGAACTGCTGGGTGGCCCGCACGAAGGCGTCGAGCTTCTGCCGCGCCGCGCCGCTGGCGATGGCTTCGCGCGCGCGGCGGATGCCGTCCTCGACCGAGTCCGCCACGTTGGCGGCGTACAGCGCGGTGCCCGCATTCAGCGACACGATCTCGCGCGGCGTGCCCGGCGCGTTGGACAGCGCCTCGAGCAGCATGTCCTTGGACTCGGCGGCATCGGCCACCTTGAGGCCGCGGTTGGAGATCATCGACAGGCCGAAGTCTTCGGGGTGGATCTCGTACTCGCGCACTTCGCCGTCCTTCAGTTCGCCTACCAGCGTCGCGGCGCCCAGCGAGACCTCGTCCATGCCGTCCTTGCCGTAGACCACGATGGCGTGCTGCGCGCCCAGGCGCTGCATCACGCGCACCTGGATGCCGACCAGGTCGGGATGGAACACGCCCATCAGGATGTTGGGCGCATCGGCCGGGTTGGTCAGCGGGCCCAGGATATTGAAGATGGTGCGCACGCCCATTTCCTTGCGGATCGGCGCGACGTTCTTCATCGCCGGATGGTGCGTGGGCGCGAACATGAAGCCGATGCCGGTTTCTTCGATGCACTGGCCGACCTGCTCGGGCGTCAGCATGATGTTGACGCCGAGCGCCTCCAGCACGTCGGCGCTGCCCGACTTGGAGCTGACGCCGCGGTTGCCGTGCTTGGCGATCCTGGCGCCGGCGGCGGCGGCGACGAACATCGACGCGGTCGAGATATTGAAGGTGTGCGAGCCGTCGCCGCCGGTGCCGACGATATCGACGAAGTTCTCGCGATCCTTCACCGGCACCTTGTTGGCGAACTCGCGCATCACCTGCGCGGCGGCGGAGATCTCGCCGATGGTTTCTTTCTTGACGCGCAGCCCGGTCAGGATCGCGGCGGCCATCACCGGCGAGATCTGCGCCTGCATGATCTGCCGCATCAGGTGCAGCATTTCGTCATGGAAGATTTCGCGGTGTTCGATACAGCGCGTCAGGGCTTCTTGCGGCGTGATCATGGCGTTCTCGTTGACAGTCTGGATGGCGTGATGAGGGCTGGCGGGCGCGGAATCGAGCAGTCTCATCGCGGCGCCTTGACGAAGTTGGCCAGCATCGCATGGCCGTGCTCGGACAGGATCGACTCGGGATGGAACTGCACGCCTTCGACGGCGAGCGTCTTGTGGCGCACGCCCATGATCTCGCCGTCCGGGGTCCAGGCGGTGATCTCCAGGCAATCGGGCAGGGTCTCGCGCTCGATCGCCAGCGAATGATAGCGCGTCACGTCGAAGTGCCTGGGCAGCCCGGCGAAGACGCCTTGTTGCGTGGTCTCGATGGTGCTGACCTTGCCGTGCATCACCTGCTTGGCGCGGATCACCTTGCCGCCGAAGGCCTCGCCGATGGCCTGGTGGCCCAGGCACACGCCCAGCATCGGGATCTTGCCGGCGAAGTGCTGCAGCGCCGCCACCGAGATGCCGGCCTCCTTCGGGCTGCACGGGCCAGGCGACACGCAGATATGGTCGGGCTTCAGCGCCTCGATTTCCTCGATGGTGATCTCGTCGTTGCGATAGGTGCGCACGTCCACGCCCAGTTCGCCGAAGTACTGGACCAGGTTGTAGGTGAACGAATCGTAGTTGTCGATCATCAGCAGCATGGCGTCTGTCTCCTGTTCTGTCAGATGTCGGAGTCCAGGCCATCCTGGACCTGCTCGGCGGCGCGGATCACGGCGCGCGCCTTGGCCTCGGTTTCCCTCCATTCGGCTTCGGGGTCCGAGTCGGCGACGATGCCGGCGGCGGCCTGCACATAGAGGTTGCCGTCCTTGACGATGCCGGTGCGGATGGCGATGGCCAGGTCCATCTCGCCGCCGAACGACAGGTAGCCCACCGCGCCGCCATAGATGCCGCGCTTGCGCGGCTCAAGTTCGTCGATGATCTCCATCGCATGGACCTTGGGCGCGCCCGACAGCGTGCCGGCCGGGAAAGTGGCGCGCAGCACGTCGAGGTTGCTCATGCCCTCGCGCAGCGTGCCTTCGACCGAGCTGACGATATGCTGCACGTGCGAGTATTTCTCGATCACCATCTTGTCGGTGACCTTGACCGAACCGGTCTCGGCAATGCGGCCGATGTCATTGCGCGCCAGGTCGATCAGCATCACGTGCTCGGCGATTTCCTTCGGGTCGTTGAGCAGCTCGGTGGCCAGCTGCGCGTCCTTGTCCGGGGTATTGCCGCGCGGGCGCGTGCCGGCCAGCGGGCGGATGGTGACGATGTGTTCGCTGCGGGTGTCCCCGTTGGTGCCGACCTTGCGTTGCTCCTGCCGCACCAGGATCTCCGGCGACGCACCCACCACCTGGAAGTCGCCGAAGTTGTAGAAGTACATGTACGGCGACGGATTCAGCGAGCGCAGCGCGCGGTACAGCGACAGCGGCGCGTCGCGGTACGGCTTGACCAGGCGCTGGCCGATCTGCACCTGCATCATGTCGCCGGCCATGATGTATTCCTTGGCCTTGTGCACGGCGGCCAGGTAATCGGCCTTGGCGAATTCGCGGTAGACCTCGGTCTGCACCGACGGGCTGGTCACCGGCACGTCGACCGGCTGGCGCAGCTTCATGCGCAGCTCGCGCAGGCGCTGGCGCGCGCGCGAATAGGCCTCGGGCGTGGTCGGGTCGGCGTAGACGATCAGGTAGAGCTTGCCCGACAGGTTGTCGATCACCGCCAGTTCCTCGCACAGCAGCAGCTGGATATCGGGCAGGTTCAGGTCGTCGGGCTTCTGGGTATGGGCCAGCTTCTTCTCGATATAGCGCACCGCGTCGTAGCCGAAGTAGCCGGCCAGGCCGCCGCAGAAGCGGGGCAGCCCAGGGCGCAGCGCCACCTTGAAGCGCTGCTCGAAGGCGGCGATGAAATCGAGCGGATTGCCTTCGTGGGTTTCCACCACCTTGCCGTCGGTCACCACCTCGGTGCGGTTGCCGTAGGCGCGCAGCAGCGTGCGCGCATGCAGGCCGATGAAGGAATAGCGGCCGAAGCGCTCGCCGCCCACCACCGATTCCAGCAGGAAGGTGTTGACCCCGCGGGTCTGCGACTGGGCCAGCTTCAGGTACAGCGACAGCGGCGTTTCCAGGTCGGCAAAGGCCTCGGCGATCAGCGGGATGCGGTTGTAGCCCTGGTCGGCCAGCGATTTGAATTCCAGTTCGGTCATGTCGGTCCTCTTGTTCGGCCCGCGCCGCGGGCGATGGCCTGGCGCGGTGCCGCTTGTCGGCAGAGTGGGCTGGAGCGTAAGGGAGTTCCGCCCCGGTTGCGGACCGTGGTGCGGCAAGCTTGCGGACAAGGCTGCACACGGCCGGAAAGAGGGCGCGCGGCGCGTTCTTGAGCTAAACGTAGCAGAGAAATATGGCTACGCTGGCTTTCGGCGGGTTTGGGTGATGATGCCCGGCATGGCTGGTCGCCTGGGCCGGTGGTGGCGACGCCTTCGAATCGAAGGCGTGTCAGCAGACTCGCGAACGCACTTTACGCCTGTTGGGAGGCGCGCCAGCGACGCCAGGGCCAGGCCTGCCGATCACTGCCAGAAGAGATGCGTTTGCGGTTGAGAAACATTGAAGTTCAGGATTTGGTCGGGATCGACGGACTATCGATGACCGGCCCAGTGTGCGGCAAAGAGCGCTGCGGCATGGGCAATGGAGTCGACTATACCATCGGCGTCGACGCCTTGTACAGGGTTGCCATGGTTGTAGCCATAGGGCACCAGCAGCACACCCATGCCGGCCGCGCGGGCCGCCCGGGCGTCGTTTTCGGAGTCGCCCAGCGCCGCCATTGCCGACGGCTCGAGCCCGAAGGCATCGGCCACCTTCAGCAGCGGAAACGGGTCGGGCTTGCGCAGCGGGAAGGCATCGCCGCCATAGACCAGCTCGAAATACTGGGCCAGCCCGGTCTTGGCCAGCAGCGGCTCGGTAAAGCTGTAGGGCTTGTTGGTCACGCAGGCCAGCCGCAGCCCGGCCGCCTTCATCGCTGCCAGGCCTTCGCGCACGCCCGGGTAGACCTGCGAGAACTGGCCGTTGATGCGGATGTATTCGCGGTCGTAGAGCGCGTAGGCATCGGCAAACAGGCCGTTGGCGTGCAGCGGCGAAAAGCGCGCGTCGAGCACGCGCCGGATCAGGTTTTCCGAACCCTTGCCGACGTAGCTGACGATTTCCTGCTCGGACATCGGCGCCACCGGCCCCAGGTTGGGATGCTGGCGGCCCAGCGTCAGCAGCATGGCGTTGATCGAGGCGTGGAAGTCGCCCGCGGTGTCGACCATGGTGCCGTCCAGGTCGACGATCACGCCTTCGATGCCGCGCCAGTCGGCGCGGCGCAGCACCGCGCCCGCGCTCATTGGCCGGCCTTGGCCAGTTCGCCGCGCAGCGCCGAGATGATGCCGCGGTAGCCGCCGTCGGCATCGGGCTTGCCGAACACGGCCGAGCCCGCCACGAAGGTGTCGGCGCCGGCCCGGGCGATCTCGGCGATGTTGTCAACCTTCACGCCGCCGTCGACTTCCAGCAGGATGGTGCGGCCGGTGCGCGCGGTGTAGGCGTCGATGCGCTCGCGCACGGCGCGCAGCTTGTTCAGCGTCTCGGGGATGAACGACTGGCCGCCGAAGCCGGGGTTGACCGACATCAGCAGGATCACGTCCAGGCGGTCCATCACGTGGTCGAGGTGGTGCAGCGGCGTGGCCGGGTTGAACACCAGGCCGGCCTGGCAGCCGTGATCGCGGATCAGCGCCAGCGAGCGGTCGACGTGTTCGCTGGCCTCCGGGTGGAAGGTGATGATATTGGCGCCGGCCTTGGCAAAGTCCGGGATGATCCGGTCCACCGGGCGCACCATCAGGTGCACGTCGATGGGGGCGCTCACGTGGGGACGGATCGCCTCGCACACCAGCGGACCCACGGTCAGGTTGGGCACGTAATGGTTGTCCATCACGTCGAAATGGATCCAGTCGGCGCCAGCCTCGGTCACGCGGCGCACTTCCTCGCCCAGGCGGGCAAAGTCGGCGGACAGGATGGAAGGGGCGATGCGGAAGGTGGGCTGGGTCATGGTGGCGCGCGGTGAATGCAGGGAATGCTGTTATCGCCGCAGGCGGCGGCCGCACGGCGTTGAAAGACCGCTATTCTACGCCCGCCCGGGGCAAGCGCGTCCGGCCGGCACCGGGCCCGCGCTCTTGCCCGTCCCGCGCCCATCCCGCACAATGCGGCTACCCATTTCCCTGCCGGCCGATCCCGCCGCCGGCCCTGCCCAAATGAGCGAGTACGCCTTCTCCGTGTCGGTGCGCACCCAGTACCTGCCGGACCAGTCCGACCCCGAGCGCGGGCGCCATGCCTTCGCCTACACCATCACCATCCACAATACCGGCGAGGTCGCGGCACAGCTGATCTCGCGTCACTGGATCATCACCGACAGCGACAACGGCACGCAGGAAGTCGCCGGGCTGGGGGTGGTCGGCCACCAGCCGCTGCTCAAGCCGGGCGAGCATTTCGAGTACACCAGCTGGGCCACGATCTCGACCCCGGTGGGCTCGATGAAGGGCGAATACTTCTGCGTGGCCGAGGACGGCCACCGCTTCGAGGTGCCGATTCCCGAATTCGCGCTGGTGCTGCCGCGCATGCTGCACTGAGCGTGCCGGGAACCTACGGGCGCGGCGCGTTGTCCTGATCCTGCTGCGGCGCTTGCGCGTCTCCCTGCGCCGGCTGCTGGCGCGACGGGTGTTCCGACGGCGCGCGGGTGGGACGCGGATGCTTTTTCGCCGTGCCCATGGTCCAGACCACGATAAAGATCAGCAGGAACAGCGCCACGCCGGCTTCCAGGGCGAACAGCAGCATGGGATGGGCTTCGAAGAACTTGCTCATGGCGGATGCAGCGCGGCCCGCGGGGGCGCAGGCGATGGTTTGAGAATGACGGTGGCATTGTAGGGGCATTCCGGCGGATTGCGCCTGCAGGCCGCGCCTCCAGGACTTTGAACAATAGCAAGATGGCATACGCGGACGCTTTCCCGACTTCCCACGTTTCCGAGGTTTCTTCCCTGCACCGGCGCCGCCTGCGCGGCTGGCTTGCGCTGGCCGGCGCCGCGGTGCTGCTGGCCGGCTGCATGAGCGGCCCGCCGCCGCGCATCGAGACCACCCCGTCCGGCACCACGCCGCCGACGGCGTCGTCGCAGAAGGGCCGGCTGCAGGCCGCCAGCTGGGCCGAGATCGGCGGCTGGGCCCAGGATGATGTGCGCGCCGCCTGGCCGGCGCTGCAGCAAAGCTGCCAGGCGCTGAAGAAGCGCGCGGAATGGAGCCGCGCCTGCGCCGCCGGCATGATGGTCAATGCCGGCGACATCAACGCCATGCGCGCGTACTTCGAAAGCAACTTCCAGCCGTATCGGGTGGTCAACGGCGACGGCACCGACAGCGGCCTGATCACCGGCTACTACGAGCCCATCCTGCATGGCTCGCGCACGCGCCAGGGCAAGTTCCAGGTGCCGCTGTACCGCAAGCCGGCGCAGTTCGGCAACCGCCCGCTGCCGGCGCGCGCCGAACTGCTGCAGAACCCGGCCATGCGCGGCAACGAACTGGTCTGGGTCGACGACGCGGTCGAGGCCGCCTTCCTGCAGATCCAGGGCTCGGGCCGCATCCGCATGGCGGATGGCAGCATGATGCGGGTGGGCTTCGGCGGCACCAACGACCAGCCGTTCCGCTCGTTCGGCAAGTGGCTGCTCGATCGCGGCGAGATCACCCCGGCCCAGGCCACCATGCAGGGCATCAAGGCCTGGGCACGCGCCAACCCGGGCCGGGTCGAAGAGATGCTGAACATCAACCCGCGCTTTGTCTTCTTCCGCGAGCTGCCGCCCAACAACGACGGCCCGGTGGGCGCGCTGGGCGTGCCGCTGACCGCGGAGCGCTCGATCGCGGTCGACCCGGCCACGATCCCGCTGGGCGTGCCGGTGTTCCTGTCGACCACGCGCCCGCTGTCGACCGAGCCGATCCAGCGCCTGATGTTCGCCCAGGATACCGGCAGCGCCATCAAGGGCGGCGTGCGTGCGGACTTCTTCTGGGGCGCCGGCGATGCCGCCGGCGAGACCGCCGGACGGATGAAGCAGGGCGGCAGGATGTGGGTGCTGATGCCGCGAAGCTAGCAGCCAGCACGGAGTGCCCCCTCTCCCGCAAGCGGGCGAGGGGAACAAGATCGGCGATTCAGCGCCTGCGCTGATCCACGATCCGCTTGGCCTTCCCGACCGACCGCTCGATCCCGCCCTCCGGCAGCACCTCGATCCCCGCGGTCACGCCGATATAAGACTTGATCTCGTGCGCGAGCCGCTCGCGCGCGGGGTGCGCCAGCGCCGTGTCGCTGCCATGCGCGCATTCGACCCGCACCGTCAGCGTATCCAGGTGGCCCTCCCTGGCCAGCACGCACTGGTAGTGCGGCGCCAGCTCGGCGTGCCTGAGGATCAGTTCCTCGATCTGCGACGGGAACACGTTGACGCCGCGCACGATCATCATGTCGTCGGTGCGGCCGGTGACCTTCTCCATGCGGCGAAATGCCGCGCGGGCCGTGCCCGGCAGCAGCCGGGTCAGGTCGCGCGTACGGTAGCGCACCACCGGCATCGCTTCCTTGGTCAGCGAGGTGAACACCAGCTCGCCGAACTCGCCGTCGGGCAGCACCGCGCCGGTGTCGGGGTCGATGATCTCGGGGTAGAAGTGGTCTTCCCAGATGGTGGGACCATCCTTGGTCTCGGCGCATTCGTTGGCGACGCCGGGCCCCATCACCTCCGACAGCCCGTAGATATCGACCGCGGAGATGCCCATGCGCTTTTCGATCGCCAGCCGCATCTCCGGCGTCCACGGCTCGGCGCCGAAGATGCCCACGCGCAGCGAGGTGCTGGCCGGATCGATGCCCTGGCGCTCGAACTCGTCGGCGATCGCCAGCATGTAGCTGGGGGTCACCATGATCACTTCCGGCTTGAAGTCCTGGATCAGCTGCACCTGCCGCTCGGTCTGCCCGCCGCCGAACGGGATCGCGGTCAGGCCGGCCTTCTCGACCCCGTAGTGCGCGCCCAGACCGCCGGTGAATAGTCCGTAGCCGTAGCTGATATGCACCTTGTCGCCGCGCCGCGCGCCCGAGGCTCGGATCGAGCGCGCCATCACCGTGGCCCAGTTGTCGATGTCCTGCAGCGTGTAGCCGACCACGGTGGGCTTGCCGGTGGTGCCCGAGGAGGCATGGATGCGCGCCACGCGGTCCTGCGGCACCGCGAACATGCCGAACGGGTAGTTGTCGCGCAGGTCCTGCTTGCTGGTGAACGGAAAGCGGGCCAAATCGGCCAGCGATTGCAGCTGGTCCGGATGCACGCCGGCTTCGTCGAACTTGCGCCGGTAGACCGGCGAATTGGCGTAGGCGTGGTGGAGCGACCATCTCAGGCGCTCCAGCTGCAAGGCCTGCAGCTCGGCGTGGCTGGCGGTCTCGATCGGGTCCAGGGGCAGATCGGTCAGGCGCGTGCTCATGGGGTCTCCTGCACGGGGTGGCGTTTATCGTCAGTATCTTGCCAGGGCTGGCTCAGGCGCCTTCGGTCGCTTCGGGCGGCGGCACCACGTGTCCCTTGATCTGCGCCGACTTGCCGCGGAACATCGCCACCACCTGGCCCGCGGCATTGGTTACGCGGATATCGTAGATGCCGTGCCGGCCCGACAGGACCTGCTCGGTGGCCTCGGCGGTGAGCACGTCGCCGCCATGCACGGGCCGCAGGAACTCGATGCTGCAGCCGGCCGCCACGGTGTTGATGTTATGGCTGTTGCAGGCAAAAGCGAAGGTCGAATCGGCCAGCGTAAACATCAGGCCGCCATGGCAGATGCCGTGACCGTTGAGGAATTCCTTGCGCACCGGCATGGTCAGCCGCGCATAGCCCGGCCGCACCGCGTCGACCGTGATGCCCAGCCAGCGGCTGCAGGTGTCGGCGTCATACATCGCCGCCGCGGCGGCTTCCGCGAGGGCCTGGGGGTCCTGTTTCAAGCTGGTCTCCTGTCGGGGATGCGGGCGCAGGGCCCGCGGTCTACTTGCCGGTGAAGTGCGGGGCGCGCTTGGCGAGGAAGGCGTTTACGCCCTCGGCATAGTCGGCGGACTGGCCAAGCTCGCGCTGCAGGTCGCGTTCGAGGTCGAGCTGGGCGTCGAGCGTGGCCGTGGCGCTGGCATACATGGCGCGCTTGATCGCTGCCAGCGCGCGCGTCGGCTGCGCGGCCAGGTGCGTGGCCAGCGCCAGCGCCTGTTCCGGCAGCAGCGGATCGTCCATGGTCTGCCAGACTAGGCCCCAGGCTTCGGCCTGCTCGGCGCTCAGGCGCTCGCCGGTCATGGCCAGGCCCAGGGCGCGCGCCATGCCGATGCGCTGCGGCAGCAGCCAGGTGCCGCCCGAATCCGGCACCAGCCCGATCTTGACGAAGGCCTGGATAAAGCTGGCGGAGCGTGCCGCCAGCACCATGTCGCAGGCCAGCGCCAGGTTGGCGCCGGCACCGGCCGCGGTGCCGTTGACCGCCGCCACCACCGGCAGCGGCAGGGCCTGCAAACGGCGGATCAGCGGATTGAACCAGGTATCGATCAGCTCGCCCAGGTCGGTCATCTGTCCGGGCGTGAAATCCAGGTCAGCCAGGTCCTGGCCGGCGCAGAAGCCGCGGCCCGCGCCGGTCAGCAGCAGGGTCCGGGCGCCGCCGGCCTCGACGTGGTCGAGCGCTTGCTGCAGCGCCTGGTGCATGGCGCGGGTGAAGCTGTTGAGCTTGTCGGGACGATTGAGCGTGATGATCGCGACCGGCCCCTGCCAGGCCAGCAGGATAGGACCGCTCTCGATGCTGACCGGCTGGCCAGCGGGCGTGGACGTCGGGGGCATGGCTGTCTCCTGCCGGATGGAATCGATGACTCCGGGACGGGCTGTCGGTGCGGGCTGATGCCTCTAAAATAAACCGACCAGTCGGTCGGCAAATCTTAGCATTAATTTTTACCCGCGGGTGTGGCGAGATTGGCGCGAATGCCGGCCGCTCCGCAATGCCGGCCGGCAACACCGCTCTATAATCGCGCTGCCAACAACAATCTGAAAACCGCCGGCCTGCGCAAGCGAAGCCCGGCGCGCGCTTTCTCTCCCATCCGTATTGGAAATCCTATGAAGAAGTTCGCCGCATTGCTCCTGATCTCGTCCGTCGCGCTGTTCGCCGCGTGCGGCAAGAAAGAATCCGCCCCCGCGCCGGCTGCCGGCACGGATACCGCCGCCAGGATCATCGTGGGCCTGGACGACAATTTCCCGCCGATGGGTTTCCGCGATGCCAACAACGAACTGGTCGGCTTTGATATCGACATGGCCAAGGAGGCCAGCCGCCGTCTCGGCATGACGGTCGAATTCAAGCCGATCGACTGGAGCGCCAAGGAGGCGGAGCTGAACGGCAAGCGCGTCGACGTGCTGTGGAACGGTCTGACCATCACCGAAGAGCGCAAGAAGAACATCAGCTTTACCGCGCCCTACATGACCAACCACCAGATCGTGATCGTCGGCGCCCAGTCGCCGGTGAAGGCCAAGGCTGACCTGGCTGGCCGCACCGTCGGCGCGCAGGACGGCAGCAGCGCGGTGGATGCCATCAAGAAGGAAAGCCAGATTGCCGCGAGCCTGAAGGAATTGAAGACCTTCGGCGATAACGTGACGGCGCTGATGGACCTGTCGGCGGGCCGCCTCGACGCGATCGTGGTGGATGAAGTGGTGGGCCGCTACCTGATCAGCAAGCGTGCCGGCGAATATCGCGTGCTGGAAGAGAACTTCGGCACCGAGGACTACGGCGTCGGCGTGCGCAAGGATGACGCCGAACTGCTCGGCAAGCTCGACCAGACCCTGGCGTCGATGAAGCAGGACGGCACCGCCGCGCGTATCGCCACCCAGTGGTTTGGCGCCGACATCACCAAGTAATCCAGACCTGGCGTGACGTCCCTCGCGGCTCAGGCGAGGGGCACGCCAACTCCGGACCCGTTCGCCGGGCTTCCCGGAGGCCTTACCTCCTTCTGTACGCGCGAGCATGGATTACGTCTTATCTCTTCTGCTGCCGCTGGCGCAGGGTGCCAAAGTCACGCTGACGCTATTCGCCATCACGCTCGCCCTGTCGGTGCCGCTCGGGCTTGCGCTGGCACTGGCACGCATTTCGTCATGGCCGCTGCTGAGCGGCCTGGTCAACGGCTATATCTGGCTGATGCGCGGCACGCCGCTGATGCTGCAGATGCTGTTTATCTATTTCGCGCTGCCGTTCGTGCCGGTCATCGGCGTGCGGCTGCCTGATTTTCCCGCGGCAGTGGTGGCCTTCGCGCTCAACTACGCCGCGTACTTCGCGGAAATCTTCCGCGCCGGCATCAAGTCCGTCGACCGCGGCCAGTACGAGGCCAGCAAGGCGCTGGGCATGACCTATTTCCAGACCATGCGGCGCGTCGTGCTGCCGCAGATGGTCAGCCGCGTGCTGCCGCCGGTCAGCAATGAAACCATTACGCTGATCAAGGACACCTCGCTGATCTACGTGCTGGCGCTCAACGACATCCTGCGCACCGCGCGCGGCATCGTCCAGCGCGATTTCACCACCACGCCTTTCCTCGTCGCCGCGCTGTTTTATCTGGTGATGACGCTGATTCTGACCTGGTTCTTCCAGAATCTCGAAAAACGCTATGCCAAACATGATGACTAGCCCGACCGGCGCCCCTTCCCACGATGCGCCCGGCGTCATGATCGCGGCACGGGACATCTTCAAGTCGTTCGGGCCGTTGCAGGTCTTGCGCGGCGTTTCGCTGACCTTGCGCAAGGGCGATGTCACCGCGGTGATCGGCCCGTCGGGCTCGGGCAAGAGCACTTTGCTGCGTTGCCTGAACCATCTCGAGGTGATCGACCGCGGCACCCTGCACATCGAGGGCGAGACGCTGGCCTCAGCCGGCACCGACGGCGCGGCCCGCTATGTGGCGGACGCCGAAGTGCGCCGCATCTGCCGGAAGATGGGCATGGTGTTCCAGTCGTTCAACCTGTTTCCTCATATGACGGTGCTGCAGAACATCATCGAGGCGCCGGTGACGGTCAAGGGGCTGCGGCGCGATGCAGTGATCCCCAAGGCCGAGGAACTGCTGCGCAAGGTCGGCCTGCTGGCCAAGCGCGACAGCTATCCGGCGCGGCTGTCCGGCGGCCAGAAGCAGCGCGTGGCGATCGCGCGCGCACTGGCGATGGAACCTGACATCATGCTGTTCGACGAGCCCACTTCCGCGCTGGACCCGGAACTGACCGGCGAGGTGCTGCGCACCATGCGTCAACTGGCGGAGGAGCATATGACCATGCTCGTCGTCACCCATGAAATGGGGTTTGCGCGGGAAGTGGCGAACCACGTCGTGTTCATGGACGAGGGCCGGATTCTCGAGGAAGGCCCGCCGGGCGAGGTGTTCGGCGCGCCGGCCCACGCGCGCACCCGCGAATTCCTGGCACACATGCTCTAGCCGGCGCCGTCACGCCGTAACCGATGGCAGAATAGCCCGCAGCCGGTGGCGACACGCCATCCGCCTGACCACACACAGATAGGAGAAGACATGCCGTACGAAAACATCCTGGTCGAGACCCGCGGCCGCGTTGGCCTGGTCACGCTGAACCGCCCTAAGGCCCTGAATGCGCTCAATGATGCGCTGATGGATGAACTGGGCGCCGCGCTGACCGCGTTCGACCAGGATGAAGGTATCGGCGCCATCGTCATCACTGGCAGCGAGCGCGCCTTCGCCGCCGGCGCCGATATCGGCATGATGGCCAAGTACTCCTTCATGGACGTCTACAAGGGCGACTACATCACCCGCAACTGGGAAACCATCCGCAAGATCCGCAAGCCGGTGATCGCGGGCGTGGCCGGCTATGCGCTGGGCGGCGGCTGCGAGCTGGCGATGATGTGCGACATCATCATCGCCGCGGACTCGGCCAAATTCGGCCAGCCCGAGGTCAAGCTCGGCACCATGCCCGGCGCGGGCGGCACACAGCGCCTGCCGCGCGCCGTGTCCAAGGCCAAGGCGATGGACCTGTGCCTGACTTCGCGCATGATGGACGCCGCCGAAGCCGAGCGCTCCGGCCTGGTGTCGCGAGTGGTGCCCGCCGACAAGCTGCTGGACGAGGTGCTGGCGGCGGCCGAGACCATCGCCGGGTTCTCGCTGCCGGTGGTCATGATGATCAAGGAATCGGTCAACGCCGCCTACGAGACCACGCTGGCAGAGGGCGTGCACTTCGAGCGCCGCCTGTTCCACGCCACCTTCGCCACCGAAGACCAGAAGGAGGGTATGGCCGCCTTTGTCGAGAAGCGCAGCCCGAATTTCCAGCACCGTTAAGCGCTGGAATCAGGGAATACCCGAGGGTCGAGCAGGGGTATTGCTCCGTTTCCGTCACGTGCCGAGGCGATTTCCCCTTGCCGTTCAAGGCCTTACGCGAGAACCGCGGGAACGTTTAGCGCATCGCCGTGACAAAGGTGTTGCAAGGGCGGCGAAACCGGCCTACTATTCGCCCCCTCGCAACACAACGCGGCCCCTGCAAGGCGGGCGCAGCAAGGGTTGCGGGGTCGGCCGGGAGGTTAGCGCAGCGAGGTTTGCAGCGCTGACGGCAGCAAAAAAGATTGCTGCAAACGGTTGACGAAACGAAGAAAGCTCTGCATAATCTCGTTTCTCTGCTGCAGACAACGCAGCGCG
>NZ_QKZN01000019.1:0-59618 GCF_003254285.1 Cupriavidus phytorum
CCTGCAGGCGCTGACCTGGGCCGCCTTCCTGGTGTGGCTGGCGCTGGGGCTGGTGATCTACTTCGCCTATGCGCGGCGCAATGCCGTGCTGCATAACCACGGTGGCTGAGGGTCAGCGCGCGCCGCGCTCCGCTGCCGCCTGCATGAATGCCACCGCGCGCGGCTCGTTGGCATAGGCGGCGTTGATGCGGATCCAGGCCGAGGTCTCGCCGCCCGGGCGGAAGTAGTTGCCCGGTGCCAGCGTCACGCCGAACTGCTCGCCCAGCGTCACCAGCTCGCGTGAGTCCTCGATGCCGGGCGGACGCGCCCACAGGAAGTTGCCGCCGGAGGGCTGGCAGAACACCTCCCAGCCGTTGCCGTGCAGCTGCCGCACCGCGTTGGCGACGGCTTCGCGCACGCGCAGCCGCAGCCGCTCCACGTACTTGCGGTAGCCGCCGCGCTCCAGCAGCGCCGCGGTCACCGCCTCGGCAAAGTGCGAGCCGGCCACGCTGGTCAGCACCTTCACGTCGACCAGGTCCTTGACCAGCGCCTTGTCGGCCACCAGATAGCCGATCCGCAGCGAGGCCGACACCGTCTTGGAAAAGCCGCCGATGTAGATCACGTGCTCGAGCTGGTCGAGTGTGGCCAGCCGGTCGGTGAAGTGGGTCTGGAAGTCCGAGAAGATATCGTCTTCGACAAAGCGGAAGCCATGGCGGCGCGCCAGCTCCAGCAGCCGGAACGCCACCGGCGGCGCCAGCGTCGATCCGGTCGGGTTCTGCAGCACGCTGTTGGTGAAGAACAGCTTGGGCTTGTGCTGGCGCAGCAGCGCCTCGGTGGCATCGGGGTCGGGTCCGTCGGGCGTGTGCGGCACGCCCACCAGCTGCACCCCGTGCAAACGCAGCAGGCCGAACAGGTTGTAGTAGCCGGGGTCTTCGACGAACACCGTGTCGCCCGGCTTGAGCAGGTGGCGCACCACCAGGTCCAGCGCCTGGCTGGCGCCGGTGGTGATCAGCACCTGCGGCAGCTCCGCCGCAATGCCCAGCTGGCGCACGCGCAGCAGCACCTGGCGGCGCAGCTCCGGATGGCCCATCGGCGTGGCGTAGTGGATCACGCTGTCGATCTCGTTGCGCGAGATCGCGCGGATCGCCTGGGTCAGTCCCTCCACGTCGCGCCAGTTCTCTGGGACGAAGCCGCCCGCCAGCTTGAGCGTGCCGCTGGGGTGGTTAAACTGCTCGAGGATATGGTCGGACAGGTCCTCGGCCAGGCTGGGGTCCGACCAGCCGCGCGCCGAGCGCCCCGCCAGCGGACTGTCCGCCACATAAAACCCCGAGCCCTGCCGCGAATCGAGCAGCCCCTGCGACACCAGTCGGTCATAGGCCTCGATCACCGGGAAGCGGCTGATGCCGTTCTCCGCCGCCAGCTGCCGGATCGACGGCAGCCTCGCGCCGGGGCGCGCCTCGCGGTTGCCGATCCACGCCTTCACGCCGTCGACGATCTGCTCGGTCAGTGGAATTCCGGTGGAAGCATCTAAGATGAGTTTCATGGGGGGAGCTGCCGGTGAGCTGCCGGTGCGGGGCGGTGGGCAGGCAACTGTCAGGAAAAACTACTGAACAGTCCATCGAAAACTGTTCACAACTGTACATGGGATTGTAGTGAGGGATGCGAATAATGGAAGCGTGGCGGACGAAGGCGCCGGCATCCGCATCCAGGATGCTCCGGCACCTGCGCTGACCGCCGGGCTGACAAGGAGTGCAACATGCGCGAACTACGGACTTTCGAACTGGACCAACCCGGACTGCCGGTGAGCTGGCGCGCCGGTTACGGGCAGACCGTCTGCGCGGTGGCGGGCAAGCTGTGGGTGACGGTGGAAGGCAATCCCAACGATATCTGGCTGGAACCGGGCCAGGAACTGGCGCTGCCCGAGGGCTATCGGGTCTGGCTGTCCGGCGATGGCGCGGGGGCACGCTTCACGCTGGCGCAGGTGCCGGCACCGTGGTCGATGCAGCGGCTGGCCGCGTGGCTGCGCGCGCTGCGGCATCGGGTTGACGAGCACAGCACCGATGCCTTCGGCGAGTGCCCGCGGATAGGAGCGCTGTGCCGGTGAATCGGCAGGCAGTCAATCAGGATGCGCCGCAAAGGCCACCGACACGGTGGCCTTTTGTTTGTCCGTAGCCCGCGGACACCTACTCTTATAAGGACGCCGGCGCCCTGCCGTCCGGGTTCCGCCCCATTGATTTACGTTAACGTCAACGTCATACAATCGATCCGCCCCAACCCCGGGGCGCAGCCCGCGCGTTTCCAGCCAAGCCGGCACAGAACGGCGCCGGCGGACGCCGCGGTCGCAGCCAACACCCCGACACGGTGGAGACAATGACCGACCTTTCCGATGTCCATGATGTGCGCCGCGGCGCGCCCCAGCCCAAGCCGGTGCAGCCGGGCACCGGCCCGGCCAACAAGGTGCGCTTCGTCACCGCCGCATCGCTGTTCGACGGCCACGACGCCTCGATCAACATCATGCGCCGCATCCTGCAGTCGCATGGCTGCGAGGTGGTCCACCTCGGCCACAACCGCTCGGTCGAAGAGATCGTGACCGCGGCGCTGCAGGAAGACGCGCAGGGCATCGCGATCTCCAGCTACCAGGGCGGTCATGTCGAGTACTTCAAGTACATGGTCGACCTGCTGCGCGACAAGGGCGGCGAGCACGTGCAGGTGTTCGGCGGCGGCGGCGGCGTGATCGTGCCCGACGAGATCCGCGAGCTGCAGGCCTACGGCGTGGCCCGCATCTACAGCCCCGAGGACGGCCAGCGCATGGGCCTGGCCGGCATGATTGCCGACATGGTGCAGCGCTGCGACCTCGACCTGAGCCGCTACGCGCCGACCTCGCTCGACCCCGTCGCCGCCGGCGACCGCCGCGCGCTGGCGCAGCTGATCACCGCGCTCGAAAACGGCAAGGCCGATGCGGCGCTGGTGGCGGCGATGCACGCCCAGGTGCAGCAGGCATCGATTCCCGTGCTGGGCATCACCGGCACCGGCGGCGCCGGCAAGTCGTCGCTGACCGACGAGCTGATCCGCCGCTTCCGGCTGGACCAGCAGGACGCGCTGTCGATCGCCGTGATCTCGATCGACCCGTCACGGCGCAAGTCTGGCGGCGCGCTGCTGGGCGACCGCATCCGCATGAACGCGATCAACCACCCGAACATCTTCATGCGCTCGATGGCGACGCGCGAGGCGGGCTCCGAGATCTCGCAGGCGCTGCCCGACGCGATCGCCGCGTGCAAGGTGGCGGGCTTCGACCTGGTGATCGTCGAGACCTCCGGCATCGGCCAGGGCGACGCCGCGATCGTTCCGCACGTCGACCTGTCGCTGTACGTGATGACGCCCGAGTTCGGCGCCGCCAGCCAGCTCGAGAAGATCGACATGCTCGACTTTGCCGACTTCGTCGCCATCAACAAGTTCGACCGCAAGGGCGCGCAGGATGCCTGGCGCGACGTGGCCAAGCAGGTGCAGCGCAACCGCGAGCAGTGGCACGGCAAGCCGGAGGACATGCCGGTGTACGGCACGCAGGCATCGCGCTTCAACGACGACGGCGTCACCATGCTGTACCAGGGCCTGCGCGAGGCGCTGGCCGGCCATGGCCTGAAGGTGGGTGCGGGCACGCTGCCGGTCCTGGCGGGGCGCATCTCCACCGGCCAGAACGTGATCGTGCCGCCGGCGCGCAGCCGCTACCTGGCCGAGCTGGCCGACACCGTGCGCGCCTACCATCGCCGCGTGGCCGAGCAGAGCCGCATCGCGCGCGAGCGCCAGCAGCTGCGCGAATCCAGCCGCATGCTGCAGGCCGCGCAGGGCGATGGTACCGCGCTGGACGCGCTGGCCGCGGAGCGCGACAGCGCGCTGGGCCAGGTCGAGCGCAAGCTGCTGGCAATGTGGCCGCAGATGCGCGAAGCCTACAGCGGCGACGAATACGTGGTGAAGATCCGCGACAAGGAAATCCGCACCGGGCTGGTCACCACCACGCTGTCGGGCACCAAGGTGCGCAAGGTGGTGCTGCCGCGCTTCGAGGACGACGGCGAGGTGCTGAAGTGGCTGATGCGCGAGAACGTGCCCGGCAGCTTCCCGTACACCGCCGGCGTGTTCGCCTTCAAGCGCGAGAACGAAGATCCCACGCGCATGTTCGCCGGCGAGGGCGATGCCTTCCGCACCAACCGGCGCTTCAAGCTGGTGTCCCAGGGCATGGATGCCAAGCGCCTGTCGACCGCGTTCGACTCGGTCACGCTGTACGGCGAAGACCCGCACGTGCGTCCCGACATCTACGGCAAGGTCGGCAACTCGGGCGTGTCGATCGCCACGCTCGACGACATGAAGGTGCTGTACGACGGCTTCGACCTGACCAGCCCGAGCACCTCGGTGTCGATGACCATCAACGGCCCGGCGCCGACCATCCTGGCGATGTTCATGAACACCGCCATCGACCAGCAGCTCGACAAGTTCCGCGCCGACAACGGCCGCGATCCCACCGCCGACGAAGAGGCCAAGATCCGCGCGTGGGTGCTGCAGAACGTGCGCGGCACGGTGCAGGCCGATATCCTGAAGGAAGACCAGGGCCAGAACACCTGCATCTTCTCCACCGAGTTCTCGCTCAAGGTGATGGGCGATATCCAGGAGTACTTCGTGCATCACCAGGTGCGCAACTTCTATTCGGTCTCGATCTCGGGCTACCACATCGCCGAGGCCGGCGCGAACCCGATCTCGCAGCTGGCCTTCACGCTGTCCAACGGCTTCACCTATGTGGAGGCCTACCTGGCGCGCGGCATGCATATCGACGATTTCGCGCCCAACCTGTCGTTCTTCTTCTCCAACGGCATGGACCCCGAGTACAGCGTGCTGGGCCGCGTCGCGCGCCGCATCTGGGCCGTGACCATGCGCGACAAGTACGGCGCCAACGAGCGTAGCCAGAAGCTGAAGTACCACATCCAGACCTCGGGCCGCTCGCTGCATGCGCAGGAGATCGACTTCAACGATATCCGCACCACGCTGCAGGCGCTGATCGCGATCTACGACAACTGCAATTCGCTGCACACCAACGCCTACGACGAAGCCATCACCACGCCCACCGGCGAATCGGTGCGCCGCGCGCTGGCGATCCAGCTGATCATCAACCGCGAATGGGGCGTGGCCAAGTGCGAGAATCCCAACCAGGGCAGCTTCCTGATCGAGGAGCTGACCGACCTGGTGGAAGAAGCGGTGTTGCAGGAGTTCGAGCGCATCGCCGAGCGCGGCGGCGTGCTCGGTGCGATGGAGACCGGCTACCAGCGCGGCAAGATCCAGGAGGAATCGCTCTATTACGAGCAGCTCAAGCACGACGGCACGCTGCCGCTGATCGGCGTGAACACCTTCCGCAATCCGGACGGCGACCCGGTGCCGCAGAAGCTGGAACTGGCGCGTTCGAGCGAGGCCGAGAAGCAGAGCCAGCTCGAGCGCCTGCAGGCGTTCCAGCAGGCGCATGCCGACGAAGCCCCGGCGATGCTGCAGCGGTTGCGCCAGGCGGTGATCGACAACCAGAACGTGTTCGCGGTGCTGATGGACGCGGTGCGGGTCTGCTCGCTGGGGCAGATCACGCATGCGCTGTTCGAGGTCGGCGGGCAATACCGGCGCAATATGTAGAGCCCGATCCACGCGCTGACCGGTAATCGCGCAGGGCGGCCGCGGTGAAGGGCCGCCCTGCGTTACACTCGGATGCTGCGCCGCATCCAAGCGCAACATAGCGCTGGCGGCAACCAATCCCGAGACAACCGCAACACAAGACCATGGACACCCAGTACAACCCGAACAATATCTTTGCGAAGATCCTGCGGGGCGAGATGCCCTGCATCAAGGTGTACGAGGACGACGACACCATCGCCTTCATGGACATCATGCCGCAGGCCGACGGCCATACGCTGGTGGTGCCCAAGGAAGCCGCGGTCAACCTGTTCGACCTGTCGGAGCGCGGCGCCCAGGCCGCCATCGTCGCCACCCAGCGCGTGGCGCGCGCGGTGCGCGCGGCCTTCAACCCCGACGGCATCTCGATCGGCCAGTTCAACGGCGCCGCGGCGGGCCAGACCGTGCCGCACATCCATTTCCACATCGTGCCGCGCTACAACGACCAGTCGCTGCGCGGCCACGCGCGCGACATGCAGGAGCCGGAAGTGCTCAAGGGGCATGCCGAGCGCATCATCGCCGCGCTCGCCCAGCAGCAAGGCTGACACCAGACATCGATCAATAACTACCAGAAAGAGGAAGAGAAGATGGCAATCAAGACTGTAGGCATCGTCGGTGCCGGCACCATGGGCAATGGCATCGCCCAGGCCTGCGCGGTGGTGGGACTGAACGTGGTGATGGTCGACATCAACGACGCCGCCGTGCAGAAGGGCGTGGCCACGGTGTCGGGCAGCCTGGACCGGCTGATCAAGAAGGAAAAGCTGACCGAGGCGCAGAAGGCCGACGCGCTGGCGCGCATCAAGGGCAGCACGTCGTATGACGATCTCAAGGCCGCCGACATCGTGATCGAGGCGGCCACCGAGAACTACGACCTCAAGGTCAAGATCCTCAAGCAGATCGACGGCATCGTCGGCGACAACGTCATCATCGCGTCGAACACCTCGTCGATCTCGATCACCAAGCTCGCCGCCGTGACCGCGCGCGCCGACCGCTTTATCGGCATGCACTTCTTCAACCCGGTGCCGGTGATGGCGCTGGTCGAACTGATCCGCGGACTGCAGACCAGCGACGCCACCCACGCCGCCGTCGAAACGCTGGCCAAGGAACTGGGCAAGTACCCGATCACGGTCAGGAACAGCCCGGGCTTCGTCGTCAACCGCATCCTGTGCCCGATGATCAATGAGGCCTTCTGCGTGCTGGGCGAAGGCCTGGCTTCGCCGGAAGAAATTGACGAAGGCATGAAGCTGGGCTGCAACCATCCGATCGGACCGCTGGCGCTGGCCGACATGATCGGGCTGGACACCATGCTGGCGGTGATGGAGGTGCTGTACACCGAGTTCGCCGATCCGAAGTACCGTCCGGCCATGCTGATGCGCGAGATGGTGGCTGCGGGGTATCTGGGGCGCAAGACGGGGCGTGGGGTGTACGTGTATAGCAAGTAAATCGGACCGGGACCGGCCCGTGCAATGGGCTGGTCTGGTCTGAGCGAGGCCGGCGGCTGGACTTGGGTCAGCGCCGGCCTTTTCGTTTGTAGTGCCCATCGACACGGTATCGGCACACTCTGCAACAAACCGGGCGATGCCTTCGGGTAGTCTATGGGGTCGTTCGCGATGACGCGATCAAGGAACTGGTAGAGGAATCCCGCCTATGCGTACTGGCGAACTCATCTTGTACACCACCGAGGACGGGGGGGCGCGGATCCGGCTGCGGGCCGAAGGTGGGACGGTCTGGCTGTCGCAGCTGGAGATGGCGGATCTGTTTCAAACGTCTGTTCCCAATATCAATATGCACGTCAAGAACGTGCTTGAAGAGGGCGAGCTAAGTGAGTCAGCAACTATTAAGGAATCCTTAATAGTTCGTCAGGAAGGCACCCGGCAGGTACGGCGCGCGGTCAAGCTCTACAACCTCGACATGATCCTGGCAGTAGGCTATCGGGTTCGCTCCCATCGTGGCACCCAGTTTCGCCAATGGGCCACCACCCACCTGCGCGAATTCCTGGTCAAGGGCTTCGTCATGGATGACGAACGGCTCAAGGACCCCGGCGGCTGGGATTATTTCGATGAGCTGATCCAACGGATCCGGGACATCCGGGCCTCCGAAAAGCGGTTCTACCAGAAGATTCGCGATATTTATGCGACGGCCGTCGATTACGACGGCACTACCGAACAGGCGCAGCGATTTTTCGCCAAGACCCAGAACAAGATGCTCTGGGCCATTACCGCGAACGTGAGGTCCTGACGCATGCCGGGAGGGTCTCAGCGGAAATGGCTGAGCAGTTGGCGCTCGAGCGCTATACCGAATTCGAGGCAAAACGGCGCGACGCCGAGCGCCTGGCCGCCGACGCCGAGGATGTCGCGGCGCTGGAACGACTCGAGCAGCAGCTTGAGGGTACCGTGGTCAAAAAACCGTGACCATCGCCTTTTCCCCAGGCTCGCCGTAATCCCGCTTACACCGCGTTATATACCGAAACAATCCGCCGCATCTGGTAACAGGAATGCGCGGTACAGTGCACCCATTCCTTTTACGACGACACCGCATCATGGCTCACCCGGTTCTCTTTGCAGCGCTGCTCGCTGGCGTTATGTCCCTGCTGGCGGCGCGTTCGGCGATGGCGCATGTGGATGTGGGGGTGCATATCGGCGCACCGGTCTATGCCGCGCCGGCGCCGGTCTATGTGGCGCCGCCGCCTCCCGTGGTGTACGCGCCGCGCTATCACGGCTGGCATGGCGACCGTTACTGGGACGGCCGGCGCTGGTATGGGCGGCATGAATGGCGCGGCCGGCATCACCATTACCGGCACCATCACCACCGGCATCACCACTATCGCCACCATGGCCATGGGCATCGTGGCCATCATGGTCACCATGGCCATCGCGGCCACGGGCATTGAACGTCCGGACGGCCGGCGTTGACCGGTCCAGCCGCCGCGGTTAGCGCAACAGCACCAGTCGCGGCACCGCGTCGGCGCCGCTCCACACGACGGCGTTCTGCTGGTAGGCCTGGCCCAGGGCCCGCGCTTCGGCCAGCGCCAGCCCGGGCACCAGGAAGCTTGGTTCGGCGGGCCAGCCGTTGTCGGGATGCTCGCCAGCGGCTTCGATCGCGCGCCGCCCAAGCGCGCTAAGTTCCTGCGCCAGCGCCTGTTGCCGGCACGCGTTGGCGGTATCGTCGCAGCGCTGGCTGAAGGGGTTGGCAGCGGTAATGAAGGCGCTGCAGTCCACGCCCAGCGCGCGGTGCAGCGCGGCCAGCGCGGCGCTGGGCTGGTCGATGCGCAAGGTCATCGGCGTGTCGCCCAGCACCCGGTAGTGCGTTTCGCGATACGCCCGCAGGGTCTCGGCGTCGATGGCGCTGGCCACCTTGTTCCCCACCTTACTCCCCGTACTGCCGTAGTCCGTCGAGGTCCAGCACCTCGATCACGCCGTAGTCCACCCGCACCAGGCCTTGCTGTTCCAGCACCTTGAGCGCCTGGTTGGCGCGCTGGCGCGAGATGCCCGCGAGCAGGCCGATTTCTTCCTGCGAGATCTCCAGCGTCTTGCCGATGCCCGGATACAGGTGCTCGTTGAACAGCGACGACACCGCGCGCGCCACGCGCGAATCGATGTCGAGCAGCCGTTCATATTCCACCGCCGCGATGAACTGCCCCAGGCGCTCGTTGAACTGCGTCAGCAGGAAGCGGGTGAACGGCAGGCTGGTATCCAGCAGCCACTGAAAAGTGTCGCGCGGCAGGAAGGCGATGGTCGAGCGGCGCAGCGCCATCACGTCGTACTTGCGGATCTCCGACTTCAGCACCGCGCCTTCGCCGAACCAGCCGCCGGTAGGCACGCCGGTGAAGGTGACCGACTTGCCCGACGGCGACACCGTGGTGATCTTGACGATCCCTTCGAGCACGCCCAGCCAGTGCTCGGCCTTGTCGCCCTTGTGGCAGACGTAGTCGCCCTGGCTGTACTCGTGCACGAACATGGCGCGGCGCACGCGCTCGCGCTGCTCCGGACTCAGGTCTGCTGCCCACACGCAGCGGTCGACAAAATCGTTCAGCATGGCCTTGCGGAAGCTCCGGTAGGGATTAACCCGGAATTGTCACCGGCGTGACAACCGGGGGTGTTGGCATGGGCTATCGTACGATCACAACGGAACCGCGGGTGCCACCAGGGGCACGCCGGGAAGGCAGAAGACGCTTCTCCCGGCCCCTCAACACAAGGCACAGACGGGCTTGATGCGATGCGGCAGATGCCGCCGGGCAAAGCAAGCCAAGTATAACGACCGGACCGGCGCTTGACACCGGGCGTGGACCCCCACGCCGGAGGGACAGGAGACAGCGATGCAGGAATCGTCGGCGACGACCTTCCCGCGATGGCTGCTGGCGCACGCCCAGCAGCGGCCGGAGCATCCGGCCTACCGCGAGAAGGATCTCGGCATCTGGCAGACATACAGCTGGGCCCAGACGGCACAGCAGGTGAGGGCGCTGGCATGTGGTCTGGCCGCGCTCGGCTTCAAGCGCGGCATGAACCTGGCAGTGGTGGGCGACAACCGTCCGCGCCTGTACTGGGCCATGACCGCGGCGCAGGCTTTGGGCGGCGTGCCGGTGCCGCTGTACCAGGACGCCATCGCCAACGAGATGGTCTACGTGCTCAACGATGCGGAGATCGAGTTCGCCATCGTCGAGGACCAGGAGCAGGTCGACAAGCTGCTCGAGGTCGAGGCGCAGCTGGCCGAGTCCGGCCGCGCCGTGCGCCACGTCATCTTCGAAGACCCGCGCGGCCTGCTCGACTACGACCATCCCTCGCTGATGTCGTACGAGCGCCTGCAGGAACTGGGGCGCGAGTTCGACCAGGCCCATCCGGGCTTCTATGACGAGGCCATCGCCGCCGGGCAGCCCGACGACACCGCGATCATCCTCTATACGTCCGGCACCACCGGCAAGCCCAAGGGCGTGTGCCATTCGCACCATGGCCTGATCGGATCGGCGCGCAACGGCTGCGCCTTCGACAAGCTCAACGCCGACGACGACGTGCTGTCCTACCTGCCGATGGCGTGGGTCGGCGACAACCTGTTCTCGTATGCGCAGGCGATGGTGGCGGGCTTTACGGTGAACTGCCCGGAATCGCGCGAAACGGTGATGACCGACCTGCGCGAGATCGGACCCACCTACTACTTCGCGCCGCCGCGCATCTACGAAGGCCTGCTGACGCAGGTGATGATCCGCATGGAGGATGCCGGCTGGATCAAGCGCAAGCTGTTCCACTGGGCCATGGACGTGGCGCGCCGCTGCGGCACCGCCATCCTCGACGGCCAGCCGGTGCCGCTGGCCGAGCGCGCGCGCTATGCGCTGGGCGAAGCGCTGGTCTATGGCCCGCTGCGCAATGTGCTGGGCATGAGCCGCATCCGCGTGGCCTACACCGCCGGCGAGGCGATCGGCCCGGACCTGTTCCGCTTCTACCGCTCGATCGGCGTGAACCTGAAGCAGTTCTACGGCCAGACCGAGACCTGCGCCTATGTGTGCCTGCAGCCCGACGGCAAGGTCAAGTTCGATTCAGTCGGCCCGGCGGCGCCGGGCATGGAAATCCGCATCGCCGACAACGGCGAGGTGCTGGTGCGCGGCGTGGGCCTGCTCAAGTCCTACTACAAGCGCGAGGACGCCACGCGCGAGGCCATCAACGACGAGGGTTATTTCATGACCGGCGACGCCGGCGTGATCGACGCCGACGGCCACCTGAAGATCATCGACCGCGCCAAGGACGTGGGCAAGCTGGCCGATGGCTCGATGTTCGCGCCCAAGTACATCGAGAACAAGCTCAAGTTCTTCCCGTACATCAAGGAGGCGGTGGCGTTCGGCAACGGCCGCGACCAGGTCTGCGCCTTTATCAATATCGACTTCGAAGCCGTCGGCAACTGGGCCGAGCGCCGCCACCTGCCGTATGCGGGCTATGTCGACCTGGCCGCGCAGCCGGACGTGCTGGAGATGATCGGCGAATGCGTGAACCAGGTGAACGCAGACCTTGCCAACGACCCGATGCTGGCCGGATCGCAGATCGCGCGCTTCCTGGTGCTGCACAAGGAGCTGGACCCGGACGACGACGAACTGACCCGCACGCGCAAGGTACGGCGCGGCTTTATCGCGGAAAAGTACGGCGTGCTGGTCGACGCGCTCTATGCGGGCAAGTCGGAGCAGTTCATCGAGACGCGCGTCAAGTTCGAAGACGGGCGCGAGGGCAGCGTGTCGGCCACGCTGAAGCTGGTGGATGCCAGGCGGCTGCCGGTAGCGGCGCGCGCGGCATAACGGCCATAACAGCACAGGTGGAGGCAGCAACATGACACAAGTGGCCTGGCAAGGCGCCGGCAAGCGCGAATGGACCGCGGCGGCACGCACCGATGCGAGCGGAGCCGGCGGTGGCGGGGCGATGGCGCCCGCAGGACCGCTGCCCCCGGCGGGGCTGGCGGATGACAGCGGCGTGCCTCCCGGTACGCGCCATGCGCAGCGCACCGGCGCGCAGGCGCGCACCGGCGGCGAGGTGATCCTGGACCTGCAGCATATCTCGCTGTCGTTCGGCGGGGTCAAGGCGCTGACCGATATCTCGTTCGACGTGTGCGAGCACGAGGTGCGCGCCATCATCGGCCCGAACGGCGCCGGCAAGAGTTCGATGCTGAACGTGATCAACGGCGTCTACCACCCGCAGCAGGGGCGCATCGTGTTCCGCGGCGAGGAGCGCAAGCAGATGCACCCTACCGCCGCGGCGCGCCAGGGCATTGCGCGCACGTTCCAGAACATCGCGCTGTTCAAGGGCATGACCGTGCTGGACAACATCATGACCGGCCGCAACACGCAGTTCCGCACCTCGTGGTTCGCGCATGCGCTGTGGTGGGGCCCGGCGCGCAACGAGGAGATGCGGCACCGGCAGAAGGTGGAGGAGGTGATCGACTTCCTCGAAATCCAGTCGATCCGCAAGACCCCGGTGGGGCGCCTGCCGTACGGCCTGCAGAAGCGCGTCGAGCTGGCGCGCGCGCTCGCCGCCGAGCCGTCGATGCTGCTGCTCGACGAACCCATGGCCGGCATGAACGTGGAAGAGAAGCAGGACATGTGCCGCTTCATCCTCGATGTGAACCGGCAGTTCGGCACCACCATCGTGCTGATCGAGCACGACATGGGCGTGGTGATGGATATCTCCGACCGCGTGGTGGTGCTGGACTATGGCAAGAAGATCGGCGACGGCACGCCGGAAGAGGTCAAGGGCAACCCTGACGTGATCAAGGCATACCTGGGCACTTCGCACTGAGGGTCTGAACCATGACGTTCTTCTTTGAAATCCTGCTCGGCGGCCTGCTGTCGGGACTGATGTACTCGCTGGTGGCGCTGGGCTTCGTGCTGATCTACAAGGCCTCGGGCGTGTTCAACTTTGCCCAGGGCGCGATGGTCTACTTTGCCGCGCTGGCGGTGGTCGGGCTGATGGACAAGGGCATGCCGATGTGGGCCGCGGTGATCGGCGCCTTCGTGGTGATGATCCTGGTGGGCATGAGCACCGAGCGCTTCGTGCTGCGCAAGCTGGTCAACCAGCCGCCGATCACGCTGTTCATGGCGACCATCGGGCTGTCGTTCTTCCTGGAAGGGCTGGGGCCGCTTTTGTTCGGCAATGAAGTGCGCCCGATCAACCTGGGCATTGTCGACGAGCCGATCGAATCGATCCTGACCACCTTCAACATCGTCATCTCCAAGTTCGACCTTGCCGCCGCGGCCATCGCCGGCGTGCTGGTGGGATCGCTGGCGCTGTTCTTCCAGTACACCAAGGTCGGGCGCGCGCTGCGCGCAGTGGCCGACGACCACCAGGCCGCGCTGTCGCTGGGCATCCCGCTGCAGAACATCTGGGCCATCGTCTGGGGCGTGGCGGGTTTCGTCGCGCTGGTGGCGGGCATGCTGTGGGGCTCGCGCAATGGCGTGCAGTTCGCGCTGACGCTGACCGCGCTGAAGGCGCTGCCGGTGCTGATCCTGGGCGGCTTTACCTCGGTGCCCGGCGCCATCGTCGGCGGGCTGATCATCGGTGCCTCGGAGAAGCTGGCCGAGATCTATATCCCGCCGGTGTTCCAGTCGATGTTCGGCGGCAACTTCGGCGGCATCGAGGGATGGTTTCCGTATGTGTTTGCCTTGCTGTTTCTGCTGGTGCGGCCGGAAGGGCTGTTCGGCGAGAAGCATATCGATCGCGTCTGACCGACTTCGCACAGGAGAGTTGCCATGTTTTATCGTGAAGCCGGCCAGTTCAAGACCAGCTACGTTACCGACAGCCAGATCTTCCCGATCCGCCAGGACCGCATCGGCTTTGCGGTGCTGATGGCGATCGCCTTCGTGGCGATCCCGTTCATCGGTTCGGAATACTGGTTCTCGGCCATCCTGATCCCGTTCCTGATCTTCTCGCTGGCGGCGCTGGGGCTGAATATCCTGACCGGCTATGCCGGCCAGCTGTCGCTGGGCACCGCGGCCTTCATGGCAGTAGGCGCGTATGCGGCCTACAACTTCCAGTTGCGCATCGAAGGCATGCCGGTGCTGCTGACCTTTATCCTGGCGGGCCTGTCGGCGGCGCTGGTGGGGGTGGCGTTCGGGCTGCCGTCGCTGCGCATCAAGGGCTTCTACCTGGCGGTGGCGACGCTGGCGGCGCAGTTCTTCGTGGTGTGGGCGCTGACCAAGTTCCCCTGGTTCTCCAACAACAGCTCGTCGGGCGTGATCACGGCGCAGCGGCTGGACCTGTTCGGCTACGCCATCGACACCCCGGTGAAGAAGTACCTGTTCGTGCTGGCCATCGTCACGGTGCTGGCGCTGGCGGCCAAGAACATGGTGCGCTCGGCCACCGGCCGCGCCTGGATGTCGGTGCGCGACATGGACGTGGCGGCCGAAGTCATCGGCATCCCGCTGATGCGCACCAAGCTGCTGGCGTTCGCGGTCAGCTCGTTCTACTGCGGCGTGGCCGGCGCGCTGTATGCGTTCTGCTACCTGGGCTCGGTCGAGCCGGACGGGTTCTCGCTGGACCTGTCGTTTCGCGTGCTGTTCATGATCATCATCGGGGGCGTGGGCAGCATCATGGGCTCGTTCCTGGGCGCCGCCTTCATCCTGCTGTTGCCGATCTTCCTGGACAACGTGCTGCCGCCGCTGGCCTCGCTGCTGCACCTGCCCTTTACCAATGCCACCGTGTCGCACATCCAGCTGATGGTGTTCGGCGGGCTGATCATCTTCTTCCTGATCGTCGAGCCGCACGGGCTGGCCCGGCTGTGGCAGATCGCCAAGGAGAAGCTGAGGCTGTGGCCGTTCCCGCACTGACGGAGCGGGGTCTTATTGTCTGAACGCAGGTCCTGAGTGAAGTACTGAAGCCTACGCATAACGAAACGCTCCACCGAGGGCGAAGGAGACTGTCATGACCAACCTGATCCGCAATGTGCAACGCGCCGCCCTGGTGGTCAGCGCCGCGGCTGCACTGCTGGCGCCGGCGGTGCCAGCACTGGCGCAAAGCAACGAGCAGTTCATCGCGCTGCCGAGCTATCGCGTGGGGCCCTATGGCGCCAACGGGCAGTCCTGGTATGGCGGCTTCATCGACTACCTCAACTACGTCAACCTGAAGGACGGCGGCGTCAACGGCGTCAAGCTCAGCTGGGAAGAGTGCGAGACCGAGTACAACAACGCCAAGGGCGTGGAGTGCTACGAGCGGCTGAAGTCCAAGAACGCCACCACCAAGGGCACCGCCTACCATGCCATGTCGACCGGCATCTCGTACGCGCTGGTGGACAAGACCGCCGCCGACAAGGTGCCGCTGGTGATGATGGGCTACGGCCGCACCGACGCGGTCGACGGCTCGGTGTTCCCGTACGCGTTCCCGCTGGTGACCACGTACCAGATGCAGGTCTCGGCCATCGTCAAGTACCTGGCCAGCAAGAGCGGCGGCTCGCTGGCGGGCAAGAAGATCGTCTACCTGTACCACGACTCGGCCTATGGCAAGGAGCCGATCGTGGCGCTGCAGGCCGAGGCGCGGCTGGGCAAGTTCAACCTGGTCGAGATCCCGGTGGCGCACCCCGGCAACGAGCAGGGCGCGCAATGGCTGAAGATCCGCCAGGAGAACCCTGACTACGTGATCTTCTGGGGCTGGGGCGTGATGAACCAGACCGCGCTGAAGGCGGCGCAGAAGGTGGGCTTCTCGCGCGAAAAGATGATCGGCTCCTGGTGGGCAGGCTCCGAGGAAGACACGGTGCCGGCCGGCGATGCCTCCAAGGGCTACATGAGCGCGACCTGGAACGTCGCGGGCAAGAGCGTGCCGCTGATCGCCGATATCGAGAAGGTGGTCTACGGCGCTGGCAAGGGCAACATGCAGGACAAGAACAAGGTCGGCTCGGTGCTGTACAACCGCGGCGTCTCGGCGGCGGTGGTGACGGTGGAGGCGGTGCGCGTGGCGCAGGCCAAGTTCGGCAAGGGCAAGCCCATGACCGGCGAGCAGATGCGCTGGGCCTTCGAGAACCTGAACCTGACCAATGCCCGCCTGCAGCAACTGGGCGCCACCGGCCTGCTGCCGGAAATCAAGACCAGCTGCGAGAACCACGAGGGCTCGGGCAAGGTGAAGATCCAGCAGTGGGACGGCAGCAAGTGGGTGGTGGTGTCGGACTGGATCGAGGGCAACAAGAGCCTGATCCACCCGCTGTTCAAGGCCACCGCGGCGCAGTACGCGAAGGAGAAGGGCATTACGCCGGGGTGTTCGAAGAGCTGATGCCGCACCAATCCCGATTGGTTTCTCCCCTCTCCCACTGGGAGAGGGGCGGGGGAGAGGGCAGCGCATCAACAGAGTGAGTGCCGTCGCCATGGCGAGCTCCTGCCCTCTCCCCCGGCCCCTCTCCCGCAAGCGGGAGAGGGGAGCAAACCGCCGCGACTGTGAAGTCCTAAGTTACCGCCACACCAACCCGAGCCGCACCATGAGCCTCCTGTCCGTCAACAACATCGAAGTCATCTACGATCACGTGATCCTGGTGCTCAAGGGCGTTTCGCTCGAAGTGCCGGAGGGCAAGATCGTGGCGCTGCTGGGCGCCAACGGCGCGGGCAAGACCACCACGCTCAAGGCCATCTCCAACCTGCTGCAGGCCGAGCGCGGCGATGTCACCAAGGGTTCGATCGAATACCGCGGCGACCGCGTCGACCAGCTCACCCCCAACGACCTGGTGCGCCGCGGCGTGATCCAGGTGATGGAAGGGCGCCACTGCTTCGCGCACCTGACCATCGAGGAAAACCTGCTCACCGGCGCCTACACGCGCGGCCTGTCGCGCGGGCAGACGCGCGACGAGCTGGAGAAGATCTACGAATACTTCCCGCGCCTGAAGACGCGCCGCAAGTCGCAGGCGGGCTACACCTCCGGCGGCGAGCAGCAGATGTGCGCGATCGGCCGGGCCATGATGGCCAAGCCCGCGATGATCCTGCTGGACGAGCCGTCGATGGGGCTGGCGCCGCAGATCGTCGAGGAGATCTTCGAAATCGTGCGCGGCCTGAATTCGCGCGAGAACGTCAGCTTCCTGCTGGCGGAGCAGAACACCATGGTGGCGCTGCGCTACGCCGACTACGGCTACATCCTCGAGAACGGCCGCGTGGTGATGGATGGCGACGCCGAGTCGCTGCGCACCAACGAGGACGTCAAGGAGTTCTACCTGGGCGTGGCCGCCAACGACGCCGACGGCCCCGGCCGCAAATCGTTCCGCGACGTCAAAAGCTACCGCCGCCGCAAGCGCTGGCTCGCCTAAAAGCGACCGTTTTCCACCCGGCTTGTCACCACGCGCACCCCGGCGCGGGGCAGGCCGCATCCCTTTCCCTGACGCACAGCACCATGCCAGAACACTTCGATCCGCTCGAAACCCGCGCGCCGGAAGTCCGCGAGCAGGCGCTCCTTGCCGCCCTGGCACGCCAGGTGGCCCACGCGCGCGACCAGGCGCCATACTTTGCCGAACTGCTGGATGGCGTCGATCCGCGCCTGCTGACCTCGCGCGCGGCGCTGGCCCAGCTGCCGGTCACGCGCAAGTCTGACCTGACCGCGCGCCAGCGCGCGCTGCCGCCGCTGGGCGGGCTCAACGCCACGCCGCTGGGCAAGCTGCGCCACGTGTTCCAGTCGCCCGGCCCGATCCACGAGCCCGACGGCCACGACGCCGACTGGTGGCGCACCGCGCGCGCCATGCACGCCGCCGGCTTTCGCGCCGGCGACCTGGTCTACAACACCTTCTCCTACCACTTCACGCCGGCCGGCATGATGATGGAAAGCGGCGCCCACCGGCTGGGCTGCTGCGTATTCCCGGCCGGCGTCGGCCAGACCGATTCGCAGGTGCAGGCGCTGGCCAGCCTGCAGCCGGCCGCTTATGCCGGCACGCCGTCGTTCCTCAAGCTGCTGCTCGAGCGCGGCGATGAGCTCGGCACGCCCTGCACCAGCCTGGCCAAGGCGCTGGTCTCGGGCGAGGCCCTGCCGCCGTCGCTGCGCAACTGGTTCCGGGATCGCGGGGTGCGCGTGCAGCAGATGTACGGTACCGCCGATGTCGGCCTGATCGCGTATGAAACCGAAGGCGGCGACGGCTGGGTGGTGGACGAGGGCGTGCTGGTCGAGATCGTCGAGCCCGGCGGCTCGCGCCCCATGCCCGAAGGCGAGACCGGCGAGGTGGTGGTGACGGTGCTGGGCAACGGCGACTACCCGCTGATCCGCTTCGGCACCGGCGACCTGTCGGCGGTGGTGCCGGCGTCGTCGCAGCGGCCCAGCCCGTGCGGCCGCACCAATATCCGCCTCAAGGGCTGGCTCGGGCGCGCCGACCAGGCCACCAAGGTCAAGGGCATGTTCGTACATCCCGGCCAGGTGGCCGACGTGCTGCGGCGCCATCCGGAGATCCGCGCGGCGCGGCTGGTGGTGACCGGCGATCCGGGTGCCGACGTGATGACGCTGCGCTGCGAGGCGACGCGTGAGGATGCCGAGTTGCAGCGCGCGGTGGCGGAGTCGCTGCGCGAGGTGATGCGGCTGCGGGGCGAGGTGGCGTTCGTGGCGGCGGGCTCGTTGCCGCAGGACGGGCGGCTGATCGAGGATGCGCGCAAGTACGATTGAAACTAATGGCGGCTGACGGCCAGACCTTGTTGATGCGCCGGCCCTCTCCCCCGGCCCCTCTCCCGCAAGCGGGAGAGGGGAGCAGACCGTCCGCCGGCGAGGGCGTTAGCGCTTGCCAGCACCCCACGCAATCGCTCCCCTCTCCCGCGCGCGGGAGAGGGGTGGGGGAGAGGGCAGGAGCCTCCACGAAGTAAAGGCCATCGACAGACCCCAACCCCTCAAGTCTTCCCGCCCCCAGCCGGCCGCGTCGGCAGCCGCACCATCCACACACTCACCCCCACCGCGCACGCCAGCAACGCCGCCGACACCAGCGGCCGCCCGCGCAGCAGCCACGCCGTGGTCCCCATCGACAGCCACATCATCGACAGCGCCAGGCATTTCGCCTTGAACGGGATGCTGCGGTGCCGCTGCCAGTCGCTGACCAGCGGACCGAAGCGCGGATGCCCCAGCAGCCATTCATGGAAGCGCTGCGAGCCGCGCGCGAAGCAGGCCGCGGCCAGCAGCACGAACGGCGTGGTCGGCAGCACCGGCAGGAAGATGCCGATCACGCCGAGCAGCAGGCACAGCCCGCCCAGTGCCACCCAGGCGGCGCGCAGCACGCGCTGGCGGTGGCTCGGCACGGCGTCAGGATCGGGCGAAAGGTCGGGGTTGGAAGGCGGCAATGGTCGGACAAAGGGCCGCCACGCGGCCCGGTGAGGGATCGGTCAGCGCGCGATGCCCAGCCGCGCCTTGGCGGCATCGTACTCCGACTTCATGCGCGCGACGATCTCGCCGGCGCTGGGGATGTCGTGGATCTGGCCCACGCCCTGGCCGGCGCCCCAGATATCCTTCCACGCCTTGGCCTTGGAACTGCCGCTGGAAAAGTCCATCTTGCTCTTGTCGGCCACCGGCAGGTTGTCCGGATCCAGGCCCGCGTTGCTGATGCTTTCGCGGATGTAGTTGCCGTGCACGCCGGTGAACAGGTTGGTGTAGACGATATCGGCGGCGGCCGAGCTGGTGATCGACTGCTTGTACGACTCGGCCGCGTGGGCCTCCTGCGAGGCGATGAAGCGCGTGCCTACGTAGGCAAAGTCGGCGCCCATCGCCTGCGCGGCCAGCACCGCCTCGCCGGTGGCGATCGAGCCCGACAGCGCGATCGGGCCGTCGAAGATCTTGCGCACCTCGCCCACCAGCGCGAATGGCGACAGCATGCCGGCATGGCCGCCGGCGCCCGCCGCGACCAGGATCAGGCCGTCGACGCCGGATTCGATCGCCTTCTCGGCATGGCGCAGGCTGATCACGTCATGCAGCACGATGCCGCCATAGCTGTGCACCGCGTCGATCAGCTCCCGGGGCGGCGCGCGCAGCGAGGTGATGAAGATCGGCACCTTGTGTTCGACGCAGACCTTGATGTCATGCTCCAGGCGCGCGTTGGAGGCGTGCACGATCTGGTTGACCGCGACCGGGCCCACCGGTGCGCCGGGATTGGCGGCCTTGAACGCGGCCAGTTCGTCGCCGATCCGGGTCAGCCACTCGTCGAGCAGCTCGGCCGGGCGTGCATTGAGTGCGGGGAACGAGCCGACGATGCCGGCCTTGCACTGCGCCAGCACCAGTTCCGGGTAGCTGACGATGAACATGGGCGAGGCAATCACGGGCAGGGCCAGGTTCTGCAGGGCCTGGGGCAGTTGCTTGGCGGCGGGCATGGTGTCTCCTGGACTACTGGCGGGCACGTCGTCGTGCCCTAAATGAACGGTCGTTCGATTATAGGGAGTTTCAGCGCGATCACGTTAGAAGCCCAAGTCTATGCCGGTCCGGCCGGCGTGGGGCTTTACGCCGCCGGCAGCACCAGCTCGGCCAGCGCGCCGCCGCCCGGGCGGTTGGCCAGCGTCACGTCGCCATGATGCAACGTTGCCACCTCGCGCGCAAAGCACAGGCCGAGGCCGGTGCTCTTGTCCGCACCATGCGGGCGCGGCAGCGAGTAGAAGCGCTCGAACACGCGCGGCAGCGCGTAGTCGGGAATGCCGGGGCCCTGGTCGGCCACGGCAATGGCGAGCGCGTCGCCGCGCCGCTCCAGCCGCACCGTGACCGCGGTGCCGGGTGGGGCGAAGTCGATGGCGTTGTCGAGCAGGTTGGCGATGGCCTGGCGCAGCAGGAACGGGTCCCCGGCGACGTGGCCGGCCTCGGTGCCGGCCTCGCACTGCAGCGCGACGCCGCGCTGCCGCGCGCGCGGCTCAAGTTCGGCGCACAGCTGCGCCAGCAGCGGCGCCAGCGCCACCGGCTCGCGCACTTCCAGGCGCTGGCGCTGTTCCACCTCCGCCAGCGCCAAAAGCTTGCGGATCATGGTTTCCAGCCGCCCGGACTGGGTGCGGATATTGGCGACGAAGCGCTGGCGGTCGGCCGCCGGCATCTCTTCCTGCAGCAGTTCCGCCGCGCCGCCGATGGCGGCCAGCGGGCTCTTCATCTCGTGCGTCAGCGTGTGGATGTAGTGCTCGACATACTGCTTGTCTTCCAGCCGCTCGCGCATGCCCTGCACCGCGCGCCCCAGCTCGGCCAGCTCGCCCGCGCCGCGCAGCGGCATCTCGGCGCGCTCGCCGGCCGCCACCGCGCGCGCGTAGCCGCGCAGGCGGCTCAGTCCATGCATCAGCCACAGCGTGCAGGCCAGCCCGATCACGCAGGCGGTGCCGATCAGCAGGCCGCCGTAGAGCAGGATCTTGCGCTGGCTGCGCGCGATGAACGGCGCCATCGCCGCATTGGGCTTGGCCACGGTCAGCACGCCGATGATGCGCTCGCCATTGCTGTCGACGTCGCGCACCGGCGCGGCCACGTGCATCACGGTGCTGGCTTCGTCGGCGGGGTCGGCGCGCGTGCTGCGCGCGCCGTACTTGCCGCGCAGCGTCAGGTAGACGTCATTCCAGCGCGAATAGTCGCGCCCCACGTCGGTGCCGGTGGAGTCGAAGCGCACGATGCCGTCGGCATCGGTGACGTAGACGCGGTAGCCGATGCTGTCCTTGTGCAGCCCCGAGACCTCGGCATTGACCGGCACCTCGCGCAGCGCCGCCATATGCCGCGCGAAAGCGCCGTCGGCGATGCGGCCCGCCTTGAGGTCGTCGGCGGCCAGCGCGGCCAGCACGTGCGCGGTATCGATTAGCGTGTCTTCCATGGCCTGGCGCACGCCCGGCTTGACCTCCTGCACGAACACGCGCAGCGTCAGCACCGTGGCCAGGCCCACGATCAGGAAGAAACCGAAGAAGATGCGCAGGCCGATATGCATGGCGCGCGCTCAGGGCTCCAGCGAATAACCCATGCCGCGATGGGTGCGGATGCGCTCGGCGCCCTCGGCAGACACCTCGCGCAGCTTGGCGCGCAGGGTCTTGATATGGGTGTCGACGGTGCGGTCGCTGGTGTCGAGTGCGCCGGCCCACACCGCGTCCATCAGCTGCGCGCGCGAGTAGATCCGCCCGGGATGCGCCACCAGCAGGGCCAGCAACAGGTATTCGTAGCGCGTCAGCGCCAGCCAGTGGCCATGGTAGGCCAGGCGCGCGCCGTCCTGATCGTGGGTGAAACCAGCGGCCTCGCCTTGCTTTGCCGTGGCGGCGCCGCGCGCCCGGCGCAGGATGGCGCGCACGCGCGCGGCCAGCTCGCGCGGCGAGAACGGCTTGACCACGTAATCGTCGGCGCCGATCTCCAGCCCGACGATGCGGTCGATTTCTTCGTGGCGCGCGGTCAGGAAGATCACCGGCGCATCGCTGAAGGTGCGCAGCGTGCGGCAGACCTCGAAGCCGCTCAGGTCCGGCAGCCCCACGTCCAGGATCACCAGGTCGGCTTGCGCGGCGCGCAGGCACGCGAGCGCGTCGCCGCCCAGCGTGCAGTGCTCGGCCAGCATGCCGTCGGTGCGCAGGGCATAGAGGATGGTGTCGGCGATGGCCTGCTCGTCTTCCACCACCAGGATGCGCGGTTGTTCCATGCCCGGCATTCTAGCCCGTCAGGCGCTGGCCGCCGCGCGCGCCGGCGCTGCCGGTTCCGCGCCGCGCCGGTGGAAATAGATCTGCTCCGCGGCCCGGCGCAGCGGCGGCGAATACAGCATCAGGTCGAACGGCCAGTCGCACTGGAAGCGCTCGAACATCCAGCGCAGCGCGCGCTTGGCGCGAAAGCGCGGCGCGCTGGCGCTGGCCACGGCTTCCGGCGCGGGCCCGCCGCGCAGCAGGTGCGCGGCCACGGCTTCGCCGACCGACTCGCCGTGGGCAAAGGCATAGTGGATGCCGCCCGCGGTCAGCGGCGACACGATGCCCGCGGCATCGCCGGTCAGGATCACGCCGTCGCGCGCCAGCGGCGACACCGGGCCGCCGCACGGGATCAGCCCCGCGCGCGTCGTCGCCGGCTGCGTCAGCTGCGGCAGGCCGGCGCGCTCGCGCACGTGCGCCAGCAGCCCGTCCAGGTCCGGCGCGCGGCCGCGCCGCGGCAGGTAGCGCAGCGCCAGCCCGGCCTGCACGCCGGTGGGGTTCTGCGCGATCCAGCCGATATAGCCGGGCGCGAAGCGGCGCGTGATGAAGCAGTGCAGCGCGTTCGGCTCGGGCAGTGCCAGTCCGGGGAATTCATATTCGACGCCGTACAGAAAGCTGTGCACGCGCCCGAGCCCGGCGCATTGCGCCACGCGCGATTGCGCGCCATCGGCGCCGACCAGATAGCGCGTGTGGCCGACGCCGGTGACATGCCAGCCGCCGTGACGCGGCACCGCGCCGACGAAGGCCTGGCCCAGCCGCAGCTCGACCCGGTGGCGCACCAGCTCCGCGGCCAGCCAGCGCATCAGGCGCGGCGTGTCGGTGGTATGGAAGTAATAGCCCGGCGCGCTGAGATCCAGGCTGCGCAGCCGCGGCGAGTACAGCTTCACCTGCTCGACGCGATGCACGCAGTCGGCCGGCGCCTGACCCAGCCAGGTCTGCTCGATCGCTTCCCTGACCAGGATGCCGGTGGTGTGGAGCTTGTCGCCCGGATCGGCCTTGCGTTCCAGCACCAGCACGCGCAGGCCGGCGCGCGCGGCGGCCAGGGCGCAGGCGGCGCCGGCAAAGCTGGCGCCGGCGATGACGAGGTCGTAGTCGAAGGAGGGCATGGCGGTTCCCGGAGAGCGAAGGGCTCCAGTCTGGCCAGCCGGGGTGAGGGCAATGTGTGGCGGGTGTGAAGCGGCGCGGCGGCGCCAGATCCGACCCGACCGCGCAAAAAAACGCCCCGCATGCGCGGGGCCATCAATTACCACGAAGACTGATACACACGGCGGGCACCTGCCAATGCCGCAGCCGCACACGAAGCATAGGCCGCCAATGTGACGGCGCCGTGGCAGCGCGATGAAGCGCGCATGACATCACAGCCCGTAGCGCTTGATCTTGTCGTAGAGCGTGGCCTTGCCCACCTGCAGCAGGTCCGCCGCCTGGCTGACCGCGCCGCCGGTGCGCGCCAGCGCGTCGGCAATCACGGCGCGCTCGAAGTGCTCCATGCGCTCGCGCAGCGGCGCGCCCTCGTCGGGGCCCGCCGCCTGCGCGCCGGCCTGGCCGCCCTCGGGCACGCCCAGCACCATGCGGTCGGCGGCATTGCGCAGCTCGCGCACATTGCCCGGCCACGGGCGCTGGGCCAGCGCCTGGCGCTGCGCCTCGGACAGGATGGGCGCGGGCCGCTGGTAGCGCACCGCTGACACCAGCGAGAAATGCTCGAACAGCGGCACGATGTCCTCGCGCCGCTCGCGCAGCGGCGGCAGCGCGATGGTGACGACGTTGAGCCGGTAATACAGGTCTTCGCGGAAGGTGCCTTGTGCCACCAGCGCATCCATGTCGCCCTTGGCCGCGGCGACGATGCGTACGTCGATCTTCACCGAAGCGTTCGAGCCCAGCCGCTCCAGCGAGCCTTCCTGCAGCACGCGTAGCAGCTTGACCTGCAGCGCCAGCGGCATGCTCTCGATCTCATCGAGGAAGAGCGTGCCGCCCGAGGCATGCTCGAGCTTGCCGATGCGGCGCTTGCCGGCGCCGGTGAAAGCGCCGGCCTCGTGCCCGAACATTTCGCTCTCGAAGATGGCCTCGGGCACCGCACCGCAATTCAGTGCGATAAAGGGACCCTCGGCGCGCCCGGACAGCGCGTGCAGGCTGCGCGCGACCAGTTCCTTGCCGGTGCCGGTTTCGCCGTTGATCATCACCGGCACGTCGGTGGGCGCGACATTCGCCACCAGCGCACGCACCTGCTCGATCGCGGGCGAGCGGCCGATGATGCGCGTGCCGGCGGCGGGCCCGGCCAGTTCGCGGCGCAGCGCCTGGTTCTCCAGCTCCAGCGCGCGCCGTTCGAGCGCGCGGCGCACGGTGTCGGTAAGGCGATCGGCGCCGAACGGCTTTTCGATGAAGTCATAGGCGCCTTCGCGCATCGCCTGCACCGCCATGGTGATGTCGCCGTGGCCGGTCACCAGGATCACCGGCACGCCGGGCGCGGCGTTGCGGCAGTGCTGCAGCAGGTCCAGCCCGCTGGCGCCGGGCAGGCGCACGTCGGTCACCACCACGCCGGCAAAGGCGCCGTGCAGGTGCGGGATCGCGGCCTCGGCCGAGGGCAGCGCCAGCACGCGGAAGCCGGCCAGCTCCAGGCTTTGCGCGGTGGCCTGCCGCACCAGCGGCTCGTCTTCGACAAACAGGACACGCAGACCGTCTTGCATCGCAGTACTCATGGTGACGCGGAAACCGAGGGCGCGGGATCGATGGCGGGCGCGCGCGCCAGCACCAGCGTGAACTGCGCGCCGCCGCCGGGGACGTTGGCGACGCTGAGCTGGCCGCCGAACTCGCGCACGATCGACGACGAGATCGCCAATCCCAGACCCAGGCCCTGGCCGGTTTCCTTGGTGGTGAAAAAGGGTTCGAACAGGCGCGGCAGCGCTTCCGGCGCGATGCCGGTGCCGTTGTCGCGCACGACGATGGTGACGGCGTGCTCGCCGGCCTGCACTTCCAGGTCGATGCGGCCGAGTTCCGGAGCGGCCGGCGCGGCCGCGGCGATGGCATCGAGCGCATTGCCGAGCAGGTTCAGCAATACCTGTTCCAGCTTCAGCTCGTCGGCGCGCACGGCGAGGCCAGGCACCGCATCCAGGCCAGCGAGGTGGATCGTGACCGCGCCCAGCCGCGGCGCCAGTAGCGCCAGCACGTGGTCGACGGCCGCGCGTAGCGCCACCGGCCGCTGCACCGGGCGCGCCTTGCCGGCAAACAGCTTGAGCTGGCCGGTGATCTTGCCCATGCGCTCGGTCAGGTCGGCGATCGCCGTCAGATTGCCTTCGGCCGCGTCCAGCTGGCCGCGCGCCAGCAGCACGCGGGTGTTGTCCGAGAACGTGCGCAGCGCCGCCAGCGGCTGGTTCAGCTCATGCGTGATGCCGGCCGCCATCTGCCCGAGCGCGGCCAGCTTGCTGGCCTGCACCAGCTCGTCCTGCGCCGCGCGCAGCTCGCTTTCGGCGCGGGTGCGCTCGGCCACTTCGTCTTCCAGCTTTTCGTTGATCGCCATCAGGTCGGCGGTGCGGGCCTCGACGCGGCGCTCCAGCTGGTCGTAGGCGGCCTCGAGCAAGCGGCGGCTGTACTGCATGTCGCGCGCGCGCTGGCGGCGCTGGCGCCAGTTGACCAGCAGCAGGCAGATGCAGGCATAGGCCAGCGCCGCGGCCACGGTGGCGTTGCGCGCGTTGGCCAGCACCGGGTCCAGCGGCGCCATCACCTGCATGGTCCAGCCGGCCGGGCCGACGGTGCGGTTCAGCGCCAGGTAGCGGTCGGCGCGCTCGGCGCCGTCCGGCGCGAAGGTGGTGCGGCCGGCCGCGCCCTCGTCGCGCACGCGCACCAGGCGCGCGCCGTGCGCCAGCGTGGTGTCGGCCAGCCAGCGCGTGAGCGGCGACGCCAGCGGTTCCAGCGGCAGCGGCGTGACCGCGCGGCCGTGGTACTGGCGGGTCCGCTCCATCTCCGCGCGCAGCGCCGGCGGCAGCGGGCGCAGCGTGCGGTACTGCCACGCCGGTACCGACGACAGGAAGATCACGCCGTGGTCGTCGCTGACCATCAGCGGCTCGGCGCCGCTGCCGGCGCGCTGGAACCACTCCAGGTTGAGCTTGACCACGGTCACGCCGATGACCTTGCCGCCGGTTTCGATCGGCTGCGCGATGTAGTAGCCGGGCTCGTCGCTGGTAATGCCGATGGCGTAGAAGCGCCCCATCTTGCCGCCCGCGGCGGTCTGGAAATAGGGGCGGAAGCGGTAGTCGGTGCCGACGAAGCTGCCGGGCTGGCCGTGGTTGCTGGCCGCCAGCGCGATGCCGTTGGCGGCGATCACGTAGGTGGCCGACGCATGCGCGCGCCGGTTGACCTCGGCCAGGTACTGGTTGGCGGCGGCGACGCGCTGCGCGTCGTCGGGCGCGGCGAGCAGCCCGCGCACGAAGGGATGCAGCGACACCAGCGCGGGCAGGAACTCGTAGCGGTCGAGCGTGCTTTCGAGCGTGGCGGCGTAGCGGTCGGCGCGCGTCGCGGTGCCTTGCTGCAGGCTGGCCAGGCCGCGCTGGACCGAGACCAGCCAGGTCAGCGCGCACAGCAGCAGCAGGCCCGCGGCGAGGGCGACGGCAAAGCCCCACCAGCGCCCGCTGCCAGCCGCCGGCGCGTGCACCGGGCGGGTGGCGGCGGGGTCATGCACGGCGAGAAAGTCGTCGGAGTGTGGCATCGGCGCGCGAGGGTGTCGCGCCGATGATACCCGCTGGCGCGCGGCCGCGAGTGGGGCCGTTTCAGGCGGCGCGCTGGCCGGCTTCGCCAAGCGCGTCGGCATCGTCGCCGGCACCGTGCTGCAGCACGCGCGCCAGGCGCTTGCGGTCCAGCTCGCGTTCCCACGCCGACACCACCACCGTGGCCACGCCGTTGCCGATGATGTTGGTCAGCGCGCGGCACTCGCTCATGAAGCGGTCGATGCCGAGGATCAGCACCATGCCCGCCACCGGGATGGTCGGCACCACCGCCAGGGTCGCCGCCAGCGTGATGAAGCCCGAGCCGGTCACGCCGCTGGCGCCCTTGGAGGTGATCATCGCCACCGCCAGGATGGTCAGCTGCTGCATCAGCGTCAGCTCGATGCCGGTGGCCTGGGCGATGAAGATCACCGCCATCGTCATGTAGATATTGGTGCCATCGAGGTTGAACGAGTAGCCGGTCGGCACCACCAGGCCCACCACCGACTTGGAGCAGCCCAGCTTCTCCAGCTTTTCCATCATGTGCGGCAGCGCCGCCTCGGACGAGCTGGTGCCCAGCACGATCAGCAGCTCTTCCTTGATGTACGAGATAAAGCGCACGATGCTGAAGCCGGTCATGCGCGCGATCGCGCCCAGCACCACCAGCACGAACACGATGGCGGTGAAGTAGAAGGTGCCGATCAGCTTGAGCAGCGGCACCAGCGAGCCCAGGCCGTACTTGCCGATGGTGAACGCCATCGCGCCGAAGGCGCCGATCGGGGCCACCTTGGTGATCACGTGGACGATGTGGAAGAACACCTTCGAGACCTGCTCGATCAACTGCACCACGATGCGGGCGCGTTCGCCCAGCACCGCCAGCGCGGCGCCGAAGAACAGCGACACCAGCAGGATCTGCAGGATGTCGCCGTTGGCGAAGGCGCTGAACACGGTGTCGGGGATGATGTGCATCAGGAACTCGACCGTGCTCTGGCCGTGCGCCTTCGACACGTACTGGGCGATGGCCTTGGTGTCGAGCGTGGCGGGATCGATGTTGAAGCCCACGCCCGGCTTGAGCAGGTGCGCGGCGCCCAGCCCGATCAGCAGCGCGAAGGTCGACACCACCTCGAAGTACAGCAGCGCCTTGCCGCCGACGCGGCCGACCTTCTTCATGTCGCTCATGCCGGCGATGCCGGTGACCACGGTACAGAAGATGATCGGGCCGATGATCATCTTGATCAGCTTGATGAAGCCATCGCCCAGCGGTTTCATGGCGACGCCGGTGTCGGGCCAGAAGTGGCCGAGCAGGATGCCGATGCAGATGGCGAACAGGACCTGCACGTACAGGATCTTGTAGAAGGGTTTCCTCATGATGTCGTCCTCGGTGTTGACCGTACCCGAGCGGGTCCGCGCGGGCGCGCGCCGTCACGCTTGCGGCGCGTTCAGGGGCGGGAATTCGCAACCGGCATGCCAGTCCAACCGGTATTGCTAACTGGTTGATTCACAAGGAAAGGCTGGCCGCGGGCAGGCGCCGGGCCTCCGGGATTCCGGAATCCCCGACGGGGCGGCTCCGGCGATCCGGAATGGCGGGCGGGCACAGGGTGCGCGAGGCGCCACCTGGCAGGGCCCCGGGGTGGATGGCAGTGCGCGCAAAGCTGCCGCATATCGCGGCCCGCCGCTCGCAACGCCGTATAATTCCGAGCTTCCGTTCAATGCCGTCCGGGCCGTGCCGCCGTCCGGGGCCGTCTTCACACCGTACGCATGCGCAGCTACTACCAGCACCACGTCTTTTTCTGCCTGAACCAGCGCGAGGCCGGCGAGAACTGCTGCGCCAACTACAACGCCAAGGCCATGCAGGAATACGCCAAGAAGCGCTGCAAGGAACTGGGCATCGCCGGCGGCGAAGGCCGCGTGCGCATCAACAAGGCCGGCTGCCTGAACCGCTGTGAACTCGGCCCGGTGCTGGTGGTCTACCCCGAGGCCATCTGGTACACCTATGTCGACGAGCATGACATCGATGAAATCATCGACAGCCATCTGCTCAAGGGCAAGCCGGTCGAGCGGCTGATGGTGGACCGCTGAACGAGAACGAAGTCCGCGGCGCTGCCGATGCCGCAGCGCCGATGCCAGACCCCGCCGCCCGCACGCCGGACGGTTTTTTCATTTTTGCCCCGGGATTTCCGGGCCTGAGCCAGCCGGTTCATCGCCATCCAGACCGCCCTATGAACGCGCATACCCAGGTACTTTCCATCGCCGGCCCCGTCGGCGCGATCGACGTGTCGGTGGACCTGCCGCAAGGCGAGCCCCGAGGCCTGGCGCTGGTGGCACATCCGCATCCGCTGTTCGGCGGCACCAAGGACAACAAGGTCGCGCAGACGCTGGCACGCGCCTTCGTGCAGCTGGGCTATGCCACCGTGCGCCCCAACTTCCGCGGCGTCGGCGCAACCGCCGGCGAGCATGACAACGGCATCGGCGAACAGGACGACCTGCTCGCCGTGGCGGCGTGGATGCGCCAGCAGACCGCGTGGTCGGCGCAGGCCGCGACGCTGCCGCTGGCGCTGGGCGGGTTCTCGTTCGGCAGCTTCGTCAGCACCCATGTGGCGCGGCGCCTGGCCGAGGCCGGCACGCCCGTGCAGCGCCTGGTGCTGGTGGGCACCGCCGCCAGCCGCTGGGAAGTCGCGCAGGTGCCGGCCGACACCATCGTCATCCATGGCGAACAGGACGACACCGTGCCGCTGGCCAGCGTGTTCGACTGGGCCCGCCCGCAGGAGCTGCCGGTGATCGTGATCCCCGGCGCCGACCATTTCTTTCACCGCAAGCTGCACCTGATCAAGCAGCTCGTCGTCAATGCGTGGGACCGGTAAGGCCGGCACGCCCGCCATCCCGGAATTTCCCGCGCCACCTTCTTACCGTCGGAAAAACAGAAACATGCTGAATCGAGCCACGACACGCCTTTCGTCCGCCTTTGCTCCCGCCGCCATCGCCGCCGCCATCGTGCTGGCTACCGCGCCCGCCGCCGTGCTGGCGCAGGGCGTGCCGATGCCGCAGGTCGCAGCCAAGTCGTGGATGCTGTATGACGTCACCAGCGGCCAGGCCCTGGCCTCGCAGAACGCCGATGCGCGCATCGAGCCGGCCTCGCTGACCAAGCTGATGACCGCCTACCTGGCGTTCGAGGCACTCAAGGAAAAGCGCCTGACGCTGGACCAGGCGGTGGTGCCGACCAACCTGGTGCTCAAGGTCAAAAGCGATGAGTCGCGCATGTTCATCGAGCCCAACAAGCCGGTCACGGTGCAGGACCTGCTGCTGGGCCTGATCGTGCAGTCGGGCAACGACGCCGCGCTGGCGCTGGCCGAGGCCGTCGGCGGCTCGGAAGAGGGCTTCGTCGCGATGATGAACCGCGAAGCCCAGCGCATGGGCATGAAGAACACCCACTTCACCAATACCGACGGCATCCCCGACCCGAACCACTACACCACCGCGGTCGACCTGGCGACGCTGACCACGCGCCTGATCAAGGACTTCCCCGAGTACTACAGCATGTACTCGCAGAAGGAGTTCACCTATAACAAGATCAGGCAGCCCAACCGCAACCGCCTGCTGTATATCGACTCGACCGTCGACGGCGTCAAGACCGGCCACACCAAGTCCGCCGGCTATTGCCTGATTTCGTCGGCCAAGCGGCCGCTGGCCAACGTGCCGGACGGCTCGCGCCGCCTGATCTCGATCGTGATCGGCACCACCACCGAACAGGTGCGCACCCAGGAAAGCCTGAAGATCCTCAACTACGGCTTCCAGTTCTTCGACACGCTGCGCCTGTACGACAAGGGCCAGGTGCTGGCCACGCCGGACATCTACAAGGGCAAGAGCGGCACGGTCAAGATCGGCGTGCAGAACGAGACCTTCGTCACCGTGCCCAAGGGCACCGGCGGGCGCCTCAAGCCGGTGCTGGAGCGCCAGGAACTGCTGATCGCGCCGATCTCGGCGGGCCAGCAGGTGGGCATGGTCAAGCTGATGGACGGCACCAACAAGGTGGCCGAATTCCCGGTGGTGGCGCTGGAAGAGGTGCCCGAGGCCGGCTTCTTCGGCCGCCTGTGGGACACCATCCGCCTGTGGTTCAAGCGCAAGTGACCTGAATGCGCGCGAGCCGGAGCGCCACGCGGCGCGCCGGCCTCGCGCCGGAGAATCCGAGATGACGACCGACAACCAAGGCAGCGGCAACAAGCCCGGCGATATTCCGCCGGAGCAGTCGCTGATCGAATACCCGAGCCATTTCCCGATCAAGGTGATGGGCGCGATGCAGGACGGCTTCGCCGAAGCCATCGTCGCGCTGGTGCAGGAGTTCGATCCGGACTTCCACGCCGGCAAGATGGAAATGCGCCCGTCGAGCAAGGGCAACTACCTGGGCCTGACCGTGACGGTATGGGTCACCAGCCGCGAGCAGCTGGATGACCTGTACCGGGCGCTGACTGCGCATCCGATGGTGAAGGTGGTGCTGTAAAGCGCCGGCGTTTGTTCCCCGCTCTGTTTGCTCCCCTCTCCCGCGCGCGGGAGAGGGGATGGGGGAGAGGGCAGGCGCGCGCATACTGACGCGCTTCACTTCGTCTGAAGCTTCTACCCTCTCCCCCAACCCCTCTCCCGCAGGCGGGAGAGGGGAGCCTTCCGCAGCCCTCGCAACGTGTCGGCTGCGGCATGCCAATTCCCATACCAACATGAACACCATCACCCTGAAACCCGGCAAGGAAAAATCCCTGCTGCGCCGGCACCCGTGGATCTATGCCACCGGCATCGCCACCACCGAAGGCCGCTGCGAGCCGGGCGCCACCGTGATCGTGCGCGCCGCCGACGGCCGCTTCCTGGCCAAGGCCGCCTACAGCCCCGAATCGCAGATCCGCGCGCGCGTGTGGACCTTCGACGAGAACGAGCCGGTCGACCACGCCCTGTTCAAGCGCCGCGTGGCCGCGGCCATCGCCTACCGGCGCCAGTCGGTGCAAGACAGCGACGCGGTGCGGCTGATCTTCGGCGAATCGGACCGGCTGCCCGGCCTGATCGTCGACTACTACGGCAACGGCGCCACGGGCCAGCTGGTGTGCCAGTTCAACTCGGCGGGCGTCGAGCACTGGAAGACCGCGATCGTGCAGGCGCTGGTCAAGGAGACCGGCTGCCCCAACGTCTATGAGCGCTCCGACGCCGCGGTGCGCCAGCGCGAGGGCCTGGAGCTGGTGACCGGCGTGCTCGCCGGCGCCGAGCCCGACCCGGCGCTGTCGGTAACCGAGCATGGCGTGCGCTATTACGTCGACGTGCGCAACGGCCACAAGACCGGCTTCTATGTCGATCAGCGCGACAACCGCAAGCTGGTCGGCGATCTCGCCGAAGGGCGCGAGGTGCTGAACTGCTTCTGCTATACCGGCGGCTTCTCTCTGGCCGCGCTGCGCGGCGGGGCGAAAGCGGTGACGTCGATCGATTCGTCCGGCGAGGCGCTGAAGATCGCCGCCGGCAACGTCACGCTGAACGGCTTCGATCCCGAGCGCGCGGCCTGGCTCGACGCCGACGTATTCAAGACGCTGCGCGAATTCCGCGCCGAGGGCCGCCAGTTCGACCTGATCGTTCTGGACCCGCCCAAGTTCGCGCCGTCGGCGCAGCATATCGACCGCGCCGCGCGCGCCTACAAGGAAATCAACCTGGTCGGCACGCAGTTGCTGCGCCCGGGCGGGCTGCTGTTCACGTACTCTTGCTCCGGCGCGATCAGCATGGAGCTGTTCCAGAAGATCGTCGCCGGCGCGGTGACCGATGCGCGGGCGGATGCGCGCATCCTGCGGCGCTTGTCCGCCGGCACGGATCACCCCATGCTGGCGGCGTTTCCAGAAGGGGAATATCTGAAGGGGTTGCTGCTCGAGAAGGTGGCCTGAGCTGAAGACTAACGAGCGGCGATGGCCTTAAGCCGACCGCTTGTTTTCTCGCCTCTCCCGCTTGCGGGAGAGGGGCGGGGGAGAGGGCAGGAGCTCCCACGAAGTGAGGCGCCTCATGGTTTCCACACGCCGGCCCTCTCCTCCCAACACCTCTCCCGCGCGCGGGAGAGGTGAGCACACCCGGGGAACGTTGAGCCTCACCGCCACATATTCCGCATCCGCCCAGCCAGGTCCACCGGCGCCAGCGCGGGTTTGACCGCGCCTTCCCCCGGCATCGGCGGCGGCGGCCACGAGCGGCTGTAGAAGTTCGGCATCACCTTGTTCGGCAAGAACCGCGTGCGCGACGCATACACATGCCGGTCGCCGAAGCCCACCTGCTGGTGCACATAGAACCGCTGCGGCACGATCACGTCGAGGTGGTCCCTGGCCCGCGTCATCGCCACATACAGCAGCCGCCGCTCTTCCTCGATCTCTTCGGTGGTGCCGGTGGCCAGGTCGCTCGGCATGCAGCCGTCGACGGCATTGAGCACGTAGACCGCCTTCCACTCCTGGCCCTTGGCCGAATGGATGGTCGACAGGATCAGGTAGTCCTCGTCGCGCGAGGGCACGCCGGATTCATCGCTCGAGGCACTGGGCGGGTCCAGCGTCAGCTCGGTCAGGAAGCGCTCGCGCGCGCCATAGGTGGCGGCGATGCGCTCCAGCTGCTGCAGGTCGGCATGGCGCGCGGGGGCATCGTCGTGCAGGCGTTCCAGGTGCGGCGCGTACCAGGCCAGCACCTGCTCGAATTCCGACGGCCATGGCGAGGTCGGCGCCATCAGCGCGCGCGCCAGCCCCAGCAGGTCGGCCCACGCCGGCGCGGCGGCCGGCGGCGGCTCGAATTCCTGCAGCGAAAACAGCGGCTCGGTCGCCAGCGCCATGGCATCGAGCACGCGCGCCGCGGTCTTGGGGCCGATGCCGGGCAGCAGTTGCAGCGTGCGGAAGCCCGCCATGCGGTCGCGCGGGTTCTCCAGCCAGCGCACCACCGCCAGCACGTCCTTGACGTGGGTCGATTCCAGGAACTTGAGGCCGCCGAATTTCACGAACGGGATATTGCGCCGCGCCAGCTCGATCTCGACCTGCGCGCTGTGGTCGGCGGCGCGGAACAGCACCGCCTGCGCCATCAGCGCCAGGCCGGCCTCGCGCCGCGCCAGCACCTGCTCGACCACGTAGCGGGCCTGGTCGGCCTCGTCGTTGACCACGATCACGCCCGGTTTTTCGGCCGACTGGCGGTCGGACCACAGGTCCTTGGTATAGCGCTCTGCCGCGAGCCCGATCACCGCGTTGGCGGCCTGCAGGATCGGCTGGGTCGAGCGGTAGTTCTGCGACAGCGTGACCTGCTGCGCCGCCGGCGTGAACTGCGCGGGGAAATCGAGGATATTGCGCACCGTGGCGCCGCGGAAGGCGTAGATCGACTGCGCGTCGTCGCCGACCACGGTCAGGCCGCGGCCATCGGGCCGCAGCGCCAGCAGGATCGACGCCTGCAGCGCGTTGGTGTCCTGGTATTCGTCGACCAGGATATGGTCGAAGCGCGCGCCCATGTCCTGCGCGATGGCGGGCTCGGCCATGGCCTGCGCCCAGTACAGCAGCAGGTCGTCGTAGTCGAGCACGTGCTGCTTCTGCTTGGCCTCGACATAGCCGGCGAACAGCGTGCGCAGCGCATCGGCCCACATCGCATAGCGCGGGAACTGCTGCCTGAGCACGTCTTCCAGCGGCGCCTGGGTGTTGACCACGCGCGAATAGATGGACAGGCAGGTTTCCTTCTTCGGGAAGCGGCTGGCAGTTTCGGATAGGCCCAGGTCGTGGCGCACCACGTGCATCAGGTCGGCGGAATCGCCGCGGTCGCTGATGGTGAAGGCCGGCGACAGGCCCAGCGTCTCGGCGTATTCGCGCAGCAGCCGCGCGCCGATGGCGTGGAAGGTGCCGGACCACTGCAGCGCCGCGCGCCCGGCGCCGGTGCTGGTGCCCAGCGCCTGGTCGACGATGCGCTCGACGCGCCGGCCCATCTCGGCGGCGGCGCGGCGCGAGAACGTCAGCAGCAGGATGCGGCGCGGGTCGGCGCCGCCCAGCATCAGGTGCGCGACCCGGTGTGCCAGCGTATTGGTCTTGCCCGAGCCGGCGCCGGCAATGATCAGCAGCGGCGCCTCGCTGCCGTGCTCGACCGCGGCGCGCTGCTCCGGGTTGAGCCGGGACAGGTAGGCGGGGAGCGCTGCGGCTTCGGGTGATGTGGCTTCGGCGGCTTCGGCGGCGGGGGCAAGGTCCAGGGTCACGGGCGGGGCGGGCAGGAAAGGCTCGGAAATGACTGGCGCCAACTGTATATCCATACAGCCCGCCGGCGCAACCCGCCGCGCGCCGGATCGCGTCAGCAAAGAAAAAAAGGTGCTCGATGAGCACCTTTTGTCGTCTGTTCGCAGCGCGGATGTTACACAGACTTTGCCAGCGCGCCGTCGAGCAGCTTGTGCAGCGCGTCCCATTCGGGCTCGCCGACATAGCGCTTCAGGATGCGGCCTTCCTTGTCGATCACGAAGGTGGTCGGCGTCAGACCCACATTGCCGAAGGCCTTGGCCGCGCTGCCGTCGCTGTCCATCGCCACCTTGAACGGCAGCCCGCGGGTCTTGGCGAAGTTCATCACGTACATGGGCGGGTCGTAGTTCATCGCCACCGCGACGAATTCCAGCCCCTTGCCCTTGAACTGCTCGTAGGTCTTGACCATGTCCGGCATCTCCTTGATGCAGGTGGCGCAGCTGGTGGCCCAGAAGTTGACCAGGTAGACCTTGCCCTTGAGGTCGGCGGTGCTGACCTTTTCGCCGGACAGCAGCGTGAAGGTGGCGGCCGGCGCGGTACCGGACGGCGACAGCGCGCGGTAGCCGAACCAGCCCAGCAGCGCCAGCACCACCACGGCGGCGACGATGGGCCAGGGCTTGCGGGAAGTCTTCGAGGCGGGGGTAGTGGTCATGGGAATCCGGCTGGAGCCGCTTTATTCGTGCAGGTAGGACCGGACAGGGCCGGTCAGCAGTGGGACATTCTAATGCGGCAGGCGTTCGCGCGCTGTGCGGTACCGCCTTGCGGCCACGTGCTGGAACCCTTTCGTCACTTGCGCGCGGCGACGGCGGCGCGCGCCTGCGCCAGCGCCTGCTCCAGGTAGGCGCCGTAGAAGTCGGTCTGCATGCCGCGCAGCGGGCTGGCGGCGGCGCGGCCGTGGCGGTCCAGGAACAGCACCGTCGGCGCCACCCTGACCTGGTGCGCGCGGGCCCAGGCGCGCGCGGTGGTCTGGCTGCCGTCGGCATCGCGCAGCGGCGTGTCGGCGGTCATGTCGAGCTCGCGCACGGCGATCTCGCCGGCGGCCGCCTGCGGGCCCAGGTAGTTGCGGCGCACCGCGTCGCAGTAACTGCAGCCCGGCATCGACACCAGCACCACCAGCGGCTCGCCGCGGCGCGCGGCGTCGGCGCCGTGGGCGGCGAGGTCGGTGGCCGGCGGCAGGTGCGGCGGGCTGGCGGCGGACACGCCGGCCACGACAGCCAGCAGCGCGCCCGCGGCCAGCCAGTGCAGGCAGGAGCGAGAGGTGGCAGCTCGGGCGAGGCGGGACGCAGGCATGGCGGATGTGGGGAGAAGGAGGCGGCGCGGCAAGCACTGGCGCGCCGCTTCCGGGATAATACCGGTTTCCGCGCGCCGGCGACCGCGCCAGCGCGCGCCGTCCCGAGCCTGTGCTTCCGTCCCGTTTTCCATGCGTCCCGTGCTGCCCCCGCCGAGTCCTGCTGCCGCGCCCCGCTGGTCCCTGACATGCTGTGCCGCGCTGCTGGCGCTGGCCCTGTGCGCCTGTTCGCCGCGCTATGACTGGCGCACCATCCAGTCGGGCGAGGGCGGCTACGCCGCGCTCTATCCCGGCAAGCCCACCAGCGCCGCGCGCGACGTGACCATAGCCGGGCGCAAGCTGCCGATGACGATGGAGGCCGCGCGCATCGACGACACGCTCTTCGCCGTGGGCGTGGTGACCCTGCCAGCAGACGACGAAGCGCTGCGGCGCGAGGCCGTGGCGGCGATGCAGGCCGGCCTGCTGGCCAACCTCGGCACGCTGTCGGGCGAGCCGCGCACGCGGCCGGTCACCATCATGAGCGCGGACCGGCCGGGCCGCCCGTTGGCCGGGCTGGAGCTGCAGGCCAGCGGCGTGTCGCCGCAGGACCAGTCGCCGCGCCGGCTCAGCGCGCGGCTGGTGGCGGTGGGCACGCGCGCCTTCCAGGCCGTGGTGCTGGAATCCGGCGAGGCCGCGCGCGACGCGCGCCAGGCCGAGCAGGTCGAGCAGTTCCTGGGCGGGTTCCACCCGTTCTGAGGCGCCGCCGCGCCGCAGCGAATCACAGATGCCGGGGGGCGATGCGCTGCCCCGCATGTTGCAGTCATAGGAGAGTTGAAATGCGTTGGGAAGTCTGGTTGGCCTATTTCGCCGCGTGCTGGGTGATCGCGGTGTCGCCGGGTTCAGGTGCGGTGCTGTCGATGAGCCATGGCCTGTCGTACGGGCTGCGCCGGACCACCACTACCATCTTCGGCCTGCAAGCCGGGCTGGTGATCGTGCTGCTGGTGGCCGGCGGCGGGCTGGGCGCGCTGCTGCTGGCCTCGGAGCAGGCCTTCATGGTGGTCAAGACCATCGGCGCGCTGTACCTGATCTATCTCGGCATCCAGCAATGGCGTGCCCGCGTGGAAGTGGATGCAGCACAGGACGGCGGACCGGTGCGCGTGGCGGTGATGAGCCGGCGCCGCCGTTTTGCGACGGGCTTGCTGACCAATGTGACCAACCCCAAGGGCATCATCTTCATGGTCGCGGTGCTGCCGCAGTTCATCGACCCGAACCGGCCGCTCGCGCCGCAGCTGGCGATCCTGGCGGCGACCATGTGCTGCGTCGACCTGGTGGTGATGCATGGCTACGCGCTGCTGGCGTCGCGTATGCAGGGGCTGTTCCGCAATGCCCGCGCGGTGCTGTGGCAGAACCGGTTTTTCGGCAGCGTGCTGATGGCGGTGGGTGCGGCGCTGTTCTTCGTGCGCCGCCAGCACGCCTGAGCGGCGCGGCATCCGCACTGGCGCGCGCGGGTGGGGTTTGCTTCAATGAGGAAGTAACCCCGCCACGGAGTCCCCGCATGCCTGCCTCGCTGAACCCGATCGCCGGTGCGCGCCTGCAGCCGCGCCATACCGTGCCCCCGGTGGAAGAGCCCGCGCCGCCGGGCGTGCCGCCCGATGTGCCGCTGTCGCCCGAGGACGACCCGCCCCCGCCGCCGGTGGAACCACCGGTGGCCGGCGCCGCCGGGCGCTATTGCTTCAGTTCGTAGAAGTCGTTCAGGCAGTACGCGTCGGTCAGCTCGACCGGCTTGTCGCCATGGGTGTAGCCAGTACGGTGGATATGCAGCAGCGGCTCGCCCGGCGCGATGCCCAGGCGCGCGGCCAGTTCCGCCGTGGCGACGACCGCGCGCAGCGTCTCGGTGACGCGCAGCACCGGCTTGCCGATCCGCTCCAGGTAAGCGTAGAGCGATTCGCCGATGGCGCTGGCGTCGGGCACCACGGCCAGCGCCAGCGTGGTCACATCCATCCAGTAGATCTGCCCGTCAGCCTTGCGCAGCCGCGTCAGCCTGACGATCTCGTCGCCCTCGGCCAGGTCCAGTTCCGCGCTTTCCTGCGCCGTGGCGCGGCGGCGCTCGAACCCCACCAGCTCGCTCGCCGGCGTCATGCCGCGCCGGCGCGCCAGTTCGCTGAAATTGTCAAGCCGCGCCGGCCTGGGCTCGGCGCGCGGGGCGATAAAGGTGCCCGCGCCGCGGTTGCGCGTGATGGTGCCTTCCTCGGCCAGCACCTGCAGCGCGTGCCGCGCGGTGACACGCGAAATCCCCAGCGAATCGACCAGCGTGCGCTCCGACGGCAGCGCATCGCCCGCCCGCCATTGCCCCGCCTGGATGGCGGCAGTGAGCTTGCGCGCTACCTGCAGGTAGATCGGCGTGGCATCGGCCTCGTTGGGCCGCAGCGCCTGCAACCTTTGATCCATGCGACTCGTCATGGGTACCAAAAGCCTGATGTCGGTGATACCACTTTAGGACTTTTAATCGCGTTGCGGGGAATCCTGCGCAGAGGGTGACGCCCGTGCCATGCGCACGGTATCCGTCAATTGGTACTGCATAGAGGCGCGTGCCCTGACGGTCTCTGCAGCCGTGCGCGTGCCGACGGCAGCCCTGCGGTTCGCGCACCTCTGTTTGGAACCGAACTTTCGCCCCAAGGCCTGCTGTGATATTGCCGCAGACGCGCTCGTTGAATACCAGATCGATACATCGTTGCTGAAGTGGCTCGTACCGGTATCCCCTTTTTGGCACGAACCGTTCATCGTTACGCTGAACCGGGCAGGAGTGGCGTGCCCCGACCGCTTGCGCCGGCCGTGTTCATGGCACGGATGATGCGGATGGTCCGATTGGCGTTTGCCGCTGTGCCGGCCGGCCAGCCGCAATACCTGCGCAACGTGACCGAGACATGCTGATCCGGCAGACTGCACGAACAACGCAAAACAATGCCGGCTTGCCCCTCCCCCGGCCAACCTCATCCGCCCATCGGCACGCAAGGAGCCCGTCATGCCAACCAACCGCACCGTCTCTGCTTTCGGCACTGCCGACGCCCGGCCGCTCGACCTCGTCATCTTCGGCGGCGCCGGCGACCTGTCGGCACGCAAGCTGCTGCCGTCGCTCTACATGTGCCACCGCGACGGCAACCTGCCCGAGGGTACCCGCGTCATCGGCGTGGGCCGGCACCGCTGGGACCGCGAGGCCTTTGTCAATTTTGCCGACGAAAGCGCACAACCGTTTGTCGATGCGCGCTATATCGAGCCCGCCAAATGGCAGGCCTTCCTGCAGCGGCTGGACTTCGTCCATCTCGACGCCGCGCAGGCGGCAGACTACCCGGCGCTGGCCGCGCAGCTGCGCAGCGACGCGCTGCGGATCTACTACATGGCGATGCCGCCGGGGCTGTTCGCCGCCACCTGCGACAACCTCGCCAGCCATGGCCTGATTGCCGACGATACCCGGCTGGTGCTGGAGAAACCGCTGGGCGTGGACCTGGCCTCGGCCATCGATATCGGCGAGGTGGTCAGCCGCTATTTCAGCGAGGACCGCACCTACCGCATCGACCACTACCTCGGCAAGGAGACGGTGCAGAACCTGATGGCGCTGCGTTTCGGCAATTCGATCTTCGAGCCGCTGTGGCGCACGCCGTTCGTGCGCAGCGTGCAGATTACCGTGGCCGAGACCGTGGGCGTGGGCACGCGCGGCGGCTTCTACGACGAGGCCGGCGCGATGCGCGACATGGTGCAGAACCACCTGCTGCAGCTGGTCAGCATCCTGGCGATGGAGCCGCCGGCGTCGCTCAACTCCGACGCGGTGCGCGATGAAAAGCTCAAGGTGCTGCGCTCGCTGCGACCGATGTCGCCCGAGGACGTGCGCCGCAACACCGTGCGCGGCCAGTACACCGCCGGCGCCATCGGCGGCGAGCTGGTGCGCGGCTACCTGCAGGAAGAGGGCATTCCGCCCGACAGCCGCACCGAGACCTTTGTCGCGATGCGGGCCGAGCTTGGCACCTGGCGCTGGAACCAGGTGCCGTTCTACCTGCGCACCGGCAAGCGCATGCAGGAGCGCGTGACCGAGGTGGTGATCCACTTCGCCGAGGTGCCGCATTCGATCTTCGACCCGGGCAGCACGCTGCAGCCCAACCGCATGGTGATCCGGCTGCAGCCGGAAGAATCGGTGCGGCTGACGCTGATGGTGAAGCAGCCGGGCGAGGGCATGCGGCTCAAGCCGCTGAGCCTGGCGCTGAATCTCGACTCGGCCTTCACCACGCGTCGCGCCGAGGCCTACGAGCGCCTGCTGCTCGATGTCATCCGCGGGCGGCTGGCGCTGTTCGTGCGGCGCGACGAGCTGCAGGCCGCCTGGACTTGGGTCGATCCGATCCTGGAGGCATGGCGCGCGCAGGACGAAGGCCCGCGGCCCTATACCGCGGGCACGTGGGGACCGGCGGCCTCGTCGGCGTTCATGGCGCGCGAGGGCGTGCAGTGGTCGGAAGAGGCCTGAGGCGGGGATCGCCCTAGCCGGCCATCCGCAGCGCGCGCCGGTACTGGATCGCCTCGCCCACGTGCGCGGCGTCCAGCACGTCGGCGCCGGCCAGGTCGGCAATGGTGCGCGCCACCTTCAGCACGCGGAAGTACGAGCGCGCCGACCAGGCCAGCCGCGTCATCGCGCCGCGCAGCAAGGCTTGCGCCTGCGGGTCCATGGCGCAGTGCTGCTCGATCTCGCGCCCGCCCAGCTCATTGTTGGGCTTGCCCTGGCGGGCCAGCTGCCGTTCGCGCGCGGCCAGCACGCGCGCGCGCACCGCGGCGCTGGCTTCGCCGGGCGGGCCGTCGAGCATTTCGCCCTGGTCCTGCGCGGGTACCTCGACCTGCAGGTCGATGCGGTCGAGCATGGGCCCGGAGATGCGCGACTGGTAGCGGCGCACCTGGTCGGGCGTGCAGCGGCAGGGCCGGTCGGGGTGGCCGAGGTAGCCGCACGGGCACGGGTTCATCGCCGCCACGAACTGGAAGCAGGCGGGGAAGTCGGCGTGGCCGTTGGCGCGGGCGATGGTGATGCGGCCCGATTCCAGCGGCTCGCGCAGGACTTCGAGCACGCGGCGGTCGAACTCGGGCAACTCGTCCAGGAACAGCACGCCGTGGTGCGCGAGCGAGATCTCGCCCGGGCGCGGATTGCCGCCGCCGCCGACCATGGCCGGGCCCGACGCGGTGTGGTGCGGCGCGCGGCAGGGACGCACGCCCCAGGCCTCGGCGCGAAAGCCGCCAGGGGTCAGGCTCATCACCGCGGCGGCTTCCAGCGCCTGCTGCAGCGACATCGGCGGCAGCAGGCCGGGCAGGCGCTGCGCCAGCATCGACTTGCCGGTGCCGGGGGGACCCACCAGCAGCACCGAATGTTGTCCGGCCGCGGCCACTTCCATGGCGCGGCGCGCCTGCGCCTGGCCGCGCACCTCGCGCATGTCGGGGCCGCGCTCGGCGGCGGCGGGCAGCAAGGCCGGCATGGCGCGGGGCAGCCGCGCCTCGGTCACGGGACCGAGGTGGTCGCAGGCCTGGCGCAGCGTGGCGGCCGCATGCACCGCCAGGTCTTCGATCAGCGCGGCTTCGGCGCCGTTGCCCGCGGCGACCAGGAATGCGCGCGGCGCCTCGCCCGAGCCGGCGCGGGCGGCATTGTCGCGCGCCAGCCCCATCGCCATGGCCAGCGCGCCGCGCACCGGGCGCAGCTCGCCGGACAGCGACAGCTCGGCGGCAAATTCATGCGCGTCGAGCGCGTCGGCCGGAATCTGCCCGCTGGCGGCCAGGATGCCCAGCGCGATCGCCAGGTCGAAGCGGCCGGATTCCTTGGGCAGGTCCGCCGGCGCCAGGTTGACGGTGATGCGGCGGTTGGGAAACTCGTAGCCGCTGTTGAGGATGGCGGCGCGCACGCGCTCGCGGCTTTCGCGCACGCCGGTGTCGGCCAGGCCGACGATGGTGAAGGCCGGCAGGCCGTTGGCCAGGTGGGTCTCGACCCGCACCGGCGGCGCGGCGATGCCGGTCAGGGCCCGGCTGCGTAGGACGGCAAGGCTCATGGCATCGAACCGCACGGAACTGTTAACGAAAAAGGCCGCCAGGACTGGCGGCCTTCAGGCAGGCTGGGGGATGGCGGCGGGACCGGCGTGCTCACGCGCCCCCGGTCGAATCCACCGAACCGGCGCCGGGCGGGATGCCGGCGCGGCGCTCCAGCTCGGCCACGCGGCTTTCCAGTTCCTCCAGGCGGGCGCGGGTGCGCGCCAGCACCTGTGACTGGACGTCGAATTCCTCGCGCGTGACCAGGTCTAGCCGGGCAAAGCCCTGGGTCATCATGCTGCGCACGTTTTTCTCGATGTCCCTTGCCGGCGAATTGCGCAGCGCCTCGCTGACCTTGTTCTGCAGGTCGTTGAAGAGGTCGGTCGGTTTCATGGTTTCTCCTTTGCGCACCTGACTGGTGCCAATCCGGTTGGGCATCTGGCGTATGGCGCGCTTTCGCACAGGAATTGGGCGCCCTGAATGCGGGCGGTTCCCGTGCGCGCTGGCCCTACGCAGCCACTGTCAGATCTCGATTATCGCCCCTGCGGCACGCCGGCGAAAGCTCCGGCGCCGCGCCGTTCACACCTTTTAACCCGATCTGGCGTCGCTGCGGGGCCGATTCAAGCCCGCGCGCGATGCTGGCCGGTGCGGACCGTGGCGCATGGACCGCTGCTTACGGTGGGGTGGCACGGCAGTTGCAGTAGTGAGGGCGAGCTGCCTCAAAGCTTTACCGGAATCCAACGAAACGAAATCCGAGCCACAGGAAAAGGAGAAAAACCCCATGAAGAAGTTGGCCCTTGCAGTCAGCGCGATGGTCCTGGCCAGTGCCGCCGGCGGCGCCCTGGCGCAGAGCACCGACGCCGCGGCCCCGGCTGCCGCGCCGGCCTCGCCGCATACGTTCACGGCCAACGTGTCGCTGGTCACGGACTACCGCTATCGCGGCATCAGCCAGACCAACCTGCGCCCGGCGATCCAGGGTGGTTTCGACTACGCGCACGAAAGCGGCTTCTACCTGGGCAACTGGAACTCCAGCATCAGCTGGCTCGAAGACGCCAACCCGGCAGTCTCGGCGCCGGTCGAGATGGACTTCTACGGCGGCTTCAAGAACACCTTCAAGGTGGCCGGCACCGAATTCGCCTATGACCTGGGCGTGCTCGAGTACTACTACCCGGGCGGCTACAACAACCCGCGCCCGTACACCACCGAGCTGTATGCCGGGGTTGGCTGGGGCCCGGTGTTCCTGAAGTACTCGCACTCGGTCACCAACCTGTTTGGCTGGGCCGACAGCAAGAACAGCTACTACGTCGACCTGAGCGCCAACGTGCCGCTCAACTTCTGGGACCTGACGCTGAACGCGCACGTCGGCTACCAGGGCGTGAAGCACAACAGCGACGCCTCGTACACCGACTGGAAGATCGGCCTGACCAAGGACCTGGGCAAGGGCTTTGCGCTGGCGGTCGCCTATGTCGACACCAACGCCAAGGAAGTGGCCTACACCAGCGCCAACCGCGGCCGCTACCTTGGCAAGGCCGCGGCCTGGGCCTCGATCACCAAGACTTTCTAACTCTGAAGCAGCCCGGGCGGGCTGATGCCGGTCCGCTCCCAGGAGAATCCTGATGAAACTCATCATCGCAGTCATCAAGCCGTTCAAGCTCGACGAGGTGCGCGAAGCGCTGTCGGACGTGGGCGTGTCCGGCATCACCGTGACCGAAGTGAAAGGCTTCGGTCGCCAGAAGGGCCATACCGAGCTGTACCGCGGCGCCGAATACATCGTCGACTTCCTGCCCAAGGTGAAGATCGAGGTGGCGGTGCCCGACGACGTGGTCGAGCGCGCCATCGAGGCGGTCGAGAAATCGGCCCGCACCGGAAAGATCGGCGACGGCAAGATCTTCGTGGCCCCGATCGAGCAGGTCATCCGCATCCGCACCGGCGAGACCGGCGGCGATGCCCTGTGACCCAAGACAGCATAGAGACAAAGGTGAATTCCATGAAAACCTGGATCAAGCGATTCCTGGCGGCGGGCGCGGTGGCGCTGGCCGTCGGCACGGCCGGCGTGGGCATGTCGACCCCGGCCGCGGCGCAGGACAAGCCGGCCGCCGAGGCTTCGGCCGCCGCCACTTCCGCGCCGGCCGCCGCAGCGGCTGCGGCGGCTCCCGCTGCGGCCCCGGCAGCGACCCCTGCAGCACCCCCCGCCGCGGCCGCACCGGCTGAAGCGGCCGCCGCGCCGGCCGCGCCCGTGCCCAACAAGGGCGACACCGCGTGGCTGCTGGTCTCGACCGCGTTCGTGATCCTGATGACGCTGCCTGGCCTGGCGCTGTTCTATGGCGGCCTGGTGCGCTCCAAGAACATGTTGTCAGTACTGATGCAGTGCCTGGTGATCTTCTCGCTGGTGGCGCTGCTGTGGGCCATCTACGGCTACAGCTTTGCCTTCACCGAGGGCAATGCCTTCTTCGGCGGCACCGACCGGCTGTTCATGAAGGGGCTGACGGTCGACGCCGTGGCCGCCACCTTCAGCAAGGGCGTGGTGCTGCCGGAACTGGGCTACTTTGCCTTCCAGTGCGCCTTCGCCTGCATCACCTGCGGCCTGATCATCGGCGCCTTCGCCGAGCGCGCGCGCTTCTCGGCGGTGCTGGTGTTCGTGGTGCTGTGGTTCACCTTCGCCTACCTGCCGATCGCCCACATGGTGTGGTTCTGGCCGGGCCCTGACGCCTACACCGACGCCGCCGCCGGCACCGCCGCAACGGCCAAGGCCGGCTGGCTGTTCCAGAAGGGCGCGCTGGACTTTGCCGGCGGCACCGTGGTGCACATCAATGCCGCGGTGGCCGGCCTGGTGGGCGCCTTTATGTTCGGCAAGCGCATCGGCTTCGGCCGCGAGGCGATCCGTCCGCACAGCCTGACCTTCACCATGGTGGGTGCCTCGCTGCTGTGGTTCGGCTGGTTCGGCTTCAACGCCGGCTCGGCGCTGGAAGCCAACGGCTCGGCCGCGCTGGCCTTCGTCAACACGCTGCTGGCGACCTGCGCCGCGGTGCTGTCGTGGACCTTCGGCGAGTGGATCGGCAAGGGCAAGCCGTCGATGCTGGGCGGCGCCTCGGGCGCGGTCGCCGGCCTGGTGGCAATCACCCCGGCCGCGGGCTTCGTCGGCCCGATGGGCTCGATCGTGATGGGCCTGGTGGCCGGCCTGCTGTGCCTGTGGGGCGTGACCGGACTGAAGCGCATGCTGGGCATGGACGACTCGCTCGACGTGTTCGGCGTGCACGGCGTGGGCGGCATCGTCGGCGCGCTGCTGACCGGCGTGTTCGCCGCGCCCAGCCTCGGCGGCACTGGCATCTACGACTACGTCGCCAACAAGGTGGCCGACGACTATTCGATCGCCGGCCAGCTGTGGGTGCAGTTCGAAGGGGTGCTGACCACCGTGGTGTGGTCCGGCGTGGTGGCCTTCGTCGCCTACAAGCTGGTGGACATGCTGATCGGGCTGCGCGTGCCGGAAGACGAAGAGCGCGAAGGCCTGGATATCACCTCGCACGGCGAGACCGCGTACGAAGGCTGATCGCAAAGGTGTTGTGCTGGAGAGCTGATTGGGAATCTGCTCTCAGGAGTTTTGCCCGGCTGCGTGCCGGGCTTTTTTACTTTGTTGCGTTGAGCGGGGTTGCAGACATTTGCCTGCGGCCAACAGACGTCGCACGCGCGGACAGGGCCCATCACGACGCTCATCCCAATTGCCAGTGAAACCCGCTAGCCCAGTGCCGGCGCGGGCAAGCCGGCAATCCCGCGCGCCGCGCGCGGGCTTTTCGCAAAGTGCTTAACTCCGATCTTAAAAAGCTTCAATTGTCTTTAATGTGCGGCGCACATACATTGCCATTGAGGCAGTTTCCTCCACCTGCAGAACGCTCCCCGTATCTGTCAGGCCATTTAAAAGCGCGGCATCGCCGCGCTTTTTTTTTGCCCGGACGCGGTCGCCGGCGCGGCCTCTTTATTTCGCGCCGCCCATCCCCATATGGTTATCCCTTATGCCAGGCGCTGCATATCCTTATAAAGGGTGCGCCAGCGCCTGGTTGGACGTTCCTCTACAATCGGGGCGAACGATTAAGACGATCTATAGGATGGATATGGTCCCGCATCTCATCACCGCGCTGAACGGTCCGCTGCTCGAACTGGAAAAGAAGATCCTGGACGCGACGCCGTCCATCGAGCGCTGGTTCAGGCTGGAATGGCAGGAGCATACGCCCCCGTTCTATTGCTCGGTGGACCTGCGCAACGCCGGCTTCAAGCTGGCGCCGGTCGATACCAACCTGTTCCCGGGCGGCTTCAACAACCTGGCCCCCGAGATGCTGCCGCTGGCGGTGCAGGCGGCGATGGCCGCGATCGAGAAGATCTGCCCGGATGCCAAGAACCTGCTGCTGATCCCGGAGCGCCACACCCGCAATATGTTCTACCTGCAGAACGTGGCGCGGCTGTCGCTGATCATGCGCCAGGCCGGGCTGAACGTGCGCCTGGGCTCGCTTTCCGAGGAAATCACCGAACCGACCCCGATCGAACTGCCCGACGGCCAGACCCTGGTGGTCGAGCCGCTGGCGCGCCTGGGCACCAAGGGCCGCCGGCTGGGGCTGAAGGACTTCGACCCCTGTTCGATCTTGCTCAACAACGACCTGTCGGCCGGCATTCCGCCGATCCTGGAAAACATCAACGAGCAGTACCTGCTGCCGCCGCTGCACGCCGGCTGGTCCACGCGCCGTAAGAGCAGCCACTTTTCCGCCTATGACGAGGTGGCGAAGAAGTTCGCCAAGCTGATCGACATCGACCCGTGGATGGTCAACCCGTACTTCGCCCGTACCACCGGCGTGAATTTCCACGAACGCGTGGGCGAGGAGGAACTGGCCGACGCGGTCGAAGGCGTGCTGAAGAAGATCGCCAAGAAGTACCGCGAGTACGGCATCAAGGAGACGCCGTACGTGGTGGTCAAGGCCGATGCGGGCACCTATGGCATGGGCATCATGACCGTGCGCGACCCGTCCGAGATCAAGGGCCTGAACCGGAAAGAGCGCAACAAGATGAGCGTGGTCAAGGAGGGCCTGGAGGTCAGCGACGTCATCATCCAGGAGGGCGTGCACACCTTCGAGAAGGTCAACGAGGCGGTGGCCGAGCCGGTGGTCTACATGATCGACCGCTACGTGGTGGGCGGCTTCTACCGCGTGCACACCGGCCGCGGCAACGACGAGAACCTGAACGCGCCGGGCATGCATTTCGTGCCGCTGGCGTTTGCGCCCAACGGCATTCCGGACAGCCACGCCAAGCCCGGCGCGGCGGTGCCGAACCGCTTCTACATGTATGGCGTGGTGGCGCGGCTGGCGTTGCTGGCGGCGTCGCTGGAGCTCGAGAAGACCGACCCTAACCCGATCATCTGAACGCCGCCATGCGCATCCTTTTCATCACCGATCCGCTGGAGACCTTCAAGACCTACAAGGACTCCACCTACGCCATGATGGCCGAGGCCGCCGCGCGCGGCCACGAGCTGTACTGGTGCCTGCAGCCGCAACTGGCGCTGTCCGGGCGCACGGTCGAGACCGTGGCCACGCGCCTGCACCTGACCGGCGACGATGGCGGCGAACGCGGCGCCTGGTACCGCGAGGGCAACAGCGCGCTCGAGCCGCTGTCGGCCTTCGACGCGGTGCTGATGCGCAAGGACCCGCCCTTCGACATGGAATACGTGACCAGCACCTGGCTGCTGGAGCTGGCCGAGGCGCAGGGCGCGCGCGTCTTCAACAAGCCGCGGGCGATCCGCGACCATTCCGAGAAGCTGGCGATTGCGCAGTACCCGGAATTCATCACGCCGACGCTGGTCACGCGCGACCTGGCGCGTATCCGCGATTTCCACGCCGAGCATCGCGACATCATCGTCAAGCCGCTCGACGGCATGGGCGGCATGGGCGTGTTCCGGGTCGGCGCGGACGGCATGAACCTGGCCGCGATCGTCGAGACGCTGGGCCAGGACGGCGCCCGCTCGCTGATGGTGCAGCGCTATATCCCGGCGATCAAGGACGGCGACAAGCGCGTGCTGCTGATCGGCGGCGTGCCGGTGCCGTATTCGCTGGCTCGCGTGCCGATGGCCGGCGAAGTGCGCGGCAACCTCGCCGCGGGCGGCACTGGCCGTGCCCAGGAGCTGAGCCGGCGCGACCGCGAGATCGCCGAGGCGCTGGCGCCGGGGCTGTGGGAGCAGGGCCTGCTGCTGGTCGGCCTGGACGTCATCGGTGACTACCTGACCGAGGTCAATGTGACGAGTCCGACCTGTTTTCAGGAGATCACGCAGCAGACCGGCTTCCATGTCGCGGCGATGTTCATCGACGCGCTCGAGCACGCGGTCGGCGCTGCCGGCAGCTAGGCCCGACCCGCCCGGGCGGGCAGCGGGAGCGCCGGGGGGCGCCTGCTACAATCGGGGCAATCCAACGGATTCACCATCATGGCAGGCATCCTGATCATCGCGCACACCCCGCTGGCGTCAGCCCTGCGCGATTGCGCCGCCCACGTCTACTGTGGCCAGCCGCAGCGGCTGGAAGCCATCGACGTCCTTCCCGATGCCGATCCCGCCGCCGTGCTGGCCGAGGCCAGGCGCCGGCTGGATGCCATCTGCGAAGACAACGGCGCGCTGGTCCTGACCGACATCTTCGGCGCCACTCCCGCCAATATCGCCGCGCGCCTGGCCGAGCCGGGCCGTGTGCGCGTGCTGGCCGGCGTCAACCTTCCCATGCTGGTCCGTGCCATCTGCTACCGGGCCGAGAAGCTGGACCAGCTTGCCACCAAGGCGCTGGCCGGCGGCTCGCAGGGCGTGCTGCAGGTCGGCACCACCACCGTCCAGAATCAAACCGCCAATCATCCCGACAAATATGCTGCAGAGGGACACCACCATCATCAATAAACTCGGACTGCATGCACGCGCGTCCGCCAAGCTGACCCAGCTCGCCGGCAGCTTTGTCAGCCAGGTCAAGATGTCCCGCAACGGACGCCAGGTCGATGCCAAGAGCATCATGGGCGTGATGATGCTCGCCGCCGGGATCGGCTCGACCATCACCATCGAAACCGAGGGTCCCGACGAACAAGAGGCGATGGACGCGCTGCTGGCACTGATCGCCAACCGCTTTGGTGAAGGGGAGTGAGGCCGGCGGCCTTGACCCGAATTGATAAACGTTCCTGACGGAGCGGTACATGCCTTTCGCCTTGCACGGCATCCCGGTCTCGCGCGGCGTCGCCATCGGGCGCGCGCACCTGCTTGCGCCCGCGGCGCTGGACGTGTCGCACTACCTGGTCGATGAAGAGCAGCTCGACGCCGAGGTGGAACGGCTGCGCGCCGCGCGCGCCGCGGTGCGCGCCGAACTGGCCGCGCTCAAGCGCGACCTGCCGCGCGACGCGCCCGAAGAGATGGGCGCCTTCCTCGACGTGCACGCGATGATCCTCGACGACGAGGCGCTGGCGCGCGAGCCTGAGGCGCTGATCCGGGGCCGGCGCTACAACGCCGAATGGGCCCTGACCACGCGCCTCGAAGAGCTGATGCGCCAGTTCGACGAGATCGAGGACGAATACCTGCGCGAGCGCAAGGCCGACATCCAGCAGGTGGTGGAGCGCATCCTGAAGGCGCTGGCCGGCGCCCCGGTGCTGGTGCCGGCGCCGGTGCCCGCGCTGGCAGCCGACGGCGAGCCCGCGCCCGGCGTGATCGTGGTGGCCCACGACATCGCGCCGGCCGACATGCTGCAGTTCCGCCACACCGTATTCCACGGCTTTGTTACCGACCTGGGCGGACGCACCTCGCATACCGCGATCGTCGCGCGCAGCCTCGACATCCCGGCCGCGGTCGGCGTGCAGAGCGCAAGCGAGCTGATCCGCCAGGACGACTGGATCATCATCGACGGCGACGCCGGCCTGGTGATCGTCGATCCCACCGCCATCATCCTCGAGGAATACCGCCACCGGCAAAGCGAGCGCGTGCTGGAGAAGAAGCGCCTGCAGCGCCTGCGCCATACGCCGGCGGTGACGCTCGACGGGATCGAGATCGAGCTGCTGGCCAATATCGAGATGGCCGAGGATGCCGGTGCCGCGCTGGCCGCCGGCGCGGTCGGCGTCGGCCTGTTCCGCTCCGAGTTCCTGTTCATGAACCGGCGCGACGAGCTGCCGGGCGAGGAAGAGCAGTTCCAGGCGTACCGTGGCGCAGTCGATGCCATGCACGGGCTGCCGGTGACCATCCGCACTATCGATATCGGCGCCGACAAGCCGCTCGACGCCCGCGGCGACGGCCGCGCCGATGACTTCGAGACCGCGCTGAACCCGGCGCTGGGCCTGCGCGCGATCCGCTGGTCGCTGTCGGAGCCCGGCATGTTCCTGACCCAGCTGCGCGCGCTGCTGCGCGCCTCGGCCTTCGGCCCGGTGCGGCTGCTGGTGCCGATGCTGGCGCACGCCAGCGAGATCGACCAGACCCTGGCGCTGATCGCCAAGGCCAAGCGCCAGCTCGACGAGCGCGGCGAACCGTACGACCCTGGCATGAAGGTCGGGGCCATGATCGAGATCCCGGCAGCGGTGCTGCTGCTGCCGCTGTTCCTGCGCAAGATGGATTTCCTGTCCATCGGCACCAACGACCTGATCCAGTACACGCTGGCGATCGACCGCGCCGACAACGCGGTGGCGCACCTGTTCGACCCGCTGCATCCGGCGGTGCTGCAGCTGGTGGCGCGCACCATCCGCGAAGCCAACCGCGCCGGCGTGCCGGTGGCGGTGTGCGGCGAGATGGCGGGCGATCCGTCGATGACGCGGCTGCTGCTGGGCATGGGGCTGCGCGAATTCTCCATGCACCCGGCGCAACTGCTGCGGGTCAAGCAGGAAATCCTGCACGCCAACTGCGAACGGCTGGAACCGCTGGTCGACCAGCTATTGCAGGCTTACGATCCCGAGGAACAGGCCGCTGTCCTGCGGCAGATTGCACGACCCTGACGACGTCAGGGTTTTCCGAGCCAAAAGGCGGCTGACGCGGCACTTCCCCACGCAGGAAAGTGCGGCGCCAGCCGCCTTCTTTTTACGTCCTGTGACGCCTTACCGACCTTCGTCGATGTGGCTTAATGGGAATTGTTATCATTATTGATCTCTGATATTCTGACGTTCATTCGCAGGGACATGCCGGTGTCCCGCGCCCCAACGGAGGGACTTGTGTACGTCTGCATCTGCAACCAGATCACCGATCGTGAGATTCACGGTGCCGCGCACCTGGGCGTCGAGACCCTCGACGAACTGGCTGAAACGCTCGGCGTCGGCACGTGCTGCGGCCGCTGCCGCGAGTGCGCGCAGCAGGTGTTGCAGGAAGGCGTGGCCGCGGTACGCAATGTCACGGTGGCGACCCTCGCTAGCATCCAGGTTGTGGAGATTTCTTCCTGTTCCGCTTCGGGCCCATGTACCATAATGGACACTCGGGACCCGGCAGTCGCGAACGACCAGCGCAAGGCGCTGGTGGCCTGAACGCGCCCATGAACTGAAAAGTTCAGTTCACGGCGCGTTTTTGCGCATTCCTTTTTTCTGACTGCACGGCGCCATTGGCGCCGTTTCGTATTTTTGCGCGGGCCCGATGCAACAGGAGCCGCCAATGAAAGGTGACAAGAAGGTCATCCAGCATCTGAACGCCCAGCTCAAGAACGAGCTGACCGCGATCAACCAGTATTTCCTGCACGCCCGCATGTATCGCCACTGGGGCCTGAAGAAGCTCGGCGACGTGGAGTACAAGGAATCGATCGGCGAGATGAAGCACGCCGACCGCCTGATCGACCGCATCCTGATGCTGGACGGCCTGCCCAACCTGCAGGACCTGCACAAGCTGCTGCTCGGCGAAGACACGCCCGAGATGCTCAAGTGCGACCTGAAGCTGGAACAGACCGCGCACACCACCGTCAAGGAAGGCATTGCCTATTGCGAATCGGTCGGCGATTACGTCAGCCGCGAAATTCTGGTCGATATCCTCACCGATACCGAGGAACATATCGAGTACCTGGAAACGCAGCTGGACCTGATCGACAAGGTCGGGCTGCAGAATTACCTGCAGTCGCAGATGGAGCCGGGCGAGCAATAAGCCGCCGTCTTCGGCGCGGCCGCTCCTACGGGCGGCCCGCCCCAGCGCGCGGCGCCGATCGGTGCCGCCCGGTTGCTCGCCTGCAGGCAGTAACCCTTCTCATTCCAATTCCTCTCTTCATCCAGGCGTCGCCGGCGGGGCCAAGGCTCCTGACCCGCCGGCGCGCCGCGCGGAGCCCACGCCCATGACCAGTCCCATCCGCCTGACGCAGTACAGCCACGGTGCCGGCTGCGGCTGCAAGATTTCCCCCAAGGTGCTCGACGTGATCCTGGCCGGCAGCGGCGCCCAGCACCTGGACCCGCGCCTGTGGGTCGGCAATGCCTCGCGCGATGACGCGGCGGTGTATGCGCTGGACGGCGCCGATGGCCCGCGCGGCGTGGTGTCCACCACCGACTTCTTCATGCCCATCGTCGACGATCCGTTCGACTTCGGCCGCATCGCCGCTACCAATGCGATCAGCGACATCTACGCCATGGGCGGCGACCCGCTGATGGCCATCGCCATCCTGGGCTGGCCGGTCAACGTGCTGCCGCCCGAGGTGGCGCGCGAAGTGGTGGCGGGCGGGCGCCGCGCCTGCGACGACGCCGGCATTCCGCTGGCAGGCGGGCATTCGATCGACGCGCCCGAGCCCATCTTCGGCCTGGCGGTGACGGGACTGGTCGAGCGTGCGCACATGAAGCGCAACGACACCGCCACGCCCGGCTGCCGGCTGTACCTGACCAAGCCGCTCGGCATCGGCGTGCTGACCACGGCCGAGAAGAAGGGGCTGCTGCGTGACGACAACCGCCACCTGGCGCGCGACTGGATGTGCGTGCTGAACCGGCCCGGCAGCGCCTTCGGGCGCTTGCCCGGCGTGCGCGCGATGACCGACGTCACCGGCTTCGGGTTGCTGGGCCACCTGGTCGAAATGGCCGACGGCAGCGGCCTGACCGCACGCATCGACTATGCGGCGGTGCCGGTGCTGGATGACGTGACCGACTACATCGGCCAGGGCTGCGTGCCGGGCGGCACTCAGCGCAACTTCGACAGCTACGGCCACCGCATCGCGCCGCTCAGCGAGACCCAACGCGCGCTGCTGTGCGATCCTCAGACCAGCGGCGGCCTGCTGGTCGCGGTCGAGCCCGCCGGCGAAGGCGCGTTCCTGGCCGAATGCCAGCGCCTGGGGCTGGCGCTCGCCCCGATCGGCGAGATGGTGGCGCGCGCCGCGCTGGCCGTAGAGATCCGCTGATGCGCCCGATGATGCGTCCAGATACCGCCGACTTCCGCAAACTGTTCCTCAGTGGCGTCGCCATGCTGGACGTGCGCGCGCCGCTGGAGTTCGCGCGCGGGGCCTTTCCCGGCGCGGTCAACCTGCCGCTGATGGACGATGCCGAGCGCCACGAGGTGGGCCTGTGCTATGCGCAGAAGGGCCAGCAGGCGGCGATCGAACTCGGCCACCAGCTCGTGTCCGGCCAGCGCAAGGCGGCGCGCATCGCCGCCTGGGCGGAGTTTGCGCGCGCGCATCCGGACGGCTACCTGTATTGCTTTCGCGGCGGCCTGCGCTCGCAGCTGGTGCAGCAGTGGCTGCGCGATGCGGGCGTCGACTATCCGCGCGTGACCGGCGGCTACAAGGCGATGCGCGGTTTCCTGATCGAAACCATCGATACCGCGGCGACTACGCAGCCGTGGTTCGTGGTGGGCGGGCTGACTGGCAGCGGCAAGACCGACGTGCTGGCCGACGTGCCCGCGTCGATCGACCTGGAAGGCCACGCGCGCCACCGCGGCTCCGCCTTCGGCCGCCGCGCGCTGCCGCAGCCGCCGCAGATCGATTTCGAGAACGCCCTCGCCATCGACGTGCTGCGTCATCTCGACGCCGGCTGGCGCGCGCTGGTGGTGGAAGACGAAGGCCGCTTCATCGGCAGCCGCGACGTGCCGCAGGCGCTGTCGCAGCGCATGCAGGCCAGTCCGCTGGTATGGCTGGAAGCGCCGTTCGACGCCCGCGTCGAACGCGTGCTGCGCGACTACGTGCAGGGACTGGCGGCGGAATTCATCGACACCAAGGGCAGCGCGGAAGGCTTCGATGCCTACGCCACCCGCCTGCGCGAAGCCATGGCCGCGATCGCGCCGCGGCTTGGCGGCGCCCGCTACGGCAAGCTGTCTGCGCTGCTGGACCAGGCGCTCGCGCGCCAGGCCGAGTGCGGCGAGGTAGCGCTGCACCGCGGCTGGATCGAAGTGCTGCTGCGCGACTACTACGACCCCATGTATGACTACCAGCGCGCCCAGCGCGAGGCGCGCATCGTCTTCCGCGGCGACCGCGATGCCGTGACGGACTGGCTGCTGGCGCACACGGCACGGCAAGGGGAATAGGGCGGCGTTACACCGCCCCGGGTCGCAGCCGGATGGAGTCGATGATGGCATCCCATAGCTGCAGCGCCTCATCATCGGACTGGAATGCTGGCTGATACGGTGTCTGCGGACTGTCCACCGGCTGCTCGAGCACGCGCAGGCCTGCCGACACGTTTTGCTCGGATAAGGACTTGTTTTTTCCTTGGGATTCCCAGGCGAATACATAAACACGCTGGCCATTGCCCGTCGCGGCGGTTGCGTACTCTTCCGCGGGAATCGCACCGACATTGCGTTCGCGCTTGCGCAATACCTTCAGGCCGGCGAGCGGACCGAGTACTGCCTTGGTCAGGAAGTTGTCAACGCGTTCGAGCAGACGGTCTTCCTCGGCGCCGGTGCTGGCGTCAAAGCTGATGAAGGCGTTGGGGTGTTGGGGCAGCGTGATGCCGACCTGGACGCTCTCCGAACGGTAGTCGTTGCCGGCGATGAATGCCTTGTCGATGCAGAAGCCGGGGCCCGTGGGGATTTCATTATCGGCGCGGGAGCGGATATTGGCGGCGAGCGTGTTCAGGAACGCGACCGCCATGGCCTGCCTGCTAGCCGAGATGTCCCCGCTGTACTTGAACGCTTGCCATGGGCTGGTAGTTGCCAGATAAGCTTCCTCATACATCAGTATGGTGCGCCGTGGGCTGCTCCAGGAAAGCAAGCTTGTCGAGCCATTGCCATGATCGATACGACGCACCAGCATGCTTCCGGCTGTGTCATGGGCCATGGACTGCAATGCGATGGTTCTCTGCTCTACCTTGCCTTGCAGGGATGCCGCATTCGGCACCGTTAAGCGCTCGATATCGGCTCCCCACAATTTGTAGCTGGCGCGAGCGTTCGCTTGCGGTGGTAAATCGATCAAGTAGCGACCAAAACAGTGAGTGCTCCAGCCTTCCTTGCTGACGATTAAATGTGTCGCTGTTGTTTGTGCGCCAGCCATTGAGACAGACAATGCAAGCGTGAACACAGCTGCTGCAAGACTGCAGGATCTGGTTCGAGGGCGGACCATTGCGACTGGGCGAATTTGTCGCTTGGCGGGCCCTAAGCTGCGCCGGGACGCAGCCGAATGGAATCGATGATGGCATCCCATAGCTGCAGCGCCTCATCATCTGACTGGAATGCCGGCTGATACGGTGTCTGCGGACTGTCCACCGGCTGCTCGAGGACGCGCAGGCCGGCCGACACGTTTTGCTCGGACAAGGACTTGTTCTTCCCCTGGGATTCCCAGGCGAATACATAAACACGCTGGCCATTACCCGTCGCGGCGGTTGCGTACTCTTCCGCGGGAATCGCACCGACATTGCGTTCGCGCTTGCGCAATACCTTCAGGCCGGCGAGCGGGCCGGATACTGCCTTGGCCAGGAAGTTATCAACGCGTTCGAGCAACCGGTCTTCCTCGGCGCCGGTGCTGGCGTCAAAGCTGATGAAGGCGTTGGGGTGTTGGGGCAGCGTGATGCCCACCTGCACGCTTTCGGAACGGTAGTCGTTGCCGGCGATAAAGCCCTGGTCGATGCAGAAGCCGGGGCCGGTGGGGATTTCGTTGTCGGAGCGGGAGCGGATGTTTTTGGCGAGCGAATCAGCAAGGGCTACAGCTGTTTCCTGCTTATCCGGAGAAATATCTCCTTCGTAATGGAAAACGCGCGATGGATCGGTGGCGACAAGGAACGACTCCATCCACATGAGTTCCTTGCTAAATGGAGCCTTCCACGAAATCAGGCTGGCCGAACCGTTCTGATGAGACACGCGGCGAACATAGAGGCTGCCTTCGAGCTTTTTATGCGGTATGGCCTTTAGCTGCGCTTCGCGTTTGCGGATCTCGGAATTCAAACTCTCTGGTGTCTTGCCAATCGAATAGGTGATTGGGTCACCCCAGACCTTGTAGGAAGTACGAATGACGGCTTGCGGCGGAAGGTCGACCAGGTAACGACCAAAACAATGAGTGCTCCAGTCAGTCTTATTCATGATGGGTTGTCTCGAAATCGTTTGTGCATGAGCAATCATTGCGGGTACAAAAATACCGAAGATCACAAGAGCACGAGAAAAGTATCGGTTGCGGCGAGTCATCATTGATCGTTAGGGTGCCCAGTCAGCCAGTTGTGCAATTCTAATGATGCCATATAGGGTGGCCCATCGAGCGCGGGAGTCGTTGTAACTGGATTGATGATCATAACCCTTGTGTTCGATATTACAGGCCCCATTTCCCATGGGACCTTGACGGAAGCTTGCTTTTACTCCGGATCCATGCGGTGCTTCGCCAGAAGATGTGGGAACGGTGCCATCTCCCGAGCCGTTTACTCGGGTTAATTTCGGTCCATCGCGAAATTCGCCCAAACGAAAACTTCCATTGCCGTTGTCATTTTCGGTGAACTGAGAAATCGAAAATGGCATTGTGTTTCCTCGCCAAACTATATCTTGCCAGCTGTGCATCGACTTCGAACCATCTGCGCCGTAATGGACAAAGCTTTCATTGTGATACTGTGAAGAAATATCGCGATGAAACGTTTCTACTTCATCAATCAAAAAATTAAACCTTGCTCTCGTATTTTTTTTCGTGCCGCCCTCAGTCTCGGACAGGTCCAGGAACTTTGTATTCTGTGCGGGCACCAATCCATACCAGGATGGGTTTTTATAGATTTCATCATATGGATTCCCGATCCGCGGATAGTTACATGGCATGCCATCTTCGTCAGTACTGGCCAAGCCTTTGGAGTCTTGCAGCAATAGCCAAGGCTGACCGCTTCTGTGATCGAAGGTCGGACATAGTTCGAGGGCTCCGGCCGAATTGGCGACGACTGCAGTCACTTCCCCAGCGTTAGAGCCCAGAATCAACTGCTCAGGCCCCTCATAGCCCGCACGCATGTGATGGTAAATCGCCGGCGCCCCTGTCGCCGGCAGCACGCCATGGACCACACCTAGCACCTTCTCATAGCCGACAAGATTCGTGAGCGCGCGCGCCACGAGCCCGCCCATGGAATGCGTAACCAGGATGACCTTGTCGGCTGGTACCGGAGGCTTCTGTTCGCGGTAATGCCTCAGCACTGTGTTTTCAATGTAAAGCCTGACGTCTTCGGCGGACTTCCGGTTGGATTGAAGCCAGTTGTAGCCGGCGCACCAGACATCGAAGTCATAGCGTGCTGCTTTCATGAGTTCCGGTTCCGTCAAAGGCGGCTGTCCGGTTTCCTCACCATAGTCACCGGGCGGGCGCAGGCCTTCAGTCGACCACCATCCTTGTAGCGTGCGGTTGGCAACGATGCGGCTGGTGCGCGCCTCCAGTAACCCCATGACCGGGTTATAGGAGGTGCGCAGCACGCTGCCCCAGCCTCGCTTGCGCGCGGTTTCTTTTGCTAGTCCCGATTCCCCGACGTCAATAGAGCCTCCGTTGTCCACAGTCAAATCTTCCGCTTTCAGGATTTGCTGCCGTTGCTTTGGTCCTCGTATGCCCCATGTCGCCAAGGCGGCGACGACGCCAAGTATGTCGGCCAGGTTCAGGCTCATATTCGGTGGCCGCCAGACAGCATCGCCCGTCTTTTTGTTCTTCAGATTGGTTCCCATGATGCCTGGCAGGAACACGATCGGAATCACTGCGGGCAGCTTGGTCTCGATGACCTTGGTTCGCGTGTCCTCGGTGGGTGTCAGGTGCGTGTCAAAGACCGGTCGCCCGTCGATATTGCGCGTGCGCGATATCACGACTTCCGATTCGGACGGACTGCGCTCGTTTTGCATTGCCACCTCAGCCGTTTTGGTCACGTGACTTCCCAAGTACGCGCAACTGAACATGCTCCATCGAAATGCCTCGCTGTTTCGGCAAGCGGCCCTCACTGTCTGTCACAAGCTTGATGCGTGCGCCATCATTCCGGCGCAGTTCAACTTGCACGTTTCGCAGCGGCTCTCCGGTGATTTCGTCCCTCAAAAGGTAGGCGTCATCGAACGGCGTTTGGGGCCACGTATTCATCTCTCTTGAGGCATGGGTCGGCCCTTCGAACTTCCTTTGCGCCGCCTTATAGGTAATCGGCCCCGGACATTCGAAGGTGATATTGCCGCCCTCGATGGTGATGGCAGCCCCGCCAGCCGTCGCAATGCGAATGCGCTTGGCCGCGGCAAAGTCCACATTCATGTTGGCCGAGACAATGGTCAGGTCCTCCCGCGCCGCCAGCTTCAGCAAATCATGCTGCGCCTGGAG
>NZ_QKZN01000020.1:0-54294 GCF_003254285.1 Cupriavidus phytorum
TGGTCTTCTTGAACCCCGAACGAGCTGAGCAGGAAGCTACCGGGCACCGGAAAGCAGCATAACGGCGGACGCGACAACTACCTTGACACACACCGGAGCGACAGAAAGTAACCAAAGAACGCGTCGCCTAAGCGGCTGGCTAAGGCGGCGTTGGTGGTTCGAACGGCGGTGACTTGCGGTCGTGCTGGTGGTGGTTCGACCCTGCTGACGCTACCGGGAGGTGCCTGGCGTTCGGGGTCGGATGGACGAACCCGACTTTAGGTCGGTGGCAGCCTGCTAAGCACGTTATTGGTGGGACGCCTTCGGCTGCGCTGCGCGCGCTCACTATCTCAGGTCTGCTGCTCTGGCACGGAGTGCGTCGCTGCGCTCGCACGCGTTGTCGCGGGCGAACCCAAAGGATTTCCGCCCCACGCTGGTTTGCTCCCCTCTCCCGCGCGCGGGAGAGGGGCGGGGGAGAGGGCGGGAGCCTCAACGAAGTCGGGCCCATGCAGGTCGGTGACCCAGGCAATCTGGCGATACCGCATCAACGCCTTTGCCTGCTCTACGCGCAAACACCCAAAGATCGTCAGCGCATATTTAGCCTGCACAGCAGCCGCAGGCCTTAGCAGGCTCGGCCAAAACGTGACTCGCAGGCTACTCCGGCGAAACAGCCGCGCCTGCAAGCACGATAGCTCTGCAGCAATTCTCCAAGTCTCCCTAAGGGTTCCACCTTAATTGACGCGCCTCCCCTTCCCTCATATATTTTTATGAACATCTAGTTCATTTTTGAACACAACTACCATCACTCAACTGGAACCCATGCCTCTCAAAATCGGAATCAACGGCGCCGGCATCGGCGGCCTGGCCGCGGCCATCGCGCTGCGCAAGCTCGGCATGGAAGCCGTGGTCTACGAGCAGGCGCCCCGCTTTGCCCGCGTCGGCGCCGACATCAACCTGACGCCCAACGCGGTACGCGCCCTGGACGGGCTTGGCGTGGGCGAGGCCCTGCGTGAAACCGCCGCGCGCCCCAGCCACCGCATCAGCCGCACGTGGGACACCGGCGCCGAAACCTCGCGCCTGCCGATGCAGGAAGAGGCCGAGCAGCGCTACGGCGCGCCCCAGTTGACCATGCACCGCGCCGACCTGATGGCGGCGCTGGAAGCCGCGGTGCCTGACACATGCGTGCGGCTCGGCCACAAGGCCGTGGCGATCGAGACCCGCGCCGATGGCGCGACGCTGCGCTTTGCCAACGGCGCGCAGGAAGATGTCGACGTGCTGGTCGGTGCCGACGGCATCCACTCCACCGTGCGCACCGCGCTGTTCGGTCAGGAGAGCCCGATCTTCACCGGCGTGGTTGCGTATCGCGCGGTGGTGCCGGCCGAGCGCCTGGCCGGCGTGCCCAACCTGGGCGCCTTCACCAAATGGTGGGGCCCGGACGCGGCCACGCAGATCGTGACCTTTCCGCTCAACCGCGGCCGTGACATCTTTATCTTCGCCACGGTCGCGCAGGAAGCCTGGCGCCATGAGTCGTGGACCACGCCGGGCCGCGTGGAAGACCTGCGCAGCGCCTATGCCGGCTTCCACCCCGAGGCACGCGCGCTGCTCGACGCCTGCGACGACGTGCTGATCTCCGCGCTGTACGTGCGCGATCCGCTGCCGGCCTGGTCGGCGGGCCCGGTCACGCTGATGGGCGATGCCTGCCATCCGATGATGCCGTTCATGGCGCAGGGCGCGGGCATGGCGATCGAGGACGGAGTGGTGCTGGCGCGCTGCCTGGCCGATGCCGCAGGCGACGGCGCCGCCGGCGTGCCGGCCGCGCTGGCGCGCTACCAGGCCGCGCGCCACGCGCGCACCAGCCGCATCCAGGTCGGCTCGCGCAGCAATGCCTGGCTCAAGGAAGGCGGCAATGCCGACTGGGTGTACGATTACGACGCCTGGAACGTCGCGCTCGGCTGAAACCGCCGGCCCGCGTTCTGCGTCAGCACGGCCGCCTGCGCGGCCGTTTTCCATGGACAGTCCACGCCAACATGCCCAAGTCCCGCCTGCCGACCGAACCTGATCTCGATGACGGCGCTGCACCGGATGATGCCCGCGAGGCGCAGCTGGTGTCCCCAGTCATCCGCGGCCTGCGCCTGCTGCGCTTTATCGCCGAAGGCGGCGCCACCGCCAACCTGAGCGAGGTGGGCCGCCGCATCGACGTAAACCGGGTCACGGTGATGCGCCTGCTCGATACGCTGGAGCATGAAGGCATGGTCGAACGGCTGCCCCAGGGCGGCCACCAGGTCGGCTTCAATTTCCTGAAGCTGGCGTCGCGCGTGCTGGCCTCCAACGACCTGACCAGTTTTGCCGGGCGCGTGCTGGCCCGGCTCAGTGCCTCGCTGCAGCTGTCGGCCTACCTGGCGGTGCGGGATGGCGGCGATGCGCTCTACCTGCTGCGCCAGATGCCGGCAGCGGCGCTGGTCAGCAATATCCAGGTGGGCAGCCGCGTTGCCGCGCACCTGACCACGCCGGGCCGGATGCTGATCGCAGAGCTTCCGCCCGAGACGCTGCGCGAATTGCTGGGGCCCGATCCACTGCCGGCGGCTACCGGCCAGAGCCCGGCCACCCACGCGCGCCTGGCCGAGATCCTGGCCGCCGACCGCGAGCGCGGCTGCGCCTGGAGCTTCTCTGCCTACGAACCCGGCATCGATGCCTGCGCGGCACCGGTGCGCGGCCCCGACGGCGCGGTGATTGCCGCCATCAGCGTGGCCGGGCCGCAGCAGCGCTTCGAGGCCGACGGTACGCTGCGCGAGCGCGTGCAGAAGGAAGTCCGGCTGGCGGCGCGCGACCTGTCCGGACTGATGGGCTATCGGGGCGACGCTACTCCGCGGTAATGCCGTATTGCCGGATCACCTTTGCCCACGTCGCGGTTTCCTCGCGGATACGCTGAGCGAGCGCCTGCGGCGTGCTGCCCACCGGCTCCATGCCCTGGCGCTGCAGCTCGGCCCGCACCGCGGGCGTGGCCAGCAGCGCCCGCACGTCGGCGCCGAGCGCATCGGCCGCGGGCTGCGGCGTGGCTTTCGGCACCAGCAGCGCGTACCACGAACTGACATCGATGCCGGACACGCCCTGCTCGGCCAGCGACGGTACGTCGGGCGCGGCCGGCGAACGTTTCGGCTGCGTCACCGCCAGCGCGCGCAGCGCGCCGGTCCGGATGAACGGCGCCAGCGTCGGCCAGGTGCCGAACAGCAGCGGCACCTGCCCGCCCACCACGTCATTGAGCGCCTGCGTGGTGCCCTTGTACGGCACGTGCAGCAGCGCGATGCCGGCCTGGTGGCGGAACAGTTCGCCGGCCAGGTGCAGGCCGCTGCCGACGCCCGGGCTGGCATAGCCCAGCGGCTTGCCGGACTGGTCGGCCTGCCGCGCCAGCCGGATCAGGTCCTGCACCGAACTGGCCTGCACCGACGGATGCACCGCCAGCACGTTGGGCGAGCCCGCCAGCAGCGACACCGGCCGGAAGTCGCGCTCGACGTTGTAGGCCAGCGCCGGCATCAGCGTCGGGTTGATGGTCAGGTTGCCGGCGGGAGCCACCAGCAGGGTGCAGCCATCGCCCGGCGCGCGCCGCACCGCGTCGATGCCGATATTGCCGTTGGCGCCGGGCTTGTTGTCGACCACAAAGGGCGTGCCGCGCCGCTGCTGCAGCCCGTGGGCCAGCGTGCGCGCGAGCTGGTCCGCGGGCCCGCCCGCCGGAAACGGCACCACGATGCGCACACTGGCGCAGGCCGCCGCTTGCACCGCCTGCCAGGGCAGGCATGCCGCCAGCGCCGCGGCCACCGCCGTGCCCGCCAGCCATCGCCGGCGCCGCGGCGCCGCCTTTCGTTGCTTGCATTGCTGCATCTTGCTTTCCCCTGGTGGCGGGCGGCACCGTGCCGTCAGGCAAACGGCCTGGGCACCTCGGGCCGGTAGTCGAGCAGCCGCGACAGCTCCGCCGCGGCGCGCCGCACCTGCTCCACCATGTTGTCGAGCTGGTCCGGGTCGATGCGCGCGGCCGGGATGGTGGCGCCCAGCGCCGCCGTCACCTTGCCGCTGCGGTCGCGCACCGGCGCCGCGATGGTGGAGATGCTGGCCTCGAAGAAGCCTTCGTGCAGCACATAGCCGCGCTGGCGGTCGCGCTGGACCATCTCGTACAGCTCTTCGACCGTGCGCGGCGTGCTTTCGGAATAGACTTCCAGCCGCTCTTCCGGATAGAGCGCGCGCAGCTCGGCCAGCGACAGGTCTTCGAGCAGCACGCGCCCCAGCACCGTGGCATGCGCCGGCAGCCGGGTGCCGACATTGACGGTGCTGGCAAACGGGCGCGACGCCACCGACTTGGCCACATAGACGATGGAGCGGCCGTCGCGCACCACCAGGTTGCACGGGTAGTGGATCTCGTCGCGCAGCCGGTCCAGCAGCGGGCGGCCCAGCTCGGTCAGCTCCAGCGAGGCCAGGTAATCGAAGCCGAGGCGCAGCACCGCCATGCCCAGCCGGAACTCGCGCCCGCCGTCGGTGCGCTCGACGAAGCCCATCATTTCCAGCGTGGCCAGCAGCCGGAACACGGTCGAGCGCGGCACCTTGAGCCGGCGGGCCAGCTCGGCGGCCGACAGGGTGCGCTCGCGGCTGCTGAATTCGCCCAGCAGGCGCAGGCCCCGCTCCAGCCCCGGCACGATGTACTTGTCCTGCGCGCTTTCCGGAGTACCCTCCTGCGCACCCTCCTGGCCGCCTTCCTGCGTGTCTTCCTGCGGCGAATCGGTCGTCATGGTCTGTCTCTGCAATAGTCGGTCTTGGCGCAACGCTCTCATATATCACGCCCGCACCCGATAGGGTACCCGTATTGCGGACAGTCCCCGCTGCCAGGGCCGCCGACGCCGCTATGCGCCAGGGCGCAGGTAGTCGCGCAGCCACGCCGCGCACTGCTCGCCATGCGCCGCGGGCCAGCGCACCACGATGGTCTCGTCGGGGCGGCGCAGCTCGATGCAGATCTCGGCATGCGGCCCGCGCGCGGCGCTGCCGCGGCCGAACAGCCGCGCCAACAGTCCGGACGGAGCCGGCGCAACGGGCCGCGCCGGCAGCACCGCATGGCCGTTGGTTGCCGAGGGCGGCGCGACGGCGGCAGGCTGCGTCGCCGCCGCTTGCTGCGCCGGCTCGGGCGCAGCCTGCCCGTCCTGCGGCGACAGCCGCGCCAGCAGGTTGGCGCCGAACTCGTCCCACATGCGGTCGGCCTTGGTCTTCATCACGCTCAGGCCGAAGGTGCCGAGCCGTCCCAGCACATCGACCTGCACCTTGATGCGCAGCTGCGTGCCGCCGTGGTCCAGCGGCGTCAGGAACAACTCGCTCGACTGCCGCAGCGAGCTGGCCACCGAAGCGTCCTCGCCAGTGCCCTCGGTGCGCAGGTAATGGGGCGCGCGGGTCTCGACGATCTTCGTATGCAGCCGGAAGCGCGCGTTGATAAAGGCGATCTTTACCGCCATGTGCGCGATGTACTCCACATCGCTGAGCACTTCGATCGATTCCATGCCGGGCACGCACGCGCCCATCACATTGGGGTCGAGCAGCAGCTCCCACACGCGAGCCGGCGGCGCCGCGGTGACCAGGGTCTTTTCAATTTCCACGCATTGCCTCCGCGGCGGACAGGACCGATTCGACGATGCCGACATAGCCGGTGCAACGGCACAGGTTGCCGTTCAGGCCATGGCGAACTTCTTCTTCGGTCGGATTGGGATTGTTGGCGAGCAGCGCGCACGCCGCCATCAGGAAGCCCGGCGTGCAATAGCCGCACTGCAGGCCGCCGTGCTCCATGAAGCTTTGCTGCAGCGGATGCAGCTGGCCGTCGGCGGCCAGGCCTTCCACCGTCATCACATGACGGCCGCGCACCTGCACCGCGAGCATCAGGCAGGACTTGACCACCTCGCCGTCGACCAGCACCGAGCACGCGCCGCAGATGCCGGTCTCGCAGCCGCGCTTGGTGCCGGTCAGGTTCAGGTCGTCGCGCAGCAGGTCGGCAAGCAGGCGCCGCGCCGGCACCTGCACCTGGTGTTCTTCACCGTTGACGGTGACTTCGATGCTGACTGGATTCATGGGTAGGCTCCTTACTCCGATGCCACGCCGAACAAGGCGGCAATGGTGCGGCGCGCGACCACGCGCACCATCTCGCGGCGGTAGCCCTCGGCCCCGCGCGCGTCCGACACGGCGTTGATGTCCTCGGCGACGATGGCAGCGGCTTGCGCGGCCAGTTCCGTCGTCACCGCCTGGCCCGCCAGCAGCGCCTCGGCGCGCCGCAGCCGGCATGGCACCGGCGTCGATGCGCCCACCGCCAGGCGGGCCTCGATACAGAACGCGCCCTCGCGCCGCACCGCCAGCGCCACGCTGGCCAGCGGGCGGTGCTCGGCTGCCGTGCGCAGGAAGCGCGCATAGTGGCCGTCGGCGCCGGCAGCTGGCGCGGGCACGCGGATCTGCGTGACGATTTCGTCCGGCGCCAGCGCCGTGACGTAGTAGTCGACCAGGAAGTCCTCGATGTCGATCACGCGCTCGCCGCCGCGGCCACTGACCACGATCTGCGCGCCCAGCGCCATCAGGCAGCCCGGCGGATCGGTGGCCGGATCGGCATAGCAGAGGTTGCCGCCCAGGGTGCCCTGGTTGCGCACCTGCGGATTGGCGACGCGCGCGGCCATGCTGGCCAGCATCGGATAGTGCGCCTGCACCAGCGGCGAGCGCGCGAGCTCGGCATGCAAGGTCAGCGCGCCGATGCGCAGGCCTTCGCGCGCATCGAAGCTGATGCCGCGCAGCGCATCGAGCCGGCCCAGCGAGACCAGGTGGCTGGGCGCCAGCATGCGCTGGCGCATGCCCAGCATCAGCGCGGTGCCGCCGGCAAAGAGGCGGCAGCTGTCGCCGAGGTCGGCCAGCATGTGGCTGGCCTCGGCCACGGTGGCCGGCTCAAGGAACGCAAAGTCACGCACGGGCGGTCTCCTCCTCGTTTAGCGCGCGCAGGGCCGCCAGCACCTTCTCGGGCGTGATCGGCAGCGACTGGATGCGCACGCCGACCGCGTCGAACACGGCATTGGCGATCGCCGCCGCGCCCGGCAGGATTGCGGTCTCGCTGGCGCCCTTGGCGCCGTAGGGGCCGTTGGGGTCGTTCGATTCGACCACGTCGGTGCGCAGCATCGGCACCGCGTCGGCGGTGGGCATGGTGTAGTCGGCGAAGTTGCCGTTCATCAGGCGGCCGTCCTCGTATTGCAGTTGCTCGTACAGGGTCCAGCCGATCGCCTGCACGGTGGCGCCGTGGGTCTGGCCATGCACCGCGAGCGGGTTGATGGCCTTGCCGCAGTCGTCGGCGACAAAGCTGTCGATCACGGTGACCTGGCCGGTGCAGGTATCGACCTCCACTTCCACCGCCTGCGCCGCGAACGAATGCGCCGGGGCGACGTTGCCGTAGTAGTCGGCGTCGTGCATCACCGTGGGCGCGTCGTAAGTGGCGCGCACGTGGATGCCCTCGCCGCCGTGGCGGAAGATATGCAGGCGCGCGATCTCGGCCAGCGTGGCGGACTTGTCGGGCTGGTCCGGCACCGCGATGCGGCCATCGGCGATTACCAGTTGCCGCGCCTCCACGCCGAGCTTTTCCGCCGCCAGCGCCGCCAGCTTGTGCCGCGCCTCGCGCGCTGCGCGCAGCACCGCGTTGCCGGAGATGATGGTCACGCGCGATGCCAGCGAGCCCAGGCAGAACGGCGCGGTATCGGTATCCGGCGCCATCACGGTAACGTGCGACAGCGGGATCCCCAGCTCCTGCGCGCAGATCTGGCTGAGCATGGTGTTGGCGCCCTGCCCCATGTCGCACTCGCTGGTCTGCAGCATCACGCGCCCGTCCTCGTTCATCTTGAGCAGGATGGTCGAGCCGTCCCAGTTGCCCAGCGTGCGGTTGCCGCTGACGTGCATCGCCGCGGCAATGCCGAGGCCGCGCCGGCGCGTGCCGGTGCCGCGCGGCGCGGCGCGCTTGTCGTCCCAGCCGATGGCGCGGCGCGTCATGTCCAGGCACTCGGCCATGCCGGTGCTGCTGATCTTCCAGCCATGCACGCTGGTCTCGCCGGCGCCGATCGCATTGCGCTTGTGCACTTCGATCGGGTCGATGCCGAGCATGCCGGCCAGCACCGTCAGGTGGCAGTTCAGCGGAAACTGCATCTGCTGCCCGCCGAAGCCGCGGAAGGCACCGCGCGGCGGGTTGTTGGTATAGGCCAGCACCGCGTGAGAGCGCACGTTGTGCACGCGGTGCATGTTGTCGCTGCGCATGGCGGTGACGTGCATCACATCGCCGGCCAGCCCGGAATAGGCGCCGCACTCGGCCGTGATGCGCACGTCCTTGGCCAGGATCACGCCGTCGGCGTCAACGCCCAGGCGCAGCCAGACCTGCATCGGCACGCTGGCGCGCGCGCCCTGGAAGTCTTCCAGCCGGTTGTTGACCAGCCGCACCGGGCGCTCCAGCCGACTCGCCAGGAAGGCGCAGATCAGGCTGTTGTTCTCTTCGACGATCTTGGCGCCGAAGCCGCCGCCGGTGGTGGCCTGCACCACGCGGATGGTCGAGACCGGACGGTCCAGCGCCTCGGCCAGCCGCGCGCGCGCCAGGAACACCGACTGCGTCGACGCCCACACCGTGAGCCGTCCGTTGCCGTCCTGCGCCGCGACCGAGGCCATCGGCTCGAGGTAGCCGGGATACTGCGAATGCATCTCGTAGGTGGCTTCATACACCGCGGCGCACGCCGCGAACGCGGCCTCGACATCGCCGCGCTCGATGCGCATTTCATGGCCGATATTGCGCGTGCCGGCATGGATCTCCGGCGCGCCCTCGGCCAGCGCCGCGGCCGGCGTCAGCAGCGCGGGCAGCGGCTCGTAGTCGACCCGGATCAGGTCGAGCGCGTCGCGCGCGATCTCCTCGCTGAGCGCCACTACCGCGGCCACCTCCTCGCCAACGTGTCGCACCACGCCGCAGGCCAGGACGCGCTGCTCCTTGCGGTGCGGGCCCCAGTGACGGGCGGGCACGTCGTAGCCCGTTACCACCAGCTTCACGCCGGGCAGCGCGCTGGCGGCGGCGGTGTCGATGCGCACGATGCGCGCGTGCGGGTGCGGGCTGCGCAGCACCTTGGCGTGCAGCATGCCGGGCAGCTTGATGTCGCCGGCATACTGTGCGCGCCCCATGACCTTTTCCCGCGCGGTCACCTGCGGCGTGGACGTTCCCACGATGGCCCTGCTCATGCCGGCCTCCTGTCTGTCGTTGTTGTTGTTTCCGGTTGCCGATGGCGTGGTGCCGGAAGGCGATGCGCCGGCGCGGCTCATTCCGCGGTGATCGCCAGCTCGCGGACCACCTTGCCCAGGCGCTCGTAGTCGGCCGCGTTGACTTTCTCCAGCGCGGCCGGCGCGCCGCCGACGGGGATGGCGCCGAAGGTGGCCATCTTGTCGGCCACCTCGGGCAGGCGCAGCACTTCGTTGAGCTGCTGGTTCAGTGTCCTGACGATCTCGGACGGCGTGCCTTTGGGCGCCATCACGCCGTGCCACGCGCCGACCACCACGTCCTTGTAGCCCAGCTCGGCCAGCGTCGGCACGTTGGGCAGCAGCGGCGAGCGCCGCGCATCGGTGATCGCCAGCGCAATCAGCCGGCCCGTATTGAGGTACTGCGCCACCGGCCCCAGCGTGACGTAGGCAAACGGCACGTGCCCCGCCACCACGTCGTTGACCGCGGGCGCCACGCCCTTGTAGGGCACGTGCTGGATCTTCACGCCGGCGGCGCGGTTCAGCATCTCGCCGGCGATATGCATCGGCGATCCCGCGCCCGGGCTGCCATAGGTCAGCGCCTTGCCGGCCCTGGCCGCGGCCACCATCTCGCCCACGGTCTTTACGCCCGCCTGCGGGTTGGCCACCAGCAGCACCGCCTGCACCGCAGTCTGGATCACCGGCGTAAAGCCGTGCAGCGGGTCATAGCTGGCCGACGGCGCCAGCTTCAATACCGTCGGCGCCAGCGTGAACGGGTTCGGCGTGTACAGCAGCGTGTAGCCGTCCGCCGGCGCGCGGCTGACGAATGCGGCGCCCACCACGCCGCCGGCGCCGGGACGGTTCTCGACGATGACCGGCTGCTTCAGGCGCGCCGACAGCTTGTCGGCGTAGAGCCGCGCCATGGCATCGGTATCGCCGCCGGGCGGATAGGCCACCACCATGGTCACGGTCTTGGCCGGATACGTGGGGGCAGCCACTACGCTGGCCGTGCTCAGGCCCAGCACGGCCGAGGCGGCAATAGCGACGGCAGCGGCGCGTCGGGGACGTTGTTGTCTCATCTACAGCTCCTGTGGGGGCGCATTCGCGACGCGGGAGTCAGCGGTTGTGCACATCGCGAAAACAGGGGTGGCTTGGGTACAACTCGGCTCGGTTGTTTTATTAATGAAACGCAAGTTCACAAGAGGAACACATCTATCGTAGGCGCTATAAGTTGACTACTCAACTTACGTGAATCACCAATTGACTGATCTGGTTTCTTGCGAATTTATTTGTGTTCATCCGGTTCGCCACAGGGTGGCGGCAATGGCAAGCGCCTGTGAGACAATCTGCCCCGCCAACCGGCCACGCATCCTGGCCGGCAGACCAGACCAAGAGGAACGCATGCCCCGTGATGCCGCGCCCGCCCATGGCACGCCCGCGCCCACCCCTGCCCCCGCCGCCAACGCCAGCCCGTGGACCGACCTCGACGAGGCCGGCAGCGGCCTGACCGTCGACAACTTCCTGACCACGATGCTGAGCCAGCTGGTGACCGCGCTGCGCAGCACGGTCACCAAGCCCTATGCGGAGCAGTTCGGCCTGACCGTGCCCGAATGGCGCATCCTGGCACTGCTGGCGCATGCGCGCGCGTTGCCGTTTGCCGAACTGGTGACCCAATCCACCTCGGACAAGGCGCTGGTCAGCCGCACCCTGCGGCTGCTGGAAGACCGCGGGCTGGTGCAGCTGACCTCCGCCGGCAATACCCCGCGCAAGAAGCTGCTGTGCGCCATCACCGAAGCCGGCATCGCGCTGCACGACCAGGTGATGCCGCTGGCGCGGCGCGGACAGGCCGAGGTAATCCGGCAGCTGTCGCCGCAAGAGCGCGAAGCGGTGTACCAGGGACTGCGCAAGCTGTTGCGCGCGCAGGCATAAAAAGAAGGCGCCGCGGCGAGTGCGGCCAGCTTTCCTCCCGCATGACTTCTCCACGCCCGGGCATGACGGCACCGGCCGGATCGCCTATAACGTCTGCTACCGGTTTCCTGCAAGGAAGACCGGACCCGGGCGACGAACGACGCGACCAGCCCTGGCCGCGACGCCGATCGCCACGGGCTGACCGGAATGAGAAATCACTACACGGGAGGAGACACCATGACGCTTCGCCATTCGATCCGGCGCCGGGCCGCCGGCATGCTCGCTGTTGCCACGGCACTGGCCTGCGGCGCCGCGCAAGCCCAGCCCAGGGCCGCGATTTCCGATGACGTGGTCAAGCTCGGCATGCTGCTCGACATGAGCGGCCTGTACGCCGACGTCACCGGCCGCGGCAGCGCCACCGCGGCGCAGATGGCCATCGACGATTTCGGCGGCAAGGTGCTCGGCAAGAAAATCGAGCTGCTAGTGGTCGATCACCAGAACAAGGCCGATATCGCCGCCAACAAGGCGCGCGAGTGGTACGACACCGGCAATGTCGACGCCATCCTCGACGTGGCCGCGTCGGCGCCGGCGCTGGCGGTGCTGGAAGTGGCGAAGCAGAAAAACCGCATCGTGGTGTTCTCGGGGCCGGGCACCGAGCGCATCACCAACGACCTGTGCACGCCGGTGTCGGTGCACTACGCCTACGACACCTACGCGCTTGCCAACACCACTGCGCGCGCGACGGTGCAGCGCGGCGGCAAGAGCTGGTTCTTCCTGACCGCCGACTACGCCTTCGGGCACACGCTGCAGGACTCCGCCACCGCGGTCATCAACGAGACCGGCGGCAAGGTGGTGGGGGCCGCGCGCCACCCGATCGGCGCCAGCGACTTTGCCTCGTACCTGCTGCAGGCGCAGGCCAGCAAGGCGCAGATCGTCGGACTCGCCAACGCCGGCGGCGACGCCATCAACGCGATCAAGGCGGCATCGGAATTCGGCCTCACGCGCAACAACGCCCAGCGCATGGCGGGGCTGCTGCTGTATGTCAACGACATCCACGCCCTCGGGCTGAAGACCACGGCCGGCCTGCTGCTGACCGAAGGCTTCTACTGGGACATGAACGACGCCACCCGGGCGTGGTCGCGCCGCTATTTCGAGAAGCTGAAGAAGATGCCCAACATGAGCCAGGCCGGCGCGTATTCGTCAGTGATGCACTACCTGAAGGCGGTGCAGGCGGCGGGCACCGATGAGACCGCGGCGGTGATGAAGCAGATGAAAGCAATGCCGATCAACGACTTCTTCGCGAAGAACGGCCGCATCCGCGAGGACGGCCGCATGATCCACGACATGTACCTGTTCGAGGTGAAGACACCGGCCGAATCCAAATACCCGTGGGACTACTACAAGGTGGCGGCGACGGTACCCGGCGAGCAGGCTTTCATGCCGGCATCGAAATCTAAGTGCCCGCTGCTGCGGCACTGACAGCGTTGATCGGGGTGCCACGAGCCGCACTCCCCATGCGCTCCTGACGGAAGCAGCATGGGCACGCGCCCGCTCAGACCTCCAGCTCTTCCAGCACCCGTCCCTTGGTCTCGATGCCAAGGCAATGCACGGTGATGGCGGCCAGCGCCGGCACCACCGACAGCGCGAAGAACGCAAAGCTCAGGTCGCCGCTGCCGATGGTGCTGGCGATCAGCCCCGGCGCGAAGATCGCCGCCAGCTTCAGCCAGGCCCCGCCTAGGCCACAGCCCATGGCCCGCACGCTGGTCGGGTACAGCTCCGGCGTATAGACGTAGGCGGTGATGAAGCCGCTGGCGAGGAAGCCCATCGCCAGCGCGCAGAAGGTCGCGACCACGTACACGCTGGCGGCGTGGAACACCCCGGCCAGCACCAGCGACAGCGCGCACAGCAGGAACGACACATTGATCACCGGCTTGCGCCCGACCTTGTCGACGATCATGGCGCAGACCAGCGAGCCCACCACGCCCAGCACCGATGCCGCCGCGGCCAGGTTCAGCGCCAGCTGCAGCGGCGCGTGGTAGACGGTCTTGTAGACCGTGGGCAGCCAGGTCGACAGGCCGTACTGGATAAAGCCGCAGGTGGCCCACAGCATCCACACCGCCATGGTGCGCCCTACGTAGGCCTTGCTGACCAGGTCCCGCACGCGGCGGCGCGGGTGCTGGGTCATGCGGTCGTAGGCGCTGGCATTCTGCGGCGGCGGCAGCGGTCCTTTGGCGCGCGCCTCGAACGCGCGCAGCGCGGCGTCGGCTTCTTCCAGGCGGCCCTTCTCGGCCAGCCAGCGTGGCGATTCGGGGATCACGCGCTTCAGGAGGAAGAACAGCACCAGCGGGACGCCGCCGATGAAGTACATGACCTCCCAGCCATAGTGCGGCACCAGCCAGGCACCTACGCCGTTGGATACCATCAGGCCGATCGGGAACACCACCTCGTACAGCAGCACGAAGCGCCCGCGGCCGTGCGCGCGCGTGACTTCGTTGATATAGGTGGCGGCGACCGGCAGCTCGCCGCCGAGGCCCAGGCCCTGCACGATGCGCAGCAGCAGGAAAATCTCGAACGATGGCGCGAAGCCACAGGCAATGCTCATCAGGCCGATGATGCCCGCGCTCCAGCCGATCGAACGCAGGCGCCCGAAGCGCTCGGCCAACCCGGGGAACAGCAACGCCCCGACCAGCTGCCCGACCGACGGCGCCGCGATCAGGACCCCGATCTGCCCGGGCGTGAGTGACCACTGCGCGATCAGCAACGGCAGCGTGGCGGCGATGGCGATCACATCGAAGCCATCGAAGAAGGTGGCCAGCCCGATCAGCAGCCGGGCGCGCACATGCATGGCGTTGCCGGGCATGCGCTCGATGCGGGCGACGATATTGCCGCGCGTGAGCGGGCCGGTGCGGGCGCTGGCGGCGCTCTGGCCGGCACTGTCGGCCGTGGTCACGATACCTGCGGTGGCGGCCACCGGTGCGCCGGGGGACGCTGCGTCTTGTCTCTGGGTTAGCACGGGTACTTTTTGGGTTGAGTCTTTCGAATGGCTCCCCTCTCCCGCTTGCGGGAGAGGGGTTGGGGGAGAGGGCAGGCGGTTGCAGGCGGCAGATGCCTGGCTTGCCGATGGCCCTGGATGAGGAAGCCGGGACTCTGCATGCCGCAGGCTTCGGCCGGCGCTGGCCCTCTCCCCCGCCCCTCTCCCGCACGCGGGAGAGGGGAGCAAACACGCGCGGATCGAGCGTTTGTGGATTACAAATCCAGCACCAGCCTGCTGCCCTTGCACCCCGACACGCACACCATCATGGTCTTGTTGCTGGCGCGCTCGCTGTTGCTCAGCACACTGTCGCGGTGGTCCGGGCAGCCTTCCAGCACGGCGGTCTCGCACGAGCCGCACACGCCTTCGCGGCAGCTGTATTCGACCTCCACGCCGGAATCGAGCAGCGCGTCCAGCAGCGACTTGCCCGACGGCACCTTGACCAGGCTGCCGGTGCGCGACAGCTGCACCACGTACTCGCCTTCCTGCACCGCCTCGGTCGACGGGTCGGCGGCGAAGCGCTCGATATGGACGTTGGGGTAGGCATGCGCTTCGCATGCGGCCTCGAACGCGTTGAGCATCGGGCCGGGGCCGCAGCAGTAGAAATGCGTCTGCGCGTCCTGCCCTGCCAGCAGCGCTTTCAGGTCCGGCGGCGCGCCGGCTTCGTCGTCGAAGTGGAAGCGCACCGCGTCGCCGTACGCCGACAGCTGCTCGACGAAGGCCGCCTCGGCGCGCGAGCGGGCGCAGTAGATCAGCGTGAACGAGCGGCCCAGCTCGGCCAGCCGGCGCGCCATGCAGACGATCGGCGTGACGCCGATGCCGCCGGCCACCAGCACCGTATGCGCGGCGCTCTCGTCGAGCTCGAAGTTGTTGCGCGGCGCGCCCACGGTCAGCGTGGCGCCCACGCGCAGCTGCTCGTGCACGTAGCGCGAGCCGCCGCGGCTGCCGCGGTCCAGCAGCACGCCCACGGTGTAGCGGTTGCGCGTCTCGGGCGCGCCGCACAGCGAGTAGCTGCGCACCAGGCCGTTGCCCAGGTGCAGGTCGATATGGGCGCCCGGGCTATACTCGGGCAGGGTCTTCCCTTCGGGGTCTTGCAGTTCGATGCTGACCACGCCGCGCGCTTCGTAGCGCATGGCCTGGACCCGCAGGGTCAGGGACTGGTGGGCACTCATTGCTGCTTCCTTCTGTTGCGCTGCTGCTTACCGCTTCTCGGTCAGGAACTTGCCTGCCGGGCCGCCCGCGTCCTTCTGGCGGCGGGTGTTGCCGTCGATGCCGCCCTCGATCGCCCATTCGGCGAACATGGTCGGGCCCGGCTCGAAGGCGCGCGGCTCCCAGTGCTCGTCGAGCTGGTCTTCGTCGGCGTAGTACTCGATCAGGCCGCCGGCCGGGTTCTTGAAGTACCAGAAATAGGCCGAGGAAATCGGATGCCGGCCCGGCCCGAGCTGCGTGTCCCAGCCCTTGCGCGACACATGCATGCCGCCGCCGAAGACCTCGTGGATATCGCGCACGGTGAAGGCGACGTGGTTCAGGCCGCTCTTCGGTTCCGGCAGCTGCAGCAGGAACAGGTCGTGGTGGCCGCCGTCGGCGGTGCAGCGCAGGAACGCGCCGCGGTCCGGGTAGCGGTCGGACGGCACGAAGCCGAACTTCTCGACATAGAAGCGCTCCGTCGCCTTGACGTCCTTGACGAAGAACACCACGTGGCCGACTTCGATCGGCGTGGCGTGGTCGTAGATCGGGCTGCGCTGGTTCAGGCGCGGCTTTTCGTTCCAGGTGTTCATCAGCGCGCATTCGACCTGCACCTCGTGCTTGCGCGTGACCTGGAAGCGCACCGCGAGGCCGTTGGGGTCGGTACAGCCGAGGCGCAGCGTGTCGCCTTCGCCCTGTTTCACGAAGCCCGGCGCATCGGCGATCGCTTCGGCGAGCTGGTCGAGCGATGCCTGCGACTCGACGCCCCACACCACTTCGCGCAGCGTCGGTCCGGCCTCGATCGCCGGCGGCAGCGACGGATCGTCGATGCGGCGCACCAGCACGCGGCATCCATTCAGCGTTTCGAAGTCCAGCCCTTGCGCGTCGTCGCGCTTGATGGCCAGGCCCCAGTCGGTGAAGAAACCGCGGCAGGCGTCGAAGTCATCCGCGCCGTACACGATCTCGTCGATTCCCAATACCTTGATCATGGTTTTTCTCCAGCGTGCCGGGTTCAGTGGTTGGCCCACGGCAGCGGTTGTTCATTCAGGCCCCAGTACACGCTCTTCTGCTCCATGTACTGCAGGATGCCCAGCCGTCCCTTCTCGCGGCCCAGGCCGCTGTCGCGCCAGCCGCCGAACGGCGTCGAGATCGAGAACTGCTTGTAGGTGTTGATCCACACATTGCCCGCCTGCACCGCACGGGCGACGCGCCAGGCGCGCTTGTAGTCGCGCGTCCAGATGCCGGCGGCAAGCGCGTAGACGCTGTCGTTGGCCTGCGCGATCAGGTCGTCCTCGTCGTCGAACGGGATCGCCACCAGCACCGGGCCGAAGATCTCTTCCTGGCTGATGCGGGCATGGTTATCCAGCCCTTCGATGATGGTGGGCGTGTAGAAATAGCCGTTGGGCAGGCCGGCCACGTCGGGACGCACGCCGCCGGTGCGCAGCTGGCCGCCTTCGTCCACGCCGGCGGCGACATACGACTCGATCGAATCGCGGTGGCGGTCGGTGATCAGCGGGCCCATCTGGGTGCGCTCGTCGGCCGGGTCGCCCACGCGCAGCTGCGCGGCGCCGTGCGCCAGGCGGTCGATAAAGGCCTCGTACTGCGAACGCGCGACGAACAGGCGCGAGCCTGCGATGCACGATTCGCCCGACGAGCTGAAGATGCCGTACAGCACGCCGTTGACCGCGTGGTCGAGATCCGCGTCGTCGAACACCATGGTCGGCGACTTGCCGCCCAGCTCCAGCGACACCGGCATCATCTTGTCGGCGGCGATATGCGCGATGTGCTTGCCGGTGGTGGTGCCACCGGTGAACGATACGCGCCGCACCAGCGGATGCTTGGTGATGGCGTCACCGATCACCGAGCCCTTGCCCGGCAGCACGCTGATCAGCCCCCTGGGCACGCCGGCCTCTTCGCAGATGCGCGCCAGTTCCAGCGCCATCAGCGGCGTGACCTCGGCAGGCTTGACCACCACGGCATTGCCGGCGGCGAGCGCGGGCGCCATCTTCTGCGCCTCGCTGGCGATCGGCGAGTTCCACGGCGTGATCGCCGCGACCACGCCCATCGGCTCGTAGACGCTCATGGTCAGGCAGTCGCCGCGCTGCGGCGTGATGGTTTCTTCCAGCGTTTCGCAGGCGGCGGCAAAGAACTGGAAGGTGCCGGCGGCGCTGGCGACCAGTGCGCGCGTTTCGCTGATGGGCTTGCCGTTGTCGAGGCGCTGGCGCTGGGCCAGCGGCTCGGCTTGTGCACGGATCAGTTCGGCCACGCGGTACAGCACGGCGGCGCGCTCGTGCGGCTTGCGCCGGGCCCAGCCACTGGTCTCGAACGCGCGCTGCGCACCCTGCATGGCTTCCTCGACATCGGCCAGGCTGGCGGCGTTGAGTTCCGCGACGACTTCGCCGGTGGCGGGATAGCGCGTGGCATAGCGGTCGCCGGTACCGGGGCGCCAATGGCCGGCGATGCAGATGGGGAGTACTTCTTTGGTGGTCATGTCGTTGCCTGCTAAGTCTGTCGTTGCCTGCGGTGCCTTGCCGCCGGCCTTACTGCCTTATTTCACTGCGATGCCCTCGCCCATGCTGCGGCGGGACTCCCCTCTCCCGCCTGCGGGAGAGGGGTGGGGGAGAGGGCCGGCGCTTTTCACGGAGTGACGCGCGTCGTGCTTGGCACGCTCCTGCCCTCTCCCCCGGCCCCTCTCCCGCGCGCGGGAAAGGGGAGCAAACCGTCGGTCCTTTAAATCGATACAGCGTGCGCCCGATTCCCCAGCGCCCGCACCACGCTGAACACCGTCAGCGCCGATGTCTTCGGATTTGCCGCCAGCGGCTTCCCCCGCATGGTCAGCTCAAACCCGCCGAACGCCCCGCGCGCTTCCACGTGATGCACGTTCTCCACCGCATGCGGATCGGCCAGCAGCTTCACCGCGGTGCGGTCCAGCCCCAGGCCGGCCAGCGACACCGTCGCGGCTACGTTGGCGTTCTTCGGGTACAGGCGCGCGGCATCGCGCGCGGTGCCTTCGAAGATCACCGTGGCCTCGGTCAGCGCCTCCAGGTCGAACAACTGCTCGGCCGGCGTGCCGGTCCATGCGCGCGCGGGCTTGCGGCCGGTATAGATGACTTCGTCCAGCCCGCCGACGCGCGCCGCGGCCAGCGCGTCGATGGCGCCGATCGCGCCGGACAGCAGCTGCACCTGGGTGCCGCCGCGGCGCGCCGCCGCTTCCAGGCGCTCGGCCATGCCGGGCTCGGACAGCGCGCCCACCGACACCACCATGCACGGGATGCCGCGCTCCAGCGCCGGCACGATGTGCTCTTCCAGCGCATGGTGGCCGGCGCACTCGACCAGCAGGTCGGGCCGCTGGTCGTCCAGGTGCGTGGCGACGCGGGCACGCGGTGCCAGCGCCGAGACCGCGCCGCGGGCCTCGTCCATCGTGTGCTCCGGCACGATCACCACGTCAAACACCACGTCCGGATCGCTCTTGAGCAATTCCAGCACGCCGCGGCCGATCGCGCCGCAGCCAACCATGGACACATGCAGCATTGCGGCTCTCCCTCAGGCGGTGACAGTGGTTTGTTCGCGGGCCGGCTCTTCGTTGTCCTTGTTCACCGGGGGGCCGGCGAAGATGGTCTTGAAGGAACCGATCGAAAGCATGTCGATTTCCAGCAGGAACGGGCCGGACTCGGCCGTGGCCGCCGCGAGCGCGGCGCCGACCTCGGCCAGGTTGCTGACGCGCGCGTGGCGCAGCGACAGCGACTTCGCCAGCGTGGCGTAATCCGGCGTGTGCAGGTCCACATAGTGGCGGCGGCCGCCGTACTGCGCGTCCTGGATGTTCTTGATCACGCCGTAGCCCTTGTCGTTCATCAGCACGATCACCATGTCGGCGCGTTCCTGCACCGCGGTCGCCAGTTCGCCCAGGTTCAGGATGAAGCCGCCGTCGCCGGCCAGCGTGTAGGTCTTCTTGCCCGAGCCGGTGGCGGCGGCGCCGATCGCCGCGCCAATGCCCATCGCCAGGCCCTGGCCGATGCCGCCGCCCAGCGCATGCACGCCGGCGCGCGAGTCGAAGATGCGCAGCTGGCGGTTGCCCCAGGTGCTGTTCGACACGGTCACGTCGCGCACCCAGTTGAAGTTGCGGCCGACCGCGTGCTGCAGCGCCTGCACCAGCGCCGAGTACGGTCCCAGGCCGTCGACCAGGCTGTTGACCGCGGTCTCGTGCGCGCGGCGCAGGTCGGCGGCGAAGGCCGGGTCGATCTGCATGCGCTGTTCGAGTCGATCCGCCAGCGCATCCAGCGCCAGCGCGGCATCGCCGCTGACAAAGTAGTCGCTCATGTAGCAGCGGCCTTCGGCGGCGGGATCGGCGTCGATGCGCAGCAGCGGGCGCGGCAGCTTCAGCTCGTACTTCAGGGTTTCATTGCCGCGCAGGCGCGAGCCCACCACCAGCATCGCGTCGCAGCTCTGGTAGAAGGCCTCGACCGGCTTGTGCAGGTTGAACGCGCCCAGCGAGCGCGGATCGTCCTCGGGCACGATGCCGCGGCCCTGGGTGCTGGTGACCACGCCGAAGCCCAGGTCCAGCAGGCGCTGCACCTGCTTGCTGGCATGGCGCGCGCCGCCGCCCAGCCACAGCAGCGGGCGCCTGGCCTTCACCAGGCGTTCGGCCAGCGCGTCCAGCGCGTGCGCCGACGGCACGTGCTGCGGCACCGGCAGCGGCTGCAGGTCGGCCGGCAGGTCGATCAGCGCGGCCTGGATGTCGATGGGGATCTCCACGCTGACCGGGCCGGTCGGCGCCGTCAGCGCGGTCTGCACCGCCAGCTTGATGGTGCTGAGCGCGGTGTCGGCGCTGCGGATGCGGAAGGCGGCCTTCGACACCGCCTTCAGCATGGTGAGCTGGTCCGGCGCTTCGTGGATGTAGGCCAGGCTCTGGTCCAGGTACGGCGTCTCGATCTGGCCGGTGATATGCAGCATCGGCGTGCCGGCGGTCAGCGCTTCGACCATGGCGCCGGCGGCGTTGCCGGCGGCGGTGCCGGTGCTGGTCAGGCACACGCCCAGGCCGCCGGTGGTGCGGGCGTAGGCGTCGGCCATGTTGGTGCCGCCGGCTTCGCCGCGCGCCGGCACGAAGCGGATCTTGCCGCGCTCGCCCATGGCGTCGAGGATCGGCATGTTGTGGATCGAGATCACGCCGAACGCGGCCTTGACCCCGCACTGCTCGAGAAACGCCGTGATGGCGCAGCCGACGGTGACCTGCTGCTGTTCGTACTGGTGTTGATTAGGCATGACGGGAGTGTCCTCCGGAGATATCGATATGGCTGCCCGTGGTGTACGAAGACAACGGCGAGGCAAGGAACAGGATGGCGCGGGCTGCCTCGACGGGCAGGCCCAGGCGGCCAAGGGGAATATGTTTCTGCCGGGCCAGGCGCGCGGTCCACGCGGCCCAGTCCAGGTGGCGGTCTTCCTCGGGACGCGCGTCGAAGCGGCGGCGCCACTGGCCCGACTCGACCAGGCCGATCAGGATGCCGTTGACGCGCACGCCCCTGGGCGCGAACTCGGTGGCCATCGAGCGCACCAGGTTGAGTACCCCGGCGCGCGCGGCGGAGGTCGCCACCATATGCGGCTCCGGCTGCTGCGCCAGCAGCGAGTTGACGCAGACGATCGCGCCCTGCCCCGACTGCTCCAGCTGCGGCAAGAAGGCACGCGTCGGGTGGATCACCGAGAAGAACTTGAGCTGCAGCTCGTCCATCCAGGCCGCGTCCTCGGTATTGGCGAAGGTGGAGACGCGGCCCTGGCCGGCGTTGTTGACCAGCATGTCGACGTTGCCCAGCTTCTGCTGCACCTCGGCGGCAAAGGCCGCGACCTGTTCGGCCTTGAGCACGTCGCAAGTCGCTGCATAAAGCCGGCAGCCGGGGAATTTTTCGCGCAACTGCGCTTCGGCGCCGCGCAGGCGGGCTTCGTCACGGCCGCACAGGGCGACGGCGGCGCCAGCCTCGAGCAGCAGTTCGACGGTCGCCAGCCCGATGCCGGAGGACCCGCCGGTAACGACGGCAACCTTGCCGCCGAGATCAATCATGGACATAGTCCTCACTCCCGATACAGATTCACGACCTTGCCGGCGCTGTGCAGCGACGGCCGGTAGTCGAGCAGGCGCGACAGTTCGCCCGCGGTGTTCCGCACTTTCTCCACCATCGCGTCCAGCTGTTCCGGATCGATATGCGCGGCAGGGATGGTCGCGCCCAGCGCCGCCACCACCTTGCCGGTGCGGTCGCGCACCGGCGCCGCGATGGTCGAGATGCTCGATTCGAAAAAGCCTTCCTGCAGCACGTAGCCACGCTCGCGGTCGCGCTGGACGATGGCGAAGAGCGCATCGGCGGTGCGCGGCGTGCTGTCAGAGAACACTTCGAGCTGCGCCTCCGGATACAGCGCGCGCAGCTCCGCCAGCGACAGGTCTTCCAGCAGCACGCGTCCCAGCACCGTGGCATGCGCGGGCAGCCGCGTGCCGACGTTGACCGAGCTGGCAAAGGGCCGCGGCGACACCGCCTTGGCCACGTAGACGATCGAGCGTCCGTCGCGCACCCAGGTTGGTCGGATAGCCGATCTCGTCGCGCAGCCGCTCCAGCAGCGGGCGGCCCAGCTCGGTCAGCTCCAGCGACGCCAGGTACTCGAAGCCCAGCCGCAGCACCGCCATGCCCAGCCGGAAATCGCGGCCGCCATCGGCGCGTTCGACGAAGCCCAGCATTTCCAGCGTGGCGAGCAGGCGGAACACGGTGGAACGCGGCACCTTGAGGCGGCGCGCCAGTTCCGCGGCCGACATGCTGCGGTCCTTGCTGCTGAATTCGCCGAGCAGGCGCAGGCCGCGTTCCAGCCCCGGGACGATGTACTTGTCCGGGGTCTCGTTGGCGGCGGGCGTGGCCGGGATGGCGTTGGTGCTCATGGTCAGTGCGTGCGGACGGGCCGATGGCGCATCAGCGCTTGATCTTCGTCAGCGGGTGCTCGGGCGGGTAGGTCGGCGTGATCGGCTTCTTGGCACCGAGCATCACGCACATCAGCGCGTCTTCCTCGCCGATGTTGATTTCCTCGCGATACACGCCCGGCGGCACCGAGACCAGGTCGCGGTCGGTCAGGATGGTCTCGAAGCGCTCGCCGTCCTTTTCCAGGATCAGCTTGATCTTGCCGCGCAGGATGAAGAACACCTCTTCCACGTCGGTGTGCAGGTGCGACGGGCCCTCGTGGCCGGCCGGGATGATCATCGTGGAAAACGTGAAATGCTCGCTCGGCACGGTGTTGGTGTCCGCGGCCACGCCGGTGCCGCCGGTGCCCAGGTAGCGCATCTGCGCGCGGCGGTACTTGGGGTCGTAGTCGGCCTGGAACTTCAGCGCATCCCAGTCGTACTTGCGCGTGGAGAAGCGCGCCACGCGGCTTTCCATCCACTGGTCGAACGAGGCGCCGTCCGGCTGGTCCCAGGAACGCTTGATGTTTTGCTGTTGGGAAAGATCGCTCATTTGGATTCCTTCTGCTTGCAGGGGATTTCGGTGGGTCGGTTGGATCAATGCATGACAAAGCCGCCGTTGACCGCGAGGGTCTGGCCGGTCACGAAACGGGCGAGGTCGGACAGGGCGAACAGCACCGCGCCGCAGACATCGTCGGGCAGCTGCTCGCGCGAGATCGCGCGCTGCTCGCGGTACAGGTCGTGGCGATGCTGGGGCACGTATTCGGTGGCTTCCACCAGGGTCAGGCCCGGCGCCACGGCATTCACGGTGATCTGGTCCTTGCCCAATTCACGCGCCAGCGAGCGGGTCATGCCGATGATGGCGCTCTTGCTGGCCACATAGGCGAGCAGGTTGGGCGCGCCCCACAGCGGCGTGTCCGAGGCCAGGTTGACCACCGCGCCCCGGCCGCTGGCGCGCAGCGCCGGCAGGCAGGCGGCAGTCATCAGCCAGGTGCCGCGCACGTTGACATTCATCACGCGGTCCCAGGTGGCGATGTCGATGGCGCTGGCGTCGCGGCCGCCCGAGTCGGTCACGGCGGCGTTGTTGACCAGGCCGTCGAGGCCGCCCAGGGCCTTCACCGCGGCGTCGGCGCAAGCCTGCACCGAGGCGGGATCCGACAGGTCCAGCGTCACGGGCACCACCTTCAGGCCGCGGGCGCGCAGCGCATCGGCTTCCTGCTGCAGGCGTTCGGCCAGGATGTCGGCCATCGCCACGCTGGCGCCGGCTTCGGCCAGCGAGCTGGCGAAGGCCAGGCCCAGGCCGCGCGCGGCGCCGGTGACCAGCACCTTGCGCCCGGCCAGCAGCTTGTGTTGGGTGATGGCCTCAGGCATGGCTGGCGGCTCCGGCAGGCTTGAGCATGGCCACCGGCTCGTCGGCGACTTCCTGCTCGGCGCGGCGCTTCAGCAGGCGACGCACGCGGGTGATGCCGGCATCGTGCTGGTACAGCATCTCGTGGTCGCGCGCATTCGGCGCCATCATTTCCAGCACCACGCGGTCCTGCTCCAGCACGTCCCAGTGCAGCTGCTCCAGGCGGTTGCGATACAGGAAGCGCCACACGTCGCGCTCCCAGCCCTGCACGTGGCGGGTGCGCCAGAAGAACACCATGCAGTGGTCTTCATCCACCGGCGTGGCCATGCCGACGATGCCGAAGGGGCCGCCGGGGCCGACCTTGGCGCGGTACGGGATCGCCAGGCGCAGCCACAGCGTGCCGGTCTCGCCGAACTCGACCCAGTCGAAGTTGACGCCGCGCTGGCCGGTCTTCTCGAACACCAGGCCGTGCTCGGTCTCGCGGATCTGCATCACTGCGGACTTCTCGCCGGACGCCATCGAGTGCGACACCGCGTGCAGGTAGGCGCCGTGCATCGGGTCCATCACGTTGTCGATGGCATAGCGGTAATTGCAATCCCAGTGCGCCACGCACAGGAAATGGCTGTGTTCTTCGCTGACCAGTTCTACCGGCAGGCGCAGCTCGTCGGGGCTGCCTTCACCCTGCGGGGCCTGCTCGCCGAACCAGAGAAAGATCGCGCCGGCCTGTTCCTGCACCGGGTAGCTGCGCACGCAGGTGCGGCCTTCCAGCGGGCAGCTTTCCACCGCCGGCACGCTCTTGACCTGGCCGTCGCCGCCGACTTCGACGCCGTGGTACCAGCAGGCGACGCGGTCGCCCAGGTTCCAGCCCATCGACAGCCGCGCGCCGCGATGCGGGCAGCGGTCTTCCAGCGCGTGGACCTGGCCGGCGCCGTCGCGCCACAGCACGATGTTCTGGCTCAGGCGGGTGATGCCGATCGGGGCATGGGACACGGCCCAAGAGGCGGCGACCGGGTACCAGTAGTTGCGCAGGCCGGTGTTGAGGCGGGCTTCGGCGCGGGCTTGCTTGTTCGATTCCATGGGGTTCTCGCTAAGACGCTGTGCTGGGGCGGCTGGTTGCTCAGGCGTTCAGGCGCCCAGGCGGCGCATTTCCGACAGGAAGCGCTCTTCGGTCCAGGGCTGGCTGTCGGCGGTGAGGAAGCCGGCGGCGTTGAACGCGCGCACGATGTCCTGCGGGTTCTGCGCGCCGCCTTCGAAGGCGCTCTCGAGCGCGTCGCCCAGCGCGTTCTCGTACGCGCTCGGTGCGGCGGCGCGGGTCTGCCAGACGATGTTGGCGACCTTGCCGGGTTGCTCGATATGGCCCTTGCCCGCGACGTTGTTCGGCGCCGGACGCTCCCAGGGCACCAGGTTCGGGTTGTACGAGAGGCTTTCCATTGCGCTTGGCTCCATGTCTTGCAGCAGGGGGACCGTGTTCCGCGTGCGCGCCTGGCCGTCTTCCGGTTGCTGCGCTACGTTTTACTAATGAAACACTGGTTTAGATATTGAACACAGGTACGACTATAGACAACGACGGCGTAAAAATTGACTGGGGTTAACCCGCGACCCGGCAGATTGCCCGGCGCTGCGGCGCAAGCGAGGCGCCGCCCATGCGGAGACCGCGGCGGCAGGACACCGCCGCGGGAATCAGTGGCCGGCCGGCAGCGCCGAGCGGATCAGCCGCGCCGTGGCGGCGGCCTGGTCGATATAGCAGGCATGCCCGGCATCCGGGATCAGCGAGAACGGCAGGCCGAAGCGCTCGGCCAGCGCCGCGCAGGCGGGCGGCGTGGTGACGACGTCGCGGCCGCCGCAGGCGATCTGCGTCGGCAGGCGTTGCGGGCGGCGCGCCAGGTAGGCATCGATGTCGTCGCCGCACAGCATCGCCACCGCCTGGCGGTAGCCGTCCGGGTTCAGCCGCCGCATGTTCCAGCGCACCCAGGCCTGTGCGCCCGCATCGGCCGCTTCGCTGAGGAGCCGCGCGGGACCGCGCTGGGCCAGCCCGTCGACACCCAGCGAAGCCAGGGCCTCCAGCCGCTGGCTTGCCACCGCGCTGGCCTGCGCTTCCTTGCCCGCCGCGCCGTAGCCTTGCGCCACGCTCAGCAGCAGCAGGCGCGCCGGCAGCTGGCGTGCGGTGGCGGCATAGGCGGCCGCCATCAGCGCACCCAGCGAATGCCCCACCACCAGCGCCGGCTGCACGCCCAGGGTCTCGAGCAGGCGCTCGAGCCGCCGCGCGTAGTCCGCGGCCAGCGGCCGTGCCTGCGCCAGCGGCGACGACTCGCCGTAGCCCGGCGCGTCCCAGGCGATCACGCGCGCATGCGCGGCGAGCAGGCTGGCGCACGGCAGCCACGACGCCGCCCCGGAGCTGATGCCGTGCAGCAGCACCACCACCGGTCCGGAGCCACCGCCGCAGCGGTAGGCGACGCGCTCGCCATCCACCTGCGCCACGCGCTGGGCAAAGCCGGTGTCGAGGGCCTCCAGCAGGCTGCGGTCCGGCTCGGGAGGCGTCTTGGGCGGATTTTGTTCCATATATAAAACTGTAGTTGGTAAATAAAACCCTTGAAGGATAGGCGTTGCTGCAGCGCCAACGGGATCAGGGTTAACGATAGGCACACCGGCAAACGGCGTCGCGACGCCAGCCCCAGTCATGCAGGCCCCCGCCTTTAGGGATAACCCTCCTCACATCTTCCGGAAAGTCGCAGCTATATTTTGCCCAACGTTTCTTATGTTGTTTGATGTTTCATATATAAAACACAAAAGAGACCGAGAAGACATCCAGTGCCGCCATCCGCAGGGGTACCGGAGCACAAGACCAAAACACCAGAAGACGGAAAACGGAAGGAAACGGTAGATGAAACTTGCACGAACCGCCGCGGCGCTGCTTGCGGCCTCCCCCCTGCTGGCCTCGGCGCAATCGGCGCAATCGTCGGTCACGCTGTACGGCGTGATCGACAGCGGCGTCGAGTACGTGAGCAATGTCGGCGCCAACGGCGACGGCCTGGTGCGCATGCCCAACAACACCGCCACGGTGCCGTCGCGCTGGGGCATCCGCGGCACGGAAGACCTGGGCGGCGGGCTCAAGGGCCTGTTCGTGCTGGAATCCGGCTTCTCGCCGGACACCGGCAGCGCCAACCAGGGCGGCCGCCTGTTCGGGCGGCAGGCGCTGGTGGGCCTGAGCAACCCGTACGGCCAGCTGTCGTTCGGCCGCCAGTACACCATGCTGTTCTGGGCCATCCTGGACAGCGATATCCTCGGGCCCAACGTCTACGGCTCGGGTTCGCTCGACAACTACCTGCCCAATACGCGCGCCGACAACGCGGTCGCGTACAAGGCCAACTTCAACGGTTTCGTCGTCGGCGCCACCTACAGCTTCGGGCGCGACGCAGTCAACGCCGGGCCCAGTCCCGCCGGCACCAACTGCGCGGGCGAGAACCCCGCCGACAAGAAGGCGTGCCGCGAATGGTCCGCCATGGTCGGCTACGACAACAAGACCTGGGGCGTGATCGCCGCGTACGACTCGCAGCGCGGTGGCCCCGGCGCTTTCGGCGGCCTGACCAGCAGCAACCTGAGCGACGACCGCCTGTCGCTGGGCGGCTACATGCTGCTGAAGAACACCAAGCTCGGCGCCGGCTGGATCCGCCGCGACAACGAGGGCAGCCCGACGCCGGTCAGCGACCTGTACTACGCCGGCGTCTCGCACGACATCACGCCGGCGGTCAACCTGGCCGGGCAGGTGTACTTCCTGAACTACCACGGCAGCGACAACCAGGCCATGCTGTACGCGCTGCGCGCGACCTACAGTTTCAGCAAGCGCACCTCGGTCTATGCCACCGCGGGCTTTATCAACAACGGCGGCCAGCTGGCAATGTCGGTCAGCGGCGGCTCGCCCGGTTCCGCCCCGCGCCCGGGCGAGAACCAGTGGGGCTCGATGCTCGGCATCAAGCACATCTTCTAAGTCCGCACTATCCATCCGAGCCGCCGACGCGCTCCCGTTCCACGCAACGCGGCACCGCCCCCGGGCCGGTGCCCGGTTTTACCGAGGTCTGAACATCATGAAGTCCGCACGACGCCACCTCCTGGCCACGCTGGCCGCCGCCACGCTCGCTCCCGCCGCCCTGCTGGGCGCCGGCGGCGCGCTGGCCCAGGGTTCGTACCCGAGCAAACCCGTCACCATCGTCGTCGCCTACCCCGCCGGCGGCGACGTCGACGTGCTGGCGCGCATGCTGGCCGAGAAGCTCGCCCCGCGCCTGAAGCAATCCGTGGTGGTGGAAAACCGCACCGGCGCCGCCGGCACCATCGGCAGCGCCTACGTGGCGCGCGCCAACCCGGACGGCCACACGCTGCTGCTCGCGCCCAACACCGTCGCGATTGCGCCGCTGGTGCTGCGCGCCGGCACCGGCGCCAGCTACGACGTGCAGCAGGACTTCACGCCGATCAGCCAGATCGGCACGCAGTCGCTGTTCGTGGTGGTCAACAAGGGCACCGGCATCACCAAGGTCAGCGACCTGGTGGCGCGCGCCAAGGCCGGCAAGGTGGAGACCTATGCCACCCCGGGCAACGGCTCGCCGATGCACATCATGGGCGAGCTGTTCAACAAGTCGGCCGGCATCAAGATCAGCCAGGTGCCGTACCGTGGCCTGGCGCCCGCCATCGTCGACGTGATCGGCGGGCAGGTGCCGGTCACCTACATCACCTACGGCGCGATCTCGCAGTACGTCGGCAACGGCAGCCTGGTGCCGCTGGCGGTGGCCGACCAGAAGCGCTCGCCGTTCGCACCCAACGTGCCGACGCTGGCCGAGCTGGGCTACAAGGATGTCGAGATCGGCGCGTGGCAGGCGCTGCTGGGGCCGAAGAACATGCCGGCCGAGGTGGTGCGCACGCTCAACGCGCACGTCAACGAGATCCTGAAGATGCCCGACGTGGTCGCGCGCATGGCTACCATCGCGGTCACGCCTGCGGGCGGCGAGCCGGCGGTGCTGTCCCGCCTGATCGCCAGCGATACCTCGCGCTATACCAAGGTGGTGAAGGAGTTCGGCATCCAGGCTGACTGATCGCGGTTTGCAGGCACGGGCAGCGTGGCTGGTCCGCGCCTGTAAGAATTACCATTCGATACCTGCGATATAGCGGCGCCGGCGCCACCGCGCGGCCGCTCGATGTTTGCCGGCGGGCTGGCAAGAAAGTTGCAGCGCTGCCGGCATGGACTTTTCGATCGACTGGCGCGAAGCGCTCTTCTTCACCATCTCGCCGCTCGAAATCATCGTACGCGGCACGGTGATGTACTGGTCGCTGTTCCTGCTGTTCCGCTTCGTGGTGCGGCGCGACATCGGCTCGATGGGCATCGCCGACCTGCTGCTGATCGTGATCGTCGCCGACGCGGCGCAGAACGGCATGGCCGGCAAGGGCGAAGGCGTAGCCGACGCCGTGCTGCTGGTGATCACGCTGATCGTCTGGAACCGGCTGATCGACTTCCTGGCCTACAAGTACCCGAGCTTCCAGCGCTTCGCCGAAGCCAGGAAGGTGCTGCTGGTGCGCGACGGTGTCAAGCTGCACGAGAACATGCGGCGCGAGAACATCACCGACGAGGAACTCGAGGCCAAGTACCGCCAGCATGGCGTCGATTCGATCGAAAGCGTCAAGGCGCTCTACCTGGAAGCCGACGGCAAGGTCAGCGTGATCAAGAAGGAGTAGGCATCCGGGCCTGGCGCGGCCGGCGGACTCCAGCCGCCGGCCGCCGCAAGCAAAAGCCCGCCGGGTTGCGGCGGGCTTTTGTCGTACTGCGGCGGGCTTCAGTTCACCTGCCGGTTCATGCCTTCCCAGAAAGGCTCACGCAGCTTGCGGCGCAGCAGCTTGCCCGATGGGTTGCGCGGCAGCGCATCGACGAACTCGATGCTCTTCGGCACCTTGAACCCGGCCACGCGCTGGCGCGTCCAGGCGAGGATGGCATCGCGGTCCGCCGCCTGTCCCGGCTTGAGCACGACCATGGCCTTGACTGCCTCGCCCCACTTCTCGTCCGGCACGCCGATCACGGCCACATCGGCCACCTGCGGATGGCCGTAGATCGCGCTTTCGACCTCGGCCGGATAGACGTTCTCGCCGCCGCTGATGATCATGTCCTTGACGCGGTCGTGGATGTACAGGTAGCCCTCGGCATCCATGTAGCCGGCGTCGCCGGTGCGCAGCCAGCCGTCGGCGTCGATGGTGCGCGCGGTCTCTTCGGGCTGCTTCCAGTAGCCGGCCATGTTGTGCTGCGAGCGCACCACCACCTCGCCGACCTCGCCCGGCGCCAGCTGGCGCCCTTCGTAATCCACCACCTTCAGCTCGACCCCTGGCAGCGCCTTGCCCGCGGCGCGCATGCGCGGCACCTCGTCGGTGGTGTGGTCTTCGGGCGGCAGCGCGACGATGGTGCCGGTGGTCTCGGTCATGCCGTACTGCTGCACGAAGCCGCAGCCGAACACCTCGATGCCTTCGCGCAGCAGCGCCGCGGGAATCGGCGCGGCGCCGTACAGCAGGTACTTCAGGCGCGAATAGTCGACCTGGCGCGCGCGCGGGTCGCGCAGCACGATCTGCATCGCGGCCGGCACCAGGAACAGCTTGCTGACGCGCTCCTTTTCGATGAAGTCGAGCACCGCGCGCGGATCGAACTCGCGCGCGACCACGCCCTTGGCGCCGGACAGCAGGTTGCGCAGGCCCCAGCCGGAGCCGCCGATATGCGCCACCGGCATCGCCACCAGCGAAATATCGTCGGCCACCCAATGCGACCAGGCCAGGTGTTCGCGCTCGCTGACCTCGGTGCCGATGGTCAGGTTGCGGTGCGTCAGCATCGCGCCCTTGGGCCGCCCGGTGGTGCCCGACGTGTACAGCTGCAGCACCACATCGTGCGCGGCCGGCTCATGCGCGGGCGGCGTGGCCGGATGCGCGTCGCGCCAGTCGGTGTAGCAAGGCCAGTCGCCCTGCCCGTCGCACGGCTCCATCACCACCACCTTGCGCACCAGCGGCAGCGCCGGCAGCAGGTTGCGCACCATCGCCGCCGACTCGGCGCCGACAAACAGCAACACGGCATCGCAATGCGCGAGGATGAACTCCACCTCGGGCGGCGCGAGACGCCAGCTGGCCGGCGCCATCACCGCACCGGTCTTGGCCGCGCCCAGCAGCAGTTCGAAATAGTGGTCGCTGTTCTTGCCGATATAGCCGATGCGATCACCCGCGCGCACGCCTTCGGCCAGCAAGGCCTGCGCCACGCGGTCGGTGTTGCGCTCGAACTCGGCATACGTGGTCTGCCGGCCTTCGAACGAATACGCCACCGCCTCCGGCCGCAGGCGCGCGAAATGGCGCACCGCGTGAGGCAGCGTCGTCAGATAGCTGAAATCCATCCGCGTCTCCCAAAGATTTCATGCCATGTGCGGACCCGCGTGGCGCGGTTCCGCACAGGGCGACAGGCCGCTCGTGAGTTCAGCGCGGCGCCATGCGGATGGCGCCGTCGAGGCGCACCGACTCGCCGTTGAAATAGCCGTTGCGGCACATCTCGACCGCCAGCGAGGCAAACTCTTCCGGCTGACCCAGGCGCTTCGGGAACGGCACCGACGCGGCCAGTGCGGCCTTGACGTTCTCGGCCGCGCCCTGCAGCAGCGGCGTATTGAAGATGCCGGGCAGGATGGTGTTGACGCGGATGCCTTCGCCCGCCAGGTCGCGCGCGATTGGCAGCGTCATGCCGACCACGCCGGCCTTCGACGCCGAGTACGCTGCCTGCCCCATCTGTCCATCCTGCGCCGCCACCGAGGCGGTATTGATGATCACGCCGCGCTCGCCGCCGGCGGTGTCCAGCGTCAGCATGCCGGCAGCCGAACGCGCGATGCAGCGGAAGGTGCCGATCAGGTTGATCTGGATGATGCGCTCGAAGGCGTCGGACGGGAAATGCTTGATCTGGTCCGGCGCCTCCTTGGAGCGCGAGGCGGTCTTGATGGCGTTGCCCGTGCCGGCGCAGTTGACCAGGATGCGCTCCTGGCCGATGGCGGCGCGCGCCTTGGCAAAGCCGGCCTCGACCTCGGCCTCGGAGGTCACGTTGACCTGGCAGAACACGCCGCCGAGTTCACGCGCCAGCGCTTCGCCCTTCTCGGCGTTCAGGTCGAACAGCGCCACGCGCACGCCCTGTGCGGCCAGCGCCCGCGCGGTTGCCGCGCCCAGCCCCGAAGCGCCACCCGTCACCACTGCCGATACCGATGCATTGAGTTCCATGCCGTCTTTCCTTTGTCCCTTGTTGCCGTGCGTCCGCGCTGCGCGGCCGCGTTCTGGTTGAAGCCGGCAGGCGCGAGCAGCGCCTGTACCGGAGTGGGTTCGAGATTCGGGGATCGGGGCCGCCGATGCATCGTCTGAAGCGACGAATGCGACGAATGCGCCCGATGCGCGTACCAGAACGCCGCCCGGCACACCACGCGACCGATGCGTTACAGTGGCGCGATCGATGGCCATTCCGGCGCCGGTGCCAGCCGGCAGACGATCACCCGCCATGCGCAAACCCGAACCTCACGCCTTCGCCCGGCGCCGCCGGCATGCCGCCCTGGCCTGGCTGGCCGGCCTGCTGGTGCTGCTGTGCGCCATGCCGGTGCGCGCCGCCCCGGCCGGCCCGCTCTCCACCTTGCTGGCGCCGGCGGAAAAAACCGCGGCCCCCGCCAGCACCGCTGGGGCCAGCGCGCCGCTGGCGCAGTCGCTGGACCAGGTCATCGCCACGCTGCAGGACGACGGCGAGCGGCGCGCGCTGGTGGGCCAGCTGCAAACCCTGCGGCAGGGCCTGGCGGCGTCGGCGGCGATGGCGCCGCCGGCCGCGGCCTCGGCGCCCGGCCTGATCGGCGCGGTGGCGCAGGTGCTGGACGAAGTCGACTCGCAGCTGCGCGAAGACCGCGGCCCGTGGCAGTACTGGGGCTGGCGCACGCGCTTCGCGGCCGAGGAATGGCGCGCCGCGCTGACGCAGGGCGGCACGCGCCCGGCACTGGACGCGCTGCGCGAATTCGCGCTGGTGCTGGCGGCATGGGGTGTTTGCGGCTGGCTGCTGCGCGAGATCGGGCACCGGCTGCGGCGGCGGCGCACGGCCGGCGCCGCGCATGCGCCGCGCGGCAGGCTGCCCGAACTGCCGTCGTGGGTCGACGTCGGTCTGTACATGCTGCGCCATATCGGGCCGTGGGTGGTGGCGTTCGGGCTGACGCTGCTGCTGGCCCGCCAGCTGTTCGCGCAATCGCCGGCCAGCGTCGCCGCCGTGCTGCTGGCCTACGCCATCGTCGCCGGCGCGGTCGCGGCGGCGGTGTGCCAGGTCATCTTCGCGCTGTTCCGGACTGCGCACCGGCGACTGGCGGTGCGCCAGCTGCTGGCACGTTCCCCGTGGCTGCTGTTCTGCACCGGCGCGCTGGCGGCACTGGGCAACGGCGCCGCCGACGGCCGCGTGGTTGCGGTGCTGGGCGGCAACCTGTGCGCGCTGGTCTCGACCCTGGCCAATATCGCCGCGGCGCTGGGCATCGGCGCATTCGCGCTGGGCTTCCGCCGCCAGGTCGGCCAGCTGATCAGCCAGCGTCCGCTGGCCTTCCGCCAGGCCCATCCCGCCGTGACCGACCTGCTGCGCCTGGCCGGCCGCGCCTGGCACCTGCCGGTGCTGGCGGTGGTGGTGGCGTCGGTGATCGGCACGGTGCTGGCCACCGGCCACGCCGATGTGTTCCTGCGCCGCACGGTGGCGTCGGTGGCGCTGTTCGTCGCCGCGCTGCTGCTGACCATGGTGCTGGGGCGCTCGCCCAAGGCCGGCGCGCGCGCGCCGCGCATCCGCGACCGCCGCCGCTCGGCCTACCTGCAGCGCTTCGGGCGCTTTGCGCTGGCGCTGGCGCGCGTGCTGGTGTGGGCGGTGTACGTGGAAATGGTCATGCGCGTGTGGGGCTCTTCGCTGGTGCGGCTGGCCGAGTCGTCCGCCGCCGGGCGCCAGCTGACCGAGACCGCGTTCCACGTCACCAGCACCGTGCTGCTGGCCTGGCTGGTCTGGCTGCTGATCGATACCGCCATCATGCAGTCCCTGTCGCCCGCGCATGCGCGCGCCGCGCAGCCCAGCCTGCGGGCCCGGACCATCCTGCCGCTGGTGCGCAATGCGTCGTTCATCGGCCTGCTGGTGCTGACCGTGATCGCGGTGCTGGCCAACCTGGGCGTCAACGTGACGCCGCTGCTGGCCGGCGCCGGCGTGGTCGGCCTGGCCATCGGCTTCGGCGCGCAAAGCCTGGTGCAGGACCTGATCACCGGCCTGTTTATCGTGGTCGAGGATTCCATCGCCATCGGCGACTCGATCGAGCTGCCCGACCACGCCGGCGTGGTCGAGGCCATGACCATCCGCACCGTCAAGCTGCGCGACGGCCGCGGCGCGCTGCACACGCTGCCGTACAGCCAGATCAAGGCGGTCAAGAACCTGTCGCGCGGCTACGGCTACGCCGTGCTCAGCATCGGCATCAGCTACCAGAGCGACCTGGACCGGGCGCTGGACCTGATCCGCACCACCGGCGCCGAGCTGGCGCGCGACCACCGCTACGGCCGCAAGCTGATGTCCGGCCTCGAGATCCTGGGCCTGGACCGCTTCGACCCGAGCGGCCCGGTGGTGATGGCGCAGATCAAGACCCGGCCGCTGATGCAGGCGGAGATCACGCGCGCCTTCAATGCGCGGCTCAAGCGCAACTTCGACGCCAGCGGCATCCGCATGGCCTCGCCGAACCTGACCATCCAGGTCGATGGCGGAGCGGTGGAACTGCCCGTGGGCGAGCTGGCGACCAAGGCGGCGCCCCAGTGACCGCGATCGCGCCTGCGAGAGTCAAAAAAGCGTCGCGCGATGAGCCTTATTGGGAATCTTGCGCCCACAATCGGGGTTTCCCCCCCTAACACGGGGTATAAAACATACAACATTGTTTGGCATGATTGCGGCACGGCAAGCGCGTCCGACCAGGCGCGCTGCCGGCAGCAGCCGTATCGGCGCCACTACAGAACGCCAGAACGGAACCGATAACACGAAGGGATGTGGCCACTTGCCGTGGCGCAGAGCAAGAGGCGTTTGCCACCGGGGGGATCTGAACATGGGCGAACACCCGACAACGGACGAGGACTTCCATCGTCTGGTCGACTCCATCTATGAGTCCGCGCTGGACGTCGCGGCCATGCCCGCCGCCCTCGACCTGTTTTCACGGTACACCTGCACCGTCAGCCCGCGCTACCTGATCTGGGACAAGCTGGCCGGCCATGCCCGCCTCGGCGTGACCCCGCACGGCTGCTTCACCGGCGGTGCCAGCCTGCCCGAGCGCCTGCCCGGGACGCTCGACGGCGCCTGCCACGGTGCCGGCCCGGCCCGGCTCGACGCGGCCGCGCTGTGCTGCGGCGGCGCCGCAACCGCCACCGATGTCGTGGCGCTGGCCTGCACCGAACTCGAGCAAGGCATCCGGCTGGTCGAGAACGCCGAAGTGTGCGTGCTGATGAGCGGCACCAACGCCGGCAGCATCAGCACGGGCCAGCGCGAACGGCGCCTGTCGCACGTCATGCCGCACTGGGTGCGCGCGGCGCGCATGCAGCAGCGCAACTTCGAACTGAGCGGGCTGGCCAGCCTGGGCCTGGCCGGCCTCGATACGCTGGACTTCGGCGTGATGGTGCTGCAGGCCGACCTGCGCGTGCGCTACGCCAACAGCTGGGCCGAAGCGCTGGTGCAGGCCGACAGCCACCTGTCGCTGCAGGACGGCGTGCTGCGCGCCCACAGCGACACGCTGCAGGCGGTGCTGCGCAAGCTGCTCGACGGCGCCATGCGCGGCCGCGGCGCCGACGCCGCGTCGGGCTCGTGGATGCATATCACCTCGGGCGGGCAGCCGGTGCCGATCATCGTCACGCCGCTGGTGTCGCGCCAGCCGGTGGAGGGCCCGTGGCAGCTGCCCGCGGCGATGCTGCTGCTGGGCAATTCCGAATCGCGCTCGGTGCTGGATGCGGGCGTGCTGACCTCGCTGTTCGGGCTGTCGCGCAAGGAAAGCATCATCGCCATCCGGCTCGCCGCCGGCGAAACCCTGAACGAAATCGCCGAGCGCGAGTTCCTCTCGCCCCATACCGTGCGCGTGCATATCCGCGACAAGCTGCGCAAGACCGGCACGCACCGCCAGTCCGAGCTGGTGCGGCTGCTGCACCTGCTGCCCGGCGTCAACCTGGAGCGCGCCGGCATGACCTCGGCAGTCCGGCCGCGCGCCCCGCGTCCGCGCGCCGCCTGAGCGTCCTGCCTTGTTCGTTGCTTACTGCACCGCGGCCTGCGCCGCCGCCAGGAAGCGCTGCACCTGGCGGTCGCCATCATCGGGCCGCGCCGCCAGCGCAATGCCGATGCGGCCCGCCGGCCGTGGGCTGGACAACGGCAGGAAGCGCACGCGCCGGTTGGCGTAGCGCGCCGCCACGCTCGGCACCAGCGCCACCCCCAATCCGCTTTCCACCAGGCTTACCTGGGTCTGCACCTGCACCGCCTCCTGCGTGACGCGCGGCACGAATCCCGCCTGCTGGCACAGCAGCATCGCCACCGCATGCAGGTTGGGCACCTGCGCCGCCGGATACATGATGAAGGGCTGGTCGGCCAGCGCGCGCAGCGCGATTGCGTCCGCGCGCGCGAGCGGGCTGTCGGCCGGCACCGCGGCGACGAAGACATCGTTCTCCAGCGGCGTCAGCGCGTAGCCGCCGCTGCTCAGGATCGGGAAGCGCACCAGCCCGGCATCGATCTGGTGCTTCTCCAGCCGGTCGAGGATCGCGGCGGTGGTCGATTCATGCAGGATCAGCTCGATGCCGGGATGCGCGGCGCGGAACGCCGGGATCAGCTTGGGCAGCAGCGCATAAGTCGCCGAGCCGATAAAGCCGATGCGCAACGCGCCGCGCTCGCCCTGCCCGGCGGCCATCGCCGCGGCACGCGCCTGCTGCGCGTGGAACAGCGCGCGGCGCGCGTCTTGCAGCGCGGCCTCGCCCGCCTGCGTCAGCCGCACCCCGCGCGAGGTCCGCACGAACAACGCCGTGCCGAGTTGCTCCTCGAGCTTGCGGATCGAGATCGAAAGCGGCGGCTGCGCCATGTGCAGCCGTTCGGCGGCGCGGTGGAAGTTGCCGGTCTCGGCCAGGGCGACGAACTGCTGCAGTTGGCGCAGGTCCATGGTTGCCAATATCCACAGGATATCGATTGCTAAAAAAGTAATATTAGACCAGCCGGTGCCCGCTGATCTACCCTGTGGCCCACAGTACAAAAGACCGGAGACACTATGCTGCCGCTTGCAGGTATTCGCGTGGTCGACCTGTCCACCGTAGTGATGGGGCCGTATGCCAGCCAGTGGCTGGCGGATCTCGGCGCCGAGGTGATCAAGGTCGAGCCGCCCGAAGGCGATTCCACGCGCCGCACCGGGCCCGCCGCCGAACCGGGCATGGCGGCGATCTTCCTGGGCGTCAACCGCGGCAAGCGCAGCGTGGTGCTGGACCTGAAGCAGCCCGCCGCGCAGGCCGCGCTGGAGCGCGTGCTGGCCGGCGCCGACGTGCTGATGCACAGCATGCGCCCGCAGAAGCTGGCGGCGCTCGGGCTGGACCCCGACGCGGTGCGGGCGCGCCATCCGGACCTGGTCTTCGTCAGCCTGCTGGGCTTTGCCGATGACGGTCCCTATGGCGGCCGGCCGGCCTACGACGACATCATCCAGGGCCTGTCGGGCAATGCCGCGCTGATGGCGGCGCAGACCGGCGACAGCCGCTACTTCCCCACCATTGCAGCGGACAAGACCAGCGGGCTGGTGGCGGCGCTGTCGGTGTGCGCGGCGCTGGCCGGCCGCGCGCGGCGCCAGGCTGACGGCGGCGCCGGCCATGGCACGCTGGTCGAGGTGCCGATGTTCGAGTCGATGGTGGCGTTCAACCTGGTCGAGCATTTCTACGGCCACCACTTCGAGCCGCCGCGCGGGCCTTGCGGCTATCCGCGCGTGCTGGCGCCATTGCGCCGCCCCTACCGCAGCGCCGACGGCCATGTCTGCATGATGCCGTACACCGATGCGCACTGGCGCGACTTCTTCCACGCCGCCGGGCGCCCCGAGCTGGCTGCCGATGCGCGCTTTGCCGACATCGCCGCGCGCACCGAGCATATCGAGACCCTGTACGAACTGACCGGCGAGATCGTGCAGGCGCACGGCACCGCGCACTGGGTGGCGCTGTGCGAACGGCTGCAGATCCCGGTGGCGCGCATCAACACACTCGACGACCTGCCGCGCGATCCGCACCTGGCCGCCACCGGCTTCTTCGAGACCGCCGACGATCCGGCCATGGGCAAGCTGCGCTTTCCCGGGGCGCCGGTGCGTTTCGACGGCCAGCGCGCGCCGCTGGCGCTGCCGCCGCGCCTGGGCGAGCACACCCGCGCGGTGCTGGCCGGGGCCGGCCTCGCTGAAGAACAGATCGCACAGCTGCAACAGAGCGGCGCCGCGCACTGCGCCGCCGCCACGGAGACACCATGACGCATGCCGAACTGCCCCGCCTGGGCCAGGGCTTCTACTGGCAAGACCTGCACCAGGGCCAGGCCTTCCGCACCTTTGCCCGCACCGTGACCGAGACCGACCTGGTCAACTTCATCTCGGTCACCGGCATGGTCGAGGCCATCTTCATCGAAGCCGGCTACGACGGCGGCGCGATCCAGGGCCGGCCGGTGCCGGCGGCGCTGACCTATGCGCTGATCGAGGGCTTCATCCTGCAGACCATGATCCAGGGCACCGGGCTGGCGATGCTGGAGCTGACGCAGCAGATCCACGGCCCGGTGCTGGTCGGCGACACCATCCACGCCACCGTGACCGTGACCGGCATCCGCCCGACCTCGCGCAGCGGCCGCGCCGTGGTGGACTCGCGCATCGAGGTGTTCAACCAGCGCGGGGAAAAGGTGATGACCTATACCGCGCGCCGGCTGCTGGCGGGTCGGTAACGCTGCGCGGCATCCAAGGCACGCCTCTGCCATATCAAGCGACAGGACTCAAACGTGACCGCATTGCTCTCCACCTTCACCCTCACCACCTTGCCGCCCCACGCCGCGGCATTCCGCGCCGAGGTGCGGGCCTTCCTGGACCAGCACCTGCCGGCGCTGCCGCCGGAAACGCGGGCGCGCTCGTGGATGGGCTTCGATGCCGGCTTCAGCCGGGCGCTGGCCGCGCGCGGCTGGGTCGGCATCACGCTGCCGGCGCAGTACGGCGGCGCGGGACTGGACCCGTTCTCGCGCTTCGTGCTGGTGGAAGAGCTGCTGGCCTCCGGCGCGCCGGTGTCGGCGCACTGGATCGCCGACCGCCAGAGCGGCCCGCTGATCCTGCGCTACGGCAACGACGCGCAGAAGGCGCGCTACCTGCCCGCGATCAGCCGCGGCGAGGCCTTCTTCTGCATCGGCATGAGCGAGCCCAATTCCGGCTCTGACCTGGCCAGCGTGGCCACGCGCGCGGTGCGCCAGCCGGATGGCAGCTGGCGCCTGAACGGGCGCAAGATCTGGACCACCAATGCCGACCGCTGCCACTTCATGATCGCGCTGGTGCGCACCTCGGGCACGCCGCAGGACCGGCAGGCCGGGCTGTCGCAGTTCATCGTCGACCTGCATGCGCCGGGCGTCACGGTGCGGCCGATCCGCGACCTGGCCGGCGATGCGCACTTCTCGGAAGTGACCTTCGACGACGTGGCGCTGGCCGCGGATGCGCTGGTCGGCAACGAAGGCAGCGGCTGGGAGCAGGTCAACGCCGAGCTGGCATTCGAGCGCAGCGGCCCGGAGCGGCTGTATTCCAGCGTAGTGCTGCTCGACACCTGGCTCGACGCCCTGCGCCGGCTGCCGCCGGCGCGGCGCGACACTGTCACCGCCGGCCGCCTCGCCGGCCACCTGGCGGTGCTGCGCGCAATGTCGCTGGCGGTCACGGCGCGGCTGGCCGCGGGCGAAAGCCCGGTGGTGGAGGCCGCGCTGGTGAAGGACCTGGGCACCACCTTCGAGCAGTCGGTGCCGGCCCTGGTGGAAGCCGCGCTCGGCGACGAACCGGCACTCGCGGCCGACGGAGCGCTGTACCGCACGCTGGCCTATGTGACGCAGATCGCGCCGTCGTACTCGCTGCGCGGCGGTACCCGCGAAATCCTGCGCGGCATGATCGCGCGCGGGCTGGGCCTGCGCTGATCCGCTCCCGCCGACCGCCATCCTGAACGAGACTGCCCATGCATAACGCCTACTCCGATGTCCTCGACGCGCTGCTGCGCGACTGCTGCACGCCCGCCACGGTGCGCGCGCTGGAACAGCAGGCCAATCCGCAGCCGCTATGGCAAGCGCTGCAAGACAGCGGCTTCGCCGACTGCCTGTTGCCCGAATCCGCCGGCGGCGCCGCGCTGCCGCTGCGCGAACTGACGCCGGTGCTGTTCGTCACCGGCCGCCACGCCCTGCCGCTGCCGCTGGCGCAGACCATCTTTGCGCGCGCGCTGCTGCAGGCCGGCGGCGTCGCGCTGCCAGACGGCCCGATCGCGCTGGCAAGCTTCGACGACGGCGCCGCCGCCACGCTGGCTGCGGACGCCCGCCATGCGCAATGGTTCCTGCTGCAGGACGGCGAGCGCTGCCTGCTGCTGCCCGCCGCGGCGGCGCGCGCCGAGGCCACCGGTGCGCACGGCGACCTGACCCGGCGCGTGCCGCGCCCGGACCCCGCCGCGCCCGCGGCATTCCAGCTGCCGGCCGGCACCGTGCGCACGCTGGGCGCCTGCCTGCACGCGGCACAACTGGCCGGCGCGCTGTCGCATGTGCTCGATATGACGCTGCAATACGCCAACGACCGCCAGCAGTTCGGCCGCGCCATCGGCAAGTTCCAGGCAATCCAGCACCAGGTCAGCGAGATGGCAGAGCATGTCGCCGCGGCGCGGGTGGCCGCGCAGCTGGCCTGCGACAGCGACGGCGCCACGCCCGACCGCCTGCGCGCGGCGATCGGCAAGCTGCGCGCCAGCGACGCGGTCACGCCGGTGGCCGCGATCGCGCATGCCGTGCACGGCGCGATCGGCATTACCGAGGAATATGACCTGCAGCTCTATACGCGCCGGCTGCATGCGTGGCGCGTGGCGGACGGGTCGGAACAGTGGTGGGGCCGCGTGCTGGGCGAAGCGGTCTGTGCCAGCGACGGCCGCAACGCGGTGGAACTGGTGCGCGACTGGTGCGAACCGGCGCCCGCCGCCTGAAGCGGCGGGGCCAGCGGCGCCGCCTGTCGGTCAGGCGGCCAGGCTCAGCCCGCTGCCGTGCGGGCGGCGGTGGCGGCGCTCAGGCTTGCATTCGTACTTGAGCTCGGTGCGGCCGTCTTCATAGGCCACCTCCAGCCGCACGGTAAAGCCCCATAGCCGGGTCACGTGCCGCACCACCTCATCGAAGTTGTGCGCCAGCGGACGCCGGTCGTTCTGCAGGTGGCGCAACGTCAGCGAGCGGTCGCCGCCGACATCGACGTTGGTAACCTGGATATTGGGCTCCATGCTGGACAGGTCGTACTGCGCCGCCATCAGCTGGCGAATCGCGCGGTAGCCCTCGTCGTCATGGATCGCGGTCACGCGCAGCTTGCCTTCGCGGTCATCGTCCAGTACCGAGAACAGCTTCAGTTCGCGGATCACGCGCGGCGACAGGAACTGCAGCAGGAAGCTCTCGTCCTTGAAGTTGCGCATGGCGAAGTCCAGCGTCTTGCGCCAGTCGGTGCCGGCGATCTCGGGCGCCCAGCGGTAGTCCTCGTCGGTCGGGTTCTCGCACATGCGGCGCAGGTCCTGGAACATCAGGAAGCCCACCGTGTAGGGGTTCATGCCGCTGTAGTAGGGGCTGTGGTACGGCGGCTGGTAGATGACGTTGGTGTGCGCCTGCAGCAGCTCCATCATGAAGGCGTCGTTGACCAGCTTTTCCTCGTACAGCTGGTTGATGATGGTGTAGTGCCAGAACGTGGCCCAGCCTTCGTTCATCACCTTGGTCTGGCGCTGCGGATAGAAGTACTGCGCGATCTTGCGCACGATGCGAACGATCTCGCGCTGCCACGGTGCCAGCTTGGGCGCGTTCTTCTCGATGAAGTACAAAAGGTTCTCCTGCGGCTCGGGCGGGAACGGCACATCCGGCTCGGGCGTGTCGTCGTCCGACGCCAGCGCGTGCGGCCGGTGCTTGGGCAGCGTGCGCCACAGGTCGTTGACCTGCATCTGCAGGTAGTTCTCGCGGTCGGCCTGACGCGCCTTTTCCTCGGTGATCGACAGCTTCTTGGGCCGCTTGTAGCGGTCCACGCCGTAGTTCTGCAGCGCGTGGCAGGAGTCCAGCAGCAGTTCCACCTCCTGCTCGCCGTAGCGCTGCTCGCACTCGGCTACATAGTTCTTGGCGAACAGCAGGTAGTCGACGATGGCGTCCGCGTTGGTCCAGGTGCGGAACAGGTAGTTGCCCTTGAAGAAGGAATTATGGCCGTAGCAGGCATGCGCAATCGTCAGCGCCTGCATCGGCATGGTGTTCTCCTCCATCAGGTAGGCGATGCAGGGATTGGAGTTGATCACGATCTCGTAGGCCAGCCCCATGTGCCCGCGCTGGTAGCTGCGCTCCGACGCCAGGAAATGCTTGCCGTAGGACCAGTGGCTGTAGCCCACCGGCAGCCCCGCCGACGCATAGGCGTCGAGCATCTGCTCCGCGGTAATGATCTCGATCTGATTGGGATAGGTATCCAGGCCGAATTCGCCGGCGATGCGAGAAATCTCGCGGTCATACCGGTTGATCAACTCGAAGGTCCATTCCGAACCCGTGGACAGATAAGCCATCTTCGCCCCTTTTGTCCGGGCAAGACAGGCAGGCCGGTGCTTGCGGCGCGGGCGCGCCGCCGGATCCCCTGTCTTGCCAATATTGCCTTCTTCACCGCGGCTTGCCGGCAATCCACCGGCCAGCACTGATTATGCCGCGCGTTTCTGGAACAGGTCGTGCAGCACCGGGTAGATCTCGTCCGCGCCGATGATGCGCTGCATCGCAAAGTGATCGAACTGGCTCTTCACCGTCAGATACTCTTCCCAGAGGTTCTGCGGCTCTTCCGACGCTACCTCCACATAGGCGTAATACTGCACCAGCGGCAGGATCGACTCGCGCAGCAGCCGCCCGCACAACTCGGAATCGCCGGCCCAGTTATCCCCGTCCGAGGCCTGCGCGCAATAGATGTTCCACTGGCTGGGCGGATAGCGGTCGTGGATGACCTCTACCATCAGCTTCAGCGCGCTCGACACGACGGTGCCGCCGGACTCGCGCGAGTGGAAGAAATCTTCCTCTTCGACTTCCTTCGCCACGGTGTGATGGCGGATGAACACCACGTCGATGCGCTCGTAGTTGCGCTTCAGGAACAGGTACAGCAGCATGAAAAAGCGCTTGGCCAGGTCCTTGCGGCTCTCATCCATCGAGCCGGACACGTCCATCAGGCAGAACATCACCGCCTGGGCCTGCGGGCGCTTCTTCAGCACGCGGTTGTTGTAGCGCAGGTCGAGCTTCTCGATAAAGGGAACGCGGTCGATGCAGGCGCGCAGGTGCCGCATCTTCTCCATCAGCTCGAGCGTGCCTTCGGCATACGGTCCGTCCTGCTCCAGCGCCTCGGCATAGGCCAGCTCCAGCTGGCGCAGGCGCTTCTGGTAAGGGCTGGACAAGGCGATGCGCCGCCCCAGCGAGCTGCGCATGGTGCGCAGGATCGACAGGTTGGACGGGGTGCCGTCGATCGAATAGCCGGCGCGCACCTTGCGCACCTCGGCGATCTTGGCGAGGTGGCGCTTGGCCAGGTCCGGCAGCGCCATGTCCTCGAAGAAGAAATTGAGGAAGTCCTCGCGCGACAGCGTGAAGACGAAATCGTCCTCGCCCTCGCCGCTGTCGCTGGCCCGCGAACCGCTGCCGCCGCCGCCCTGCTGCTGGCGGTCGAAGGAATCACCCTTGACGAACTTCTTGTTGCCAGGGTGAATCCACTCGCGCCGCCCGCCCGGGCCGTGGTGGAAGATCGGTTCGCTGATGTCCTTGACCGGAATGGACACCTGCCCGCTCTGCTCGATGTCCATGATCTTCCGGCCGGACACCGCCTTTGCCACCGCTTGCCGGATCTGCTCGCGGTAGCGCTTGATGAAGCGTTGCTGGTTGACGGCACTCTTGTTGCCGCCGTTTTCGCGCCGATCGATGACCGTAGCCATATGTTGCCCTCGTTGAGAGACCTGTTCCGCGGCGCCGTTACGATGACTTTCTTACGCGCAGATACCACTCCACCAACAGTCTCACTTGCTTGGGCGTGTACCCCTTCTCGACCATGCGGTTGACGAAGTTCTCGTGCTTGTCCTGGTCTTCGCGCGAAGACTTGGCGTTGAACGAGATCACCGGCAGCAGGTCCTCCGTGGTGGAGAACATGCGCTTCTCGATCACCATCCGCAGCTTTTCATAACTGGTCCAGACCGGGTTCTTGCCACCGTTGTTGGCCCGCGCCCGCAGCACGAAATTGACGATCTCGTTGCGGAAATCCTTCGGGTTCGAGATCCCCGCGGGCTTTTCCACTTTTTCCAGCTCGTCGTTCAGCGCGTTGCGGTCGAGGATTTCGCCGGTGTTGGGATCGCGGTACTCCTGGTCCTGGATCCACAGGTCGGCGAACACCACATAGCGGTCGAAGATGTTCTGCCCGTACTCCGAATACGATTCCAGGTAAGCGGTCTGGATCTCCTTGCCGATGAACTCAACGAACGGCGTGGTCAGGTACTCCTTGATATACGACAGCAGCTTGGCTTCCTGCTCCGGCGGGAACTGCTCGCGCTCGATCTGCTGCTCGAGCACGTACAGCAGGTGCACCGGGTTGGCCGCCACTTCGGTGTTGTCGAAGTTGAAGACCTTGGACAGGACCTTGAACGCGAAGCGCGTCGACAGACCGTTCATGCCCTCGTCGATGCCGGCGTAGTCGCGGTATTCCTGGTACGACTTCGCCTTCGGGTCCACGTCCTTCAGGCTCTCGCCGTCGTAGACGCGCATCTTCGAGAAGATGTTGGAATTCTCCGGCTCCTTGATGCGCGTGAGCACGGCGAACTGCGCCATCATCTTCAGCGTGTTGGGCGCGCACGGCGCGGCCGACAGCGAACTGCTGCGCAACAGCTTGTCGTAGATCTTGACCTCGTCGGACACGCGCAGGCAGTAAGGGACCTTGACGATATAGATCCGGTCGAGGAAGGCCTCGTTATTCTTGTCCGCCTTGAAGGTCTGCCACTCGGCCTCGTTCGAGTGCGCCAGGATGACGCCGTCGAACGGGATCGCGCCGAAGCCTTCCGTGCCCTTGTAGTTGCCCTCCTGGGTCGCGGTCAGCAGCGGGTGCAGCACCTTGATCGGCGCCTTGAACATTTCGACGAACTCGAGCAGGCCGCGGTTGGCCAGGCACAGGCCGCCGGAATACGAGTACGCGTCCGGGTCGTCCTGTGGGAAGTCCTCGAGCTTGCGGATGTCGACCTTGCCCACCAGCGACGAAATGTCCTGGTTGTTCTCGTCGCCCGGCTCGGTCTTCGAGATCGCGATCTGCGACAGCACCGACGGACGCAGCTTCACCACCTTGAACTTGGTGATGTCGCCGTTGAACTCGTGCAGGCGCTTCACTGCCCATGGCGAGGCAATGGTATTGAGATAGCGCAGCGGGATGCCGTAGTCCTCTTCCAGTATCTTGCCATCTTCTTCGGGCGAGAACAGGCCCAGGGGCGACTCGTGAATGGGCGACCCCTTCAGCGCGTAGATGGGAATCTGCTCCATCAACGCCTTCAGCTTCTCCGCGAGCGAGGACTTGCCGCCGCCGGGAGGCCCGAGCAGATACAGGATCTGCTTGCGCTCTTCCAGGCCCTGCGCCGCGTGCTTGAAGAACGAGACGATCTGCTCGATCGTGTCCTCCATGCCGTAGAAGTCGCGGAAGGCCGGATAGATGCGAATGACCTTGTTGAAGAACAGGCGGGACAGCCTGGGATCGTGGTGGGTATCCACCAGCTCAGGCTGACCGATCGCGGCGAGCATGCGTTCGGCAGCGGTCGCGTAGGCAGTCGGATCCTTCTTGCAGATCTCCAGGTATTCCTGGATGCTGTATTCCTCTTCCTTGCGAGCTTCGAACCGCGTAGCGTAATGGCCAAAAATGTCCATACCTCACTCCCGTCAGAGTTCACGTCCGAGGCGTAGGTAGTGCTACCCCCAAGGCTTCGCGCAACGTTCGCGGTACACCACCCCGGCCTGGCGACCTGTCATGTTGCGAAGTCTTTACTTCATCATAGTCAAATAACGGCGATGGTGGAGTCCGAGTTGACGAATCTTGCATCGATGCAACGGGTGTTTCGCTGCTGCGTCGCTGCTGCAATTCCCGCTGCATTCCTGCCGGATGTCGCTGTCAGCCTTTGGCTGATTCCACTCGGCTTCGCCCCCGCGCGCGACGGGCCATTGACCATGCTTGTGACACACCTTACACCTTTCCCGCGATCCGTGCACATCCGGTTTTGTAACCATAAGCACGAAAGCCGGCAGGGCTGCCGGCTTTCATTTTTGCGCATGTCGTCAGGCGTTTTGCGCTGCCTCGCGCTGCCTGCGCGCACTAGCACACAGACAGTGCTGATAGCGCAGCGCCCGCGCTGACGACGCTCACAGCGTGCGCGCGACCAGCTCCTTCATGATCTCGTTGGAGCCGCCGAAGATCTTGCTGACGCGTGCGTTCGCGTACATGCGCGCGATCGGGTATTCCAGCATGTAGCCATAGCCGCCGTGCAACTGCAGGCACTCGTCGATGACCTGGCAGTTCTGTTGGGTGCACCACCATTTGGCCATCGCCGCGGTCGCCGCGTCGAGCTGGCCGTCCATCAGGCGCTGCATGCAGTCGTCGACGAAGGTCGCGGCGATGGTGGCCACGGTCTTGCATTCGGCCAGCTTGAAACGGGTGTTCTGCAGGTCGCCGAGCGGCTGGCCGAACACCTTGCGCTGGCGCACGTAGTCGGTGGTCAGCTCGATCGCGCGCTGCATGGTGGCGACCGCGCCCAGCGCAATGATCATGCGTTCCTGCGGCAGCTGCTGCATCAGCTGGTAAAAGCCCTGCCCTTCCTGCGTGCCGAGCAGGTTGTCGCAGGGCACCAGCACGTCGTCGAAGAACAGCTCGGCGGTGTCCTGGCCCTTCTGCCCGATCTTTTCCAGGATGCGGCCGCGACGGAAACCCGGCAGGTCGCGGGTTTCCACCATGACCAGCGACACGCCGCGCGAGCCGGCTTCCGGATCGGTCTTGGCCACCACGCAGATCAGGTCGGCGTGGTAGCCGTTGGTGATGAAGGTCTTGGCGCCGTTGATGCGATAGCAGTCTCCGTCCGCGGTCGGTTCCCGCAGCGCGCGCGTGCGTATCGCTTTGAGGTCGGAACCGGCGCCGGGTTCCGACATCGCGATGGCGGCCACCAGTTCGCCGCTGGCCATCTGCGGCAGCCATTTCTGCTTCTGCGCCTCGGTGCCGTAGCGCAGCAGGTAATGGGCCACGATGCCGCTGTGCACGTTGTTGCCCAGGCTGGTGCAGACCGCGCGCGACATCTCCTGGGTGATGATGGCCTCGTGGGCGAAGGTGCCGCCGCCGCCGCCGTATTCCTCGGGGATGCTGGCGCACAGCAGCCCGATCTGGCCGGCGCGGCGCCACATGTCGCGGTCGATGTAGCCTTGTACGGCCCAGCGCGCCTCGTTGGGGGCGAGTTCGCGCTCGACGAAGCGGCGCACCGTGTCCTGGAACATTTCCAGCTCTTCGTTCATCCAGGGGGTCTGGCGTGCGGCGGGCGCCGCGTTCTGGTCTTGGGATCCCATAAGTCGTACCGGTATCAGGGTAAACGTGAACAATGAAGCGGCAGGCGTCGGACGATGCCGGAAACCTGCCTATATAAATAGGGGCGAAGAACAGGGTGGCCGATGCTGCGGGGCAGCAAGCCTTGTCCTGTCCTTTCAGTCCGGCCAGCGGTAGCGCAGCGGCTGCTTGGCCATGAAGCGGTCGGCGGCCTCGCGGCGGTAGCCGGTGGAGAAGGCGATGCCCTGCGCGTCCGCCTCCATCGCCAGCATGGTGCCCAGGTCCTGGCCCAGCGACGCGTTGAGCGCCTGCTTGGTCAGGCTGACCGCCACCGGCGAGGCCTCGGTGAATGCCTGCGCGAGCGCCCGGGCGCGCGCCTGCAAACCGTCAGCCGGCACGATTTCCATGACGATGCCAAGGTCTTGCGCGGCCTGGGCATCGAGCTCTCGCATCGAGAACATCAGCGCCTTGGCCCGCTGCAGGCCGATCATGCGCGGCAGCGTGTAGAACACGCCACAGTCCGGCACCAGCCCCATGCGCAGGAACGGCAGCCCGAAGCGCGCACGCGGCGTGGCGAGGATGATGTCGGCCGTCAGCGCCAGGCTGAAGCCCGCGCCATAGGCGGCGCCGTCGACCGCGGCAATGACCGGCACGTCGAGCTGGAGCAGGTCTTCCAGCCAGCCGTGCAGCTTGCGCAGCCGCCTGCGGCCCTGCTCGGCGCTGATCTCGACCTGCATCGAGCTGATGTCGCCGCCCGACGAGAAATCGGTGCCGGCCGCGGTCAGGATCAGGGCGCGCACGCTGTCGTCGTCCCGTATCCGCCGAATCACTTCGCCGATCTCCTCGCGCATCTGCAGCGACAGCGCGTTCTTGCGCGCCGGCGCGTCCAGCGTCAGCGTGGCGATGCCGTCCTCCAGGGCAAAACGGATGGTTTCCATGGCTTGGCCTCTGCTACGGTGTCAGTCGAGCTGGATGTTGGCGTCGCGCACGATCTTCGCCCACTTGGGCGTGTCGCCGGCGACCACGGCAGCCAGTTCCTGCGGCGTCGAGCCGACCGGCTGCAAACCCATGCCGGCGAGCTTTGCCGTCACTTCGGGCAGCCGCACGATGCGCGCGGTCTCGGCGGCCAGTTTTGCCGTCACGTCCCTGGGCGCATTGCCGGGCAGGAACAGCCCGAACCAGCCATTGGGCTCGAACCCCGCCAGGCCCAGTTCGGAGAAGGTCGGCACATTGGGCAGCGCCTTGTAGCGCTGGGTCCCGGTGATGCCCAGGATCTTGAACTTGCCGCTGGTGAGATAGGGGTTGGCCGAGGTCACGTCGACAAAGGCGCTGTCCACCTGGCCGCCGAGCAGGTCGCTCATCAGCGGCGCCGCGCCCTTGTACGGGATATGCGCGATCTCGATGCCGGCCTGCTGCCGCAGCAGCTCGCCGTGCAGGTGCGACGAGGTGCCGTTGCCGTACGAGCCATAGCTGAGCTTGCCGGCCTTGGCCAGCGCCAGGAATTCGCGCATGGTGCTGGCCGGCACGCGGTTGGGCACCACGAACAGGTCGGAAGACTTGGCGATCAGCGACACCGGGGTGAAGTCTTTGGCGACGTCGTACGGGGTGCGCTTGTACAGCGCCGGCGACTGGATCAGCGCGGTGATCGCCAGCAGCAGGGTGTAGCCGTCGGCCGGCGCCTTGGCGACGGTGTCGTTGCCCAGCATGCCGCTGGCGCCGGGCTTGTTTTCCACCACCACCGGCTGGCCCAGGCTTTCGGCCAGGCGCTGGCCGATCAGCCGCCCCACGGTATCGGTGCCGCCCCCGGCCGGGTATGGCACGATCAGCCGGATCGGCTTGGCGGGGTACGGCTGCTGCGCGAAGGCCTGGCCCGCGTTGCCAAGGATGGCCGCGCCGGCCAGGGTGCCGGCCTGCGCCAGCCAGTTGCGTCTGCTCTGCTGCATGGTGTCTCTCTCTTTGCTCCTCGGGTTGCTGCGCTGGGTGGGCATCACCGCCACCATCAGTTGCCGGGATGGTCCGCCTGCATCTCGCGCTCCTGCAGCGCGCGCCACAGGATCTTGCCGGTGGCCGACTTGGGCAGCGCGTCGACCACGTCGACGATGCGCGGCACCTTGTACGCCGCCATGTGCTCACGGCACCAGGCCATGATGCGTTCGGGGTCGGCCTCGGCCGTGCCGCGCGCGTCGGGGCGCAGCGCCACCACCGCCTTGACGGTTTCGCCGCGGCGCTCGTCGCGCGCCGCGATCACGCAGGCCTCGTGGATGGCCGGGTGGCCGTACAGCATGTTCTCTACCTCGGCCGGCCAGACTTTGTAGCCCGACGCGTTGATCATGCGCTTGAGGCGGTCGCGCATGAAGAAGTAGCCGTCCTCGTCCATGAAGCCCAGGTCGCCGGTGCGCAGGAAGCGCTTGCCGTCGAGCTCGATGAAGGTGGCGGCGTTGGCGTCTTCGTTGCGCCAGTAGCCCTGCATCACCTGGCCGCCGTGGACCACGATCTCGCCGGTCTCGCCGTGCGGCAGCTCGCGCAGCGTTTCGGGGTCGACCACGCGCGCGTCCACGCCGAAGGTGGCGATGCCCAGGCATTCGCGCTTGGGCTGGTTGCGCGGGTTCGACAGGATGAAGGCCGCGGTCTCGGTCATGCCGTAGGCCTCGACATAGGGCAGCCCGAAGCGCTGCTGCAGCATGTTGGCCACCGCTTCCGGCATGGCCGCGCCGCCGCCGCCGACGTAGGCCAGGCTGGACAGGTCGCGCGCGTCGATGCCGGGCTGGGAGAAGAAGTCCACCATCATCGCCGGCGGCGCGCCCCACACCGAGACGCGGTAGCGCTCGATCAGGTCCGCGGCCAGCGCCCGGTCCCAGCGCGGCATCAGCACCACCGTCGCGCCAAGGTAGAGCGGCGAGTTCATGCAGTTCTGCATGCCCAGCAGGTGGAACATCGGCGCTACCGCCAGCACCACCGATTCGGGCGAGCCGCCGCGCCAGATCACCGAACCGGCGGCCGCGGTCATCAGCGTGCCGTGGGTATGCATGCAGCCCTTGGGATTGCCGGTGGTGCCCGAGGTATAGGCCAGCATGCACAGCGTGTCGTGGCCGGCCTGGTGTGGCAGCGGCCGGTGTCCGGCGCGGCTGGCGGTGTCCCATGCCACCGGCATCGCGCCGGAGGGAGCAGCCTGCGGCGCGGGCGGCGCTTCGCGCAGCCAGGCCGGCACCGGCAAGCCGCCGTCGTCGCGCAGCATGCCCGCGTAGTCGTGCAGGATCACGTGGCGCAGCGCGGGACCGTGCAGCGGCGTCATGCGCGAGTACAGCTCGCTGCCGGCGAAGGCGGCGACCGCGCCGCTGTCCTGCACCACGTGGGCCAGTTCGGCTTCCAGCCACATCGGGTTGGCGGGCACCACCACGCCCTCGGCGCGCAGGATGGCGTAGTAGCCAATGATGAACTGCGGGCAGTTCTGGCTGAACAGCACCACCCGGTCGCCGGGCTGGATGCCGCAGGCCTGCTGCAGGTAGCCGGCCATCCGTTCGATCTCTTCGCGCAGCTCGCCATACGAGATCGGGGTGCCGAAGTACTGGATCGCGGTCTTGTCCGGATAGCGCTGCGCCGCGACCTCGACGTTGTAGAACAGGCTGGTGCGCGGCGTATGCAGCGTGGCGGGCAGGCCGGGCGGCCAGGCGGGGGAACGGAACGGCTGGGTGGTGCGTGTGGCAGGCTTCATTGCAGCAATGGGTGGGTCAAATGCGAGTCGGATTCAGTTCAAGCGGAAAGGGAGCTCAATCCAGGCGGATATTGCGCGTGCGGATCACCTTGCCCCAGCGCACGTAGTCGGCCTGGATGGTCTGGGCGAATGCATCCGGCGTGCTGCCGGTCAGGATCACGCCGAGGTCGTTCATACGCTTGCGCACATCGGGCTGGGCCAGCACGCGGTTGACGTCGGCGGAGAATTTCTCGACGATCGGGCGCGGCGTGGCGGCCGGCAGCAGCAGGCCGAACCAGCCCATTGCGTCCATGCCTTCGATGCCGGCCTCGCGGAAGGTCGGCACGTCCGGCAGTTGCGGCGCGCGCGCGGGTCCGGTCACCGCCAGCGCACGCAGGCGGCCGGTGGCGACATGGGGCTTGGCGCCCATCACCGAGATCACCGCGGCCGGCACCTGGCCGCCGAGCAGGTCGTTCAGCTCCGGCGCCTCGCCCTTGTACGAGACATGGAGCATGTCGATCTTGGCGGCATCGTTGAAGACCTCGCCATACAGGTGGCCGCTGGAGCCCGCGCCAAACGAGCCATAAGAGAACTGCCTGGGCTTGGTACGCACCAGCGCGATAAAGTCCTTCAGGTTGGTGGCCGGCACGGCGTTGGTATTGACCGCGAACACCAGGTTGGTGGTGCCGAGCTCGGACACCGCGGCGAAATCCTTCACCGGGTCGTACGGCGCGCGCGCATACAGGCTCGGCGCCTGCACCAGCGGCGTGATGGTCAGCAGCGCGGTATGGCCGTCGGCCTCGGCACGGGCGACCACTTCGGCGCCCAGCATGCCGCTGGCGCCCGGGCGGTTCTCCACCACCACCGGCCGCTTCCACTGCTTGCCCAGGCCCTCGGCCAGCGCGCGCGCCAGCACGTCGGTGGCGCCGCCGGCCGGGAACGGCACCACCATGCGCACGGTGCGTGCCGGGAAATCAGCCTGGGCGTGGGCCACGCCCGCGCCCAGCATGCCGGCTGCGAGTCCGCTCCACGCCAGCAATCCGGCGCCGAGGCGGCCGAGGGTACGGCGACGCGGACTACGCTCCCCACTGCGACGATCTGCCTGCATGTGCTGTCTCCTTTGGTTTTTCCGGGGGCGGGCACGGGGCTTTTTGCCCGTTGCAGGATCCGCCCGGGCCGGTGGGCCGGCCTTGTAGAGGTACTTGCCGGAGAGTGCGCGATGCTGCGGTGCGTGGACAATGACCAGACGCGCCAAAATGATTGGCCGAATCGCTCAGGCGGAAGGCAGGCTTTGGCAAATCCCGATTGTGCGGCGCCGCGCGGGCTTGCTAAGGTGGCGCCATGATGTGGCCAGAGGGCTGAAAAGGCCTGGACAGGCCGGCACCGGCGCGTCGCCGTGACGAGGAGACCCATGCAAACAGCCGTTCTGCCATCGCTGCGCCCGCCGATGCCGGGCAAGCCGCACATTTCCGGGCACGCGCTGCCGGGAGCGCGCCTGCGCGACGCCGGCAGCCTGCCGGCATCGGGCGCGACGGCGGAGCCGCCCGCGCCGGCTCGCCACACCATCGCCATCCAGCATGTGACGCATATCCTGCAGGGAGCGCGGCGGCTTGGTTACGACATCGACGCGCTGCTGCGCCGCGCGGATATCTCGCCGGCGCTGCTGGCCTCGCCCAGCGCGCGCGTGACGCAGGGCCAGTATGCGGCGCTGATCCGCACGCTGCGCCGGGTCACGCGCGACGAATTGTGGGGCCTGCTGGACCGGCCCGTGACACCCGGCGTGTTCGCGCAGGTGTGCCGCAGCCTGGTCCATTGCGCCACGCTCGAGGACGCCATCCGCACCGGGCTGCGCCTGTACCGCCAGCATATCGACGCCTTCGCGCCGCGCCTGCATGTGGGCACCGACGGCAACACCGCCGCAGTGGTGCTGCATCCGCGCGCGTCCGCGTCGGCCTGCCGCAGCTTTGCCGAATCGACCTTCGTGTTCCATGCCTATGCGCTGGTCAGCTGGCTGGTGGCCGGTCAGATCCCGCTGACGCGCGTCGACCTGAGCGCCGCCGCGTCGCAGGGCCGCACCGATACCGAGCGCGTGTTCAAGGCCAGGGTCAGCTACGGCCAGCCCGTTACCGCGCTGCACTTCGACGCGGCCTCGCTGCGCCTGCCGGTGATGCAGGACGCGGCCAGCCTGCGCGACTTCCTGCACGAGACCCCGCGCAACCTGCTGATCCGCTACCGCGACAACAGCTGCCTGGCCGAACGCATCCGGCAGCACCTGCGCTCGCACCTGGACGACGAACTGCCGTCGCTGGAGCAGATGGCGCAGCTGCTGCGGCTTACCCCGCAGACCCTGCGCCGCCGCCTGCGCGACGAAGGCCGCGGCTACCAGAGCATCAAGGACAGCCTGCGGCGCGACGTGGCCATCGGCATGATGGAGCGCCCCGGCATGACGCTGCAGGACGTGGCACTGCGGCTCGGCTTTTCCGAGCCCAGCACGTTCCACCGCGCCTTCAAGAAATGGACCGGCGTGGCGCCGGGGGAATACCGTATGCGCGGGATGCGCAAGGAAGGCGTGCCGGCGGCCTAGCCGGCGATGGCGCAGCCGCCGGCCTACTCGAGCCGGATCTCGCCGTCGAAGCGCGCCTGCAGCTTCACCGCCGCCAGCTCCAGCGTCACCGACACCGGCAGGTGCTCGTTGCCCGCCAGCGAGCCGTCGGCCACGGCACGGGCGATGGCCTGCTCGATCTCGCGCTGGGAATTCACGCCCACCACCTTCAGGAACTTGCGGATGCTGAGGTTGAAGGTTTCTTCGTCCATGGCTGTCTCCGGGAAGGACGCGGCATGCCGCCGCTATCCGGACAGCCTACGCCAGTGACGGCGTCTGTCCAAGATTGAATCACGTTCATGGCGGAGGTCCGGGGATGACGTGGGCGCAGGGGTTGATGCGGTTGACTTCGTGGAGGCGCCGGCCCTCTCCCCCGCCCCTCTCCCGCTGTATAGACCGAGGACATGGTGGACACATGTGCGAGGACATGGTGGACACATTGTAGAGGTCAGGACGTTACGTCCCTGGGTGATGTTTGTGGCCTGCACGCCGCAGCGGCGTGCAGGTTAATTTCGCCGATCTCGAAGCGGCTGAACCATATGGTCAGCACGCCG
>NZ_QKZN01000021.1:0-31478 GCF_003254285.1 Cupriavidus phytorum
TAGTAGTCGGTGTGGCAGATGCCGGTGGCCTTCACTTCCACCAGCACTTCGCCGGCGCGCGGGCCGTCGAGGTCGACGTCTTCGATGGTCAGCGGCTTTCCCGCACCCCAGGCTACTGCTGCACGTGTTTTCATTGGTCGGTCCTGTCGATTGGTTCGTAGCGCGAAACTATAAGGCGAGCGGCGCGGGCAGTGGATCTGGCCCGCATGGATTTGTCCGAAATCCGACCCAAGTTGGCCGATGGCCGGGATCAGGCGTGGCTGGCGTCCCGGTCTTCGCCCTCAGGCACGACCAGCGCGCAAGCTGCGTCGCCATCGTCGCCATCGTCGCCCACGGCGAATGCGGATTCGGCGGGCGGCGCGCCCTTGTCGCGGTAGGTCGCGGGCGGCACGCCGTACTGCTTGCGGAATTCGCGTCCCAGGTGCGAGGCGTCGGCAAAGCCGCAGCTCAGCGCAATGTCGGCAACGCTGCGGTCGGAGCTGGTCAGCAGCCACGCGGCGGTGCGCAGCCGCACCTGCCTGGCGAACACCTGCGGGCTCTTGCCGGTCTCGGCCTTGAACAGGCGCTCGAGCTGCCGGGCCGACAGGTCGAGCTTGCAGGCAAGTTCCTCGAGCGGCAAGGCGCGCCCGACATGCTGCTCCATCAGCAGGATCGCGCGCTTGACCTTCGGGTGCGTGGCCGGCTCCAGGCCCGGCGGATGCGGCTGCGGCGCGTTGCCCTTCTGCATCTCGCCGACCAGCAGGATGCGCAGCGCCTTCTGCACGGTGGCATGGTCGAAGTGGCGCAGCAGGATCGCCGCGGCGACGTCGATGGACGCGCGCCCGCCCGAGCAGGTGATGCGCCGGCGGTCGATCACGAACAGGCGGTCGGCGATCAGCAGGTCGGGATCGGCCGACGGGAAGCGCTCGATGAAATCCCAGTAGTGGAACCAGCTGACGCAGGCGCGGTGACCGTCGAGCACGCCGGCGCGCATCAGCGAGAAGACCCCGGTGCAGATCCCCACCAGGGTCGCGCCGCCGCCCGCGGCGCGGCGGATGAAGTCGAGCGTCTCCGGCCCGGCCTGCGGCCCCGAGTGGAGCAGCCCGCCGACCACCACCACGTAGTCGAACGACTCGGCTTCATCGAAGGTCTCCCACGGCGCGACCTGGATCCCGCAGCTCGCGCGCACCGGCGCAAGTGTGTTGCCGATCACGCTCCAGACGCAGCGTACCGGCTTGCTGTAGTCGCCATCGTCCGCCGACAGCCGCAGCATGTCGACGAAGCCGGAAAACGCGGTCAGCGTGAAATTCGGCAGCAGCACGATGCCGAAGCGGATGCGCCGCGGCGCCGGCGCCGAGGGGGGAACGGCGGGAGCAATGGGTACGTCTGGGGTCATGGCGGCATTCATCTTGACAGGCCCGCGCGGGGCGGCGCATCCGGGTTAGCCCGGAGTCGACGGGCAGGGCAGGGACGTCGCGGTCGCCGGAAAAGTGGCATGCGGACGACGCGTTCCGCCCCCGCCGAGTCGCCAGAGTCGCCGATCGGCCCGCCGTCGACTTGCACAATTCCGACGCGAATCATCGCCAAAGCGAAATCCCGGCCGGTACGGCCAGGCTGCTGGCGCCGGCATCCCACGCCGATGCCGGTTTTGTTCTATCTGCAAATCCCGCGCTCTGCTGTACTGGCTCCCAACGACAGCACCCCAGCACCCCAGCACCCCGCAGAGAGGCAGTCAGATGAATGTCAGCGTATTCGATTTGTTCAAGATCGGCATCGGCCCCTCGAGTTCGCATACGGTCGGCCCGATGATTGCCGCGTGCCGCTTCGCATCGCATCTCGAGGATGCCAACCTGCTCGGCTTCGTGTGCCGCGTGCGGGCCGAATTGTATGGCTCGCTCGGCGCGACCGGCAAGGGCCATGGCAGCGACAAGGCGGTGCTGCTGGGCCTGGAAGGCAGCCTGCCCGACCGCATCGATCCCGATTCGATCGAGCCGCGCCTGGCGCAGATCCGCAAGGACAAGCGCATGCGGCTGCTCGGCAAGCACGAGATCGGCTTCGACGAAAAGGAGCACCTCGGCTTCTACCGTCGCCTGATGAACGGCACCGGCAGCGTGGTGCATCCCAACGGCATGCGCTTCCAGGCGTTCGACGAGCAGGGGCAGCTGCTGGTCGAGAAGGAGTATTACTCGGTCGGCGGCGGCTTCGTCGTCAACCGCGACGGCGACCGCGTCAACGGCGTGCGCGCGGCCGCGGAGGTGCCGTACCCGTTCCGCACCGGCGCCGAGCTGATGCAGGCGTGCGGCGCCAGCGGGCTGTCGATCGCCGGGCTGGTCTTTCGCAATGAATGCGCGCTGCGCCCGGCCGAGGATGTGCGCGCCGGGCTGCTGGCGATCTGGCACGCGATGGCGGCCTGCGTCGAGCGCGGCTGCAAGGTCGAGGGCGAGCTGCCCGGGCCGATGCGCGTCAAGCGCCGCGCGGCGGAACTCAACCACCGGCTGCGCACGCGCTCCGAGGAATCGCTGCGCGATCCGCTGTCGATGCTCGACTGGGTCAACCTGTACGCGATGGCGGTCAACGAAGAGAACGCCGCGGGCGGCCGCGTCGTCACCGCGCCGACCAACGGTGCGGCCGGCGTGATTCCGGCGGTGCTCCACTACTACGTGAAGTTCGTGCCCGGCTCGAACGACGACGGCATCGTCGACTTCCTGCTGACCGCGGCCGCGATCGGCATGATCTACAAGGAGACCGCGTCGATCTCCGGCGCCGAGGTCGGCTGCCAGGGCGAGGTCGGCGTGGCGTGCTCGATGGCCGCGGCGGCGCTTGCGGCGGTGATGGGCGGCACCCCCGACCAGGTCGAGAACGCCGCCGAGATCGGCATGGAGCACAACCTCGGCATGACCTGCGACCCGGTCGGCGGGCTGGTGCAGATCCCGTGCATCGAGCGCAATGCGATGGGCGCGATCAAGGCGCTCAACGCCTCGCGCATGGCGCTCAAGGGCGATGGCCAGCATTACGTGTCGCTCGACTCGGTGATCAAGACCATGCGCGAGACCGGCGCCGACATGAAGACGAAATACAAGGAGACGTCGCGCGGCGGCCTGGCCGTGAACGTCATTGAATGCTAAGGGAGTCTGGGAAATGAGCCGCTATTCGATCTTCAGCCTGTTCCGCAACGGGCTGTCGTACCACGAGAACTGGGAGAAGCAGTGGAGAAGCCCCGAGCCCAGGCGCGAGTATGACGTGGTCATCGTCGGCGGCGGCGGGCACGGCCTGGCGACCGCCTACTACCTGGCCAGGGAGCACGGCATCACCAACGTGGCAGTGCTCGAGAAAGGGTGGATCGGCGGCGGCAACACCGCGCGCAACACCACCATCGTGCGCTCCAACTACCTGTGGGACGAGTCCGCGGCGCTCTACGAAAAGGCGATGAAGCTGTGGGAGGGCCTGTCGCAGGACCTCAACTACAACGTCATGTTCAGCCAGCGCGGCGTGATGAACCTGGCGCACACACTGCAGGACGTGCGCGACACCGAGCGGCGCGTGAACGCCAACCGCCTCAACGGCGTCGACGCCGAGTTCCTGACGCCGGCGCAGGTCAAGGAGATCGAGCCCACCATCAACCTGAACAGCCGCTACCCGGTGCTGGGCGCATCGATCCAGCGCCGCGCCGGGGTGGCCCGGCACGATGCCGTGGCCTGGGGCTTCGCCCGCGGCGCCGACCGCGCCGGCGTCGACATCATCCAGAACTGCCAGGTCACCGGCATCCGCCGCGATGGCGGCGCGGTGGTCGGCGTCGACACGGTCAAGGGCTTTATCAAGGCAAAGAAGGTGGCGGTGGTCGCGGCCGGCAACACCACCACGCTGGCCGACATGGCCGGCATCCGGCTGCCGCTGGAAAGCCACCCGCTGCAGGCGCTGGTGTCCGAGCCGATCAAGCCGGTGGTCAACTCGGTGATCATGTCCAACGCGGTGCACGCCTACATCAGCCAGTCCGACAAGGGCGACCTGGTGATCGGCGCGGGCATCGACCAGTACACCGGCTTCGGCCAGCGCGGCAGCTTCCAGGTCATCGAAGGCACGCTGCAGGCCATCGTCGAGATGTTCCCGGTGTTCTCGCGCGTGCGCATGAATCGCCAGTGGGGCGGCATCGTCGACACCTCGCCCGACGCGTGCCCGATCATCAGCAAGACCGACGTGAAGGGCCTCTATTTCAACTGCGGCTGGGGCACGGGCGGGTTCAAGGCGACTCCCGGCTCCGGATGGGCGTACGCGCACACCATTGCGCGCGACCAGCCGCATGCGCTGAATGCGCCCTTTTCGCTCGACCGCTTCTATACCGGCCACCTGATCGACGAGCACGGCGCCGCCGCCGTTGCGCACTGAACGCAAGAGAGGAGCAAGACATGTTGCTGATCCAATGTCCCTGGTGCGGTCCGCGCGCCGAATCCGAGTTCTCGTGCGGCGGCGAAGCCGACATCGCGCGCCCGCTCGACACCGACAAGCTGTCCGACCGGGAATGGGGCGACTACCTGTTCATGCGCACCAATACGCGGGGCATGCATCGCGAGCAATGGAACCATGCGCAGGGCTGCCGGCGCTGGTTCAAGGTCGAGCGCGACACCGTCAGTTATGACATCAAGGGCTACGAGACCTTCGGCCAGCCCGCCGCGAACTCACAGCAAGGAAGGGAGGGCAAGCAATGAGCCAGAAAGACCGTCTCGGCACGGGCGGCCGCATCAATCGCGGCAAGCCGCTGTCCTTTACCTTCAACGGGCGCGTGTACCAGGGCTTCCAGGGCGACACGCTGGCCTCGGCGCTGCTTGCCAACGGCGTCCGCTTCGTTGCGCGCAGCTTCAAGTACCACCGCCCGCGCGGCATCATGACCGCCGACGTGGCCGAGCCGAATGCCGTGGTGCAGCTGGAGGGCGGCGCCTACACGGTGCCGAACGCGCGTGCGACGGAAATCGAGCTGTACCAGGGCCTCGTCGCGACCAGCGTGAACGCTGAGCCGGACCTGGAGCGCGACCGCATGGCGGTCAACCAGAAGTTCGCCCGCTTCATGCCCGCCGGCTTCTACTACAAGACGTTCATGTGGCCGCGCAAGATGTGGCCGAGGTACGAGGAGAAGATCCGCGAGGCGGCCGGCCTGGGCAAGGCACCCACGACGCTGGACGCCGACCGCTACGACAAATGCTACGCGCACTGCGATGTGCTCGTGGTCGGCGGCGGGCCAGCCGGCCTCGCCGCCGCGCATGCGGCGGCGGTGACCGGCGCGCGCGTGATCCTGGTCGACGACCAGTGCGAACTCGGCGGCAGCCTGCTGTCGGCGCGCGCCGACATCAATGGCAAGCCGGCATTGCAGTGGGTGGCGGAGATCGAAGGCAAGCTGCGCAAGCTGCCGGACGTGACGATCCTGTCGCGCAGCAACGCCTTCGGCTACCAGGACCACAATCTCGTCACCGTGACGCAGCGCCTGACCGACCACCTTGCGGTAGCGGCGCGCCACGGCTCGCGCGAGCTGCTGTGGAAGATCCGGGCCAAACGCGTGATCCTCGCCACCGGCGCGCACGAGCGCCCGATCGTCTTCGGCAACAACGACCTGCCGGGCGTGATGATGGCGTCGGCGGTGTCGACCTACATCCACCGCTACAGCGTGCTGCCGGGACGCGAGGCAGTGGTCTTCACCAACAACGACCGCGGCTACCAGGCGGCGCTCGACCTGAAGGCGTGCGGCGCGAAGGTGACGATCGTCGATCCGCGTGCCGCGACCAGCGGCGCGCTGCCCGCGGCTGCGAAGCGGCAGGGCGTGACCGTGATGAACGGCGCGGTGGTGGTGGCTGCCACAGGGGAGCGGCACGTCAGGTCGGTCAGCGTTGCCAGCTATGTCAATGGCAAGGTGGGCGGCAAGATGACAAAGCTCGCCTGCGACCTGGTGGCAATGTCGGGCGGCCTCAGCCCGGTGCTGCACCTGTTTGCGCAGTCCGGCGGCAAGGCGCAGTGGAGCGACGAGAAGACCTGCTTCGTACCGGGCAAGTCGATGCAGGCAGAGACCAGCGTTGGGGCGGCCGCCGGCGAGTTCAACCTCGCGCTGGCTTTGCCGCTGGCGCTCGAAGCCGGCACCGAGGCCGCAAAGGCCGCCGGCTTCGCAACCGCAAAGCCGCCGGCCGCGCCGAAGGTCACCGCCGTGGCCGAGGGCGCGCTGCTGCCGCTGTGGCTGGTCGGCAGCCGCGAGGCCGCCGCGCGCGGGCCCAAGCAGTTTGTCGATTTCCAGAACGACGTCGCGGCCTCGGACATCCTGCTGGCGGTGCGCGAGGGCTTCGAGTCGGTCGAACACGTCAAGCGCTACACCGCGATGGGGTTCGGCACCGACCAGGGCAAGCTGGGCAATATCAACGGCATGGCGATCCTGGCGCAGGCACTGGGCAAGTCGATCCCCGAGACCGGCACGACCACGTTCCGCCCCAACTACACGCCGGTGACTTTCGGCACCTTCGCGGGGCGCGAACTCGGCGATTTCCTCGACCCGGTGCGCAAGACCTGCGTGCATGAATGGCACGTCGCGCATGGCGCGCTGTTCGAGGACGTCGGCAACTGGAAGCGCCCCTGGTACTTCCCCAAGCGGGGCGAGGACCTGCATGCGGCGGTGAAGCGCGAATGCCTTGCGGTGCGCAACAGCGTCGGCATTCTCGACGCGTCGACGCTCGGCAAGATCGACATCCAGGGCCCGGACGCGGTCACGCTGCTGAACTGGATGTACACCAACCCGTGGGGCAAGCTCGAGGTCGGCAAGTGCCGCTACGGGTTGATGCTGGACGAGAACGGCATGGTGTTCGACGACGGCGTGACCGTGCGCCTGGGCGAACAGCATTTCATGATGACCACCACCACCGGCGGCGCCGCGCGCGTGCTGACATGGATGGAGCGCTGGCTGCAGACCGAGTGGCCGGACATGAAGGTGCGGCTGTCGTCGGTGACCGACCACTGGGCCACGTTCGCGGTGGTCGGCCCCAAGAGCCGCAAGGTGCTGCAGAAGGTCTGCGCCGATATCGATTTCGCCAACGCGGCGTTCCCGTTCATGAGCTACCGCAACGGCACCGTGGCCGGCGCGCGGGCACGCGTGATGCGCATCAGCTTCTCGGGCGAACTGGCCTACGAGGTCAACGTGCCGGCCAACGCCGGGCGCGCGGTGTGGGAGGCGCTGATGGCCGCCGGCGCCGAGTTCGACATCACGCCGTACGGCACCGAAACCATGCACGTGCTGCGTGCGGAGAAGGGCTACATCATCGTCGGCCAGGACACCGACGGCTCGGTTACGCCGTATGACCTCGGCATGGGCGGGCTGGTGGCGAAGTCGAAGGACTTCCTCGGCAAGCGCTCGCTGACGCGCTCGGATACGGCCAAGGAGGGCCGCAAGCAGTTCGTTGGCCTGCTGACCGACGATGCGCAATTCGTGCTGCCCGAGGGCGCGCAGATCGTCGCGCCGGACACGCGCGTGTCGACCACCGAGCCGACGCCGATGATCGGCCACGTGACCTCGAGCTACTACAGCCCGATCCTGCAGCGCTCGATCGCGCTGGCCGTGGTCAAGGGCGGGCTGGGCAAGATGGGCGAGAGCGTCGCGATCCCGCTGGCCGATGGCCGCCGCGTGAACGCGAAGATTTCCAGCCCGGTTTTCTACGATAGCGAAGGAGTGCGCCAGAATGTGGAATGAACAAGGCATTGCTACCGCGCTGGCCGATGCGCCGGTGCCGACCGCCCGCACGCGCGAGGTGCGCCTGGAGTCGCCGCTGGTCGGCGCCGCCGGCCTGCTGGAAGCGCCGCACCTGCGCGGCTCGATGTACTTCACCGTGCGCGAGCGGCAGTTCCTCGACCTGGTGATGGTGCGCGGCGAGCTGGCCGATCCGGCCTTCGTCGATGCGTTCGAGGGTGTGGTGGGCTGCAGTCCGCCGGCGGCGCCCAACACGGTCGCGCACGGCGCCGGCTACGACGTGCTGTGGCTGGGCCCGGACGAATGGCTGGTGCGCTCCAGCGAGCCGGTGGCGGCCGGCGTGCTGGAGGGCAAGCTGGCCCCGGCCATCGCCGGCTCGTACTCCGCCGCGGTCGACGTCGGCAGCGGCTATACGGTGGTCGAGATCAGCGGCGACCGTGTGCGCGACGTGCTGGCGCGGGGCTGCCCGCTGGACCTGCATCCGCGCGTGTTCGGCACCGGGCAGTGCGCGCAGAGCCATTACTTCAAGGCGCCCGTCATCCTGCTGCCGACCGGCGACGACCGCTTCGAGGTCGTGGTGCGGCGCAGCTTCGCCGACTACTTCTGCCGCATCCTGCTCGACGCGGCGACGCCGCTGCTGTCATGAAGCCGGTCGAGCAGGTGTTCAGCGAGCGGCAGCCGGGACTCGATGGCCTCGATGGTCTTGATGCGCCGCTGCTGCCGGGGCGGGGCTGGAGCGTCTTTGTCGATGCCCTGACGGTGCCGGCGCGCATCGGCATCCACGCGCACGAGCATGACGCGCCGCAGCCGGTGGTGATCGACGCGCGCCTGGGCTACCGGCGCGAGCCCAGCGAAGCGTCCGAGTGGATCGACTACGAGGACTATTGCGCGCGCATCGCCACGTTCCTGGGGGGCAAGCCGCATACGCGGCTGCTCGAGACCCTGGTGGCCGACATCGCGGAGCTGTCGTTCCGCGAATGGCCGGCGCTCGACACCCTGACCCTGGCGGCGCACAAGCCGAAGATCCGGCCGGGCACGCAGCGCGTCGGCGTCGAGCTGGAATGGACCCGCGCCGACTACCTGCGCCGCACCGGCAAGCCTGGCTGAGCCCGACCGGCAAGATGGCGGCGCCGGCCAAGCGCGCGTCGGTTTTGGCATGCAGCCAACACCGCGATGGAGACTACTCTCGTAGGCGCGCCGCTGCCGTGCCGATCGGCGTGGCGGCGCGCGCCACGACACCAGGAGGAAATCCAATGAAAAGAGTCACGCCCGGACTGATCATTGCGCTGACCATTGCGCTGCTATGTGCCACACCCGGCTTTGCCCAAAGCAGCGTGACGCTGTACGGCATCATCGACGAAGGCATCAACTACACCAACAATGTCGGCGGCGACCGGCTGGTGGAGATGCAGAGCGGCTTCGCCCAGGGCAGCCGCTGGGGGCTGAGGGGCTCGGAAGACCTGGGCGGCGGCGTCAAGGCGCTGTTCCAGCTGGAGAACGGCTTCAATGCCAGCACCGGCAGGGCGGCACAGGGTGGGGTGATGTTTGGCCGGCAGGCCTATGTCGGGCTGTCCGACGACCGGCTCGGCACCGTTACGCTGGGGCGCCAGTACGATTCCGTGATCGACTACCTGGCACAGACCACCGTGGTCGGCAACTGGGGCGGCTACCTGTTCGGCCACCCTTACGACAACGACAACATGGTCTACTCGTTCCGCGTCAACAACACGGTCAAGTACACCAGCCCCACGCTTGGCGGCTTCCAGTTCGGCGGCACCTATAGCTTCAGCAACGACACCAACTTTGCCAACAACCGCCAGGTCGGTGCGGGCATGCAGTACGCGAGCGGCGGCTGGCTGCTGGCGGCGGCCTACCTGCAGGCGGACAACCCGTCGGCGACGGCCAACGGTGCCATCAGCGCCGGCGGCGACCAGAACTTCCTGGCCCGGCGCCTGCGTATCTTCGGCGCCGGGGTCAACTACACCTTCGGTGCCGCGACGGCGGGCTTTGCCTACTCGAACACCAACCTGACGCAGCCACTGTCGACCTCGTACATCTCCGGTTCGATCCTGCCCGCCACCGGCACGCTGGACGCGCTCAAGTTCCAGAACTTCGAATTCAACTTCAAGTACCAGTTCACGCCGGCGTTCTATGCCGGCGCGGTCTACACGCTGACCACGGAGAAGTTCCAGGCGTCGTCGGGGGAGGCCAAGCCCAGGGTGCACAGCATCGGCCTGATGGCCGACTACAACTTCTCGAAGCGGACCGACGTCTACCTGCAGGGCGTCTACCAGCGCGTCAGCGGCGACCGGACCGGCACGGCACTGGACCGGGCCTATATCCCCGGCGCGGCCGATGCGTCGTCGACCTCGAGCCAGGTGCTGGTGCGGGCCGCGATCCGCCACAAGTTCTGAGCCGGCGGCGGCGATGTCGGTCCTGCTCAAGCCGGCGTCGGATTTTGCACAGGGCGCCGCGGCGCTGCGCACTACTCTCGAACACGCATGCCGTGGAAGCCGCGCCGACGGGCGCGGGCACGGCAAGCGCTAACGAGACATGGAGACGAAGCGATGAGCAACAACCGGGGTGTCGTTTATCTTGGACCGGGCAAGGTCGCGGTGCAGAACATCGACTATCCGAAGATGGTCGATCCCAGCGGTCGCGCGATCGGCCACGGCGTGATCCTCAAGGTGGTGACGACGAATATCTGCGGCTCTGACCAGCACATGGTGCGCGGCCGCACCACCGCGGAAGTGGGCCTCGTGCTCGGCCATGAAATTACCGGCGAGGTGATCGAGATCGGCCGCGACGTCGAGACCCTGAAGATCGGCGACCTGGTCTCGGTGCCGTTCAATGTCGCCTGCGGCCGCTGCGCGATGTGCAAGGAGCAGCATACCGGTGTCTGCCTGAGCGTCAATCCGTCGCGCGCCGGCGGTGCCTACGGCTACGTCGACATGGGTGGCTGGATCGGCGGGCAGTCCGAGTACGTGATGGTGCCGTACGCCGACTTCAACCTGCTCAAGTTCCCCGACCGGGACCAGGCAATGGCAAAGATCCGCGACCTGACCTGCCTGTCGGACATCCTGCCGACCGGCTACCACGGCGCCGTCACCGCCGGCGTGAAGCCGGGCTCGACCGTCTACATAGCCGGCGCGGGACCGGTCGGCATGGCGGCCGCGGCGTCGGCGCGCCTGCTGGGCGCGGCCTGCACCATCGTCGGCGACATGAACCCGGCGCGCCTGGCCCACGCCAGGGCGATGGGGTTCGAGGTGGTCGACCTGTCGCAGGACGCAACGCTGGGCGAGCAGATCGCTGCCATCCTCGGCACGCCCGAGATCGACTGCGCGGTCGATTGCGTGGGCTTCGAGGCCCACGGCCACGGCGCCTCGGGCCATGTGGAGGAGGCACCCGCGACGGTGCTGAACTCGCTGATGGAAATCACGCGGCCCGCGGGCGCGATCGGCATCCCGGGCCTCTACGTGACCGACGATCCGGGTGCGAAGGACGCCGCGGCGCGACGCGGCAGCCTGAGCCTGCGTTTCGGCCTCGGCTGGGCCAAGTCGCATTCCTTCCATACCGGGCAGACGCCGGTGGTGAAGTACAACCGCAACCTGATGCAGGCCATCCTGCACAACCGCCTGCCGATCGCCGAGATCGTCAACGTGTCGGTGATTTCACTGGACCAGGCGCCGCAAGGCTACCAGCAGTTCGACGGCGGCGCGCCGCGCAAATTCGTCATCGATCCGCACGGGATGCTGGCGGCGTGACTGGGTAATACGCCGCGGCGTAACTGTGCCAGCGGTTTTCTCCCTCTCCCGCTTGCGGGAGAGGGGAGCAAACCAGCGTGCTGCCTTCCTTCAGGCATGCATCACCGCCGCAAACCTCTGCCCCTGCCCATGCAACGGGGCCTTCGCCAGCGGCGCCGCCTGCGCCCTGCGCTCGCGCGTGGGCGCTACCCCGAACGCCTCGCGATAGCTCTTGCTGAAATGGCACGCCGACTGGAAACCGCACGCCATCGTGATATGCATGATCGACATGTCGGTCTGCAGCAGCAGCTCGCGCGCACGCCGTAGCCGCAGCGTCAGGTAATAGTGCGTCGGCGTCATGCCGAGGTGGTCGCGGAACAGCCGCTGCAGCTGCCGCTGCGACATCATCGCCAGGCGCGCCAGTTCCTCGCGCGACAACGGCTCCTCGATGTTGTTCTCCATCAGCGCGATCACCTCGAACAGCGACTTGTTCGCCGAACCGAGCCGCGCCACCAGCGGCATCTTCTGCTGGGCGCTGGTGTCGCGCACATGCTCGACGATGAACTGCTCGGCGATCTGCGTGACGCGGCCAGTGCCGACGCGCGCGGCGATAAGGTACAGCATCATGTCGAGCGGCGCGACGCCGCCGGTGCAGGTCACGCGGTCGCGGTCGATCACGAACAGTTCCTTCAGGAAACGCGTGCCGGGAAACTCTTCCTTCAGCGCCGACATGTTCTCCCAGTGGATGGCGCAGGCATAGCCCGACAGCAATCCCGCCTTGGCCAGCGCGTACGTGCCGGTGCACAGGCTGCCGAGCATCAGCCCCTCGCGCGCGGCGCGGCGCAGCGTCGACAGGTGGCCGGCGCCGGTGGCGCGCTGCACGTCGATGCCGCCGCAGACGAACACGATGTCCGGCCGATCGATGCTGTCGGCCGCGCGCGTGTCGATGGTCAGGCCGTTGCTCGCCGTCACCGGGCCGCCATCGGGGCTGATGACTGACCAGCGGTAGAGCTCCTGTCCGCTCAGGTAGTTGGCCATGCGCAGCACTTCGATCGCGTTGGTGAACGCGATCATCGTGAAGTTGGGCAGAGGCATGAACGCAAAGTGGGACAGCGACGCGGTTCGGTCGGTGGACATTGGGGGCGTTCCTTGGTTTCTGGCGGGCTTTATGGCCTTGGGGAAAGGCTCGGTGCCGTCTATCGATATTCATAATGCGCGCGCAACAAACGTGCCATACGGCGAAACCCTAGCCAGGCTGACGGTGACCCGCCGCAAGCGCCGCAATGCCGCGAATGCATAACGCGCGCACCACGCCGCAGCGGTGCACGGCACCGGTGCGGTGCATTGAAATCGGGCAGGGGCACGGGTTGGCAACCGGCCGGTCGTCGCGCCGGCGGCCGCATGCGGCACAAGGCGAGCCGATGCGTTGCGCGACCCACTTGTCCAAATCGGACGCGAATGGCGGAAATGGAAAAGAACGCGTCTGAATTCACCAACCGGCCAAAAACGCGAACGACAAGAATAGATCCGTCGGCACCGCTGCGCCGAACGGGCAAGTCCCCGGGCGCAGCGGGCGCCTCGCCCCGTCAGCAGCCCATTCAATCAGCTACGGAAACCCTATGTCGAACACCAAGTCTTTCTTTTCGCAGCCCCTGGCCGAGCGCGACTCGCGGGTGCGCGGCGCACTCGTGAAGGAACTCGAGCGGCAGCAGTCGCAGGTCGAACTGATCGCGTCGGAGAACATCGTCTCGCGCGCGGTGCTCGAAGCGCAGGGCTCGGTGCTGACCAACAAATACGCCGAGGGCTATCCGGGCAAGCGCTACTACGGCGGCTGCGAATTCGCGGATGAAGTCGAGGCGCTCGCCATCGACCGCGTCAAGCAGCTCTTCAACGCCGGCTTCGCCAACGTGCAGCCGCACTCCGGCGCGCAGGCCAACGGCTCGGTGATGCTGGCGCTGGCCCGGCCGGGCGACACCGTGCTGGGCATGTCGCTCGATGCCGGCGGCCACCTGACCCATGGCGCCAGGCCCGCGCTGTCGGGCAAGTGGTTCAACGCGGTGCAGTACGGCGTGAACCGCGACACCATGCTGATCGACTACGACCAGGTCGAAGCGCTCGCGCACGAGCACAAGCCCAGCCTGATCATCGCCGGCTTCTCGGCCTACCCGCGCCAGCTGGATTTCGCCCGCTTCCGCGCCATCGCCGACAGCGTCGGCGCCAGGCTGATGGTCGACATGGCGCACATCGCCGGCGTGATCGCCGCGGGCCGCCACGCCAACCCGGTCGGGCATGCGCACGTCGTCACCTCGACCACGCACAAGACCCTGCGCGGCCCGCGCGGCGGCTTCGTGCTGACCAACGACGAGGAGATCGCGAAGAAGATCAACTCGGCCGTGTTCCCCGGCCTGCAGGGCGGCCCGCTGATGCATGTGATCGCGGCCAAGGCGGTCGCGTTCGGCGAGGCGCTGCAGCCGGAGTTCAAGACCTATATCGACAACGTGCTGGCGAACGCGCAGGCGCTCGGCGAAGTGCTGAAGGAGGGCGGCGTCGACCTGGTCACGGGCGGCACCGACAACCACCTGCTGCTGGTCGACTTGCGCCCCAAGGGGCTCAAGGGCGCGCAGGTCGAGCAGGCGCTCGAGCGTGCCGGCATCACCTGCAACAAGAACGGCATTCCGTTCGACACCGAGAAGCCGACCATTACGTCGGGCATCCGGCTGGGCGCGCCGGCCGCCACCACGCGCGGCTTCGGCGTCGCCGAATTCCGCCAGGTCGGCCGGCTGATCCTGGAGGTGTTCGAGGCGCTGCGCGCGAACCCGGAAGGCGATCCGGCCACCGAGCAGCGCGTGCGAGGCGAGATCTTCGCGCTGTGCGACCGCTTCCCGATCTACTGAACCCCGACAAGACCCGCGCCAAGGAGTGGAGCAACCCATGAGCCCGCTGCACGAAGACAGCATCATCATCGACGGCCTGAACATCTCGAAGTTCGAGCGGTCCGTGTTCGAAGACATGCGCAAGGGCGGTGTCACCGCCGCGAACTGCACCGTCTCGGTCTGGGAGAATTTCACCAAGACCGTCGACAACATCGCGCAGATGAAACAGCAGATCCGCGCGCACGGCGAGCTGCTGACGCTGGTGCGCAGCACCGACGACATCCTGCGCGCCAAGCGCGAAGGCAAGACCGGCGTGATTCTCGGCTTCCAGAACGCGCATGCGTTCGAGGACAACCTGGGCTATATCGAGGCGTTCGCCGACATGGGCGTGCGCGTGGTGCAGCTCTGCTACAACACGCAGAACCTGGTCGGCACCGGTTGCTACGAGCGCGACGGCGGGCTGTCCGATTTCGGCCGCGAAGTGATCACCGAGATGAACCGCGTCGGCATCATGGTCGACCTGTCGCATGTCGGCGGCAACACCTCGTCCGAAGCCATCGCCTTCTCGAACAAGCCGGTCTGCTATTCGCACTGCCTGCCGTCCGGGCTGAAGGAGCATCCGCGCAACAAGAGCGACGCGCAGCTCAGGGAGATCGCCGATGCCGGCGGCTTCGTCGGCGTGACCATGTTCGCGCCGTTCCTGAAGCGCGGCATCGACGCGACGGTCGACGACTACATCGAGGCGATCGACTACGTGGTAAACCTGGTCGGCGAGGATGCGGTCGGCATCGGCACCGACTTCACGCAGGGCTACAGCACCGAGTTCTTCGACATGCTGACGCACGACAAGGGCCGCTACCGCCGCCTGACCAACTTCGGCAAGGTGGTCAATCCCGAAGGCATCCGCACCATCGGCGAATTCCCCAACCTGACCGCGGCGATGGAGCGCGCGGGCTGGAAGGCGTCGCGCATCCGCAAGATCATGGGCGAGAACTGGGTGCGGGTGTTCAGGGAAGTCTGGGGCGCCTGAGTCGCCCGACGCCAGCGACAGCTTTTTTCCAAGCGATTCACGACAAACGGGACGTGTCTGCGCACCGCGCGGGCACGCGGGCAATGCCGCGCCTGCGCCACGACGCGAGCGGCGAACTCATCCTCACGGAGCCACCACCATGCAACCGCAACTGCCGATCGACGTCAATCCCGATACCGGCGTCTGGACCACCGATGCGCTGCCGATGCTGTACGTCCCGCGCCATTTCTTCACCAACAACCACGTTGCCGTGGAAGAGACGCTCGGTGTCGAGGCGTACGCCGAGATCCTCTACAAGGCCGGCTACAAGTCGGCCTACCACTGGTGCGACAAGGAGGCCCAGCTGCACGGCCTGGCCGGCATGGCGGTGTACGAGCACTACCTGAAGCGGCTGTCGCAGCGCGGCTGGGGCCTGTTCTCGCTGCTCGAAGCCGATCCGGCGACGGCGCATGCGCGCATCGCGCTGCACCACTCGTCGTTCGTGCTGGCGCAGCCGGGCAAGGAAGGCAAGCTCTGCTACATGTTCGCCGGCTGGTTCGCCGGTGCGATGGACTGGGTCAACGACACCGCGCCGGCCGGCACGGGCGGGCCGCGCGCGCAATCGAAGGAAACGCAGTGCGCGGCCGAGGGCCACGAGCATTGCGTGTTCGAGGTGTCGGCGATCGCGCACTGAGCGCGCGCCAGGACCGCCTTCCGCCGCAACACCAAGACGCAACACCAAGACATACGAACGCCAGAGGTCGCCTGCGATGCGCTATCCCCACCTGTTCAAACCCCTGCAGCTCAACCAGCTGACGCTGCGCAACCGGATCGTCAGCACCGCGCACGCCGAGGTCTACGCCGAACCGGACGGCCTGCCGGGCGACCGCTACCTGCGCTACTACGAAGAAAAGGCGAAGGGGGGCGTCGGCCTGGCGATCTGCGGCGGCTCCAGCCCGGTATCGATCGACAGCCCGCAGGGCTGGTGGAAGTCGGTGAACCTGGCCACCGACCGCATCGTCGAGCCGCTGTCCCGGCTGGCGGAGACCATGCATCGGCATGGCGCGAAGATCATGATCCAGGCCACCCATATGGGCCGCCGCTCGGCGTTCCACGGCGAGCACTGGCCGCACCTGATGTCGCCGTCGGGCGTGCGCGAGCCGGTGCACCGCGGCAACGCCAAGATCATCGAGGTGGAGGAGATCCGCCGCATCATCGCCGATTTCGCCACCGCGGCGAAGCGGGTCAAGGACGCCGGCATGGACGGCATCGAGATCTCGGCCGCGCACCAGCACCTGATCGACCAGTTCTGGAGCCCGCGCACCAACTTCCGCACCGACGAGTGGGGCGGCAGCCTGCAGAACCGCCTGCGCTTCGGCGTGGAGGTGTTGCAGGCGGTGCGCGAGGCGGTCGGCAAGGATTTCTGCGTCGGCCTGCGCATGTGCGGCGACGAGTTCCACGAGGACGGGCTCGACCACCAGCAGCTCAAGGAGATCGCGCAGGCGATGTCGGAGTCGGGACTGATCGACTACCTCGGCGTGATCGGCTCCGGCGCGGACACGCACAACACCCTGGCCAACTGCATGCCGCCGATGGCGCTGCCGCCCGAGCCGTTCGTGCACCTGGCCGCGGGCATCAAGTCGGTGGTCAAGATCCCGGTGATGCACGCGCAGAGCATCCGCGACGCGGGGCAGGCCGAGCGCCTGCTCGCCAGCGGCATGGTCGACCTGGTCGGCATGACGCGCGCGCAGATGGCCGACCCGCACATGGTCATCAAGATCCGCGACGGCCGCGAGGACGAGATCAAGCAATGCGTCGGCGCGAACTACTGCATCGACCGCCAGTACAACGGCCTCGACGTGCTGTGCGTGCAGAACGCCGCCACCTCGCGCGAAGCCACCATGCCCCACGTGATCGAGAAATCGCGAGGGCCCAAGCGCAAGGTGGTGGTGGTCGGCGCGGGCCCGGCAGGCCTGGAGGCGGCGCGGGTGGCGCGCTCGCGCGGCCACGACGTGGTGCTGTTCGAGAAGAACGCCGAGGTCGGCGGGCAGATCATGCTGGCGTCGAAGGCGCCGCAGCGCGAGCAGATGGCCGGCATCGTGCGCTGGTTCGACATGGAAACCAGGCGCCTCGGCGTCGAGCGCCGGCTCGGCGTGGAGGCCGATGCAAAGATGATCATGGCCGAAAAGCCGGACATCATCGTGCTCGCCACGGGCGGCCGCGCCTTCTCCGACCAGGTGCCCGCGTGGGGCGTCGCGGAAGGGCTGGCCGTCAGCTCGTGGGAGGTGCTGTCCGGGCGCGTCGAGGCGAAGCAGAACGTGCTGGTCTACGACGGCGTCAGCACGCATGCGGGCGCCGGCGTTGCCGATTACCTGGCCAGCCGCGGCGCCAAGGTCGAGATCGTTACGCCCGACGTGAAGGTCGCCGACGATTGCGGCGGCACCACCTTCCCGATCTTCTACCGCCGCCTGTATGCGCAGGGCGTGATCCATACGCCCAACTACTGGCTCGACCGGGTCTACGAGGAAGACGGAAAGAAGATCGCGGTGCTGCGCAACGAGTATACGGAGGAACTCGAGGAGCGCGCGGTCGACCAGGTCGTGATCGAGAACGGCTCGACGCCGAACGACGCGCTCTACTGGAAGCTCAAGCCGGAATCGCTCAACCGCGGCCAGGTCGACGTGCACAAGCTGTTTGCCGCCGAGCCGCAGCCGTGCCTGTCGGAGACGCTGGGCAACGGCCGCTTCCTGTTGTTCCGCGTTGGCGACTGCATCTCGATGCACAACATCCACGGCGCGATCTACGACGCGCTGCGCCTCGTCAAGGACTTCTGACCATGCAACCATCCTTGCTGATTACCGTCCTGCTGTGGCTGTCGGTGGCGGGGCTGGCCTTTGCGCTGCTGCGGCGCGCGTCGTACTGGCGCGTGGGGCGCGCGGCCGCGCCCGGCTCGGCCGGCCTCGCCAACCTGTTCGCGATCCCCAAGCGCTATTTCGTCGACCTGCACCACGTGGTGGCGCGCGATCCGTATATCGCCAGGACGCACGTGGCCACGGCGGGCGGGGCGATCGCCGCGCTGGCGCTGGTGTTCGTCAATTACGGGCTGGCAATCTATTCGCCATGGCTGGACAAGCTGATCCTGGTCGCGGCGCTGGCGATGCTGGTCGGCGCGGTCTTCGTCTGGCGCCGGCGCAAGGCGAAGGATGTGCCGGCGCGCCTGTCGAAGGGGCCATGGAATACGCTGCCGTGGCTGCTCGGCGCGTTCGCGCTCGGCCTGGCACTGTACACGGTGGTTCCCGCCGAAATCATGTCGGGCGCGTTCGCAGTGCTGTGCGCACTGCTGATCGGCATCGGCGCCTTCGCGATGACGGTCGGCGCCGCCACGGGCGGACCGATGAAGCATGCGATGGCGGGGCTGCTGCACCTGGCCTTCCATCCGCGCCAGGAGCGCTTCGCCGCGACGCCCGACTCGTATACCGGAAGCGGCACCGCCACGCCGCCGACGGCACTGAAGCTGCCCGACATCGAGCACAAGGAATACGGCGTCGCCAAACCGGTCGAGTTCCGCTGGAACCAGCTGCTGAGCTTCGACGCCTGCGTGCAGTGCGGCAAGTGCGAGGCGGCGTGTCCCGCCTTCGCCTCCGGCCAGCCGCTGAACCCGAAGAAGCTGATCCAGGACCTGGTGGTCGGCATGGCGGGCGGCACCGATGCCGCCTACGCCGGCAGCCCGACCCCGGGGATCCCGGTCGGCCAGCACCGCGGCCAGCCCGACGGAACCATCGTGTCGGGCCTGATCGAGGCGCAGACGCTGTGGTCGTGCACCACCTGCCGTGCCTGCGTGCAGGAATGCCCGATGCTGATCGAGCACGTCGACGCGATCGTCGACATGCGCCGCAACCAGACGCTGGTGCACGGCACCGTGCCGGGCAAGGGCGCCGAAGTGCTGGCGAACCTGCGCGAGACCGGCACCATGGGCGGCTACGACAAGGCGGCGCGCTACGACTGGTCGGTGGACCTGAATGCACCGGTGGCGCGTCCGGACAAGGCGGTCGAGGTGCTGGTGGTGGCCGGCGAGGGCGGCTTCGACATGCGCTACCAGCGTACCCTGCGCGCGCTGGTCAAGGTGCTGAACAAGGCCGGCGTCGACTACGCCGTGCTGGGCGAGGTCGAGACCGACACCGGCGATGTCGCGCGCCGGCTCGGTGACGAGGCCACCTTCCAGCAACTGGCCAGGCACCTGATCGGCACGCTCGGCACGCTGTCGTTCAAGCAGATCGTGACCGCGGACCCGCACGTGATGCACAGCCTGCGCAATGAATACCGTGCGCTGGGGCTGCGGGCCACGGTCAAGCATCACACCACCTATATGGCCGAGCTCGCGGCGAGCGGACTGATCGCGCCCAGGGCAGTGGAAGCCCTGAGCGACAAGCGCACCACGTATCACGATCCGTGCTACCTCGGCCGCTACAACGGCGAGACCGAGGCGCCGCGCAAGCTGCTCAAGACCATCGGCATCCAGGTGGTCGAGATGGAACGCCACGGCATGCGCGGCCGCTGCTGCGGCGGTGGCGGCGGCGCGCCGCTGACCGACATCCCGGGCAAGCAGCGCATTCCCGATATCCGCATCGCCGATGCGCGCGCGGTGGGCGCGGAAGTGGTCGCGGTCGGATGCCCGAACTGCACCGCGATGCTCGAGGGCGTGGTCGGTCCGCGGCCCGACGTGCTCGACGTGGCTGAACTGGTTGCGGCCTCCCTGGAGTAAATCGATGGACACGATCAAACGAATCGATCCGCGCCGGCCGTTCATCATCACCGCGGCTGGTCTCAGGCGCATCACGCTGGGCGAGGCCGGCAGCGCCGACGCGGGCGCGGTGCACTGGCCCGCGCACGGCCATGGCGCGGCGGCAAAGCCGCGGCGCGCGGTGAACGACCCGCGCTACATGCTGCTGGTGGCCGCGCACAGCGAGCGCGGCGCACTCGACGAGCATGCGCGCCAGGCGGTGGCCGCGGCGGCATTGCTGGCTGACGCGCAGACCGAGGTCGCGCTGCTGGTGTTCGGCGAGATGAAGGACGATGCCGCCGAGCTGGGCGCCGACAAGCTGATCGCGCTGCCGGAGTTCGACCGCCGCAGCTTCGCCCCCGAGGCGGAACTGCGGGCGCTGCAGGCCTGCGCCACCGCGCTGTCGGCCAGGCATGTCTTCATGCCCGACAACGCGGCCGGCGACGGCGACCTGGGCCGTCGCTATGCCGCGGCGGCGGCCGAGGCCGGCGCCAGCGTCGCGACCCATGTGGTCGAGATCGATGCGCGCCACGTCGGCACCTATGCGCACGCCAGGCGTTCGTTCGCGACCCGCGCGCTGCCTGACGTGATCCTGCTGGCGCCCGGCGCGGTCGACGCGAAGCTGCCGTTCACCGGCGCCGGCGAGCGGCTTTCGCCCGACTTCCTGTTCGCGAAGGGAAGCAGCACGCACCCGTACCGCGACCTGGGCATCGAGGAGATCGATGCCGCCCGGGTCGCGCTGGAGGAGGCGGACTTCATCGTCGCGGCGGGCAACGGCGTGGCGGACATCGGTGCCTTCGAGCAGCTCGCGGGCGCGTTCGGAGCGGCCATCGCCGCCAGCCGGGTCGCCGTGGACAACGGGCATTTCAGCCGCGACAAGCAGGTCGGCGCCACCGGCAAGACGGTCGAGGCGAGCGTCTATATCGCCTTCGGCATCTCGGGCGCGGTGCAGCACCTGCAGGGCATCAAGGACTGCCGCCACGTGATCGCCGTCAACGTCGACGCCAGCGCGCCGATTGCCAAGCGCGCCAACCTGACCATCGTCGGCGACGCGCGCGAAACCATCGCCGAACTGATCGCGCTGGTGCAGGCGGCACGCCCCGCGCGCGGCCAGCCGGCCCCGGCGCGCCCCAGGGAACTCGCAGGAGTCGCAGCATGAACGCCCCCGGACAAGTGAAGCGCATCGCGGTGCTGGTCTCGATCGGCCGTCATCCGGTCAGCGGCGCGCCGCGCTACAGCCGCAACGACGCCGCCGCGCTGGAACTCGGGCGCGGCCTGGCCACCAGGCACGGCGCGCAACTCACCGTGCTGCATGCGGGCGATGCCACCGATCCCGCACTCGCCGACTACCTGGCGCTCGGCGCCGGCGAGATCGAGGTGCTGGCGTGCGACGCCGGCGACGACGCGGCGCGCGTGCTGGCCGCGCACGTGAAGCACTGCGACCTGGTGCTGACCGGCACCCGCGCCGAGGGCGCCTATGACACCGGCATGCTGCCGTACCGGCTTGCCGCGGTGCTCGGCCGCCCGCTGGTCGGCGCGGCGGTCGATATCGAGATCGAGGGCGGACGCGTCGCCGTGCGGCAGTTCCTGCCCAAGGGCCTGCGCCGGCGCGTCGATGCGGCGTTGCCCGCGGTGGTGGCGGTGCACCCGCTGGCGAACGCGCAGCCGCGCTACGCCTACGCCCGCCTGCGCGACGGCAACGTCCGCACCGCGCCGGCGGCACGCTGCGCGGATCCCGACGCCGCCGCCTGGACGCTGGGCGCCGTCGAGCGCAAGCCGGTCAGGCTGGCGGCGGCCGAGAAGCGCTCCGGCCACGCCCGCATGCTGTCCGCGACCACCACCGAAAGCCGCGGCGGCAACGTCGTAAATGGTGGGACTTCGGTCGAAAAAGCACAAGTCATCCTCGCGTATTTACGCGAGCATCAACTCATCGACTACTGACATTGCCGGTCTGTCGGCAAACAACAGGGACGCAGGGAATCCGGAGCAAACGATGAACGTATCGGCAGACATTCGCGCGCTGGTGCAGCGGCGCAAGGCGGGCCATAGCCTCGAGGCGCCTTTCTACCTGAGCGACGAGATCTTCGCGCTCGACATGGAAGCCATCTTCCGGCAGCACTGGATCCAGGTGGCGGTCGAGCCCGACGTGCCCGAGCCGGGCGACTACGTCACCGTCGAGCTCGGCCAGGACTCGATCCTGATCGTGCGCGACGACGACATGCAGGTGCGCGCCTACCACAACGTGTGCCGCCATCGCGGCGCGCGCCTGTGCAACGAGGACAAGGGCACGGTGGGCAATATCGTGTGCCCGTACCACAGCTGGACCTACAAGCTGAGCGGCGAGCTGATGTTCGCCGAGCACATGGGCGAGAAGTTCGACCGCTGCAAGCACAGCCTGAAATCGGTTCACATCGAGAACCTTGCCGGGCTGATTTTCATCTGCCTGGCCAAGGAGCCGCCCGACTTCGCGCCGATGCGCGCCGCCATGGAGCCGTACCTGCTGCCGCACGACCTGCCCAATACCAAGGTCGCCGCGCAGGTCGACATCATCGAGCAGGGCAACTGGAAGCTGACGATGGAGAACAACCGCGAGTGCTACCACTGCGTCGCCAACCATCCGGAGCTGACCATTTCGCTGTACGAGTACGGCTTCGGCTACCAGCGCTCGCCCGCCAACGCCGAGGGCATGGAGGCGTTCGAGCAGACCTGCCGCACGCGCGCCGAGGAATGGGAAGCGATGAAGCTGCCGTCGGCCGAGATCGAGCGGCTGCTGGAGACCACCGGCTTCCGTACCCAGCGCCTGCCGCTGGACCGCAGCGGCGAATCGCAGACGCTTGACGCGAAGGTGGCGTCGAAGAAGCTGCTGGGCCGGTTCGAGCAGGCCGACCTGGGCGGACTGTCGTTCTGGACCCAGCCGAACTCCTGGCATCACTTCATGAGCGACCACATCGTCACGTTCTCGGTGATTCCGCTGTCGGCCGGCAAGACCCTGGTGCGGACCAAATGGCTGGTGCACAAGGACGCGCGCGAGGGCGTCGACTACGACGTGAAGAACCTGACCGCGGTCTGGAACGCAACCAACGACCAGGACCGCGCGCTGGTCGAGTACTCGCAGCGCGGCGCCGGCAGCAGCGGCTACGAGCCCGGCCCGTACTCGCCGTTCACGGAAGGGCTGGTCGAGAAGTTCTCGGCCTGGTACGTGCGCCGGCTCGCCGAGCAGATCGGGGCCTGAGCGCAAGGAGGGGAGGTCGACATGATGCGCGATGCGGTGCAGTTTGAATCGGCAGACAGCCGGGTGACACGCCCGTCGTTCTGGAACGCGCTTCCGGAGCGCTGGACCAGCGACGCGGAAGAGACGCTGGTGTGCTGCCACGTGCGGCAGGAAACGCACGACGTGAAGAGCTTCTTCTTCCGCTCGCCGCTGGGGCGCGCCTTTGTGTTCGAGCCGGGGCAGTTCGTCACGCTGGAGCTCGACATCGACGGCGAGACCATCAACCGCTGCTACACGATCTCGTCGTCGCCGGCGCGCCCGCACACGATCTCGATCACGGTCAAGCGCGTGCCGGGCGGCAAGGTGTCGAACTGGCTGCACGACACCATGAAGCCGGGCACGCCAGTGCGCATGCTGGGGCCGGCCGGCGATTTCACCTGTGCCCGGCATCCGGCGCACAAGTACCTGTTCCTGTCCGCCGGCTCCGGCATCACGCCGTTGATGTCGATGAGCCGCGCACACCATGACCTGGCCGAGGACCGCGACATCGTCTTCGTGCACAGCGCGCGCACGCCCGACGACATCATTTTCGCGCGCGAGCTGGACCTGATCGCGTCGAACCACAGCAACTTCCGCACCGCGTTCGTGTGCGAGCGGGTCGGCACGCGCACCAACTGGCCAGGCGTCACCGGCTTCCTGTCGCTGCCGCTGTTGAAGCTGGTCGCGCCGGATTTCATGGAGCGCGAGATCTTCACCTGCGGGCCGGCCCCGTACATGGAGGCGGTGCGGGCGCTGCTCGACGAAGCGGGCTTCGATCGCAGGCGCTACCACGAGGAGAGCTTCTCGTTCGAGACCCTGAACGCGGAACCCGACGCCAGCGCTGCGGTGGAGGGCAGTGCGCCGCTGCCCGGCGGCGCGCCGGACGCGGCGCAGTTCAACATCAGTTTCGCCAGAAGCGCCCGGGAGATCGCCTGCGGCGCGGCGCAGAACGTGCTCGACGCGGCGCGCCAGTCCGGCGTGCGGTTGCCGGCGTCGTGCACCCAGGGCATGTGCGGTACGTGCAAGGTGAAGCTGCTCAGCGGCCAGGTCGAGATGAAGCACAACGGCGGCATCCGCCAGCGCGAGGTCGACCAGGGCATGGTGCTGCTGTGCTGCAGCAAGCCGCTATCGGACCTTGTGATCGACAAGTGAGGCAAGGGTTGTGCGGGACCCGGCGCCCACGGCGGCCGGCGCTTCGCATTCGGAAAGGGAGCGCCTCGGCGCCGATGACAGGAGCGTAGACATGAAACTTCTCACCAAATTATTCTTCACCAGCGCCGCGTCGGTGATGCTGACATGGAGCGCGCTGGCGCTCGGCGATACCCGGCCCACGCTGAAGATCGGCTACGTCGAGGGCTGGGACGACAGCGTTGCCACCACCAACGTGGCCGCGCGCATCATCGAGAAGAAGCTGGGCTATCCGGTGCAGCTGGTGCCGGTCGCGGCGGGCGTGATGTGGCAGGGCGTGGCGCGCGGCGACCTCGACGCGACGCTGTCGGCCTGGCTGCCGGTGACGCAGGGCGCGTACTGGGAGCAGTTCAAGACCAAGGTTGTCAACCTCGGGCCCAACTTCACCGAGGCGCGGATCGGCCTGATCGTGCCCGCTTCCGTCAGCGCGAAGAGCATCGACGAGCTCAACGCGCAGAAGGCCACCTTCGAAGGCCGCATCGTCGGCATCGACGCCGGCGCGGGCGTGATGCGCAAGGCGTCGGAGGCGATCAAGAGCTATGGCCTGAGCTATACGCTGATGCCGAGCTCGGGCAGCGCGATGACGGTGGAACTGGCGCGTTCGATGAACACCAACAAGCCGGTGGTGGTGACCGGCTGGGCGCCGCACTGGATGTTCGCCAAGTGGAAGCTGCGCTTCCTCGACGATCCGAAGAAGGTGTTCGGCGAGTCCGAGCACGTCGACAACGTCGTCAACCCGGGCCTGGAGAACAAGGCCAAGCCGGTGGTGGCCTTCCTGAAGAAGTTCCAGTGGAAGCCGGGCGAGATCGACAGCGTGATGCTGGCGATCCAGAACGGCACTAAGCCGGAAGCAGCCGCCGACGCCTGGATCGCCGCGCATGGGGACCGCGTCAGTGCATGGCTGGAGAACACCCAATAATTCCGCCTGCCAGCGGTCGCGACAAGAACACGGGCCACGATCGTGATGCGATCGTGGCCCGTTTCGTTGCGCTTACTGGAATACGACCGTGCGGTCGCCGTTCAGGAATACGCGCCGCTCGATGAACGCCTTCACCGCGCGCGCCAGCGTGATGCATTCCACGTCGCGGCCGACCGCGAGCAGCTGTTCCGGCCGGTACGAATGATCGACACGCTCGACCACCTGCTCGATGATCGGGCCTTCGTCGAGGTCGTCGGTGACGAAGTGCGCGGTCGCGCCGATCAGCTTGACGCCGCGCGCATGCGCCTGGTGATAGGGCTTGGCGCCCTTGAAGCCGGGCAGGAACGAATGATGGATATTGATCGCGCGGTTGGCCAGCCTGGCACTGGTCGCGGCCGAGAGCACCTGCATGTAGCGGGCCAGGATCACCAGCTCGGCGCCGCTCGATTCGAACAGGTCGAGCCAGCGCGCCTCCTGCTCGGCCTTGGTCTCTGGCGTGATCGGGAAATGCCGGAACGGCAGGCCGTGCTGGCGCGCCAGCGGCTCCAGGTCGGCATGGTTGGAGGCGATGCCGACGATATCCATCTTCAGTTCGCCCATGCGCCAGCGGAACAGCAGGTCCGCCAGGCAATGCTCGAGCTTCGACACCATGATCAGCACGCGCGGACGGGCGTGCGCATCGTGGATGGCCCACTGCATGTCGTAGCCCTGCGCGATCGGCGTGAATTCCTGCCGCAGCAGGCCGATATCCAGTGCCTGCGCATCGGTCGGATGGAACACGCAACGCAGGAAGAAGCGGTTGCTCAGGTCGTCGTCGAAGACGGTCAGGGCGTCGATATAGCAGCGATGGCGCTCGAGCAGGCCGACGGTGGCGGCCACCTGGCCGGGAGCGCTCGGGCACGACAGCGTCAGGACGTGCTGCGGTGAAGGAGACTGCGCGTTCATGCGATTCCTCTGTGGGTTGACTGGCCGCGCACGCCTCGTGCGCGCACATGCCATGCGCCAAGTAGATCAGCCCATGCGGGCACCGGCTAGAACCGAAGCGCCGCGTGGCTGGTATCGGCGCGCCACGCCGCGCGTGGCGCCGTAGGCTCCACGCGAGATGGCTGGCGCCGCTTGTGGAGCGTCGCCGTCAAATTTGTCTTGCCGGATTGCCGTTGTCGCATTTGCGCAAGCGCTTGTCGGAATTCGTCGGCAGGGGAGGGCGATTCTTGGCAACCATTTAGGGAATCGCGCAACGCAGATCGCGATGCGACGACAAGGTTTGCCCAGGCATTCCACGGAGGAGGGTAGTAACGCGCCGCCAGCGCTTTCCCGGGAGGGAAGGAAAGACTGGCATGCCATATGACGAGTGAGTCCCGCAGGACCAGGAGAGGTTTCGATGGATAGTCCCAAGGTCGTGGTCGAAGGTCTGTGCAAGGTGTTTGGCAGCAATCCCAGGCAGGCCCTCGACATGCTCGCCGCCGGTGCGACGAAGGATGAGGTGTTCCGGCGCACCGGCCACGTGGTCGGCGTGCACAACGTGTCGTTCGACGTGAAGGAAGGCGAAATTTTCGTGCTGATGGGCCTGTCGGGCTCTGGCAAGTCGACGTTGATCCGCCTGGTCAACCGGCTGGTCGAACCAACCGCCGGCAAGGTGCTGATCGGCGGGCGCGACGTGGCCGCGGTCAGCCGCGGCGAGCTGATCGCGCTGCGCCGCAAGGACATGAGCATGGTGTTCCAGTCGTTCGCGCTGATGCCGCAACGCAGTGTGCTGTCCAACGCCGCCTTCGGCCTCGAGGTCGCGGGCGTCGGCAGGCAGGAGCGGGAGCGCCGCGCCATGGAAGTGCTGGAGCAGGTCGGCCTGGCGACCTTCGCGCAGAAGCTGCCGCGCGAACTGTCCGGCGGCATGCAGCAGCGGGTGGGCCTGGCGCGCGCGCTGGCCGTCAATCCGTCGCTGATGATCATGGACGAGGCCTTCTCGGCGCTCGACCCGCTCAAGCGCAAGGAAATGCAGAACGTGCTGCTGCAGCTGCAGAAGGAACACCGCCGCACCATCATGTTCGTTTCGCACGACCTGGAGGAGGCGCTGCGCATCGGCAGCCGGATCGCGATCATGGAAGGCGGCCGGCTGGTCCAGGTGGGAACGCCGCACGAGATCATCGCCAACCCGGCCGACAACTACGTGCGCACCTTCTTCGATGGCATCGACACCAGCCGCTACCTGACCGCCGGCGACCTGATGCAGACCAACGCCGTGCCGACGCTGTCGAAGCTCGACGCGGCCAACATCGCCGCGACGCTGAACGGCAGCGAAGACTACGCCTTCGTGCTGGATGCGCAGCGCAAGCTGCGGGGCTTCGTCACGCGCGACGCCACCCAGAGCGTGCGTCCCGTGGAAAGCATCCGGCTCAGCGCGTCGCTCGACCACGTCGTCGAGCGCGTGGTCGCGAACCCGAATGCGCTGCCGGTCGTCGACGACGACGGCTGCTATTGCGGCTCGGTCAGCCGCGCCGTCATCCTGAAAGCCATCACGCGCTCGCGAGGTAACCATGTCTGAACTCCTGCCCGTCGGCCGCTGGGTCGACCAATCCGTCCATTACCTGCTCGACCACGACGCCGCGACCTTCGACGCCATCGGCCGCGCCATCGGTGGCCTCGCCGAACTGATCGAGCGCGGCCTGCAAGCCGTGCCGATGTGGCTGATGATGGCGATCTTCATCGGCATCGGGCTCTGGCGCGTGGGCTGGCGCTTCGCACTCTTCACCGCGGCGTCGCTGTTCGTGATCTTCGCGACCGGCTTCTGGGACCAGACCATCATCACGCTGGGGCTGACGCTGTCATCGACCATCATCAGCCTGCTGCTCGGGGTGCCGCTCGGCATCTGGGCCGCACGGAACCGGCTGGTCGCCGCCGCCGTGCGCCCGGTGCTCGACCTGATGCAGACCATGCCCGCGTTCGTCTACCTGATCCCGGCGGCGATGCTGTTCGGCCTCGGCCGCGTGCCCGGCATCCTGGCAACGGTGATCTTTGCCATGCCGCCCGCGGTCCGGCTGACCTGCCTTGGCATCCGCCAGGTCAACATGGAGATCGTCGAAGCCGGCCACGCCTTCGGCTGCACGCCATGGCAGCTGCTGTACAAGGTCCAGTTCCCGAACGCGCTGCCATCGATCATGCAGGGGGTGAACCAGACCATCATGATGGCCTTGTCGATGGTGATCATCGCCTCGATGGTCGGCGCCGGCGGCCTGGGCAACGAGGTGCTTGCCAGCATCCAGCGACTCGATATCGGCCTGGGCTTCGAAAGCGGTCTCTCGGTGGTGCTGCTGGCGATCATGCTCGATCGCATCACCGAGAGCTTCGGCCGCGCGCCGGGCGAGGCGAGGGCGCCGCTGTTCTCGGGGCTCAGGCAGTTGTTCGGCGCCAAGGCCACCACGGCGCAAGCCTGATCCGCCGCCAGCAGCCAGCCGCCGGAATCTCGACCTCAGGGACGTTGCAGCCGTGCCAACCGACAGCATTTCCGCGCCAATGCCGTCCCACGAGTCCGCCGAGCCCGCCGCAGCGCTGGCCCCGCTCGCGCATTTCGGCTTCCTGACCCTGCCGGACTTCTCGATGATCGCGTTCTCCAGTGCGGTCGAAGTGCTGCGCATGGCGAACTACCTGGGGCGTGCCGAGCATTACACATGGTCGATCTATTCGCCCGACGGCGAACCGGTGCGGGCGAGCAACGGCATCGTGGTTCGGCCCACCGGCGCCCTCGACGACGCCGCGCTGCCGGACGTCATCATCGTCTGCGGCGGCATCCGCATCCGCGATGCCGTGGACGAGCGCCTGCGCGCCATGCTGGCAAGGCTGGCCGCGCTGGCCATGCCGCTGGGTGCGATCTGCACCGGCGCCTACGCGCTGATGGCGAGCGCGCTGCTGGACGGCTACCGCTGCGCCGTGCATTGGGAAAGCCGGGCGGCGCTGCACGAGGAGTTTCCGCTGGTGCATTTCGCCGACGAGCTCTTTGTGATCGATCGCGACCGGCTGACCTGCACGGGCGGCACGGCGCCCATCGACATGATGCTGCACCTCGTCGGCCTGCGCTTCGGCCGGCAGCTGGCCGCCCAGGTCTCCGAGCAGTTCATATTGGAGCGCATACGCGGCGCCACCGATGCGCAGCCGGTCCCGGTCAGTGCGCGCGTCGGCCTGTCGCGTGCCGAGCTGGTCGAGGTGGTGCGGCTGATGGAGGCGAATATCGAGGAACCGCTGTCGCTCGACGAACTGGCGCGGCTGGTGCGGCTTTCGCAGCGGCACCTGCAGCGCATGTTCAAGTTCTATCTGAACGTGTCGCCGACCCATTATTATCTGACCCTGCGCCTGAAGCGCGCGCGCGACATGCTGCGCACCACCAATGCGTCGATCGCGCAGGTGACGGCGGTCTGCGGCTTTCAGTCCCCATGCCATTTCAGCAAGGCATACCGGGCGCAGTTCGGGCATGCGCCCAGCCATGAGCGCCGGCAGGCGGGATGAATTCGCCGTTAGAATCGGGCAGGGCGCATGCACCCGCCTGCGGGCGTCATGCGCCGACGCACGCGGCCGCGGAAAGGAACCAATGACCGACTTTGCGAGAAGGCTGCTGGTTGCCGGCCTCAATGCCATGCTGCTGGCCCTGGCATGCAACCACGCGCAGGCGCAGCAGGTGGTCAGGATCGGCGTATCCGCGCCGCTTACCGGGCTCAACGCCGCCAATGGCAAGGACATCGAGAACGGTGTGCGCCTTGCTGTGGAGGAAGCCAATGCGCAGGCTATCCGGGTCGACGGACATGTCGTGCGTTTCGAGCTTGCCACCGGCGATGACCAGAGCGACCCGCGCATCGGCGTCCAGGTCGCGCAGAAGCTGGTGGATGATGGGGTCGCCGCCGTGATCGGGTACTACAACTCCGGCGTCGCACTACCGGCCGGGCCGGTCTTCGCACGCGCCGGGATCCCGGTGATCCATCCCGCGGCGACCAATCCGGCCATCACGCAGCAGGGCCTCGGGACGGTCTTCCGCGTCATTCCGACCGACGCGCAAAACTCCGGCAATGCGGGCAAGTACGTGGTCAAGGCGATGCAGGCCCACCGCATTGCCGTGATGGACGACCGCACCGCGTTCGGCCATGGTGCGGTCGACGAGTTCAAGAAAGCCGTGGTCGCCGCTGGCGGGAAGATCGCGATCGCGGAATATGCCAACGACAAGACCGTCGAGTTCAGCGCCCAGCTCACCAACATCCGCGCCGCCAACGCCGACGTGCTCTTCTTCGCTGGACTAGACAACCAGGCGGCATTGATCACGAAGCGCATGCGCGAGCTGGGCATGCGCACCCAGTTCGTCGGCAGCGGCGGCATCGCCGACAGCATCTTCCTGAAGATCGCCGGACCCGCCGCGGAAGGCGCCATGGCATGGGAATACGGACGTCCGCTCGACAGCCTGCCGCAAGGCAGGGCGTTCCTGCAGAAGTTCAGGAAACGCTTCGGCGGCGACGCCCTCAGCTATGCGCCGTTTGCCTATGATGCGACGTGGGTCGTCATCCGGGCGATGAAAGACGCTGGCTCCGCGAAACCTGCCAACTATGTGCCGGCGGTACGCGCAACGCAGTACGAGGGAGTCACCGGCACGATCGCGTTCGACGGTAATGGCGACCTAAGGCACCCGGCGTCGACGCTTTACCAGGTCAAAGGGGGCCGTTGGACCGCGGTCACGACGATTACGGTTGAGTGACGCGCGGGCTGGAACGCTCGTGGCAATGACATTGGGCACGTGGCAGTTGCCGTACGCCAACTTCGCGCATGCTCATGGTCCCCAAATCCCGTTCGTGCATGGCTGCCTCCCGTAGCGCCGGACGAAACTCGCAGCGTACGGGGACCAAGCCTCAGGTGACATCTCTAACCATGGCAAAGGTGACATTACTATTTGGGTCTAACATCCGATGTCTAGGCTAAATTCAAATGTCCGACGCTCAGCTAAGCTGAAATGTCCGATTTGGAGGGTGTTGGTGTTGAGGTTCGGTCTTTGTCTTTCTATG
>NZ_QKZN01000022.1:0-29780 GCF_003254285.1 Cupriavidus phytorum
ACTCATGGTGTCTCGGGCGCTCCACGGCATGGTTCGTTCTCCCGGGCAGATATCTGCCCGGGAGTGTCAACCATGTCCTCGCACACCTGTCACCTATGTCCCCGGTCCATACATCCCGCAAGCGGGAGAGGGGAGCAGACAAGCGGGCAAGAAAAGCTAGCGGGCTCGCATGCGACAACGCGTGCGAGCGCAGCGACGCACTCCGTGCCAGTGCCCAAAACCTCGGACAGAAAGGACGTCGCCGGCTACGCCGGCGAAACAGCCACGTCCGCCAAGCACGACAAGCAACCAAAATACACCGTACGACCGTCCCGCCCCGAAGCCCCTCTCAATCCCGTATCCGCGGCATCCACCCGCTCCCCCGCGTCCTGGGATCCACCGGCAGTTGCCGCTGCAGCGCCGCCTTGGCCAGCATATGGGCGCTGATCGGCGCGGTCAGGAACAGGAACGCGGTCACCAGCAGCTCATGCAGGCTGGCGTCGCCGCGGAAGCTGAAATACGCCACCGAGGCCAGCACCACGCCGCCCACCCCCAGCGTGGTCGACTTGGTCGGCCCATGCAGGCGCATGAAGAAATCCGGCAGCCGGAACAGGCCGATGGCCCCGACCAGCATGAACACGCTGCCCACCAGCAGCAGCGCGCAGACCATGAATTCGGCAACGGGATGCAGCATGGGCCGGCCTCCTAGTATTCGATGATATCGCCGCGCTGCAGGTACTTCGACAGCGCCACGGTGGCGACGAAGCCCATCACCGCGATCAGCAGCGCGGCCTCGAAGAACACCGCCGAGTCCAGGCTGATGCCCAGCACCACGATGAGCGCGATGGCGTTGATGTTGAGCGTGTCGAGCGCGACGATGCGGTCGGGCAGGCTGGGCCCGCGCAGCAGCCGGCCCAGCGTCAGCAGGAAGGCCAGGCCCAGGATCGCCAGGCAGACCGGAATCACGATGGCAAGCATTGGAAGATCTCCTTGAGCGGGGTTTCATAGCGCGACTTGATCAGCGCGACCAGCGCGGCCTCTTCCTCCAGGTCCAGCACATGGACCAGCAAGGCGCGGCGGTCGTCGCTCAGTTCGGCGCACAGCGTGCCGGGGCTGAGCGAGACGATGCTGATCAGCGCGGTGGTGGCGAGTTCATGCTCGACATCGAGCGGCACCACGATAAATGCCGGGCGCAGCCGCGCGGTGCGCCCCAGCACCATCACCGCCACTTCCAGGTTGGCCTTGACGATGTCGATCAGCACATGGCAGCTCAGGCGCAGGATCAGGTCCGGACGCGACAGGCGGAACGCGCCCAGCACCAGCCAGCGGTCGGCCAGCCGGCCGATGGCCCAGCCCAGCACCGCGCCCAGCAGCCAGTGGCCAGGTGCCATGCTCTGCGCCAGCATCAGCCACATCAGCATCAGGATCAGGCTCAGCCAGGGATGGGGCAGCAGACGACGCAACATGGGCCTACCCCCGCTCGCCAGGCAGCACCGCCCGCAGGTAGGCGGCGCGGTCCAGCAGTTGCGCGGCGGCATCCGCCACGTAGTCGCTGACCGGACGCGCGCCCACCGTCAGCGCCACGTTGCCGGCCAGCAGCAGCATGCAGCAGGCCAGCTTGCGCGCGTCCGGCCGCAGCCGCAGGCGCGCCGCGCCGGGATGGTCTTCGTCCAGGTATTCGGCGCCTTCGGCGACGCGTTGCGCCTCATGCGGCAGGCGCCACAGCAGCCGCGTGCCGGTGCGCGACACGGCGATCAGCAGCAGCAGGCTCGAGCCCAGCACCGCCGGCCACAGCACCGGCATCCACGGCGCCGGCGTGGCGCGCAGGATCATGGCCTTGCCGAGGAAGCCCGACAGCGGCGGCAGGCCCACCGCCGCGACCACGCCCACCAGGTACAGCAGCCCGGCCAGGCGCGAGGCAATCACCGGCGCGCCGTCGGTGCGCGCGGCTTCGGGCTCGAGCGCATCGGCCAGCAGGAACAGCGCGGCCGTGCACAGCGTGGTGCTGAGCAGGTAGTACAGCGCCGCGGCCCAGCCGGCCTGGCTCTGCATCGACACGCACGCCGCCAGCAGCCCGACCGACGCCACCACCAGGTAGCTGGTCGTGGCGCGCAGCGCCGTCGCGGCCAGCGCGCCCAGCGCCCCCACCGCCAGCGTGGCCAGCGCCAGCGCGAACACCCAGTCGTGCAGGAACGGCCCCAGCAGCCCCTGCGCGCCGCCGAAGATCAGCGCATCGCAACGCAGCATGGCGTAGATGCCGACCTTGGTCATGATGGCGAACAGCGCCGCCACCGGCCCCGCCGCGCTGGCATAGGCGCGCGGCAGCCAGAAGTACAGCGGGAACAGCGCCGCCTTGAGCGCGAACACCAGCATCAGCATCGCGCCCGCCGCCACTGCCAGCGGCAGGTCCTGCGCCGGCAGCCCGGCCAGGCGCAGGCCCAGGTGCGCCATGTTGAGCGTGCCCGAGAGCCCGTACAGCACGCCGATCGCCACCAGGAAGAACGACGACGCCACCAGGTTCAGGATCACGTAGTGCAGGCCGGCGCCGACGCGCGCGCGCCCCGCCCCATGCACCAGCAGCGCGTAGGAAGCGATCAGCAGGATCTCGAAGAAGACGAACAGGTTGAACAGGTCGCCCGCCAGGAACGCGCCGTTCAGGCCCATCAGCTGGAACTGGAACAGCGCGTGGAAGTGCCGCCCCTGGCGCGCCGTGCCGTCGCCCGCCGCGGCCAGCGCGGCTACCGCCAGCAGCGCGGTCAGCGCCAGCATCATCGCGCCGGTACGGTCCAGCTGCAGCACGATGCCGAACGGCGCGCTCCAGTCGCCCATGGCATAGACCACGATCTCGCCGCCGGCCGCATGGCGCAGCAGCAGCACCGCCACCGGCACCAGCAGCAGCGTCGCCACCGCGCTGGCCACGCGCTGCGCGTGCAGCCGCTGGGCCGGCATCGCCGTCAGCAGCGCGCCGGCGAACATCGGGATCAGGATGGGCAGCAGCACGGCATGGTTCATGGCCGCGCCTCCTTGTCATCAGCGTAACCGCCCGCGCCGGCGTGGCCGTCGTGCGCCTCGGGCTGGCCGGCGGCGTCGACATGGTCGCTGCCGGTCAGCCCGAGCGAGCGCAGCGCCAGCACCACCGCGAACGCGGTCATGCCGAAGGCAATGACGATGGCGGTCAGCACCAGCGCCTGCGGCAGCGGATCGGCATAGCTGGCCCCCGGCGCGATCACCGGCGGCCGGCCGATCGACAGTCGCCCCATGCCGAGCAGGAACAGGCTGACCGCATACGACAGCAGCGTCAGCCCCAGCACCACCGTGAACACGCGCTCGCGCAGCAGCAGGTAGATGCCGGCGGCGGTCAGGATGCCGATGGCGATGGCGTAGAGCGCGGCCATCAGTCGTCCTCCGTGGCCTGTGCCGGCGGCAGGTTGCGGACGCCCAGATGAGACACGATCACCAGCGTGGTTCCGGTCACGGTGCAGAACACTCCCAGGTCGAAGATCATGGCCGTGGCCAGCTCCACCTCGCCGATGCCGGGCAGGTGGAAGTGGCCGAAGGCGGTGGTCAGGAACGGATAGCCGAAGGCCAGGCTGCCGAGGCCGGTCAGCCCGGCCAGCAGGATGCCGGCGCCGGCGATGGCGCGGTAGTCCGGCGCGATGCGCGCTTCGGTCCAGCGCACGCCGTTGGCGACGTATTGCAGCAGCAGCGCCACCGAGGTGATCAGCGCCGCGATAAAGCCCCCGCCCGGCTGGTTGTGTCCGCGCAGCAGGATAAAGGCCGCCACCAGCAGCGTCAGCGGCAGCATCAGCCGCGCCAGCATCGCCAGCAGCAGCGGATGCGCCTGGCTGGTCCACGGCAGGCCGTCCGGCGCCGCCGACGGCGTCGGCAGGCGCATGCCCTTGAGCAGGGCCTGCACCGCCAGCCCGGCGACCAGCAGCACGCAGATCTCGCCGAGCGTGTCGAAGCCGCGGAAGTCCACCAGCAGCACGTTGACCACGTTGTGCCCGCCGCCGCCCGGCACCGCCTGCTCGATGTAGAACGCCGACACCGGGTCGTAAGGCCGCGTCATCACCGCGTAGGCCGCCACCGCCAGCAGCGTGCCGCCGCCCAGCGCCAGCACGGCATCGCGCACGCGGCGGCCGGTGCGTGGGCGGTCATTCGTCTCGCGCGGCAGGTAGAACAGCGCCAGAACCAGCAGCAGGATGGTCACCACTTCGACCGAGATCTGGGTCAGCGCCAGGTCGGGCGCCGAGAAGCGCAGGAATGCCAGCGACACCATCAGCCCGCAGCCGCTCAGCAGCACCAGCGCCAGCAGCCGCTGCCGGTGCGTCGCCACCACGGCGATCGCGCACAGCGCCAGCAAGGCCAGCGTGGCCGCGCCGATCGGATCGATCGTGCCGGCCGGCACGCTGCCGGCGAGCGCATCCAGGTCGGCCAGGAAATACGCCGGCAACGCCAGCATCGCCAGCAGCATCCAGGCGATATAGGTCGGCAGCGAGCCGTCCTCGAGCCAGCGCGTGACCGCCGCGGCAAAGCGTTCCAGCGCGCGCATGCCGTGTTCGAACGAGCGCCGCGCGCTCAGGTGCTCGATCGCCTGCTGCCAGCGCCGCAGCGCGTCGCGGCGCAGGAAGAACAGGGTCGCGCCGCCGGCCATCGACACCAGGCTCATCACCAGCGGCAGGTTGACCCCGTGCCACAGGTTCAGGCTGTATTCGGGCAGCGGCGCGCGCAGCGTCGCCAGCGACGCGGCCGCGAGCAGGTCGCCCACGGTGTAGGCCGGCACCAGCCCCACCACCAGGCAGATCACCACCAGGAACTCGACCGGCACCTTCATGAAGCGCGGCGGCTCGTGCGGCGGGTAGTTGGGCAGGTCGGGCCGGCCTCCGCCGAAGAACACGCCGTAGATGAAGCGCAGCGAGTACGCCATGGTCAGCGCGCCGGCCATGGTGGCCGCGGCCGGGATCACCCAGTTGAACTCGCCCAGCAGCCCCTGCGCCAGGGTCTCGCCGAAGAACATTTCCTTGCTGAGGAAGCCGTTGAACAGCGGCACCCCCGCCATCGACAGCGACGCCACGATCGCCAGCACCGCGGTGTGCGGCATATACCGGGCCAGGCCGCGCAGGCGGTCCAGGTCGCGCGTGCCGGTTTCATGGTCGATGATGCCGGCGGCCATGAACAGCGAGGCCTTGAACACCGCGTGGTTGATGATGTGGAAGATCGCCGCCACCGTGCTGAGCTGGGTATCGAGGCCGAACAGCAGCGTGATCAGCCCCAGGTGGCTGATGGTGGAATACGCCAGCAGGCCCTTGAGATCGCGCTGCAACAGCGCCAGGCCGGCGCCGACGATCAGCGTGGCCAGCCCCGTCATGCTGACCAGGTAGAACCAGCTGTTGGTGCCGTCCAGCACCGGATAGAGCCGCGCCAGCAGGAACACGCCGGCCTTGACCATGGTGGCCGAGTGCAAGTAGGCCGAGACCGGCGTGGGCGCCGCCATCGCGTGCGGCAGCCAGAAGCTGAACGGAAACTGCGCCGACTTGGTGAACACCGCCAGCAGCACCAGCACCAGCATCGGCAGGTACAGCGGGTGGTGCTGCACCTTGCCCGCCTGCGCCAGCACCACCGACAGCTCGAAACTGCCGCAGATATGGCCCAGCAGCAGCACCCCCGCCAGCAGCGCCAGCCCGCCGCCGCCGGTCACCGCCAGCGCCATGCGCGCGCCCTGGCGCGCATCGGCGCGCCACGACCAGAAGCCGATCAGCAGGAACGACAGGATGCTGGTCAGCTCCCAGAACACCACCAGCAACAGCAGGTTGCCCGCCAGCACCACGCCCAGCATCGCCGCCATGAACAGCAGCAGCAGGCAGAAGAAGCGCACCGCCGATTCATTGCGCGCCAGGTAGTAGCGCGCGTACAGGATCACCAGCAGGCCCACGCCCAGCACCAGCAGCGCGAACAGGAACGCCAGCCCGTCGAGGCGCAGCGACAGGTCCAGCCCGAGCGCGGGCAGCCACGCCACGCGCCAGCCCAGTGCGTGCCCCGGCTGCGCGAAGACCTCGCCGCGCAGGCTCAGCAGCAGCATCAGCGCGGCCAGCGGCACGCCGATGATGACCGGCGCCAGCAGCCGCGGGACACGCGTGCCGATCAACCACGTCAGTGCCGCGGCCAGCAGCGGCAGCGCAAGCAGCAGCGGCAGCGCCATGCCCGCCCCTTCAGCCGTTGCCCGGGGCCGGCAGGTGCCAGCCGGCCTTGCGGCGCAGGCTCAGCCGGGTTGCAGATGGGGCGCGGTGTCGGAGTCGGAGTGTCGGGGCGGTGGTCATGGCGTGGCAGATCTCGGTGGGCGATTGCGGCCGCTACTGTCCGGATTCTGCCGGCATTGCGCCGGCTGTGCCAGTCAATTGGCGCGATTCGCGAAAAAAATCATCGTATCGCGCAGGAAACCGCAGGCGTGTCGCGATGGGCAGGCCGCACCCGCGCCAGGTCATCCGGGCTGCAATGCGGGAGGCCCGCACAGCAAGTTGTAAGATGGCGGAACCACCGCGCCCCCACGCCCCCACCTTCCGGAGCCACCACCCATGAGCGACGCGCTTTGCCTTGCCAGCGCAGCCGAACTGCAGCAGCGCATCCGGCGCAAGGAGATTTCGCCGGTCGAGCTGACCGCGGCCGTGCTGGAGCGTGCAGCCATGCTGCAGCCCGCGCTGAACTGCCTGATCACGCTGTGCGCGGACGAGGCCATGGCCGCGGCGCGCGCGGCCGAAGCGCAGCTGATGTCCGGCGCGACGCTGGGCGCGCTGCACGGCATTCCCTTCACGGTGAAGGACATCGTCAACACCGCAGGCGTTCGCACCACCTTTGGCGCGGTGCCGATGCGCGACCACGTGCCCGCCGAAGACGCCGTGGCGGTGGCGCGGCTGCGCGCGCAGGGCGCGATCCTGGTCGGCAAGACCACCACGCCGGAGTTCGGCTCCAAGTGCCTGACCGATGCGCCGCTGTTCGGCCGCACCCGCAATGCCTGGCATGCCGGGCGCACCAGCGGCGGCTCCAGCGGCGGCGCCGCGGTGGCGGTGGCGAGCGGCATCGCCCCGCTGGCGGTGGCCACCGACGGCGGCGGCTCGACCCGCATCCCGGCCGCGTGCAATGGCGTGGTCGGGATCAAGCAAAGCCAGGGCGTGGTGCCGCACAGCCAGGCCCAGGACCTGTTCGGCAACCAGACCTACGTGACCCCGACCACGCGCACGGTGGCGGACACCGGCCTGATGCTGCAGGCCATGGCCGGCGAGCACGCGTGCGATCCGTGGTCGATCGGCGTGGCCGTGCCCGACTACGTCGACGCCGCGCGGCCACACCGCGACTTGCGCGGCCGCCGCATCCGCTATTGCCTGGCGCCGCCAGGGCGGCCCGTGGCCGCCGACGTGGCGCGCGCGTTCGAGGCCAGCCTGGCGCAGCTGCGCGGGCTCGGCGCGGAACTGGAGCCGTTCAGCGGCGATGGCTTCGACATCGAGCCGGTCTGGCGCACCATCAACCATACGGTGTGGCGCACGCGCTTTGCGCCGATCGTGGCGCAGCACCGCGACGCGCTGAGCCCGACCTTCGTGCGCCAGGTCGAGTCCGCCGCCGCGTTCACCGCGGTGGAATACCAGCAGGCCATGTTCGCGCGCTCGCAGCTGTTTCTGCGCGTGCAGGCGCTGCTGGCGGATGCCGACTGGCTGGCCATGCCCACGCTCACGCGCACCGCGCTGCCGCTGGAGCAGGACCTGTTCGGCCAGATCGAGATCGACGGCCAGGCCTGCCCCGATGTGCGCGCAAGCTGGTTCCCGTGGACCATGCCGTTCAACCTGACCGGCCATCCCGCCATCAGCCTGCCGTGCGGCTTTGGCCAGGACGGCCTGCCGGTCGGCCTGCAGCTGGTGGGACGGATCCGCGGCGATGCCGCGCTGCTGCGCGCCGCCGCCCTGTTCGAATCCGTGCACGACTTCACCGGCCGGTGGCCCGCCCTGCCCTGAGCACCCTGGCCGCCCTGACCGCCTTACCCCATGACCCTGCCGACTGCCATGACTCCATCCTTCCGACCGAAGCGCCGTGTGCTGGCGCTGGCTGCTGTCGCCGCGACCACCCTTGCCCTTGGCCTTGCCGCGCCAGCCCACGCGGCCGACCCCGAGCCGATGCATATCATCGTCGGCTATGCCCCCGGCGGCGCCGCCGACAGCCTGGCGCGCCTGTATGCCGAGCAGCTGCGCCAGGACGGCCACGGCACCGTGGTGGTCGAGAACCGCCCGGGCGCGTCGGCGCGGCTTGCGCTCGACTACGTCAAGCGCGCCAGGCCGGACGGCAAGACCGTGTTCATCGGCCCATCGCCGCTGTTCACCATCTTCCCGCTGACCTACAAGAAGCTGTCGTACGACGCCGACAAGGACCTGGTGCCCGCGGCGGTGCTGACCGACGTGCCGACCGCTGTCGTGACCGGCGTGCAGCAGCCGTACCAGAACATGAAGGAGTATGTCGGCTGGGCCAGGCACAACCCGGGCAACGCCAGCCTGGGCCTGGCCACCATCGGCAGCGCCGGCCATCTGGGCACGGTGGCGCTGGGCAAGGCCGAAGGCATTGCCATCACGCCGGCGGCGTATCGCGGGGCATCGCCGATGCTGGTCGACGTGGTCAGCGGCAATGTGTCGATCGGCTGGGACGCGGTGGCCAGCATGATGCCGCTGTACAAGGGCGGCAAGCTGCGCTTCCTCGGCGTCAGCGGCGCGCGCCGCGCCAAGGCGCTGCCCGAGGTGCCCACCATGAAGGAACAGGGCTTCGGCCAGTATGAGCACGCCACCAGCTGGTACGGCGTGTTCGTGCCCGCCGGCACCCAGCCGGACGTGCTGGCGCAGGTGGAGAAGATGTTCCTGGCCGCGTCGGCCAACCCCGCCACCGCGGCGAAGCTGGAGGCGCTGGGGCTGGAAGTGGTGGCGCGCCCCGGGCAGGAGGGCCGGCGCCGCATCCAGATCGAGCGCGCCGCGTGGAAGCCGATCGTCGAGGCGACCGGCTTCCAGGCCGAGGACTGAGCCCCGGCGCGGCCCTTGCTCCTGCTCAGGGCTTGGGCCGCACCGCGTCCGCGGTGCCCTGGATAAAGGCCTTGATCTTCTCGACGTCCTGCGGCGTCAGCTTGCCGGTGAAGTCTGGCATGCCGCGCGCCATCGCCGGGCCCTTGAACACGACCTTGTCCAGGTTCTCGATGAAGGCGGCGTCGATATAGCCCAGGTTGGGGATATTGCCGCCGCGGTCGACCCCGGGCACGCCGTGGCACAGCACGCAGTTGCTGACGTACAGCGCCGTGCCGTCCCTGACCAGCGCCGGGTCATACTTCACGCCCTGCAGCAGCTTGCCGGCACGGTATTCGGCAAAGGCCGGCAGCGGCGCCTTGCCGCCGAGCGCGAAGGTGTAGACCGTGCCCGGGCCTTGCCGGTTGGTGGCGCGCTGCGCCTGGCCGTAGACCCCGCCCCAGCCGACCGCGACCGAGACATACTGCCTGCCGTCGAGCTCGAAGCTGACCGGCGCGGCAACCACGCCGGTGCCGGTCGGCGATTCCCACAGCTTGTCGCCATTGCGCGCGTCATAGGCGACGAAGCGGCCGTCGGCGGTGCCCTGGAACACCAGGTTGCCGGCCGTGGTCAGCGTGCCGCCGTTCCACGGCGAGACCAGCTCCTGCGTCCACGCGGCCTTCTGCTGCACCGGGTCCCACGCAATCAGCCGGCCGAAGGGCTTGCTTTGCGGCGGCTCGGCGTTGAGGAACTTGGCCGTGTTCCAGCCCACGTTGCCGTGTGGCGTGCCGGGCTTGCCCTCATTGAACTGCCAGCTCTTGTCATCCATCAGGTTGAGCGGCACGTGCTGCGCCGGCAGGTAGACCAGCCCGGTCTGCGGGTTGAACGACATCGGATGCCAGTTGTGCGCGCCGTAGGGGCCGGGGATCGCGTCATAGGCCTTGTCGGCGGCGCGCGCCTCGGGCCGTTCGATCGGGCGGCCGTTGGCGTCATAGCCAGTGGCCCAGTTGACGTCGACGAAGTTCTTCGCCGAGATGAACTTGCCGTTGGTGCGGTCGATGACGAAGAAGAACCCGTTCTTGGGCGCGTGCAGGATGACCTTGCGCAGCTGGCCGTCGAACTTAAGGTCGGCCAGGATCATCGGCTGGGTGGAGGTGTAGTCCCAGTTGTCGCCCGGGGTCTCCTGGTAATGCCAGACGTACTTGCCGGTGTCGGGATTGAGCGCGACGATCGACGCCAGGTACAGGTTGTCGCCACCGGCGGGGCTGCGCTTGCTGCGCGACCACGGCGCGCCGTTGCCGGTGCCGACGTACATCAGGTTCAGTTCGGGGTCGAAGGCCAGCGTGTCCCAGGCGGTGCCGCCGCCGCCCGCTTCCCAGTACTTGCCGCTCGGGTCCCAGGTCTTGGCCGCGGCCGCCATCGACTCGTCCTCGAACGGTTTGGACGGATCGCCGGGCACGGTGAACCAGCGCCACTGCTGCGCGCCGGTGCCGGCGTCGTAGGCGGTGATGTAGCCGCGCACGCCGAACTCGGCGCCGCCGTTGCCGATGATGACCTTGCCCTTGAATACGCGCGGCGCGCCGGTGATGGTGTACGAGTAGCGGCGGTCGATGATGGTGTCCTGCTCCCACAGCTTGCGGCCGCTGGCGGCATCGAGCGCGATCAGCCGGCCATCGTAGGCGGCGACGAACACCTTGCCCTGGTACAGCGCCACGCCGCGGTTGACCACGTCGCAGCAGCCGCGATAGCCAAGCGAACGATCCACCTTGGGATCGAAGCTCCAGAGCCGCTTGCCGGTGCGCGCATCGACCGCATGCACCACGCTCCACGACGCGGTCACGTACATCACGCCGTCGACCACCAGAGGGGTCGCTTCGACGCCGCGGGTCGACTCCAGGTTATAGCTCCACACCAGCCCCAGCTGGCGCACATTGGCCGCATCGATCTGGCGCAGCCTGCTGAAGCGGGTCTCGGCGTAGTCCAGGCCGTGGCTGGGCCAGTCGCGGCTGGTGCTGGCATTGGCGCTGATAAAGGCGCCGTCGACCCTGGCCGCCGCGTTGCGCGGCGCCGCGGCGCTGGCGGGCAGCAGCTGCATCGCCAGCGCCAGGGTGGCAGCCAGCCACGCGGCGGCGCGGGGCCTGCTACGGCGCCTGGTGGTGGTGGCACCTTCGACCGCAACTTCGGCAACGGAATCCGTTGCCGGCTTCAACGCATGGCTCATATCGTCTCCTGAAGGGCGTTCTTGTTGGAATTCGGGACTGCAGGATTACGGAACTGCGCGGAACTGCGCGGAACTGCGCGACACCTGGCGGTGGCCGGGGCCCATCGATCATCGGCGAGCCCTTGCGTTATGGGTACAGGGATAACCCGAAGCCGCCGTCTCTGCCGGCCACGCCACCAATATCCAGCGGATATCGCCGTGCAAGAAATGAATATTGGACGCTGCCGGCCACCGTCGCTTAGCCTTGGCGCCAGGACAGACCCCCGCATTTGCTACCCGGAGCCCCCGACATGAGCCAGTTCCTTCTCTACGATCAGCAGGACCACATCGTCACCCTGACCATGAACGAGCCCGAGCGGCGCAACCCGCTGACCGGCAATACCGCGGTGGCCGAGTTCCTGGCCGCGATCGAGCGCATCCATGCCGACCGCAGCGTGCGCGCGGTGGTGATCACCGGCGCCGGCACGGCGTTCTCGTCGGGCGGCAATATCAAGGACATGGAGCGCCAGGCCTCCGGCACGGTGCCTGGCATGGAGATCCGCCAGGACTACCGCCGCGGCATCCAGCGCTTGCCGCTGGCGCTGTTCAACCTGGAAGTGCCGGTGATCGCCGCCGTCAACGGCGCGGCCATGGGCGCGGGGCTGGACCTGGCCTGCATGTGCGATATCCGCATTGCCTCGGAACGCGCGCAGTTCGCCGAGTCCTTCGTCAAACTGGGCATCATCCCGGGCGACGGCGGCGCGTGGCTGCTGCCGCGCGTGATCGGCCTGTCGCGGGCGGCCGAGATGACCTTTACCGGCCAGCCGATCGACGCCAGGCTGGCGCTCGAATGGAACCTGGTGTCGCGCGTGGTCGCGCCCGACGCGCTGCTGCCCACCGCCTATGAGCTGGCCGGCCGCATCGCCGCCAATCCGCCGCACGCGGTGCGGCTGGCCAAGCGCCTGATGCGCGAAGCCATGCATACCCGGCTGGATACGCTGCTGGAACTGTCGGCCGGCTTCCAGGCGCTGTCGCACCAGACCGCCGACCACCGTGAGGCGGTGCAGGCCTTCCTGGACAAGCGCAACCCGGTCTTTACCGGCAACTGAGCGGCCGGGGGACGAACGCTGGCGTGGCCCTATCCCGCCACGCCCAGCGCGCCTTCGACATTGCGCACCAGGCTGACCAGGCGCGGGCCGATATCTTCCTCCAGCTGCTTGCTCTGCTGGCTGAACACCGGCACCGACGCGGCGAAGATCCACGCCTCGCCGTCGCGGCGCGTGCGCAGCGGCACGGCCACCGATTCCACCTCGCGGTGCAGGTCGCGATGGCCGCGGCAGAAGCCGTGCTCCTGCAGGTCGCGCGCGGCATCATCCAGGCGCGCCTGCAGCCAGTCGGCGCGCGCGGGATCGGTGGCGCGCAATTGGGCCAGGTAGGCCTCGCGCTCGGCCTGGTCCAGCCGCAGCAGGTAGGCACGCCCGGAGCCGGTGCGCGAGGCCGACACGCGCGTGCCCACCTCGGGCCGGAACACATGGCTGCCCACGCCCTGCGCGATCTCGACATAGGTCAGCGCATGGCCGCTGCCGACGATCAGCTCGACCTGCCCGGCGATATGGTCGGCCAGTTCCTGCATCGCCGGCCGCGCCAGCTGGCGGATGGTCATGCGCGCCAGCGCCGGCGCGGCCAGGTTGATCAGGCCGACGCCGGGCACATAGCGCGACAGCCGCTCCGAGTAATGCAGCAGGCCCAGCCCGCACAGCGTGTCGAGCAGCCGGAACAGGGTCGGCTTGGCCAGGCCGGTGCGCTCCATCAGTTCCCGGCTGCTCAGTTCCTGCACCGTCGGCGAGAAGCAGTTGAGGATCGAGACGCCGCGCGCCAGCGCGCTGACAAGGCGGGCCTCGCCGTCGACATCGGCGGATGGGGAAGCCACGAAGGCATGTGGAGCATTAGTCATCGCTGGGCCTGGATCTGGAGTTTTTTGATACTCGCGTCTCAAAACCCGGATGTTGCCCTTCGCCTTTTCGAAAGTCAAACCGAGCGTTTTGCGTTTACATGGCGGTTTTCCGACGCCAGAATCCCAATTCATCGTATCGGACGATCACTTTTCGATACAGACGTCTCAATATCCCCGCACGACTCGCAACGCTCAGCTTTTTCAGGAGACTCCGCATGCAACAAGCCGTCATCGTCGACGCCATCCGCAGCCCGATGGGCCGCTCCAAGCCGGGCTCGGCCTTTACCGAACTCCATGCCACCGAACTGCTGGCGCAGGTGCTCAAGGCGCTGGTCGAGCGCAACCGGCTGGACCCGGGACTGGTCGACGATGTCATCACCGGCTGCGTGACGCAGGCGGGCGAGCAGTCCGCCGGCCCCGGCCGGGTGGCGTGGTTGGCGGCCGGTTTCCCCGAGCACGTGCCGGCCACCACCATCGACCGCAAGTGCGGCTCGAGCCAGCAGGCGGTGCACTTTGCCGCGCAGGGCATCATGGCCGGCGCCTATGACATCGTCATCGCCTGCGGCATCGAGTCGATGAGCCGGGTGCCGATGGGCTCGGCGCGCATCGGCCAGAACCCGTATGGCCCGTCGATGGAGGCGCGCTACGCACCGGGCCTGGTGTCGCAGGGCGTGGCGGCCGAACTGGTCGCGGCGAAGTACGAGCTGTCGCGCGAGCAGATGGACAGCTACTCGGCGCGTTCGCACGAGCTGGCCGCCGCCGCGCGCGAAAGCGGCGCGTTCCGCCGCGAGATCGTCGGCATCAGCACGCCCAACGGCGTGGTCGAGCACGACGAGACCATCCGTCCCGGCACCTCGGTGGAGAAGCTGGGCACGCTGCAGGCGTCGTTCCGCAATGACGAGCTGAGCGCGCGCTTCCCGCAGATCGGCTGGAACGTGACCGCGGGCAATGCCTCGCAGATCAGCGACGGCGCCGCCGCGATGCTGCTGATGAGCGAAGCGATGGCGCAGCGCCTGGGTTTGAAGCCGCGCGCGCGCTTCGTCGCGTTCGACGTCTGCGGCGACGACCCGATCGCGATGCTGACCGCTCCCATTCCCGCCAGCCAGCGTGCCATCAAGAAGAGCGGCCTGAAGCTGGAGCAGATCGACCACTACGAAATCAACGAAGCCTTTGCCTGCGTGCCGCTGGCGTGGCAGCGCGCGCTCGGCGCCGACCCGGCCCGGCTGAACCCGCGCGGCGGCGCGATTGCGCTGGGCCATCCGCTGGGCGCCTCGGGCGTGCGGCTGATGACCACCATGCTGCATGCGCTGGAAGACAGCGGCCAGCGCTATGGCCTGCAGTCGATGTGCGAGGCCGGCGGTATGGCCAACGCCACCATCATCGAGCGCCTGTAAGCGGCGCCCTGCCCCATTCCCCCATCCCCATCAAGGAGACACCCATGAAACTGACCAATATGTCCGCCGTCGTCACCGGCGGCGCTTCCGGCCTGGGCCTGGCCTGCGTGCGGCGCCTGGTGGAACGCGGCGTCGACGTGGTCATCGCCGACCTGTCGGAAGAGCGCGGCAACGCCGTGGTCGACGAGTTCGGCGGCAAGGTCCGCTTCGTCAAGGCCGACGTGACCGACACCGAGCAGATGAACGCGGTCTACGACGCCGCCGAGGCCGTTGCCCCGCTGCGCGCGCTGATCCATTGCGCCGGCCTGGGCGGCCCGGTGCGCGTGGTCGAGAAGGACGGCTCGCCGGGCTCGCTGGAAAAGTACGAGTCGATCGTGCGCATCAACCTGATCGGCACCTTCAACGCGCTGCGCCTCGGTGCCGCGCGCATGGCGAAGAACGAGCTGGTCGACGGCGAACGCGGCGCCTGCGTGCTGACCGCATCGGTGGCGGCCTACGAAGGCCAGATCGGCCAGATTCCCTATGCCTCGGCCAAGGCCGGCATCGTCGGCATGACGCTGGTGGCCGCACGCGACCTGGCGCAGCGCGCGATCCGCGTCTGCACCATCGCGCCGGGGCTGTTCGACACCCCGCTGCTGGCCAAGCTGCCAGAGAACGTGCGCGCCTCGCTCGGCGCCATGGTGCCGCACCCGGCGCGCCTGGGCGCGCCCGACGAATACGCCTCGACCGCGCTGCATATCCTCGAGAACCCCATGCTCAACGGCGAGACCATCCGCCTGGACGGCGCCATCCGCATGGCACCGCGCTGAACCGGCCGACCAGACAGGAGACATTGATGAGCGATACGCTGTTGAAGGAAATCCGCGGCAACGTGATGGTGCTGACCATCAAGCGCCCCGAGGCCCGCAATGCGATGGACTTCGAGACCGCCACGGCGATTGCCGCCGCGCTGGATGAACTCGATGCGCGCGCTGACCTGAGCCTGGCGGTGCTGACCGGTGCCGGCGGCACCTTCTGCTCCGGCATGGACCTGAAGGGCTTCCTGGCCGGCAAGCGCCCGAGCATCCCCGGCCGCGGCTTCGGCGGCGTGACCGAGCAGCCGCCGCGCAAGGTGCTGATTGCCGCGGTCGAGGGCTATGCGCTCGCCGGTGGCTTCGAGCTGGTGCTGGCATGCGACCTGGTGGTGGCCTCGCGCGCGGCCAAGTTCGGCCTGCCCGAGGTCAAGCGCGGCCTGGCCGCCGCCGCCGGTGGCCTGATCCGCCTGCCGCGCCGCGTGCCGTATCACGTGGCGATGGAATACGCGCTGACCGGCGACATGCTGCCGGCCGAGCGCGCCTACGAGCTGGGCCTGGTCAACCGCCTGACCGATGCCGGCGGCGCGCTCGACGCCGCGCTGCAGCTGGCCGACGCGGTCGGCGCCAACGGGCCGCTGGCCATTGCCGCCAGCAAGCAGGTGGTGGCGCAGTCCGGCGACTGGTCCCGCGAGGAAATGTTCGTGAAGCAGAAGCCGCTGATCGACCACGTCTTTACTTCCGCCGACGCGCGCGAGGGCGCCGCCGCCTTCGCCGAGAAGCGCAAGCCGGTGTGGACGGGCAAGTGACAACGTCCGCCCCGACCTGAGAACGGCCGGCCGCAAGCCGGCCGTTCTTGCCTTGCCAAGCAGCCCATAAACATACGTGGAGGAGACCCATGACACCCAAGCTGCCCGCATCGCTGTTCCCGTCGCTGTTCCCGTCGCTGGCCCATCGCAGCGCAGCACTGCTGCTGGCCACTGCCGCGGCGCTGCCCGGCATGGCCCCCGCGGCCGCGCAAGCCGCCGCCTGGCCCGAGCGGCCCATCACCATCATCGTGCCGGGCGCGCCCGGCGGCACCACCGATATCCCGACGCGGCTGGTGGCGCAGAAGCTGTCGGCCATCCTAGGCCAGCCGGTGGTGGTCGACAACAAGCCCGGCAGCGGCGGCATCATCGGCACGCAGGCCTTCATGCGCGCCGCGCCGGACGGCTACACGCTGCTGGTCGGCAATACCGGCTCGCACGCCATCAACTACAGCGCCTACAAGCAGTTGTCTTACCAGCCGCAGGATTTCCTGCCGCTGACCGACCTGATCTCGTTCGCCAACGTGCTGGTGGTCGGCGCGCAGGCACCGGTGCGCAGCGTGGCCGAGCTGGTGGCGCAGCTCAAGCAGTCGCCGGGCAAGTACTCCTATGCCTCGGCCGGCATCGGCCAGACCACCCACCTGACCGCCGAACTGTTCCGGCTGCGCACCGGCACCGAGGTCATCCACGTGCCGTACAAGGGCTCGACGCCGGCCACCACCTCGGTGCTGGCGGGCGAAACCACCTTCATGTTCGACAACCTGACGCAGGCGCTGCCGCAGATCCGCGCCGGCAAGCTGCGCGCGCTGGCGGTGACCAGCGCCGAGCGCCTGCCCGCGCTGCCCGACGTGCCCACCATGGCGCAGGCCGGCGTCAAGGATTTCGTGGTGATGGGCTGGCTGGGCTTCTTCGCCCCGGCCAAGACCCCGCCGGCGGTGGCCGCGGCGCTGCAGGAGGCGCTGGCCAAGGCCATGCGCGATCCCGAGGTGGTGGCGCGCTTGCGCGACATGGGCGGCGTAGCCGGCGGCGAGCCGCAGCCGAAGTTCGCCGCGCTGGTGCGCGGCGAGATCCAGCGCTGGGGCGAAACCATCCGGGCATCGAAGGTCAGCCTGGACTGACCCCGCAGGCGCTTTGCCGGGCCGCCTTTGCCAAATCAGAAGGCGACCCGGCCCAAAGCCAAATTGACACGGCCCGGCGCCGCGTCATACCCTCGCCTTACCCTGCGGTATATTCAGTGCCCGCTTAAATTGCAGACATTGCAGACATGGAAGGCGCCCGGGGCCCACAACGATAACGATAACCCCCGCGACGAGACCTGCCGTGCCCCGCTCCCCCGCACCCTCCCCGTCTTCCTCCCCTTCCCGCTTCGAGGGCCTGCGCCCGGCGCTGCCGATCCTGCTAGGCGCTTCGGTGATGCTGAGCCTGGCCATGGGCCTGCGCCAGAGCCTGGGCATCTTCATGCCGCCGCTGACGCGCGACATCGGCATCTCGGTGTCGGATTTCACCGTCGCCATCGCCGTGCAGAACCTGGCGTGGGGCCTGCTGCAGCCGCTCGCCGGCGCCTGGGCCACGCGCATCGGCTTCCGGCCGCTGATGATGGCGGGCTCGCTGCTGTACGTGATCGGGCTGGTGCTGCTGGCGACCGCGCACAGCATGGTCGGCGTCACGCTCGGCGCCGGCGTGGCCATCGGCGCGTCGATGGCCTGCACCGGCAGCGCGCTGGCGATGGCGGTGGCGGCGCGGCCGGTGCCGGCGGCGCTGCGCAGCACGGTGCTGGGGCTGGTGTCGGGCGCGGGCTCGCTGGGCGCGCTGCTGGCGGCGCCGATCGGGCAGATGGTGACGCAGGCCTATGGCTGGCGCACGGGGCTGGCGGCGTTCGTGCTGCTGGCGCTGGTGATGCTGCCGGCGGCGTGGTCGGCCGGGCGCGTCGACCGGCTGCCGCTGGCAACGCCGGCGGGCATCGGCCAGGACAACGCGCACCAGGCGCTGGGCACCGCGCTGCGCCATGCACCGTTCGTGGTGATGGCGCTGGCCTACTTTGTCTGCGGCATGCAGCTGGTGTTCCTGACCACGCACCTGCCGTCGTATCTGGACGTGTGCGGCATGGACCCGATGCTCAGCGCCGAGGCGCTGGGCGTGATTGGCGGCTTCAACGTGCTGGGCAGCATCTTCTTCGGCTGGGCCGGCGGCCGCTACAACAAGCTGATGCTGCTCGGCGGCATCTATACGCTGCGGTCGCTGGCGCTGACGTGGTATTTCTCGTCGGCACCGACGCCGCAGAGCACGCTGGTGTTCGCCGCGGTGATGGGCTTCCTGTGGCTCGGGGTGGCGCCGCTGGTGTCGGGCTGGATCGCCGAGACCTTCGGCCTGCGCTGGCAGGCGATGCTGGGCGGCGTGGCCTTCTTCAGCCACCAGATCGGCAGCTTTGTCGGCGCCTTCGGCGGCGGGCTGGTCTATGACGCGCTCGGCTCCTATACCGTGGCCTGGCAGGCCGGCGTCGCGCTGGGGCTGGCGGCGGGGCTCGCGCAGATCGCTTTCGCGGTGGTGACGCGGCCGCGCCCGCCGTTGATGGCGACGTCCTGAGCGCGGCGGCGGTAAGAACGGGCGCGCATTGTAAATCTGGCGTCACGCGACGGTGCGCACAGGCCGGTACGACGCGGGGGCGCCGCTGGAACGGTTCCTGCCTGTCTGCGCAGAGACGCAACGCCCAGACCCAAGGAGGCCCCCATGACCTCGACCGAACAGGAAATCCTGGTGTGCGGCCCGGAAGACGGCCGCTGGCATCTGGAAATGCGCACCGGCAAGGGAGCGCCGGAGCGGCTCGACGGCGAGTTCGACTCGCCCGAGATGGCGATCGCCGGCGCCCAGCAGGTCTATCCGTCGATTCCGGTACGCGTGACCGATATCTCGGGCGCGCCGGCCCCGTCGGCGCCCGCGCATGAAGGCTCGCTGACCGACTACCACTACGGCGGCCACAGCGTGACCCGCGACGAGAAGCTCACCGGCCGCGCGCATCCGTCCAGCGACACCTCGCAGCCGCCGCCGGGCCCGCATCCCTACCAGCCCACCGATCTCGGCAACCTGCCGCCGGGCACGCCCCGCCACGGCATGTACGGCGTCGCGTCGAGCCCGGCCGAGGCCGAGGCGGCCGACCGCAGGGACCAGGCGGCGCGGCGCCCCACCGGCTCGCGCGACGCCGAAGACTAGGGCCGGCGGCGCCAGCGCGAGCGACAGCACGTATACAATCGCGGTTTTCCCTGCGCCTCGCTGCCCTGCCGCCATGACCACCCTCGGAACGCCCCTTTCCCCCTCCGCCACCAAAGTGATGCTGCTCGGCTCCGGCGAGCTCGGCAAGGAGGTGCTGATCGCGCTGCAGCGCCTGGGCGTCGAGACCATCGCCGTCGACCGCTATGACAACGCACCCGGCCAGCAGGTGGCGCACCACGCGCGCACCATCAGGATGAGCGACCCGGACGAGCTCAAGGCACTGATCGAAGCCGAGAAGCCGCACCTGGTGGTGCCCGAAATCGAGGCCATCGCCACGCCCATGCTGGAAACGCTGGAAGCCGCCGGCACCGTGCGCGTGATTCCGACCGCGCGCGCCGCGCGCCTGACCATGGACCGCGAAGGCATCCGCCGGCTCGCCGCCGAGTCGCTCGGGCTGCCGACCAGTCCCTACAAGTTCTGCGATTCGCTCGCGGAGCTGCAGGCCGCCATCGACGGCGGCATCGGCTACCCGTGCGTGGTCAAGCCGGTGATGAGCAGCTCCGGCAAGGGCCAGAGCAAGATCGACGGGCCCGAAGGCGTCAAGGCGGCGTGGGACTACGCCATGGCCGGCGGCCGCGTCAGCCACGGCCGCGTGATCGTCGAGGGCTTTATCGATTTCGACTACGAGATCACGCTGCTGACGGTACGCGCGGTAGGCGCCAGCGGCCAGGTGGAAACGCAGTTCTGCGCACCGATCGGCCACGTGCAGGTCAGCGGCGATTACGTCGAAAGCTGGCAGCCGCAGCCGATGCATCCGGCCGCGCTCGCCAGTGCCCAGCGCATCGCGCAGGCGGTCACCGCCGACCTGGGCGGCATGGGCCTGTTCGGCGTCGAGTTGTTCGTCAAGGGCGAGCAGGTCTGGTTCAGCGAGGTAAGCCCGCGCCCGCACGATACCGGCATGGTCACCATGGCCACGCAATGGCAGAACGAGTTCGAGCTGCATGCGCGCGCCATCCTGGGCCTGCCGGTCGACACCACGCTGCGCAGCCCCGGCGCCAGCGCCGTGATCTACGGCGGCGTCGAGGCGCAGGGTGTGGTCTTCGACGGCGTCGACCAGGCCCTGCGCGTGCCGCAGACCGAGGTGCGGCTGTTCGGCAAGCCGGAGAGCTTCGCCCGCCGCCGCATGGGCGTGGCGCTGGCCTATGCCGACGATGTCGACACCGCGCGCACGCGCGCCAAGGAAGCCGCCAGCCGCGTGCGCCCGCGCGCGGTGGGCTAAGCCGCGGCTTACTACATCCCCAGCTACATCGGATGGCTGCCCGCGGCGGCGCCGTGGGCCGGGGCATGCTGCACCACCTGCGCGGCCGCCACCTGCGCCGCGGCCAGCACCGGCGCAATGCGCACGCCGTTCAGGTCGGCGCCGGACGGCGCCTGGTACAGCCGCAGTCCCAGCTCCGGCAGGATCGCCAGCAGGTGGTCGAACACGTCGCCCTGGATGCGCTCGTAGTCCATCCACGCGGTGAGCGCGGTGAAGCAGTAGATCTCGACCGGGATGCCCTGCGAATCCGGCTCCATCATGCGCACGTTCAGCAGCAGGTCGTGGTGGATCTCGGGGTGCGCCTTCAGGTAGGCGATGCCATAGGCGCGGAAGGTGCCGATATTGGTCAGCCGGCGCCGGTTGACCGGGTCGTTGCCGGCGGCGATCAGCAGCCGGTTGGCCTCGTCGACCTCGCGCTGCTTTTCTTCGAGATAGTCGTGCAGCAGGCGGAAGCGCATCAGCGCGTGGACTTCGCGGTCTTCCAGGAAGCGCACGCTGCCGGCATCCAGCCGCAAGGTGCGCTTGATCCGGCGCGCACCGGACTCGAACATCTGGCGGTAGTTGCGATAGCTCTCCGAGAACAGCTTGTAGGTCGGCACCGTGGTCACGGTGTTGTCCCAGTTCTGCACCTTGACCGTATGCAGCGCGATATCCTTGACGTAGCCGTCGGCGTTGCACTGGGGCATTTCGATCCAGTCGCCGATGCGCAGCATGTCGTTGGAGGTCAGCTGCGTGCTCGCCACCAGCGACAGCAGCGTGTCCTTGAACACCAGCAGCAGCACCGCCGACAACGCGCCCAGGCCGGACAGCATCCACAGTGGCGAGCGGTTGATCAGGATCGACAGCACCAGCACCGCGCACACCAGTCCCAGCCCCAGCCGGCCCACCTGGATATAGCCCTTGATCGAGCGCGTCTGCGCCCGGCGGCTGCTGGCGTACACGTCCTGCCAGGCGCCCAGCACCCCGCCCAGCATCAGGAAGAAGCACACCCACAGGCTGGCGTGCGCGAGGCGCTCGATCGCCAGCGCATAGCGGCCCATGTGCGGCACTTCGCCAATGCCGACGGTGATCACGGCAAAGCCCACCGCGTAGCCAAAACGCCGGTAGGCGCGATGGCGCGTCAGCGCCGTGCTCCACGGCGTCTTGCCCCACACCTTCAGCAGCCGGTGGGCGATGCGCGACATCACATGGCCGAACAGCCATTGCGCCAGCGCGGCGATCAGGCATAGCGCGACCAGGTACAGCGCGATCTGCGCCCACGGGTGGGCGGGAATACGTTGCTGGAACAGCTCCAGCAGGGCATCGAAATTCATGGCGGGGCGACTCTGGCCTTTGACTAGGCCAGATAGTGTACCGAACGCGCCCGCCTCCCCTGCATGCCGTGCGGATGCGGGCTAGGCCGGCAGCAGCTTGAGCCCGCCGATGCCGACGAAGATCAGCCCGATCAGCATCAGCCGCAGCGGCGACGCGCTCTCGCCCAGGAACAGGATGCCGATCAGCGTCACGCCGATCGCGCCGATCCCCGTCCAGATCGCATAGGCCGTCCCCACCGGCAGGTGCCGCAAGGCGGCGCTGAGCAGGTAGATGCTGGCCAGCGCGGCGCCGATGCCCAGCGCCGTCGGGCCCAGGCGGGTCCAGCCGTCGGTATGTTTCAGCGCCAGCGCCATCACGATCTCGATCAGCCCCGCCAGCACCAGCAGCGTCCACGCCATCGCCATGTCTTTCCTCCCTTGGCCCGGTGCGCGCCGGCACCCATTGCCGGACACGCCCAGCCACTGTAGGCTGTGCGGATCCGCACGGGAACTGGCCAATCTTGCAAAAGGATTATGCAAACATGCAGGAAGCAGACTGGGACGACCTGAAGTACTTCCTCGCCGTGGGCCAGTCCGGCTCGCTGGCCGGTGCCGCGCGCGCCCTGCACGTCAACCATTCCACCGTGCTGCGCCGGCTGGCGCGGCTGGAAGACGCCCTCGGCACGCTGCTGTTCGAGCGCCATGCCACCGGCTACGCCATGACCCCCGCGGGCGAAGCGCTGGCGCAACGGCTGGCCGGCGTGGGTGAACAGATCGATGCGGCGCAGCGCCAGTTGTCCGGCCTCGACCGCCAGCTGAGCGGCCCGTTGCGCGTGACCACCACCGACACCCTGCTCGGCGCGCTGCTGATGCCGCTGTTTGCCGAATTCCGCGCGCAGCATCCGCGCATCCAGCTGCAGCTGGTCGTCAACAACAGCTTCCTCAGCCTGAGCCGGCGCGAGGCCGACGTGGCGATCCGCCCGGCCAACACGCCGCCGGAATACCTGGTGGGCCGCCGCATCGGCCGGCTGCAAACGGCGCCATACTCGGCGCACAGCTACCTGCAGCAGCTCGGCCTGCCGGCCGTGGCAGACAGCCCCGCGCTGGCGGACTGGCCAGGCTATGACTGGGTCGTGCCGGACGAAGCCCTGTCGCACCTGGCACAGGCACGCTGGATCCGCGAGCACGTGCCGGAGCCGCGCCGCGCGGTCAGCGCCGACAGCCTGGTGGCGATGGCGGACGCGGTCCGGCATGGCATGGGCGCCGGCATGCTGCTGTGCCTGCTGGCCGGCGACGATCCTGCGCTGGTGCGGCTGGCGCCGCCCGATGCCGCCATGGACACCGACCTGTGGGTGCTGACCCACCCCGACCTGCGGCACAGCGCGCGCGTGCGGGTGCTGGGGGATTTCCTGCATGAGCGGCTCAGGCAAGGCAAGTGGCTGGCGGGATGACGCAACGGCGCGGCGCGCTCACGCCGCCGGCGCATACATCTCCAGCAACTGCTCATCCGTAAAGCCCCACTCCGCCGCGTTCTCGAACGCCACCACGGTTTCGTCGCCATGGCGCAGGTCGATCAGCTCGGTCGGCACCGGCCGCGACTGCGACACCGAGTAGAACGCCATCACCTTGGGCCGCAGCGGGTCGGCGTCATGCTGCGCGCACACCACCGCCAGCCGGTTCGAGCGCAGCCGCAGCACGGTGCCGAGCGGGTAGATGCCGACGGTGCGCGAGAAGGCCTTGAACACGCGCCGGTCGAACAGCGTGTCGACGCGCACCGCCATGTATTCCATGGCGCGGGCTGGCGACCATGGCTGGTGCCCGGGATGGCTGGCGGTCAGCGTATCGTAGGTATCGCAGATCGCGCCGATCCGGGCGTGCACGCTCAGTTCGTGCCCGACCAGGCCAAACGGGAAGCCGCGGCCGTCGACGCGCTCATGGTGGTGGACGCAGACATCGAGCGGGATATTGGAATAGAGCCGGGCTTCGTTGAGGATGCGGTAGCCGGCGGAGGGATGGCGGCGGTAGGCCTCCTCCTGCTCGGGCGTGCGCTCGCCGGCGCGGAGGGTGGCGGCGCCGGGCACGGTCAGCTTGCCGATGTCATGCACCAGGCCGGCCAGGCCCAGCTCGCGCACCTCGTCGTCGGGCAGGCCCAGGGTGCGGCCGACCGCGATCATCAGCGCGCAGACCGCGAACGCATGCAGGTAGTTGTCGTCGCCGCGCGCCTTGAGCCGCGCCAGCGCCAGCAGCGCCTGCCCGTGGCGCGACAGCGAGCGCGAGGCCGCGTCGACCAGCAGCAGCGCGCCGCTGACCTCCAGCGCCCGCCCCATGCGCACGTCGGCAAACATCGAGCCGATCACGGCCTTGCCGGACTGCAGCAGTTCGCGCGCATGCACGATCTCGGCTTCGAGCGTGGTGGCCGGCGCTGCGTCAGCCTGGCCACCGGCAATGGGCGCAGGCCGGGCCGGGGCTGCCTCGGCCGCCTCCTCCGGCGCCGGCAGGTTGCGGCCCTTCAGGATATCGATCCAGATTTCGCGCACGCCCGCCGACTGGATCTGCCGTACCTGCTCCTCGCTGGCGACCAGGAAGCGCGCGCGCCAGAACGGATGGTTGATCCAGGGCCCGCCCAGCCTGGCGACGAACATCCCGACCTGCAATTGCTCCGACCCAATGCGTCTCAGCATGCGCCAACCTCTCGGATGATGGTTTTCTTGTTGTCGTTCCGGCTATCGGCACGGGCGGGCATAACTTGAGGGCCGGCCACGGCCCAGGAACCGCGACGCGCACCCTTGTCAAGCGCCGGCCGAATGCCCGGACGGCGCCGTCGGGCATTGCCGGCGCGGCCATGGCCGCCGCTACAATGGCTGGCCCAGTGCTCACAGACGCCAGCCAGTCGCCCCCGTTCACCCATGTCCGGAACGTACACGCTAGTCGGCATCGCCCGTGCCAAGACCCACCGCCGCGACGCGCTGGTCTCCCAGCTCACCGCGCTGCGCTCGCGCGGGCTGACCGAGCCCGGCTGCCTGGACTACCACGTCGGGCAGGATGCCGAGGACGCGCGGGTGTTCGTCATTTACATGGTCTGGGACTCCAAGCGCGCGCTCGAATCGCACCTGAACCGCCCGTATATGCGCGATTTCCACGCCGCGCGCGCCGATTTCGTCGAAGGCGACTTCAGCTTCCGCTGGCTCAACGCCGCCTGAGCCCGCTGGTTCGAGGCCAGCCCCGGCGCAAGGCGCCATCCGGTCACTTCCCGCCCTGCCCGCTTGTCATTGCCGCCGCACCGATCTATCACTCAAGGTGACGCCCGCCACGGGCGCGGCAGGAGGGCACCATGGAAGTCAGGGATGGATTTGCCGGCACCATCGGCCACACGCCGCTGATCCGGCTGGCCGGCCTGAGCGCCGACACCGGCTGCGACATCTACGGCAAGGCGGAATTCCTCAATCCCGGCGGCTCGGTCAAGGACCGCGCGGCGCTCTACATCATCCGCGACGCCGAGCGGCGCGGGCTGCTGAAGCCGGGCGGCACGGTGATCGAAGGGACCGCGGGCAATACCGGCATCGGCCTGGCGCACCTGTGCGCGGCGCGCGGCTACCGCTGCATCGTGGTGATCCCCGACACGCAATCCCCGGAAAAGATGGAGCGGCTGCGCATGCTGGGCGCCGAGGTGCGCGCGGTACCGGCCAAGCCCTATGCCGATCCCGACAACTACCAGAAGATCGCCGGCCGGCTCGCCGACGAAACCGACAATGCGATCTGGGCCAACCAGTTCGACAACCTCGCCAACCGCCAGGCCCACTACGAGACCACCGGTCCCGAGATCTGGCAGGCCACCGCCGGCCATATCGACGCCTTCACCTGCGCCACCGGCACCGGGGGCTCGCTGGCGGGCATCGCGCGCTGCCTGAAGGAACACAAACCGGGCGTGCGCATCGTGCTGGCCGACCCGCACGGCAGCGGCCTGTACCACTTCGTCAAGCACCGCGAGGTCAAGGCCGAAGGCAGCTCGATCACCGAAGGCATCGGCTCCAGCCGCGTCACCGCCAACCTGCAGGACACGCCGATCGACGATGCCGTGCGGATCGACGACCAGACCTGCGTCGACATGGTCTACCGGCTGCTGCGCGAGGAAGGGCTGTTCGTGGGCGGCTCATCCGGCATCAACGTCGGCGCCGCGGTGGCGCTGGCGCGCGAGATGGGGCCGGGCCACACCATCGTGACGCTGCTGTGCGACCGTGGCGACCTGTATATGGGGCGGCTGTTCAATGAAGCATGGCTGCAGGGCAAGGGGCTGCAGCCGATTCCGTTCCGCCGGGCCAGCCCCGCAGGGTAACGTCCAGCTAGGCCGCCTTCAGCCTACGCCACAGCGTGGTCGGGCTGATGCCGAGGATATGGCAGGCGGCGGTCCGGTCGCCGCCGCACTCTTCCAGCACGCGCCGGATATGGTCGACCTCGCTGGATTGCTTGACGCGCGCCAGCGAGCGGCGCGCCCGCGCGGCCGGCGCCGCCGCTGCGGCTTCGGCTGCGGGCGCGGGCGCCGTGGCCAGCGCGGCCTCGCCGAACAGCTCGGGCGCGGCAGCCTGCAGTTCGCGCTGCAGGGCCTCGCCCTCGAGCCGGCGGCCGGCCACCAGCACCGCGATGCGCTCGGTCACGTTTTCCAGCTCGCGGATATTGCCCGGCCAGCGGTAGCGCGCCAGCCGCGCGCGCGCCGCCGCGGGCAGGCGCTGCGGGCGTTCCAGCCCGAGCCGGTCCTGCGCGCGGCGGTACAGCAGCTCGGCCAGCTCCGGCAGGTCTTCGGCGCGCTCGCGCAGCGGCGGCATGGCGATGCGCAGGATGTTGAGGCGGTAATACAGGTCCTGGCGGAAGCTGCCGTCGCGCACCATCGCCGCCAGGTCGCGATGGGTGGCGGCGATCACGCGCACGTTCACCGGCACCGCGTCGAGTCCGCCGATCGGCAGCACCTGCTTTTCCTGCAGCACGCGCAGCAAGCGCGTCTGCAGCGCGGGCGGCATGTCGCCGACCTCGTCGAGAAACAGCGTGCCGTTGTGGGCCGACTCGAACAGGCCGGCCTTGCCGCCGCGGCGCGCGCCGGTGAAGGCGCCCTCTTCATAGCCGAACAGCTCGCTTTCCAGCAGCGCCTCGGGGAAGGCGGCGCAGTTGACCGCGACGAACGGGAACGCGCGGCGCGGGCTGGCATCGTGCATGCCTTGCGCCAGCACCTCCTTGCCGGTGCCGCTCTCGCCGCCGATCAGCACGGTCGAGTCCACCACGGCGTAGCGCCGCGCCAGCTCGCGCAGCGCCGTCATCGCCGCCGAGGTGCCGGCCAGGTCGTCGAGGCTGTAGCGCACCGCCGCCGGCCGCGCGCGGCTGCGCGAGCGCAGGTTGCGGTCGACGCGCTGGATCGCGCTGGCGTCCTGGATGGTCAGCACCGCGCCGGTGGTGCCGGCCTCGCCCAGGATCGGGATGCGGTTGACCACCACCATCTTGTCGCCCAGCTTGTGGATCGCCTCGAGTTCCTTGTCGCCGGTCTGCATCACGCCTTCCAGCGCCAGGCTGGGTGCCAGCGTCTGCAGCTTGCGCCCCACCGCGGCGGCGGCCGAGGTGCCGAGGAAGCGCTCCATCGCCGGGTTGAACGACTGGATCCGCCCCTGCGCATCGACCGCCGCCACGCCCTCGTTCAGGTGCGCCAGGATGGTGTTGACGTAGTCGCGCCGGGTGGCCTCGATGCGGCGCAGGCGCGCGGCCTCGATCGCGTCTTCGAGCGCCATGCGCACCGAGTTGCCGGAGTACAGGAACACGCCGGTCAGGCCATAGCGGTCGGCCAGGTCGGTCACCAGGCCCGGGCCCACCACCACCTGGATGCCCTCCTGCTTGAGCGCCTTCACGCGCGCCACGGCGTCGTCCTCGGTCAGGTAGGTATAGGCCGGCACCGACAGCGAAAACGCGCGCACGAATTCATCGACCTCGGCATAGGTTGCCGCGTGCGTGACCAGCGCCACCCGCGGCGAGATCCGCCGCGCCGTCGCCAGCGCGCTCATCACGTCGAAGCCCGTGACCTTGACCAGCACCACCGGCACGTCGACATGCTGGCGCAGGTAGGCGCCGTTGGAGCCGCCGGCGACGACCACGTCGAGCCGGCCCTCGCGCACCTCGCGCGACACCGCGCTGGCGGCGGCCTCGAAACCCTTGCCGACGATGCGGAATTCGGCACGGTCGGCATAGGCCGGGATCAGGTCGGCGAAGGCGCGCGCGAGGCGGCTGATGCCGATTGCCCAGATGCGCGGGCGGCCTTGCGTGGAAACGGGCGGAGCCATGATGCGGTGCGGAAGGAAAGTCGGATGAAAAGCGGCAGGAACGGGCGTACAGTGCTGTCACATTGTCCGCTACGCGGCCCGGGATTTCAACTTTGAATTCCAAAACACAGGGTTTGGATTTCAAAAGTGCGTAAATCCCGGCATGGAACCCACGGCGAAACCCGACGCCCTGCCCGCCAGCCCAACAACGACAAGGGATTACGGGGTTTCCGGCCGCTTTCGCAAAGCCTGGCACATCCCTTGCAGTATCGGGCTTGTCCTGTTCACCAACGCATACGCCATGACCTACTCCGCTTCCGACCTCGCGCGCTCCGCCGGCGCCCGTTTCCGCCAGGCGCTGGCCGACGAACATCCGCTGCAGGTGGTTGGCGCCATCAACGCCAACCATGCGCTGCTGGCCAAGCGCGCGGGTTACCGCGCCATCTACCTGTCGGGCGGCGGCGTCGCGGCCGGCTCGCTGGGCCTGCCGGACCTAGGCATCTCGAACCTGGACGACGTGCTGACCGACATCCGCCGCATTACCGACGTGTGCGACACGCCGCTGCTGGTCGACGTCGACACCGGCTTCGGCGCCTCGGCCTTCAACGTGGCCCGCACCACCAAGTCGCTGATCAAGTTCGGCGCCGCGGCCATGCATATCGAGGACCAGGTCGGCGCGAAGCGCTGCGGCCACCGCCCCAACAAGGAAATCGTCACCCAGGGTGAAATGGTCGACCGCATCAAGGCCGCGGTCGACGCCCGCACCGACGACAACTTCGTCATCATGGCCCGCACCGACGCGCTCGCCGTCGAAGGCCTGGACAAGGCGATCGAGCGCGCGGTGGCGTGCGTCGAAGCCGGCGCCGACGCTATCTTCCCGGAGGCCATGACCGACCTTGCCATGTACCGCAAGTTCGTCGACGCGGTGAAGGTGCCGGTGCTGGCCAACATCACCGAGTTCGGCGCCACGCCGCTGTTCACCACCGAGGAACTGGGCGGCGCCGGCGTGTCGATGGTGCTGTACCCGCTGTCGGCCTTCCGCGCCATGAACAAGGCCGCGGAAAACGTCTATGCGGCGATCCGCCGCGACGGCACGCAGAAGAACGTGGTCGATACCATGCAGACCCGCGCCGAGCTCTACGAGAGCATCGGCTACCATGACTTCGAGCAGAAGCTCGACGCCCTGTTCGCGCAAGGCAAGGGCAAGTAAGCGACCAGACTCAGCGCGGCCGGGCCGGGGATTGCCCCTCCCGGCCGCTTGCACGACCACAGACAGGCAACACCAGGCATCACATCAAGGAGACCCAGATGTCCGAAGCGCAACCGCTCGTCACTCCCAAGCCCAAGAAATCCGTCGCGCTGTCGGGCGTGACCGCCGGCAACACCGCGCTGTGCACCGTCGGCCGCACCGGCAACGACCTGCACTACCGCGGCTACGACATCCTCGATATCGCCGAGACCTGCGAGTTCGAGGAAATCGCCCACCTGCTGGTGCACGGCAAGCTGCCGACCAAATCCGAGCT
>NZ_QKZN01000023.1:0-29026 GCF_003254285.1 Cupriavidus phytorum
GCCGTTCAGCGCGCTGCGTTGTCTGCAGCAGAGAAACGAGATTATGCAGAGCTTTCTTCGTTTCGTCAACCGTTTGCAGCAATCTTTTTTGCTGCGGTCAGCGCCGCAAACCTCGCTGCACTGACCTCCCGGCCAACCCCGCAACCCTTGCTGCGCCTGCCTTGCAGGGGCCGCGTTGTGTTGCGAGGGGGCGAATAGTAAGCGACTGTCGCGGGGTTGGCAAGCGATTCCACGAAATAATTCGGTGACGCCGGAAAAGTCCTCCCTGTGAACACCACAAGAAGCACCAGTTTGTCAGCCGCAGCCCCATGATTCATGATCTGGGGCTGGAGCGAAGCACGCACACGGCCGCCGCGGCCCTGCATGGCGGCCAGAGCCAAACCGGGATCCTCATGACCATCAGAATCGTAAGACTGGGCACACCGCGCGCGGCTGACGAGGGCCTGCGCGTCGGGACCGTGCGCCGGCCGCCGCGGGGCGTTCCCAAATCGGAGTTTGCGAGCCGGGATTACTATGATGTCTGGTATCCGGCGCTTTCGCCATCACCAGAACTGGTCGCCCAGGCGCTGCATGCGACCGACGACAAGCAATGGCGCGCCTTTGTGCGGCATTTCCGCAAGGAAATGGCCGAGCCGGACGCCAGCCGCACGCTGGACTTGCTGGCGGCGCTGTCGCACCAGACCAATTTCTCTGTGGGCTGCTATTGCGAGGACGAAGCGCATTGCCACCGCTCCGTCTTGCGGGAGTTGCTCGCCGAGCGCGGGGCCGTGATCGACTGAGTTAGCGACGTGCCGGGATCTTCCCGGCTTTGTTTTCACGTTTTTCCGCTTTCCTTTTCCGCTCCGATGGCGCTGAACGTAGTCTGGCTCGGCTTTTTCCTGATTTCCTTCTCCGCCGCCTGTGTCCGCGTGGCCCAGGGCGACCTCGCCGTGTTCCCGGCGATGCTGAGCAGCCTGTTCGATGGCGCCCGCACCGCCTTCGAGATCGCGCTCGGGCTGGCGGGGGTAATGAGCCTGTGGCTGGGCATCATGCGCATCGGCGAGCGCGCCGGCGTGGTCGACGCCTTTGCCCGGCTGGTGAACCCGCTGCTGCGGCACTTCTTTCCCGGCGTGCCCCAGGGCCACCCTGCCCAGGGCGCGATGATGATGAACGTGTCGGCCAACCTGCTCGGGCTCGACAACGCCGCCACGCCGCTGGGCCTGAACGCGATGCGCGAGCTGCAGACGCTGAACCGGCGTCCGGACGTCGCCACCGACGCGCAGATCATGTTCATCGTGCTGAACTCTGCCGGGCTGACGCTGATCCCGACTTCGGTCATCGCCATCCGCCAGGCCATCGCGGTCAAGCAGGGCCTGGTCGGCTTCAACGCCGCCGACATCTTCTTGCCGACGCTGCTGGCCACAGGCGGCGCCTGCCTGGCCGGATTGCTCGCGGTGGCGTGGGTCCAGCGGATCAACCTGCTGCGGCCCGCGGTGCTGGTGACGTTCGGACTGGTGATCGCGTTGCTGGGGGCAATGTTCGCGTGGTTGCAGCATGCGCCGCCCGAGCAGGTCGGCACCGTGACGGCGCTGGCTGGCGCCGGCTTCATCCTGTCCTTGATCACCCTCTTCCTGATTTGCGGGGCGCTACGCCGCGTCAACGTCTATGAAGCGTTTATCGACGGTGCCAAGGAAGGCTTCGGCGTCGCGGTGCAGATCATTCCCTATCTGGTTGCGATCCTGATCGCCATTGGGCTGTTCCGCGCCGCGGGCTGCATGGACGTGCTGATGGGCTGGCTCATGCACGGCTTCGCGATGCTGGGCGTCAATACCGACTTTGTTCCGGCGCTGCCGGTAGGGCTGATGAAGATCCTGTCCGGCGCGGGTGCGCGCGGGTTGATGGTCGACGTGATGACGACCTACGGCGTCGATTCCTTCCAGGGACGCCTGGCGGCGATTATCCAGGGTTCGACCGAAACCACCTTCTATGTCCTGGCGGTCTATTTCGGAAGCATCAATGTGCGCAATACGCGCCACGCGCTTGGCTGCGCGCTGGTTGCGGACGCGGCTGGCATTGTTTGTGCCGTTGGCGCCGCATATCTGTTCCGTTGACCGCTTCAGGGCTGCCGGTTTGTTGCCTTCTTACAACAACATTGTGCGCATCATCGTACATTGACACATTGCACTTGGTGCGTCGCAACAAAGCATGTATAGTGAAGTCTGTCTCCTCCACCACCTCGGTGGATTCCAACCCACGCACAACCTGCGTGGGTTTTTTTTCGCCCGTATATAGTCCCTGGCGCGATGGATTTCTGCAGCGCAACAACGGGGGCCCAAAGGCGAAGGCATGGCAGTTCAGCGGAACATTGGCGACAAGGGAAACATCGTGTGGACGGGCCGTTCCGCCCGGGGCTTTACGGAATGCGGCCTTGACCTATATTGATTGGATACGTCCGCCGCCAGCACGAGGCACGCCATGCCAGACATCACGTTCCCTCGCAGCCTCCCCACCTACTGTGCAGCCAGCCTGACGCTGTCCTGCCCCGCGACGGTCAACGGCAGTCCCACCTTGTATTCCGTCACCGCCGAAGCGCTCGAAGCCCACTTCGGCGCGCGCTCGCCGCGCGAGGAAGATCTGGTGGCGGCCTTCACCAACAACCGCCAGCGCATCGAACGCCTGGCCGAAAGCCTGTTCGAACTGACCGAGGCGCGCGAAATCGTGCTGCGCAGCGGCCACTTCCGCTTTGCAGGCCAATAACAGCAGTTGCCGCAGGGCGCTTCAATCGGCTTTCGCTTCGCCACGCACCAGCAGCACCGGCACGGTGGACTGGCGGATCACCGCCTCGGCCACGCTCCCCAGCACCAGCCGGCGCACGCCGCGACGGCCATGTGTGCCGATCACCAGCAGGTCTGCTCCCCATTGGCGGGCGGCCTCATTGATGGAAGCACCGATGTCCCCAGGCACCGCAGCCGCGGTCACGAGCTGGGTTTCGTGCGTGACGCCGGCACCGGACAGGCGCTTTGCGGCGTCCTGCAGGGCGCGCTGCCCGCTTTCCTCGAACGCCTTCTGCAACTGGCTGGGGTCGTAGTAGCCGGCGTCGAACATCGGCGTGCCGGTATCGACCACATAGAGCGCCAGCACGGTGGCGCCGCCTGGCGATGCCACGCGAATGGCTTCGTCAACCGCCAGGTCTGACGTGCTGCTGCCGTCCACCGCCACCACGATCTTGCTGTATGCCGCGCTTGTCATGAGCGTACCTCCATCGATGGAAGAGAGATGCGGCGCGGTGGCCGCCTGTCTTGGATAGTACACATCAGGGGAAGCCGACGTCATGCGCCGACACAAACCCGCCGGCGAGCATGCCCGCTTTAATTGACCGACCGGTCGGCTTATATATAATAGGGCCAGCCGCGCCGGACCGGATTGACGCGGCGCCCCCGCCAGAGGAGACGCTATGTACACGCAGAGTCTTGACCTGCCCGGCCAGCACGCCGACGCAGCGCAGGCCAGCGCGCCCCCCGATGAAGCCGCCTGCCAGGCCGCGTTCGATGCCTGCATGGCCGCCGACGGCAAGATCGAGCCGCAGGACTGGATGCCGCAGGCCTACCGCAAGACGCTGGTGCGGCAGATCTCGCAGCATGCGCACTCCGAGATCGTTGGCATGCTGCCGGAGGGCAACTGGATCAGCCGGGCGCCGTCGCTCAAGCGCAAGGCGATCCTGCTGGCCAAGGTCCAGGATGAAGGCGGCCACGGCCTCTACCTGTATTCGGCGGCCGAGACCCTGGACGCCTCACGCGACGACCTGGTCGACGCGCTGCACAGCGGCAAGGCCAAGTATTCGTCGATCTTCAATTACCCGACGCTGACCTGGGCCGACGTGGGGGTAATCGGCTGGCTGGTCGACGGCGCCGCGATCATGAACCAGATCCCGTTGTGCCGCTGCTCGTACGGGCCGTATGCGCGCGCCATGATCCGCATCTGCAAGGAAGAGTCGTTCCACCAGCGCCAGGGCTTCGACGCGCTGCTGGCCATGATGCGCGGCACCGACGCGCAGCGCGAGATGGTGCAGGACGCGGTCAACCGCTGGTGGTTCCCGGTGCTGATGATGTTCGGCCCGCCCGACGCGGCCTCGACCAACAGCGCCCAGACCATGGCCTGGGGCATCAAGCGCATCTCCAACGACGACCTGCGCCAGAAGTTTGTCGACGCCACCGTCGAGCAGGCGCGCGTGCTGGGCGTGACCCTGCCCGACCCCGGCCTGCAATGGAATGCCGAGCGCGGCCATTACGACTACAGCCCGCTGGACTGGGATGAGTTCTGGCGCGTCATCAACGGCGACGGCCCGTGCAACAAGGAGCGTTTGGCCACCCGCGTGAAGGCGCACGAGGACGGCGCCTGGGTGCGCGACGCCGCGCTGGCGCACGCCGCCAAGCTGGCCGAGCGCGAATCCGGTGCCGCCCGCGACGCCGCCTGACCCCTGACATCGCCGAGGAGACCACGATGCAACGTAAGGAATGGCCGCTGTGGGAAGTGTTCGTACGCAGCAAGCAAGGCCTGGAACACAAGCATTGCGGCAGCCTGCACGCCGCCGACGCGCAGCAGGCGCTGCACATGGCGCGCGACGTCTATACGCGGCGCCAGGAAGGCGTGTCGATCTGGGTGGTGCCGTCCGCGGCCATCACCGCGAGCGTGCCCGAGGAAAAACCGGAGCTGTTCGACCCGATGGCCGACAAGATCTACCGGCACCCGACGTTCTACCAGCTGCCCGACGAAGTCAACCACATGTAAGGCCCGCACGATGATCGCGTCCCCACAGCCCGCCGTGCCTGCGTCGCTCGACAACCTGCCGCCGGCGCGCACCGCCGCGTTGCGCTACGTGCTGCGCCTGGCCGACAACGCCCTGATCCTCGGCCAGCGCAATGCCGAATGGTGCGGCCATGGGCCGGTGCTGGAAGAAGACATCGCGCTGGCCAATATCAGCCTCGACCTGATCGGCCAGGCGCGGCTGCTGTATGGCCGCGCCGGCGAACTCGAGGGCGAGCTGACCGGCCTGCCCCGTCATGAAGATGACTACGCCTACTGGCGCGCGGAGCGCGAGTTCCGCAACTGGACGCTGCTGGAACTGCCGCATCGCGGCCCGCTGGCCGGCAACGCCGCCGCCGAACGGGACTACGCCGTCACCATCGTGCGCAACTTCCTGTACAGCGCGCTGATGGTCGAGCTGTGGCAGGCCTTGCACGCCAGCCGGGACGAACAGCTGGCCGCGATCGCCGCCAAGGCGATCAAGGAGGCGCGCTATCACCTGCACCACGCGGCCGGCTGGATGGTGCGGCTCGGCGACGGCACCGAGGCCTCGCATGCGCGCATGCAGCGCGCGCTGGAACACCTGCTGCCGTACATGAACGAGTGTTTTGCGGAGGACGCGGTCGAAAGCGAGGCCGCCGCGCAGGGCATCGGCGTGGTCACCGCCACGCTGCGCCCGGCCTGGGACGCCACCGTCGCCGAGACGCTGCAGGCGTCCACGCTGGCATTGCCGCCAGCCACCGGCTTTGTCTCGGCCGGCAAGCACGGTGTGCATTCGGAACACATGAGCTACCTGCTGGGCGAGATGCAGGGGCTGGCGCGGGCCCATCCGGGCGCGCAATGGTGAACACACCGGTGAGCGCACGCTTCAGCGCAAAGGCTCGATCCACATGAACGTCACCGCCCTCCCATCCCGTCGCATGGACAACGCAGTCGCCACCGACGCGCGCATCGCGCGCGCGTGGGCGGCGCTCGAGGCGGTGCCGGATCCGGAGATCCCGGTGGTGTCGATCCGCGAGCTGGGCATCCTGCGCGACGTCGTAGTGGCGCCGGATGGGGTGCTGGAGATCGTCATCACGCCCACCTATTCCGGCTGCCCGGCGATGTCGCAGATCGGTGAGGACGTCGGCCACGCGCTGGAACGCGCCGGGCTGGCGCCGTGGCGCATCCGCACCGTGCTGGCGCCGGCCTGGACCACGGACTGGATCACGCCGGCCGCGCGCGAGCGCCTGCGCGCGTTCGGCATCGCGCCGCCGGGACAGTGCGGCACGCCGGCCGGGGCGCAGCCGCTGCGCTTCGTGCCGCGCGCCGCGCGGGCCGGCGCGCCCGATGCCGTGGCCTGCCCGCGCTGCGGCAGCGTCCATACGCAGGAAATCTCGCGCTTTGCCTCGACCGCCTGCAAGGCGCTGTACCGGTGCCTGGACTGCCGCGAGCCGTTCGACTATTTCAAACCCTACTGAGCCCCCGGGCCGAGCCAGGCTGCCATGACTCCACAGTTCCACCCGTTGCGCGTGGCGCAGGTGCGCCCCGAGACCGCCGACACCATCTCGATCGCGTTCGAGGTTCCGGACGCGCTGCGCGAGGCCTACCGCTTCACGCAGGGTCAGTTCCTGACGCTGAAGGCGCCGGTCGACGGCAAGGACCTGCGGCGCTCCTACTCGATCTGCTCGGCGGTGCAGGACTATGACGCGCACGGCGAATTGCGCGTCGCGGTCAAGCTGGTCGAGGACGGGCTGTTTTCCAGCCACTTGCACGATTCGATCGCCCCCGGGCAGGTCATCGACGTGATGACGCCCGACGGGCGCTTCCACGTGCCGCTCGACGCCAGCGCCGCGCGCCACTACGTCGCCTTCGCCGCCGGCAGCGGCATCACGCCGGTGCTGTCGCTGATTCGCACCACGCTGCAGGCCGAGCCGCACAGCCGCTTCACGCTGGTCTATGGCAACCGCAATGTCGACAGCATCATCTTTTCCGAAGCGTTGGAGGACCTGAAGAACCAGTACCTGGCGCGCTTCACGCTCTACCACGTGCTGTCGCGCCAGCCGCAGGAGGTGGACCTGCTGCACGGCCGGCTCGACCATGCCCGGGTGAGCGCCTTCCTGCAGACCCTGATCCCGGTCGACGACATCGACGCGGCCTTTGTCTGCGGCCCGGCCTCGATGATCGACGAGGTCGAGGCAGCGCTGCGCGATGCGGGCCTGGACCCGCACCGCATCCACGCCGAGCGCTTCGGGGTGCCGCTGACACCGACCCGGCGCAAGCCGGCCGCCGCTTACCGTGATCACGCCGACCATGCCGGCACGGCCGAGCTGGTGGTGGTGCTCGATGGCAAGCAGCACAGCATGCGCCTGCCGCTGGAAGACGCCAACGTGCTCGACACCGCGCTGGCCGCCGGGCTGGACCTGCCCTACGCCTGCAAGGGCGGCGTCTGTTGCACCTGCCGGGCCAAGGTGCTGGAAGGCAAGGTCGAGATGGAAAAGAACTACACGCTCGAGCCCTGGGAGATGGACAAGGGCTTCGTGCTCACCTGCCAGGCGCGCGCGCTGACGCCGCGGGTGGTGGTCAGCTACGACGAACGCTGATCCCGGCACGCCGTCGCGTGCGTCGTCAGACAATCGCCGACATTGGCCAGCACGGGCCGTGACTACAATGGCGGCAGGCGGCGCCCTGCTGGCGCGATGCTTGCAGGCGGGTGATCGGGCGCGTGGTGCGGGCAGCTGTCGCGTCGCCGCCGCGGCGGCGCCAGCGAACCGCCCCACCCATATACAATCACGGCCATGCAATATATCCACGTCGTCAACGGTGATGTAGCAGGCACGACCCTGCGCCAGGCGCTGGCCCAGGCGGCGCGGCCGGACCCTGTCGTGGTGCTGCGTGACGATCTCGCGGTCGGTCCGCTGGCGGACATCGACAGCACCGGGATGATCCGCTCCGGCTTCTGGCAGCGCGTCGCCCCGCACACCGACATCGACTTCGCCGCCGAGATGCGCCAGGCGCTGGACCAGCTGCTTGCGCTGCGGCAGGACGACATGGAAGTGGCGATCTGGCACGGCCAGAGCGCGGCGGACCAGCTGATGCTGCGCCGGGTGGTGTTCCACCTGTACCAGGCGCCGCAGCGGATCAACGAGGTTGCGATGGACCTGCGCGAACTGGAAATGCCCGCGCAGGGTAACCTGGCGGCGATCGGCATGTACTCGCCGGCGCGGCTGGCGCGGCGCTTCTCCACCATCGCGCCGGTCTCGGTGCTGCGGCTGGGGCGCCTGGGTTACGAATGGCAGCAGAACGTCAAGGAAAACGCCGACGTGCGGCTGTGGAAGGGCAACACCCTGGTGCCGGCGGCCTACCGCACCATCGACGACATCATCATGGAGCGCGCGCCGGCCGACTGGACCCCCGCGGCGCAGGTGGTCGGCAGCGTGATGGGCGCGATCGAGGGCCTGCTGGCCAGCGACTGGTTCGTGTTCTGGCGCTGCCGCGAACTGATCGCCATGGGGCAGCTGGTGCTGCGCGGCAACGCCGACTCGCTCGATACCTGTGAGCTGCGCCGCCATGCCGGCGGCGGGGGCGAATAAACAAGAATATATGGCCCGTACCAAGGCACCCGATTTCGAGGCGCAGCGCGAGCAGATCCTGGACCTGGCCGCCGCCGCCTTTGCCAACAGCAGCTACCCCAGCACCTCGATGGCCGACCTGGCCGCCGCCTGTGGCACCTCCAAGGCGCGGCTGTATCACTACTACGAGAGCAAGGAAGCGATCCTGTTCGACCTGCTGGACCGCTACACGCGCCGGCTGATGCTGCTCGTCACCGAAGTCGAAGCCGACGCCGAGCGCCATGCGCGCACCGACAAGGACGCCTTCGGCAACCTGATCCGCGCCTTCCTGGCCGAGTACGAGACCTCGCAGACGCGCCATATCGCGCTGATCAACGACGTCAAGTTCCTGGCCGAGACCCAGCGCGACCTGATCCTGGGCCGCGAGCGCGACGTGGTCGCGGCGTTCTCGCGGCTGCTGCGCCGCGCCTACCCGGAGCGCGTCACGCGCGAGAACCAGACCGCGCTGACCATGACCATCTTCGGCATGATCAACTGGACCTTCACCTGGCTCAAGCCGGGCGGCCGGCTGTCGTACGCCGACTTTGCCGAGATGGTGGTCGAGCTGCTCGAAGGCGGCCTGCCCGGGCGCGTTGCCGCCGGGCGCTGAGCCGCCCGTGCGCGGCCGGGCCGGACCACACACCCGCGCGCCTACATCCACTCCGCCTCTTCGCGCTGGCGCCGCTGCTCGCGGTCCTGGCGGAACATCTCTTCCAGCTCGTCGCGCGCCTGGCGCGCCAGCGAGACCAGCTTCTTCTGATCGGTGTAGTGCGGGTAGAAGCGGTCGATCGCCTCGATGTTGTGGCGGCGGAAGCGCAGCGCCACGTTGCGCGCCTCGCCGGGGTCGAAGCCCAGCCCTTCCAGCACGCGCCGGCCCAGCATCAGCGAGCCCTCGAACATCTCGCGCTCGAACAGCTGCACGCCGCGGTCCTTGAGCTGGTAGACATGCGAGACATGGCGCGCGCGGGCGTAGATCTGCAGATCGGGGAAGCGCTCGCGCACCCGGTCGATCAGTGCCAGGCTGTCGTCCATGCTGTCGATGGCCACCACCAGGATGCGCGCGTCGGCAATGCCGGCGGCCTCCAGCAGGTCCAGCCGGGTGGCGTCGCCATAGAAGACCTTGAAGCCGTACTGGCGCAGGAATTCAATCTGGTCCGGATCGTGGTCCAGCACCGTCACGCCCACGCCCTGGGTGTACAGCAGGCGCCCGATGATCTGGCCGAAGCGCCCGAAGCCGGCGATCAGCACCGGGTTGTGCTGCGGCGTGATGACTTCGTCCGGCCGCGCCTTGCCGGCGCCGATGCGCGGCGCCACCAGCCGGTCATAGGCCAGCAGCAGCAGCGGCGTGGCCACCATCGACAGCGCCACCACCAGCACCAGCAAGGCCTCGGTCTCGCGCGGCAGCAGCCCGGCGCCGCCGGCGACGCCGAACACCACGAAGGCAAACTCCCCCCCCTGCGAGATCAGCAGCGCAAACAGCAGGCGCTGGCCGCGGGCAATTGCAAAATACCGCGCCAGCAGCGCCAGCACCGCGGTCTTGGCCACCACGAAGGCCGCCACCAGGCCCAGCACCAGCCAGGGCGAGCGCGCCAGCACAGCAAAGTCGATCGACATCCCGACCGCCATGAAGAACAGCCCCAGCAGCAGGCCCTTGAACGGCTCCAGGTCGGCCTCGAGCGCGTGGCGATATTCCGAATCGGCCAGCAGCACGCCGGCCAGGAAGGTGCCCAGTGCCATCGACAAGCCGACCGCGTCCATCATCAGCGCGATGCCGACCACCAGCAGCAACGCAAAGGCGGTGAACATCTCGCGCATGTCGGTGCGGGCGATAAACCGCAGCGCCGGCCGCACCAGGTAGCGGCCGCCGGCCACCACCGCGCCGATCACCGCCACCGCCTTGCCCGCCGCCAGCCAGCCGGCGGCGCCGGTGCCGGCCCCTTCGGCGCCTTGCGTGGCCAGCAGCGGCAGCAGCGCGATCATCGGGATCGCGGCGATGTCCTGGAACAGCAGGATGCCGAAGCTGGCGGCGCCCGCCGGCGTGCCGAACAGGTTGCGCTCGGTCAGCGTTGCCAGCGCGATCGCGGTGGACGACAGCGCCAGCCCAAGCCCCGCCACCAGCGCCACCTGCCAGGGTGCGCCGGCCAGCGCCGCGGCCCCGCCGATCACCAGCGCGCAGGCGGCAAGCTGCGCGCCGCCGTAGCCGAAGATGCTACGCCGCAGCGCCCACAGCTTGCGCGGCTCCAGCTCCAGGCCGATCACGAACATCATCAGCACCACGCCGAACTCGGAGAAGTGCAGGATCGATTCGACATCGGTCACCAGGCGCAGCGCGAACGGGCCGATCGCCGCCCCGGCCAGCAAGTAGCCCAGTACCGCGCCCAGCCCGCCGCGCCGCGCCAGCGGCACCGCCACCACCGCCGCCACCAGGAACACCAGCAGCGCGATCAGGAAATCATGCTGGTTCATGCCTGCACCTCCGCCGGCGCCGCATGCGTGCCCAGCCGCCCGCAGACATGGGCGATATGGTCGGCCAGCGCCTGGGCGTCGGCATTGTTGGCGTCGTGCAGAACCACCGGCGGCAGCCACGTCATGCCGCACAGCAAGGCGGTCTGCTCCAGCGGCAGCAGGAATTCTGCGATCGGATGGCCATGCGTGCCCTCCGGGCCGTATGCGTCGGCCGTGCCGCCGGTGCTGACCACCGCCAGCAGCGACTTGCCGCGCAGCGCGGTGCCGCCAGGGCCATAGGCCCAGCCCGGTTCGAGTACTTCATCCAGCCACAGCTTGAGCAGGGCCGGCACGCTGTACCAGCGCACCGGGAACTGCAGCACGATGGTGTCCGACACCGACAGCACGCGCTGCTCGGCCACGACATCGATGTCGTAGTCGACATAGCTGCGGTAGAGGTCGCGTACCTGGACCTGCGGCAGCGCGTCCAACGCGTCGGCCAGCGGCCGGTTCACGCGCGAGCGCCTGGGCGTCGGGTGCGCGTAGATCACAACGATGGGGGGCTCTTTCATTGAAAGACGTCAGGGCTGTGTGGGTGATCGGAAAAACCTGCGGGATGCCGATGAATTGTCGCGTTGCAACAAATCCACACCTGACGGCGTGCAACAATTCATCACATTTTTTTAAGTCTTTGTTTTTAATCGGATTTATTTCGCAGCGTGGCCGCACAGGTTTCTGCTGCGGCGCAGGAAGCTTACGTCAAACTGACAATTCCACTACAATACTTTTCGTGCTGCATCAAGTTGGTGTTTCCCCGAGTCTCGCACGGTTCCGGGGAAAAGTGCCTGGAAAAACACCACCGCAGTGCCTATTTTTTATCTGACAGCACCGGAAGGAATCATCGTGAACCCGCTCGAACTGAGCAAGGCCGTCGGCGCACTGACCGACGAAGATCTGCGCAAGGCAGCCGAAGCCGCCCAAGCCGCCCACCGCGCCACCGTCCTGGTGCGCGAGTTGTCGGCCCACCACCGCTCGCGCCTGCTGAAGCATTTCCTCGCCCTGGGCGAGGAGGATCGCCTGCTCCGTTTCGGCCAGTCGGTGGGCGACCACGTGATCGAGGCCTATGTCGACAGCATCGACTTCGACCACGACAGCGTGTTCGGCGTCTACGACGACAAGCTCGAGCTGATCGGCGTCGGCCATTTCGCCAACCTGCGCGACAACGCCCAGGGACGCGTGGCGGAATTCGGCGTATCGGTGTCCGGCAGCGCCCGCGGCCGCGGCATCGGCAGCGCGCTGTTCGAGCGTGCCGCCATCCACGGCCGCAATACCAATGTGCGCACGCTCTACATGCACTGCCTGTCGCGCAACGCCGCGATGATGCATATCGCCAAGAAGGCCGGCATGAAGGTCCAGTATGCCTACGGCGAAGCCGACGCCTACCTTGAATTGCCGCCGGCGGATACCGCCAGCCGCCTGAGCGAGGCGCTCGACGAGCAGCTCGCCGACCTGGACTACGCGGTGCGCCGCAACCTGCGCGACGCACGCCGCTTCGGTCTGCGCTTCTGGCGCACCATGGTGCCGCAGAAGCATACCGCCTGAGCGGCCGCAAACCCGGTCCGCACGGCATCGACAAAAACGGCGCATCGCAACGATGCGCCGTTTTGCTTTGCCGGCCCGGGCCGCGCCGCTCAAACCGCGCTGTTCAAGCCGCGCCGCCCACCGGCAGTGCCGTGGTGTCCTTGATGCTTTCCAGCGCGAAGCTCGAGCGCACGTCGATCACCGACGGGTGCGCCAACAGTTGTTCCTGCATGAAGCGGGCGAAGTGCTCCATGTCCTCGACATAGACCTTGAGCAGCAGGTCCATCTCGCCGGTCATGGCATGGCAGGCCGCCACCTCCGGCCACACGGCGATCGACGCGCGGAACAGGTCCAGCGGGGCCTTGCCCTTGGGCGCGCCGCCATGCTTTTCCAGCCGCACATTGATATAGGCCAGCAGGCCGAGCCCGATCTTGTTGGGCTCCAGCAGCGCCGCGTACTGCCGGATCACGCCGATCTCTTCCAGCCGCCGGATGCGGCGCAGGCAGGGGCTGGGCGACAGGTTCACGCGCTCGGCCACCTCCAGGTTGGTCAACCGGCCGTTGGTCTGCAGCACTTCCAGGATCTTCCGGTCGATCTTGTCCAACTCCACCTTGCTCACGATATTGTTGCTCCGCAATATGTTTATTGGCAATTTTTTTGCGCAAATTTAGCAAGCCGTGCACAAGTACGCAATTTTTTGTGAAATTACATCCGATCTGCGCCCGATTTTGTGGGGTGGGCGGCCTTATCGGTCACTCGCGCGTCGGCCGTTCGGGCCGGGCTAAGTCCCAGTCTGGCGGCGCTGACGGGTGTCGCGGACGCGCGCTGACCGGAGAACGGGCGAGGTGGTGCGCAGGTTCCGGCAAACAGGGAAGCGGCATTCTACGGGCGTTTGCGTCCGCGCCAGTGCGTTCCTGTCCCGGTGCGATTCAAGTTGTCCGCTGAACGGACAAAAAAAGCGCGCGGCCCTCAGGCTCGCGCGCTTGGTCGGTATGCTGGCAGCGGCGGTCGGGCGCCGCTGCCGGGGACCGCTCAGCCGCCGCTGGTCGACGGCGCCGCCGGGTTCAGGGGTGCGGGCTGGTTGTCCGGGGCGGACTGGCCGCGCGGGCCGCGTTCGCCACGATGGGGACGGTCGCGGTGCATCTTCTCCATGCCGGCGCGGATCTCGTCGCGGGTCAGCTTGCCGTCGCGGTTGGCGTCGAGCTGGTCGAAGCGCTTGCCCAGGCGCGGCAGGCCGGCGTTGGCTTCTGCCTTGGTCAGCGCGCCGTCGCCGTTCTTGTCGGCGGCCTTGAACTTCTCGTCGAAGGCGGCCTGCATGCGCGCGTGGTGCTCGGCCATGGCGGCCTTGCGCTGTGCATCCATCTCGGCCTTGTCGATCTTGCCGTCGCGGTTGGTGTCGAGCTTGTTGAACCACGCGTCGGCCTCGGCCTTGGAGATGGCGCCGTCGCCGTCGGTATCGATCGCCTTCATCCACATGCCGCCGCCGTGGTGGCGGTGGTGGTGGTCCATGCCGGGCTTGCCGGCCGGTGCTGCGCCCGGTGCAGCGGGAGCGCTGGCCTGGGCAAAGGCGCCGCCGGCGACCAGCAGCGCGGCCGAGGCGGCCAGGAACTGTTTCAGGATCTGCGGCTTGTGATTGCGTTGCATGTCGTGCTCCTTGTCATCACGTTGGCATGTACGGATTAGAACGCAGACGATGCAGCGGAGTTGGCGCTTTTAATACGATGTTACCCGCCTCACAGAAAGCCCGGAGCGCCGTAAGGGAACGCAAGCAAGCACGAATATTCGATGCGCCGGCAGCCTAGGGCTGCGCTTTCGGCACGATCTGGCCTTCATCCGCCGCCTCGGGCGACATTCCGGGCTGGTACTGGCGCGGATCGACGGGCTGGGGCTGGGGCTGGGCCGGCTGGACCGATGGTGCCGGCTGCACCGGTTGTGGCTGAGGCTGAGGCTGGACTTGTGGCTGGACCTGGGGCTGGGCTTGCGGCTGCGGGGCCTGCTGCCCTGGCGGCTGGCCGCGCGGCGGCTGGGCCGGGGCGGGCTGCGCAGCAGCCTGCGCCGGCGGTGGCATGGGCGTTGCCATCGGTGCCGCCGCGCCGGCGGGCGGGGTCGGCAGCGGGCTGGCGGCACGCGGCGCACCGCGCGTGGCAGCCGCCGCCTGCAGCGGCAGGGCAATCTCCTGGCGCACGCCATTGCGCTCGATCACCACGCCGCGCTGGCGCACCTCCACCAGCCGGATCTGCGGCGCCAGGTCCGCGCCCATGCGCACCGCCTTGGCCGGGGCGCCGTCGATGGAGACGATCGCCGCGCTGGCGCCACCGCCGAGTTCGGCCACCACGCCGAGCAGCTGCACGTTGCTGGGGCCGGCCTGGGCCGAGCCGCCGAACAGTGTCGCGATCGCGCCGGTCTCGACCGCTTCGGTCTGCGCCACGCGCGCGCTCTTGGGCACCGGGATGGTCCGCATCGCACTGAACGTCAGCACCCAGTAGGTGACCAGCGCGCACAGCGCGATAAACAGCGCCACGCTGGCCAGGCGCGGCAGCCACAGCGCGGAGGCATCGAAGCGGAACGAAGGCCGGAGGGACAATTGCATGGATCGGGACCCTGGATACCCGCCGCGGCGGGTCATGGCGCGAGAGCGCAGACGCGCCAAGCGTACCAGAGCCCCATGACGCTGTCTGCCGCGCCGGCGATGCTGCCGCCGGCCCGGCCGGGGCACTTAAAGCAGGTCGTCCAGCAGGTCGGGGCCGAACACTTCGCGCTCGATATGCGCCACCGGCACGCCCGCGCTGAGCAGCGCGTGACGCTGCGCCTGCATGAAGCCAAGCGGCCCGCACAGGTAGAAGCGGCCATCGACGAAGCGTTGCAGCTCGGGCTGGCGCAGCATCTCGGCCAGCGGCATGGTGCCGGCGTGGTCGTAATCGCGGCCGGCGGTGTCGCCCGCCTGCGGAAATTCGTAGCTGACGTGCGTGACCAGCCCCGGCAGGCGCTCGCGCGCCCATTGCAGGTCGGCGCGATGGGCATGGTGGCGGCCGTCGCGGGCGGCGTGGGCGAACAGCACCGGCCGTTGCGAGCCTTGCGCGGCCAGCGTGCGCAGCACCGACAGCATCGGCGTGATGCCGATCCCGCCCGACAGCAGCACCAGCGGACGGCGGCTTTCCAGCACCGGCGTGAACTCGCCGAACGGCGCGCTCACCTTGAGCTCCGCCCCCTCGTGGGCGTTGGCATGCAGCCAGTTGGACACCGCGCCGGCCGGCGTGGCCTGGTCGCCGTCCTCGCGCTTGACCGAGATGCGCCAGGTCGGCAGGCCGGCCTCGGCCGACAGCGAATACTGGCGCAGCTGGCGCGTGCCGTCGTCCAGGCGCGCCTCGACGCTGATGTACTGGCCCGGGCGGAATTCGCGCAGCGGCTGGCCGTCGGCCGCGGCCAGCGTCAGCGCCACCACCTGGCCGCCCTGCGCCTCGCGGCGCACCACGCGCACCGGCATCAGTTCGCCGGCGGCGACGCCGGTGCGCTGGTACAGGCGCGCCTCGGCGGCGATCAGCTCGCCCGCCAGCAGCCAGTAGGCCTCGTCCCAGGCCGCCAGCAGCGGCGGCGTGGCGGCTTCGCCCAGCACCGCGGAGATCGCGCCGAGCAGGTGGCGGCCGACGATCGGGTAGTGCGCGGGCGTGATGCCCACCGCCGCGTGCTTGTGCACGATGCGCTCAACCACCGGTCCAAGCGCCGCCGCGTTGTCGATGTTGGCCGCGTAGGCGAACACGGCCGAGGCAAGCGACTGCTGCTGGCTGCCGTTGGCCTGGTTGCCCATGTTGAACAGCTGGGTCAGCTCGGGCCGGTCGGCGAACATCTCGCGGTAGAAATGCGTGGTGATGGCCAGGCCATGCTCGCGCAGCACGGGCACGCTTGCATCGATATAGGGGCGGGAAGCGGCGGACAGCATCAGGTATCACTCCGTTTTATTCATGCAAACAAGATGCATGTTTTTGCACAACAAAAAACCGGCATTCGCCGGCCACGCGCGGATCCCGTCCGCTCAGGCCGAACGCCGGTTCAGGAAATCACGATGCAGGCGGATGATCGATTCGGCGGTGTGGCTGCCGGTGACATCGGCCAGCGTGACGTCGTCGAGCGCGCGGTAGAAGGCTTGCTCGGCTACGTCCAGCGCGCGCTTCAGGTGGCAGTTGCCGTTCAGCGCGCAGGGCGGGTTGTCGCAGTCGATCACCGGCCGGTGCCCTTCCAGCTCGCGCAGGATGGTGCCGATGGTGAGGCGCTCGGCGCCGGGACCCAGTTGCAGGCCGCCATGGCGGCCGCGCGTGGCGCTGACCCAGCCCAGCTTCGACAGCCGCGCCGCCACCTTGACCAGGTGGTTGTGCGAGATGCCGAACTGCTGGCCGACCTCGGCAATCGTGATCGGCCGGCTGCCGTCGCCACGGGCGACGTACATCAGCAGGCGCAGCGCATAGTCGGAGAAGCGGGTCAGTTGCATCGTGGCGTCATGTTAAAAAAGATGCATCCTGGATGCAAGTTATATTTTTCCGCGGCGTGCTACGGTTCGGGATCCGCCAACAAGCGCCGGCCACCATTGTGATTCACAACAGACTTCTGTGCAGCCCCGTCCAGGGCCGCCCATAAAAGAGTCATAAGGCGCCGGTTATACTGATTGGCGAACCCGGCCCCGCCAGCCCGCTGGCGCGGGCCTCGCCATTCCAGCAACGAGGTCTTACCAACAATGCGCAGATTCACTTCCCAGCTTGCCCGCCCCGCCCGTCCTGCCCGCCGCGCGCGCGGCTTTACCCTGATCGAGATCATGGTCGTGATCGTGATCCTCGGCGTGCTGGCGGCACTGGTGGTGCCCAAGATCATGAGCCGTCCGGACGAAGCCCGCATCGTCGCGGCGCGCCAGGATATCTCGTCGATCATGCAGGCGCTCAAGCTGTACCGCCTCGACAACAGCCGCTATCCGACCACCGAACAAGGCCTGGGCGCGCTGGTGGCCAAGCCTACCACCGAGCCGGTGCCCAACAACTGGAAGGGCGGCGGCTACCTGGAAAAGCTGCCCAAGGATCCGTGGGGCCATCCGTATCAATACCTGAACCCCGGCGTGCGCGGCGAAATCGACGTGTTCAGCTTCGGTGCCGACGGCCAGGCCGGCGGCAACGCCAACGACGCCGATATCGGCAACTGGGAGTAAGCGCCCCTGCCGTCCGCCCTTGCCGCTTCCCTGATGACCACGGCGCCGCGCCGCCGCGCCCCCCGGCAGCGGCATTCCGGCTTTACGCTGCTGGAACTGCTGGTGGTGATGGTGATCGCCGGCATCGTGATCTCGCTGGTCGCGGTCAATGCCTCGCCCAACGAGCGCGGCCGCGTGCTTGACGACGGCCAGCGCATCGCGCGGCTGTTCGAGCTGGCGCAGGAAGAAGCGCAGCTGGGCGCGCGCCCGATCGCCTGGGAAGGCGACGCCGGCGGCTGGCGCTTCCTCGAATCGACTCCCAATGGCTGGATCCCCTTGCGCACCGACGTGTTCGCGCCCGGCACCTGGCGCCTGGCGCTGGACCAGGTCATCGTCGCCGAAGGCGGCCGCAGCACCGGCACGAGCAGCCCGCCGCGGCTGATCTTCGGGCGCGAGCTGATCGATGCCCCGCAGCGACTGGTGCTGGTGCGCGGCGATATCCGTGTCGACGTGGCCGGCGACGGCAGCGGCCGCTATTTCGCCAGCACGCCATGACGCGGCCGCGCTTGCCCGCATGCCGGCGCGCCCGCGCGGCCGGCTTCACGCTGATCGAAGTGCTGGTGGCGCTGACCATCCTGGCGGTGGCGCTGACCGCGGCGATGCGCGCGATGGGCTCGATGGTCGATGCCAGCGCGTCGCTGCAGACCCGGATGCTGGCCGAATGGAGCGCCGAGAACCACCTGGCCTCGCTGCGCCTGGCCAAGACCTGGCCCGAGCCCGGCGTCAGCGGCTATGCCTGCCCCCAGGGCGGCACGCCGCTGTACTGCGAGCAATCCGTGTCGGCCACGCCCAATCCGGTGTTCCGCCGCGTCGAGATCGCGGTCTATCCGTCGGCCACCGACAAGTCGGTGCGGCTGGCGTGGCTCGTCACCATCGTTCCCAATGAAATCCGCAACGTGCTCTGAGCGCCGGCGCGGGCGCCGATCCGCCGGCGGCTTCACGCTGCTGGAAATGCTGGTCGCCATCACGCTGCTGGCGGTGATGGCGGTGATCGGCTGGCGCGCGCTGGACAGCCTGACGCGCGGCCGCGAACGGCTGATCGACCATGACGCCCGGCTGGATGCGCTGAAGGTGCTGTACGGCCAGCTGCAGGCCGATTGCGAGCACCTGGCCAACCCCACGCTGCTGCAAGGCAGCCCGGTCGAGATCGGCCAGAACCGCGTGCTGCTGGTGCGTGACCGCCGCGACGAAGGCCAGCCGCCGGCATGGCAGGCGCTGTCGTACCAGCTTGACGGCAACACGCTGGTGCGCGTGGCGGCGCCGCCGGTGAGCAACCGCGCCGCGCTGCAGTCGTCGCTGCTGGCGCTGCGCCAGGGCGGTGGCAACGACGCGCAGGTGCGGCGCGTGCTGGGCAACGTCGACGGCATGAGCGCGCGCGCCTGGGTCGAACCGGGCGGCTGGCAGGCCGACAGCAACCGCATCCGCAACGTGCTGTTCAGCGGCAACGCGGCCAGCGCGGTGCAAGCGTCGGAGGCCGGCGCGGCGGTGCCCAATACCGCGGTGCGCGCGGTGGAACTGACCATCCTCGCCCGCATGGGCGACGGCGACGCGCCGCGGCAGTTCCAGAAGATCTGCATGTCGGGGCTATGACGCACGCCCGCCGCCCCATCAGCTCGCTCCGCTTCAGGAGTTTGCGCCACGCGCGCGGCGCCGCCGTGGTCACCGCGCTACTGATGGTGACGCTTGCCGTGGTGGTGGTGTCGGGAATGTTGTGGCGGCAGCAAGTGCAGATCCGCGCCATCGAGAACCAGCGGCTGCTGGCCCAGGCGACCTGGATCGAGCGCGCCGCGGTCGACTGGGCGCGGCTGATCCTGCGCGACGATCAGCGCCGCAGCAACGTCGACGAACTGGGCGAGCCGTGGGCGGTGCCGATCGCCGAGACCCGCCTGTCGGATTTCCTGGGCGCGTCGCTGCGCACCGACGTGGCGGGCGAGACCTCGTTCCTGTCCGGGCGCATTCTCGATGCGCAGGCGCGCTTCAACCTTGCCAACCTGGTGACATGGTCCGCCACCGGCGGCCAGGGCGCGCCGGTCGGGCGCGTCGCCAATATCGACCAGTCGGCGCAAGCCGCCTATGGCCGGCTGCTGCGCACCGTGGGCCTGAACCCGGCGCTGGCCGAGTCCACCGCGCGCCACATGCTGCAGGCTGCGCAAGGCGGCCACGGCGGCGAGGGCACGGGCCGGCAGGCGCCGCGCCCGCTCGACAGCGTGCAGGGCCTGCTGGCGCTGCCCGGCTACACGCCCGAGATGGTGGCGGTGCTGGAGCCCTTCGTGATCGTGCTGCCCGAGCGCACCCTGGTCAATGCCAACACCGCCGAGGCCGAGGTGCTGGCCGCGATGATCGACAAGCTGCCGCTGGAACGCGCGCGCGAGCTGGTGCGCCAGCGCGACCGCGCCTACTTCAACAACATCGGCAACCTGCAGACGCAGCTGTCCGCGCTGGCGCCGCAGGCGAGCAGCGGCAACCTGGGCAACCTGCTCGACGTGCGCTCGCATTACTTCCTGGTCTACGGGCTGGTGCGGCACGAGCGCGCCAGCCGGCTGCAGGTGTCGCTGATCTACCGCGGCGAACCGCTCGGTGCGTCCAATACCACCCGCGTGGTCTGGATCCAGGACGCGGACCGGCTGCCGGACCTGCGCTGAGCATGACAAGGCGGCCTGGCGCACATATGAAAACAGCACACCGGAGCAACCGGGGAGAATGGTATTGACGCGATTTTGTCACGCAGGCAAGGTATGCTGCGGCGCTGGCGCGAGCCTGACACCAGCCCGCTCGCCGCTGATCGGCCTCCCAGGCCGCCCGCCGGCATCCCCGCACTCCGGCAAGTTTCCTGCGCCGGGGCGTTCCCGGGCGCACCCCCATGGGCCATGCGCCTTATCGAGCCGTTCTACTGAAGCCAAAGCAAGGACACCTTGAGCACCACTCTGTACGTGCGCTTGCCGCACCGGCCGCATGACCAGCCGCAACCGTGGCAGTTCGGCGCCCTGCCGTTTGCGCTGGTGCGCACGGCGGCGGCCGATGCCGCGCGGCGCGGCTTGCCCCGTGCCGCACCGGAAGTGTTGCGAGAAGGCCACGCCCGCATCGCCGACCTGCCCGCGGCGGAGCGGCTGGTGCTGATCCTGGCCGCCAGCGACGTACTGCTGACCAGCGCCAGCGTGCCGCCGCTGCCGCCCGCGCGCTTGAAGCAGGCGCTGCCCAACCTGGTCGAGGACGCCCTCGCCACCGATGCGCAGCCCTGCCATATCGGCATCGGTCCCGCCCTCGACGCCGCTGCGCCTGCGCGCGGGCCGCGCCAGCGCCTGCTGATGGTGGCGGACCGCGCCTGGCTGCGCGCGGTGCTCGATGCCTTTGCCGAGCACCGCCATCGCCGCCGCCACGTGCTGGCCGCGCAGCTATGCGTGCCGCTGGCCGTGCCAGAAGAAGAGGAAGCCGGCGCCGAGCCGACGCTGGCGCCGCCCGGCGCGGCAGCGGCACCGGTGCAGCCGGCCACGCTGGTGGTCGAGGCCGCCGCCAGTGCGCTGGCCGAAGGCGGTGCCCTCGGCGATGCACTGGGCGAGACCTTGCCGGACACCGCCAGCAGCACCGCGCGGCAGTGGCAGCTGACCGTGCGCACCGGTGCGCACGCCGGCTACGGCCTGCTGCTGGGCGACGACGCGCTGGCCGCATGGCAGGCGCTGGCGCCTGAAGGCGCCTGGTATGCCGATGCCGACGCCGCGGCAATGGCGCCGGTGCCCGGCCTGCGCCAGGCCGGTCGCACCGGCTGGCGGCTGTGGATCGACGGTGCGCAGGAATGCCTGCGCGAGCCGGGGCTGGACCTGGCGCAGTTCGAATTCGCGCAGGGCCGCGCCGACCGCTGGAACCTGGTGGCGTGGCGCCTGCCGCTGGCGCTGGTGGCGGGCCTGGTGCTGGTCCAGCTGATCGGCATGAACACGCACTGGCTGCTGCTGCGCAACGAACAGCAACGGCTCGAGGCCGCGCAGGCGCAGACGCTGCGCGGCGCCTTCCCGCAGACGCCGACGGTGATCGACCCGCCGCTGCAGATGCGCCGGCAGGTCGAGCAGCTGCGCATCGCCAGTGGCCGCAGCACGCCCGATGACTTCCTGCCGCTGGCCGACCGCTTCGCCCAGGCCGCGCGCCGGCTGCCGCCCGATGCGCTGCAGGCGCTCGAGTACCGCGGCCGCATGCTGGTGGTGACGCTCAAGCCCGGCACCGACACCGCCGGCCTGCGCAGCGCTGCGCGCCAGGCCGGACTGCAGATGGAAGAGGACAAGGCCGGCAATGCCGCGGGCAGCACCGGCTCCAGCGCAGGCACGCCTGTGACACCCGGCTCGCGCTGGACCATCAAGCCCGGCCTGTGACCGGCGCACGCCCGACATGAACCCATTGAAAGACTCCACCCGCAGCCCTTCGCCCGCCGCCCGCCGCAGCGGCGAGGGGCACAGCCGCGCCACGCTGCGCACGCGCATGGCGCGGCTGCGCCCGTCGGTGCCGCCGGCGTGGCGGGAACGCTTCGACGCCTTCTGGTCGGCGCGCAACCCGCGCGAGCAGGCCATCCTGGGCGGCGGCACCGCCGTGCTGGCCCTGGTGCTCGGTTACCTGCTGCTGTGGGAGCCGGCCGCCGACGGCCGCGAGCGGGCCGCGCGCAACCTGCCGCAGCTGCGTGCCGACCTGGCCGAGATGGAAACGCTGGCGCAGGAAGCCCGCGGCCTCAAGGCCACGCCGGCGCCGTCGCTGCGCGGCGATGAACTGACCCAGGCGCTGCAGGAAAGCCTGGGCCAGTACGGCCTGAAAGCAACGCGGCTGGCGGCCGCCGCCGATAACAGCGTGCAGGTGCAGCTGGACAAGGTCCCGTTCGGAGCGGTCAGCACCTGGCTGCAGGACGTGCGCCAGCAGCAGCGCATGAAGGTGATCGATGCGCGCGTGGTCTATGTCGGCGCGACGGCGCTGGTGAACGTTACCGCGACCCTGCAGGGTCCGGGTGGCCGCAGCTGATGGTGCGGCTGGAAACCCTGCGCCTGCCGCGGCGCGCGCTGCGCCAGCCGGCCGCCGCGCGGCGCCTGCGCTGGCTCGGGCTGGGCCTGGCCACGGCCGCGGTAACCACCGTGGCGATGCTGCCGGCGACGTGGATCGCCACGCGCGTCGCCACGCAGACGCAGGGACGCGTGCTGCTGGCCGATGCCAGCGGTTCGCTGTGGCGCGGCAGCGCCACGCTGGCGTTGTCTGCCGGTGCCGGCAGCCAGACCGCCACCGTGCTGCCCGGCCGGCTGCACTGGACGCTGGCGTTCTGGCCGCTGCTGACCGGCCGCGCGCGGCTGGTGCTGACCCACTCCGAGGCCATGGCCGCGCCGGTCGCGGTCACCGCCACGCCGGGCGGCTGGACCGCGCAGTCGGGCGCGATGCGGCTGCCCGCGTCGCTGCTCGAGGGCGTGGGCGCGCCGTTCAACACGCTGCGCCCGGACGGCCTGATGCGGGTGGACTGGTCCACGCTGCAGGGCCGGTTTTCCGGCCAGGGCATGACCGGCCATATGACGCTGCGCATCGAGCAGGTATCGGCCGCGGTCAGCCGGCTGCGCCCGCTCGGCAGCTATCGCGCCGAGATCGACTGGACCGGCGCGGGCGGCGGCAAGCTGCAGCTGAGCACCATCGATGGTCCGCTGCACCTGGAGGGCAGCGGCACACTGGGGCGGCAGGCGCGCTTCGAAGGTACCGCGCATGCCGAACCCGAGGCCGCGACGCAGCTGACCAGCCTGCTGAGCCTGCTGGGACGACGAGACAACAATGTGACTAGGCTGCGTTTCTGATGCCACGCAGATCGCACAGCCCACGGAAATGACTATGACCACCCACGCCAACCGACCTGTTTTCAAGACCGCCTGCGCCCGCGCCGTGGCATTGCTCTGCGGGCTCTCCTTGCTGGCGCCCGCGCCGCTGTGGGCCCAGCCCGGCGCGCCGGCCTCGCGCGGCCAGGCAAACCCGGGCACGCCGCCGGCGCCGCCCGACGTCACCCCCGCCAATCGCGACCAGGTGGTGCTGAACTTCGTCAACGCCGACCTCGACTCCGTGATCAAGGCGGTCGGCCAGGCCACCGGCAAGAACTTCGTCATCGACCCGCGCGTAAAGGGCACCGTCAACCTGGTCACGGAGCAGCCGGTCTCGCGCGCGCAGGCGCTGCAGACGCTGGGCTCGGTGCTGCGCATGCAGGGCTATGCCATGGTCGAGAGCAACGGCTTCACCAAGGTCGTGCCCGAGGCCGACGCCAAGCTGCAGGGCTCGCCCACCGTGATCGGCGGCAGCCCGAGCCGCGGCGACCAGGTGGTGACGCAGGTGTTCCGGCTGAACTACGAGTCGGCCAACAACCTGGTGCCGGTGCTGAGGCCGATGATCGCGCCCAACAACACCATCACCGCCTATCCGGCCAACAACACGCTGGTGATCACCGACTACGCCGACAACCTGCGCCGCATCGCCCGCATCATCGCCGCGGTCGATGCGCCGGCCTCGGGCGAGGTCGAGCTGGTGCCGCTCAAGCACGCGCTGGCCAGCGATACCGCGGCGGTGCTGCAGCGCCTGCTGGACCCGGGCGCCGCGGGTGCCACCGGCGGCGCCGGCGGCGCGGCGGTCGATGCCAGCCTGCGCACCTCGGTAGTCGCCGAACCGCGCAGCAATTCGCTGATGATCCGCGCCACCAGCCGCGCGCGCCTGCAGCAGGCGCGCCAGCTGATCGAGAAGCTCGACCAGCCCTACGCGCGCCCCGGCAACATCTGGGTGGTGCCGCTGAAGAACGCGGATGCGATCAAGCTGGCCGCGACGCTGCGCGCCATCGTCGCCGCCGACAGCAGTTTCGCCACCACCACCCAGCCCGGCGGGCAGGCCGGCGGCATCGGCGGCGCGGCGGGCATGACCAATGTCTCGACGCCGACCGGCGGCCAGTTCACCGGCGGCGCCACCACTACCCAGACCGGCATGCGCGGCGGCACCGGCACCGGCGGCGGCACCGGCGGCGCCTATGGCAACTCGGCCTTCGCGGCGTCGTTCGGCACCACCACGCAGCCAACCACGGGCGGCATCATCCAGGCGGACCCCTCCACCAACTCGCTGATCATCACCGCCAGCGAACCGGTCTACCGCAACCTGCGCGGCGTGATCGACGACCTCGACGCGCGCCGCGCGCAGGTCTATATCGAGTCGATGATCGTCGAGGTGACCGCCACCCAGGCGAGTGAACTCGGCATCCAGTGGCAGGGCCTGATCAGTTCGTCGAGCGGCAACAACAACGTCTTTGCCGGCACCAACTTCGGCACCGGCGGACAGAACATCCTGAACCTGACCCTGGCCGGCGCCCTGGCCGACGCCAACCGCTCCGCCGGCATCGCCGCCGCGCAGCAACTGGTCCCCGACATCGGCGGCCTGAACCTGGGCATCGTCAACCGGGCCATGGGCCTGGGCGCGCTGCTGCGCGCCCTGGGCACGAATGGCAGCGTCAACCTGCTGTCGACACCGAACCTGATCACGCTCGAGAACGAGGAAGCCAAGATCCTGATCGGCCAGAACATCCCGATCACCACCGGCTCCTACGCCCAGACCGGCGGCGCGGCCTCGGTCACGCCGTTCCAGACCTTCGACCGCAAGGACGTCGGCATCACGCTGCGGGTCAAGCCGCAGATCACCGACGGCGGGCTGGTGAAGATGCAGATCTTCCAGGAATCGTCGAACGTGGTGCAGGCAACCGCCAACCTGATCCAGGGCCCCACCACCAACGTGCGGTCGATCGAGACCAACGTGCTGGTCGACGACGGACAGATCATCGTGCTGGGCGGCCTGATCGAGGACAACTATGGCGACGGCGTGCAGAAGGTGCCGCTGCTGGGCGACATCCCGCTGATCGGCGGCCTGTTCCGCTACGAGAACAAGAACCGCTCGAAGACCAACCTGCTGGTGTTCCTGCGGCCCTATGTGATGCGCACGGCCGGCGCCACCGACCGCCTGACCGCGGACCGCTACGACTATATGCGCGCGCAGCAGCAGGGCTTCGTATCGCCTAACATCATGGTGCGGGACACCAACACGCCGCTGCTGCCGCCGGCCGACGCGCCCACCACGCCGTTCGTCAACCCGCGCACCAACGGCCCCGTGGCCGGGCCGCTGCCGCTGCCCCAGACGCTGCCGCAGAGCGCGCCGCAGCCGGGCGTGCCGGGTCAGCCACAGCCGCTGCAGGCGGTCCCGCAACCGGTGCCCGAACCGGTACCGCAACCCGCGCCACAACCCGTGCCGCCGGCGCCGGTGGGCGCCCCGCAGCCGCTCAACTCGCGCGGCGAAGCCGCACTCCCGTATTGAGGCCCGTCATGGCCAGCGAAGTCCAAACCGCCCTCTCCGCCCCTGCCACCGGCAGCGCCGGCATCAACCCGCCGGCCGAGCTCGAGCCGCCGTCGCCGATGGCGGCGCGGCTGGTCTCCTACGGCTTTGCGCGCGAGGCGCCGCTGCTGATCGCGCACCAGCGTCCCGACGGGCTCGAGGTGTGGGTCAGCCGCGCCACCTCGCCCACGGCGCTGGCCGAAGTGGCGCGCGTGCACGGCGCATTGCGCCTGCGCGTGCTCGAGCCCGAGGCGCTCGAGCATGCCATGTCCGACGCCTATAACCGCCAGGACGGCAGCGCCGCGCAGGTGGTGGGCGAAGTCGAGGGCGAGGTCGACCTGTCGCGCCTGATGCAGGACATTCCCGCGGTGGAAGACCTGCTGGAATCCGAAGACGACGCGCCCATCATCCGCATGATCAACGCGCTGCTGACGCAGGCCGCGCGCGAAGGCGCCTCGGATATCCATATCGAGCCGTTCGAATCGTCGTCGGTGGTGCGCTTCCGCGTCGACGGCACGCTGCGCGACGTGGTGCGGCCCAAGAAGGCGCTGCACGGCGCGTTGATCTCGCGCATCAAGATCATGGCGCAGCTCGACATCGCCGAGAAGCGCCTGCCGCAGGACGGCCGCATCACCCTGCGCGTGGGCGGGCGGCCGGTCGACGTGCGGGTCTCGACGCTGCCCACCGGCCACGGCGAGCGCGCGGTGCTGCGCCTGCTCGACAAGGAAGCCGGCCGGCTCGACCTGGCCAAGCTCGGCATGGCGCCCGACACGCTGCGCGGCTTCGACCACCTGATCCGCCAGCCGCACGGCATCGTGCTGGTGACCGGGCCGACCGGCTCGGGCAAGACCACCACGCTCTATGCCGCGCTGTCGCGGCTGGATGCGCGCACCACCAACATCATGACGGTGGAAGACCCGGTCGAATACGACCTCGACGGCATCGGCCAGACCCAGGTCAACCCGCGCATCGACATGACCTTCGGCAAGGCCCTGCGCGCGATCCTGCGCCAGGACCCGGACGTGGTCATGATCGGCGAGATCCGCGACCTGGAAACCGCGCAGATCGCGGTGCAGGCGTCGCTGACCGGCCACCTGGTGCTGGCCACGCTGCACACCAACGACTCGGCCTCGGCGGTGACGCGGCTGGTCGACATGGGTATCGAGCCGTTCCTGCTGTCGTCGTCGCTGCTGGGCGTGCTGGCGCAGCGGCTGGTACGGCGCCTGTGCCCGCACTGCAAGCGCGAGGAAGTGATCGAGGTCACGCCCGCCGAGGCCGACGTGCTGCACGCGCAGGGCAAGCCGCTGCAGACCGTCTGGCACCCGGTCGGCTGCGACAAGTGCGGCCAGTCGGGCTACCAGGGTCGTATGGGCGTCTACGAGCTGCTCACGGTCGACGATGAAATCCGCACCATGATCCATCGCCAGGCGCCCGAATCGGAAATCAAGCAGGTGGCGCTGGCGCACGGCATGCACACCATGCGCGGCGACGCGCAGCGCTGGATCGACAGCGGCGCGACCTCGCTCGAGGAAGTGCTGCGCGTCACGCGCGACTGACGCGGAGCCGCCCGCATGCCAGCTTTCCGCTATGAAGCCGCCGACGCCGCCGGCAAGACCGACCGCGGCGTGATCGAGGCCGACAGCGCGCGCCAGGCCCGCACCCAGTTGCGCGCGCGCGGGCTGACGCCGCTGACCGTCGATGCGCTCGCCGGCGCCGGCCTGGCGCCGCGCGCCGGCAGCCAGCTGTTCGCGCGCAAGCTGTCGACGCAGGAGCAGGCGCTGTTCACGCGCCAGCTGGCGAGCCTGATCGTGGCCGGCCTGCCGCTGGACGAGGCGCTGGGCGCGCTCGCCGACCAGGCCGAGCGGCCCTATGTGCATGAACTGCTGGCCGGCATCCGCGCCGAGGTGATGGGCGGCAGCGCGCTGTCGGTGGCGCTGGCGCAGCATCCGCGCGATTTCCCGGACATCTACCGCGCGCTGGTCTCGGCCGGCGAGCACTCCGGCCACCTGGGCCTGGTACTGGAGCGGCTGGCCGGCTATATCGAGTCGCGCAACACGCTGACCTCCAAGATCCGGCTGGCCTTCACCTATCCGGCCATCGTCACGGTGGTGGCGTTCGCGATCGTGATCTTCCTGCTGTCGTACGTGGTGCCGCAGGTGGTGAGCGTGTTCGCCAACACCAAGCAGAAGCTGCCCACGCTGACCATCGTCATGCTGTGGCTGTCGGATTTCGTGCGCAACTGGTGGTGGGCGGCACTGGCGGTGATCGCGGTGGCCGCGTTCAGCATCCGCCGGCTGCTGCGCCAGCCCGCGGTGCGGCTGGAATGGCACCGCTGGCTGCTGACCGCGCCGCTGCTGGGCAAGCTGGTGCGCGGCTACAACACCGCGCGCTTTGCCGGCACGCTGGCGATCCTGGTTTCCGCGGGGGTGCCGATCCTGCGCAGCCTGCAGGCCGCCGGCGAGACCCTGACCAACGAGGCGCTGCGCGCCAACGTGGAAGACGCCAACACCCGCGTGCGCGAAGGCGCCTCGCTGGCGCGCGCGCTGGCGGCGCAGAACCAGTTTCCGCCGGTGCTGGTACACCTGATCCGCTCGGGCGAAGCCACCGGCAACCTGCCGGTGATGCTGGACCGCGCCGCGCAGGGCGAAGCGCAGGAACTGGAACGGCGCACGCTGTTCCTGACCAGCCTGCTGGAACCGCTGCTGATCCTGACCATGGGCGTGGTGGTGCTGCTGATCGTGCTGGCGGTGCTGATGCCGATCATCGAGATCAACCAGCTGGTGCGGTAGGGCTGCTGCGCTGATGGCGCTTGAAGGAGTCTGATGACCCTGGCGAACGCTTCCCTCTCCCGCGCGCGGGATGTATAGACCGAGGACATGGTGGACACATGTGCGAGGACATGGTGGACACATGTGCGAGGACATGGTGGACACATTGTAGAGGTCAGGAAGTTGCGTCCCTGGGTGATGTTTGTGGCCTGCACGCCGCAGCGGCGTGCAGGTTAATTTCGCCGATCTCGAAGCGGCTGAACCATATGGTCAGCACGCCG
>NZ_QKZN01000024.1:0-26025 GCF_003254285.1 Cupriavidus phytorum
TCGCGCAAATCCTCGACCAGCACGCGCCACGATACCCCATCGACCACCAGGTGATGGATTACCAGCAGCAACTGCCAGCGCTCGCCTCCTTGCAGCGCGACCACACGCAGCAGCGGCCCCTCGGCCAGGTCGAGACTGCGTTGGGCGGCTTCGCAGTGCGCCAGCCGCTCGGCTTCCGACGGGGCATGGCGCACCCACAGTAGATCCTGGCAGGCTTCGGCTTCGGCATACGCCTGCTGCCAGGCGCCGTCGCGCTGGACGAAGCGCAGGCGCAGTGCATCGTGATGCGCCACCAAATCACTCAATGCCGCAGCCAGTGCCGGCAGTTCGGGCGCTTCACGGCAATGGAGCAGTACCGACTGGTTCCAGTGGTGGCGCCGGGGCATCGGCGTGTCGAAGAAATCGGCCTGGATCGGCAGCAGCGGCACCGCGCCTGCCGGCACGGCGTTGCCATCGACTGCATCTTGTGCCACCGGCGCGGCGACGGCCGCCAGTTCGGCCAGCGTCTGGCGTTCGAACAGTTGCCGCGGCGTCAGCACCCAGCCGGCGGCGCGGGCGCGGGCGACGATCTGCAGGCTCAGGATCGAATCGCCACCGAGCTCGAAGAAGTTGTCGGCGCGGCCGACGCGCGGCAGGCCAAGGACTTCCGACCAGATCGCGGCGAGCGCGGTTTCGGCGTTGCCTTCAGGCGCGACGAAGTCCTGGGCACTGTCGAAGGCCGGCGCGGGCAGGGCACGGCGGTCGAGCTTGCCGTTGGGCGTCAGCGGCAGCGTGTCGAGCACGACGAAGGCCGCCGGCACCATGTAGTCGGGCAGTTCCGCGGCCAGCGCGGTGCGCAGCGTCGCGCCATCGGTCGTCGCCCCTGCAGCGGGCACCACATACGCGACCAGGCGAGCACCGGACGGTCCCTCGGCGGCGATCACCGCCGCGTTGCCGACACCGGGCTGCGCCAGGATGCGCGCCTCGATCTCGCCCGGCTCGATGCGGAAGCCGCGGATCTTCAGTTGCTGGTCGATGCGGCCCAGGTACTCGAGCTGACCGTGGGGCAGCCAGCGCGCCAGATCGCCGGTCCGGTAAAGCCGCGCGCCATCACCGGCAAACGGATCCGGCACGAAGCGCTCGGCGGTCAGCCCCGGACGATTCAGGTAGCCCCGCGCCAGACCCGCGCCCGCAATGTAGAGTTCACCGGCCACACCGGGTGCCACGGGGTTCAGTCCGGGATCCAGCACGCGCACGCCCAGGTCCGGGATGCGCTCGCCGATCGGGCTGCGCGCGCGGCAGGACGGGTCCAGGTCGGCACGCGTGATCGGGCGGTAGGTCACATGCACCGTGGTTTCGGTGATGCCATACATATTGACCAGTTGCGGCGAGGCATCGCCGAAGTGGTCGATCCAGGGCCGCAGCGCCTGCGGCTCGAGCGCCTCGCCGCCGAAAATCACATAACGCAGCGCCAGCGGCGCGGCATACAGCTCGGGCTGGGCCAGCAGCGCGCGGAATGCCGACGGGGTCTGGTTCAGCACCGTGACGCGTTCGCGCCGCAGCAGCGCGATGAATTCCTGCGGCGCGCGGCTGACGTGGAACGGCACGATCACCAGTTGCCCGCCATGGCACAGCGCGCCAAAGATCTCCCAGACCGAGAAATCGAACGCGTACGAATGGAACAGCGTCCAGACATCGGCGGGGCCGAAGCCAAACCAGTGCTGCGTCGCCGCCAGCAGGCGCGACAGGTTGCCGTGCTGCAGCTGGGCGCCCTTGGGCCGGCCGGTGGAGCCTGAGGTGTAGATCACGTAGGCGAGGTGTGCGGGACGGACCTCCACCTTGGGCGCGTACTCGGGCCAGGCACCGCCGTCGTCCTGCGCATCGAGTTCAAGCACCGGCAGGCCATCACGCTGCGGCAGCAGATCGCGCAGCGCGCGCTGGGTCAGCAAGGCGGCAATGCCGCTGTCCTCGAACAGGTAGGCGAGGCGCTCGGCGGGATAGGCCGGGTCGAACGGCACGTAGGCGCCGCCGGCCTTCAGGATGGCGAGCAGGCCGACGATCATCTCCGGCGAGCGCTCCATGGCAATGCCGACGCGCACTTCCGGGCCGACGCCGAGCGCGATCAGCCGGTGCGCCAGCCGGTTCGCGCGCCGCTCCAGTTCGCCGTAGGTCAGCGTGGTCTCGCCATGGCGCAGGGCGATGGCCTCCGGCTGTTGCTCGGCGTGGCGCTGGATGCGGCGGTGGGCGAGCTCTGCGGCAACATGCCGGTCGGGTTGGCCGGCAGCGTGCTGGTGCGCCAGCGTAGCGGCGTCGTCGTCGCCGAGCAGGGGCGTGGCTGCCAGCGGCAGTTCGGGGTGGTACAGCAGGCCGCCCAGCTGGGCCAGGTAGTGGCGCAGCATGCACTGCGCCGTGGCGGTATCGAATAGCGCGCAGTCGTACTCCAAGCTCAGGGCGAGGCTATCGCCACGGTCTTCGGCGTCGAGGATCAGGTCGAACTTGGCGCCGGTCTGGCGCGCCTCCACGGCCTGCGTCTGCAGCCCCGGCAGCGCCAGCGCGGCAGGTGCCGTTGCCGTGCGCAGGTTGAACATGACCTGGAACAGCGGGCTGCGGCCGGCGTCGCGCGGCACCTGCATGCCGTCGAGCAGCACTTCGAACGGCAGCTCGGCGTGGCCGAGCGCCCCCAGCGCGTCGGTGCGCAGCTGTCCGCACAAGGCGAGGCCGCTGATGCCGGGTGCGGTGCGCGAGCGGTAGACATGGGTGTTGGCGAAGAATCCGACCACATCGTCGAGCCCGTCGCCGTCGCGGCCAGCGTGCGGCACGCCGACCGCGAAATCGTCCTGGCCGGCATAGCGGCTCAGCAGTGCCTGCCACGCGGCGAGCAGCGCCACGAACGGCGTGCAGCGCTGCGCGGCGCAAAAGCGGCGCAATGCGCCGAGCAGGGTCGGGTCCAGCGCCGCATCGGTGCGCCGCGCAAGGCGCGTCGCGGGATTGCCGTGCGGTCGGTCGGTGGGCAACTGCAGGGCCGGCACGTGATTGCCCAGCTGGCGCTGCCACCATGCACGCTGGGCGTCCAGGTCACCGCTGGCCAGCCGTTCGCGCTGGCGGCTGGCATGGGCGGCGAAAGTCGTGGCGGGGGCGGGCAGTGCGATCTCGCCGTCGTCCGCGAGCGCCTGCGCATAGGCCGTACCCAGGTCGCGCGTGATCACCGCATTGGAAACCGCGTCGGAGACAATGTGGTGCAGCGACAGCAGCAGCACGTGGTCGTCATGGGCGCGCGCGAGCAGCGTGCCGCGCAGCAGCGGCGCGTGGCCGAGGTCGAACGGCCGCGCGGCCTCGGTGTCAAGGCACGCCTGCAGCGCATCCGGGCCGCCGGCGAGCGTTGCTTCGGCCAGCGCAAAGTCCGGTGCGGGCTCGACCACCTGCCGCGGCAAGCTGCCGGGCGCGGCGTCATCCGCGACGAAACGGGTGCGCAGTGCGGGATGGCGCGCGATCACGGCGCGCAGCGCGGCCTGGAGCGCGCGGCGATCGAGCGCGCCGCGCAGCACGAACGCGCGGGTCTGGTTGTAGGCCGTGCTGCCGGGCTCGTATTGCAGCAGAAACCAGAGGCGTTGCTGCGAGAAAGACAGCGGCGCCGCGGCGGCGTCGAGGCTGGCCGGCGCGGCCGCCGGCGCCGCGTCCTGCTCCAGCAGCAGCGCGAGCAGCGCTGCCTGCCGGGCAGGGGTGGAGGATTGCGTCATGGATGCGTTCCAGGGAAAAGACGTTATGCGGTGGCGTTGGCCGTGCCGGAGGCACGTAGCGCAGCGCGCGCCTCGGGCGACATCGCCGCCAGCTGGCGCTGCAGGCCGGCCAATGTCTCGAGGCCGTCGGGATCGGCGCTGGCGCCGCGCAGCGCCAGCGCCAGCGCGGCCGCGTGCGGGGCGTCGAAGACCATGGCGGGGGCAATCTCCAGCTTGAGCAGCTTGCGGATGCGCGCCACCAGCTTGATCACCAGCAGCGAATGGCCGCCGGCTTCGAACAGGTCGTCGTGCACCGCCAGGCCCGGCGCGCCGAGCAAGTCGCGCAGCTGGTCCAGCAGCAGCGCTTCCAGTTCGCTTGCCGGCTCGCGCACCGGTCTGGCAGACGAGGGTGCCGGGCCCGCGGCGGCAGCTTGCGCCAGCGCGCGGCGGTCCACCTTGCCGTTCGGCAGCCGCGGCAGCGCCGGCACAGCGAACCACAGCGCGGGGATCATCGCTTCGGGCAGGCGCTCGGCCAGCGCGTGGCGCAGCGCATTGCGCAGGGCGGCGGCGTCGGTGGCCGTGGCGTCGTCGGGGACGATCCACGTGGCGAGCTGGGGCAGGCCACCGGCCGGTGCGACCAGCATGACCACCGCCTGCCGTACGCCGGGCAGCGCCGCCAGCGCCTGTTCGACCTCGCCGCATTCGATACGGAAGCCGCGCACCTTGACCTGGTGGTCGGCACGCCCGACCAGCTCGATGCCGCCGCGCGGCAGGTAGCGGGCGAGGTCGCCGCTGCGGTACAGGCGCTGGCCCGGGCGTTCGGGGTGCGCAACGAAAGCCGTCCCGGCCACGGCGCCGTCCAGATAGCCGGCGCACAGCTGCGCGCCGCCGAGATAGAGCTCGCCGGTTTCTCCCACGGCGGCCAGCTGGCCCGTGGCGGTGCGCACATAGGCCTCGCAGTTGGCCAGCACCTGCGTCAGCGGCAGCGGCGCGTGCACCGCATCCGCCGCGCGGCCGGCATCGTGGACCAGGATGCCCACCGTAGTTTCGGTCGGTCCATAGTGGTTGCACAGGCGCGCCTGCGGCATGCGCGCGCGCAGCCGCTGCAGCAGTGCCGCGGAGGCGGCCTCGCCGCCCAGCACGATGGTGGCATGCGGCGGCAATGGCAGCGGCGCGGTGTCGCCGTCGAGCAAGGCGTCCAGGTGCGAGGGCACGATCTTCAGGCAATCGACATGCTCGCGCGCCAGGAAGGCGGTGAAGGCGGCGGCGTGCTGCATGTCGGCCTCGTCGGCGACACACAGGCAGGCGCCATGCCACAGCGCGCCGAACAGCGTGGTATTGCCCAGGTCGGCGGCGACGGTGGAGGTCAGCCCGAAACGCTGACAACGATCGAGGCGCAGCGCCTGCCCGGAAGCAGCCACGTAGTTCAGCAACTGGCCATGGTTAATGGCGACGCCCTTGGGCGTGCCGGTCGAGCCAGAGGTGTAGAGCACATAGGCGGGCTGCGCGGCATCCGCTGCCGACAGCGTGGGGGTGGTGTCGGCGGCGGTGTCCGCCGCCAGCAGTGCCGCGATATCGGCATGCGGCAGCGGCCCGGCGGAAGGCGCATGGGCCGCGTCGGTCAGCACCAGCGTGGCACCGGCGTCGGCCAGAATCTGTGCGCGCCGCTGCGGCGGCCACGCCGGATCGAGCGGCAGGTACGGCGCGCCGGCACGCATCACCGCCAGCAATGCCACCACCAGCTCGCCCGAGCGCGGCAACAGCAGGCCGACCGGCTGGTCCGAGCGCAAACCCAGTGCTGGCAACTGCCGCGCCACTGCATCCACGACGCGCGCTAGGCCGGCGTAGCTCAGTTGCAGCCCAGGGGCCGACAACGCCGGCGCATGCGGGCGCTCGTTGGCCCAGTGGGCCAGCCGCTGCGGCAGCATCTGCGCGCCGACATGCAGCGCCGGCGCGTGCATGGCGTCGGCGCGCGCGCGCTCGGCGGCGGTGGCGAGCGGCAATGCGCCGACGGCGGTGTGCGGCGCCGCGCGCAGCGTTTGCAGTAGCGCGCGGTACTGGTCAAGCAGGCATGCCATCGCATCCGCGCCATGGACACTGTCGGCGTGGTGCAATACCAGCTGGCGTGGCAGGCCGTCTTCCACGTGGACATGCAACGCCAGCGCCAGGCCCGGCAGCAGCGCCGGCGGTGTGTTGGCGTGCCAATGCAGGTCGCCATGCCGCCACTGCATTCTGGCGGGGCCGCGGCAGCAGAAGCCCACCCGTGCAGGCGCACCGGCGCTGGCGTCCGCCGGGCAATGCTCGCGCCAGTCGAGGTGCTGCTGCAACTGCGCGCCGAACGCGGCAAGCCAGTCGGCAAACGGCGCAGCCATGTCCGGCTGCACCGCGAGCGGCAGCAGCGCTTCATAACGCCCCACCGCGCCGGCCAGCACGTCGAAGTCATCGCGGCAGTCGTGCTGCCAGCCGGCGCAGAACGCCGCGGCCGGATCGAGCCGTGCCAGCAGCAGCCACCATGCCGCCTGCAGCGCGTGCGCCAGCGGCTGGCCCAGCGCCGCGGCCCAGGCGGCCACTGCAGCGGCTTCCGTCGCGGGAAGCTCCACACCCTGCGCCGCCAGCGCTTCGTCTGCATTGCCGGCGCGTTGCCAGGGCAGCCTCGGCGCATCGAGGCCGGCCAGCCGTTCGCGCACGGCTTGCCAGTAGCCCGTGCCGGCTTCGGTGTTCTCTTGCGCCAGCCCGTCGCTCCAGTCGAGGTAGTCCGCATAGGGTAGCGGCGCTTCCCCGGACGGGGCGGTTTCGTAGGCGTAGGCCTGTGCCAGTTCGCTTAGCAGCGTGACCAGGCTGGGGCCATCGGCCGCCAGCGGATGGGCGGTCAGCGTCAGCTGCGCGCGATTGTCGTCGAGCACCTGCAGTGCGGCCCGCAAGGCGGTGTCGGGCGTGGCTGGGTCGCGGCGTGTCCCCGACCACGCGGGCAAGGCACCGGCAAAGTGCTGGCGCAAGCCGCGCAGCCCTTCGACACGGCCGAACACCAGCCCCGTGACCGGATGGCGTGCCGCGACCCGGCACAGTGCCCGCTGCAGGCGCTGCGCGTCCAGCGGTCCCTCGATGGTTGCCGACAGCATAACCGGCATGGCCGCGTGCGCCGACAGCGCGCGCTGTTCGCGCCCGAGCGTGCGGGCGTGCCGCGCAAAATCCTGGGTGATGGCGTCCATCGGCTCAGCCCTCCAGCGCGGTGTCGGCCGCCACGGTGGCGTCCTGCGCGTCGGCGCGGGCCACCCGTGGCGGCAAGTCCTTGCGCTCTAACATGTCGCCCATCGCCACCACGATCTTGCGCGGGCCCTGGTAGGGGTCGCGTGCATGGGCGGCCAGCATGTTATCCAGCATCACCACGTCGCCCTGGCGCCAGGCAAAGCGCACCGCGCAGGCTTCATACAGTTCGCCGATCAGGGCCATGACGTCGTCGCCGATCGGGCTGCCATCGCCGAAGGTCACCTGGCGCGGCATCCGCTGCGGGCCGACGATGTCCAGCAGGTCGCGCCGCACCTCCGGGTCCAGGCAGGCGGTGTGGTGCAGCTGGACCTGGTTGAAGAAGCTGCGTTCGCCGGTGACCGGGTGCGCAATCACCGCCGGGCAGTGTTCGCGGGTCTGCAGCGTGTCGGCATCCAGCCACGCAAAGTCGGTGCCGGAGGCGCGCAGCCGTGCTTCGACCTCGTCGCGCGAATCGGTCTTGAAGAAGTCGCGCCAGCTCACGTCGAGCTTGTCGTTGAAGGTCCGCACATAGCGCAGGCCCTTGCGCTCGAAACGCTCGGCCAGTTCGCGCGGCAGCCGCCGGTACATCTCGCGGCAGTCGACGATGGGGGTGGCGCCGCCCACCGGCGACGGCAGCTCGCAGAAGAACCACTGCTTGCGCGGCCAGCGCGGCAGGTGCGCGCTTTCGTTGTGGAACAGGATCATCTCGCGCTCGGGGTACGGCGTGGAGCGGTAGGTGTTGCGGCCGCCTTCCTTCTTCGGCAGGTCGCCGTAGGCACCGTACAGGCCAGGCTCGATCGATTCGGCGAACTGTTCGAATTCCTGCGGCGTGCGCAGGCCGAAGCCGCGCAACAGGATGCCGCCGTGGCGGCACAGCGTGGCCTCGATCTGCTCGCGATGCGCCAGCGCCCACGCCACCGGATCGAGATCGGGCGAGGCGGGCTCCATCACGATCGGGAACGTCTGGCCCGGTGCCAGGAACGAGGTCCGCACCAGCGGTGCGGCGGGCGCGCCAGCGGTCGCCTCGGCGGCGCGCCGGGGCAGGCTGGCGAGCTTGCCGAGTTTGTCGAGCTTGCTGGGGCGGGACGGGGTGGCGGTCATGACGGGCAGTTCCGGAGCGGGTTCGCAAAGGCCAGCCGGCACCTGGAAGTCGGCCAGCGGAGAGTCAGGGTGGGCCAGCGCCTGCGCCAGCACGGCACCGTAGGCATCCGCGAGGCGTTGCATCGCGGCGCGCGGGAACAGCGCGGTGGCATAGACCCATTCGGCGCGCAGGCCGTCGTCGCACGGTTCGAGAAACACGGCGAGGTCAAACTTGGCCGCATGCACCGGCGTGGGCAGGCGCACCGCGTGCAGGCCGTCGAAGCCGCGCGCCTGGGCGGGGGTGTTCTGCAGCACGAACAGCACCTGCACCAGCGGATGCCAGGCGCGCTCGCGCGGCACGCCGGCGGCTTCGACGATGCGCTCGAACGGCAGGGACTGGTGGTCGAACGCGGCCAGCGTGCGCGTGCGCACCTGCGCCAGCAGTTCGGCAAAGCGCAGCCCGCCGTGGCATTGCGCGCGCAGCGGCAGCACGTTGACGAAGAAGCCGACCAGCTCCTCCAGCTCGCGGCGCGGGCGGCCGGCCACGTCGATGCCGACGAGCTGGTCTTCGGCGCCGCTGACCCGGTGCAGCAGGGCGTGGAAGGCGGTCAGCAGCACCATGTAGCGCGACGCGCCATGGGCCTGCGCCAGCGCGTCGGCCTGCGCCAGCATCGCGGCGGGCAGGGAGGTGTAGCACGCAGCACCGCCGCTCGATGCCACCGGCGGGCGCCGCTTGGGCGTGGGCAGGGTCGGCAGTTTCGGCGCGTCACGCAGCGCGGCATGCCAGTAGTCGGCGTCGGCTTGCTGTTGCGGGCCGGTGTCGGCGGTGCGCTGGTGCGCCGCGTAGTCGGCGTACTGGATCGGCAGCGGCTGCCAGTCGAGCGCGACGCCGGCGCGTGCCGCGTTGTAGGCGTCGGCGAGCGTATCGAGCAGGATGGCGACGGACCAGCCATCGCCGACGATATGGTGCAGCGTGAGCAGCAGCGCGTGGTCGTCGTCTGCCATCCGCACCAGGCGCGCGCGCAGCAGCGGCGCCCGGGCCAGGTCGAAGGGCTCGCGCGCCTGGCCTTCGGCCAGTTCCTGTAGCGCGGCATCGCGCTGCGCCGGGCTCAGGGCCGACAGGTCGCTGAAGGGCAGGTAGAGCGCCAGTTCGGCTTCGATCCTCGCGTACGGGGTGCCCTGCGCATCGGCGGGGTAGCTGGTACGCAGGATTTCATGGCGCGCGACCAGTGCGTTCAGCGCCGTGCGCAACGCTGCCATGTCCAGCGCGCCGGTCAGGCGCAGCCCGCCGGCCATGTTGTAGGCCCAGCGATCGCTTTCGGCGGCAATGCGGTCGGTCAGCCAGAGCCGCTGCTGCGCCGGCGCCAGCGGCATTTGCGGTCGGCGCGGCACCGGGGCAAGCGGCGCTTCCGCGGCCTCGCCCGGCAACTGGTCGAGCGCGGCGGCGCAGGCTTGCAGCGTGGGATGTTCGAACAGCAGGCGCATCGGCACCGCGGCGCCATATTGCTCGCGCAGCCGCGCCACCAGCCGCGCCGCGCCCAGCGAGTTGCCGCCGCTGGCGAAGAAATGCGCAGCACGGCCGGCCGGCGCGGTCCCCAGCAATTGCTGCCACAGCGCGGCCAGCGCGAGTTCGGTTGCGCCGCGCGGGGCATCGGTCGGCGCGGCGGCCGGGTCCGCGGCTGCGGTTCCGCCGCGCGCAAAGCTGCCATGCGCCCAGACCGCGCACGCGTCCAGGCTGTCATCCAGCCAGCCGGCGCGGCACGCACTGCGCTGCAGCTTGCCGCTGGTGGTCTTGGGCAGGCCGCCTGGATTGAGCAGCAGCGCGACCGCCAGCGGTTCGCCGCAGGCGTTGCCAACCGCCTGCGCCAGCGCCTGCACCAGGGCCACGTGGCCCGCGCGCTTTTGCTCCGGACGCGAGATTTCCACGGCGATGCCGATGCCCTCGCCGTCGGGGCCTTCGACCGCGAACGCCGCCACCCGGCCGCGACGCGCGGCGGGCACCTGCTCTTCGACCGCGCGCTCGATGTCCTGCGGATAGAGGTTCTGGCCGCGCACGATGATCAGGTCCTTGCGGCGTCCGGCAATATAGAGCTGCCCGCCATGCCACAGGCCGAGGTCACCGGTGCGCAGCCAGCGGCCTGCGCCGGCAGCATCGCCGTAGGCCTCGGCGCTGGCTTCGGCATTGCGCCAGTAGCCGCCGCACAGGCTGGGACCGGAGATCTCGATCTCGCCGATCTGCCCGTCGGGCAGCGCCTGCCCGTCGGCGCCGGCGATGCGGAGGGCATGGCCGGCGCGCGGGAAGCCGCATCCGACCAGTTCCATGCCATCCTGCGCCGCTTGCGCCTTGCCGCGCGCCAGCGCGGCGGCATCGAAGCGCGCGCTGACCATGCCGGCGCCACGCTCGGAGCCGGTGGCGAACAGCGTGGCCTCGGCCAGGCCGTAGCACGGATACAGCGCCTGCCGGCGGAAGCCGGCCGCGGCAAAGCGCTCGACAAAGGCACGCAGGGTGTCGGCCCGCACCGGCTCGGCGCCCGAGTACGCCACCGCCCAGCTCGACAGGTCGAGCCCGGCGAGATGGCTGTCGCGCACGCGTTCGACGCACAGCCGGAAGGCAAAGTCGGGACCGCCGGACAGCGTGCCGCGATGCTGGCTGATCGCCTGCAACCAGCGCACCGGGCGCTCCAGGAAGAACTGCGGCGACATCAGCACCACCGGGATGCCGCTGTGGATCGGCTGCAGCAGCCCGCCGATCAGGCCCATGTCGTGATACAGCGGCAGCCAGCTGACCATCACGTCGCCGGGCCCCACGCGCATGCCTTCGGCGATAGCCACCTCGTTCGCCATGACATTGCCATGGCTGACCATGACGCCCTTCGGCGAAGCCGTCGAGCCCGATGTGTACTGCAGGAAGGCCAGCGTCTCGGCACGGGCGGGGTAGGGCTGCCAGGGCTCCGCCGCGGCGGGCAGGGTGGCATCGGCAGCCACCACCGCCGCGCCGGGCGCAATCTCGGCCAGCGCCTCGGCGTGGTCGCGGGCCTGCGTGCTGGTAGTCAGCAGCAGTGCCGGTTCGGCGTCGACGGCAATCGCGCGCAGCCGCGCCACCTGCGCGGAGCGCACGGCACCGGGCTCGAACGCCGGCACCGCGACCAGTCCCGCGTACAGGCAGGCGAAGAAGGCGGTGACGTAGTCGATGCCGCTGTCCATCAGCAGCAGCGCGCGCGCGCCCGGCTCGGTCTGCGCTGCCAGGTGCGCCGCCAGCGCCCGCACGCGCGTGTCCAGCGCGGCGTAGCTGTAGCGGGTCTCGCCGGCGGCGTCGACGGTGACCAGCGCCGTGTCGGCGCCGCGCTGAGCGGCCAACAGGCTGAGATGGGCCACCAGCGTGGCCGTTGGATTCGGATCGGGCTGCATGCTTGGATCGGCTCTTCGGAAAGACGGTTGGCGTTGGGTCGTGCGGGGCGGGGCGGGTCAGGCGGGCAACAGCGAGGCCGCTGCCGCCGATGCCGCAGGTGAGGACACGGATGCACCCGTGCCAGCGTCGGGTGCTGCGCTCAGGTAGGCAACGAGGCGGCCGACCACTTCGGTCTGGTTGTCGTGCAGGAAGAAGTGGCCGCCGGCGAACCAGTCGAGGGTGTGCCCGGCGCGGGTCTCGATCGCCCAGGCGTGCAGGTCGGCGGGCGCAATCGGGTCGTCAAGACCGGCGAACACGTGCACGGGCAAGGGCAGCGGCGGCACTACGCCGCAGCGGAAGCTTTCGCACACGCGATAGTCGGCATCGAGCACATCGAGCGTGAGGCGCAGCAGCTCGGCATCGGCAAACACCGCCTCGGGCGTGCCGCCGTGCTTGCGCAGGTCGGCGCTCAGCGCGGCGTCGCCGCGCAGTGCCGCCAGCCGGCCCGGATCGCGCCGGGTCGGGGCGGCGCAGCCGGACACCACCAGCCGCTGCGGCAGCGCGTGGCCGCGCTCGCGCAGCAGGTGGCAGAGGCGCCAGGCCAGCAGCCCGCCCATGCTGTGGCCGAACAGGACGTAGGGCCCGACGCGGCGCTCGAGCTGCCGGCACAGCACGTCGGCCATTTCATCGGCCAGCGCCTCGAAATCGCGCAGCAGCGGCTCGTCGAGCCGCGCTCCGCGGCCCGGCGGTTCCAGCGGCACCAGGCACACGTGCGCGGGCAACAGGCGCCGCCAGCGCAGGTACGCCGTGGCACTGGCCCCCGCGTAAGGCAGGCAGTACAGCTGCAAGGGCGCCATGGTCAGGCGCCCGTCTGCGCCTGCGCCTCCATGAAGCGGCGCAGGCTGAGCGGACGCATGTCCACCCAGGTGCGCTCGATATAGTCCAGGCAGTCCTGCCGCTTGCCGCTGAACCCCGCCGGGCGCCAGCCGCCGGGCACGGCCTTGTAGTCCGGCCAGATCGAATACTGTTCTTCGTGGTTGACGAGGACCAGGAAAGTGGCGTCGTCGCGGTCGAAACTCATGGCGGGCTCCCGTTCAGTGCAAAGTGTGTGGCGCCATCTGGCGCATCACCCTGTTGGACGAAGGCGGAACGGGAATATTTAGGCGGGAGGTGCCGGGCAGTGGCGGGCGGAAACTGGGATGGTGTCGCGGCCTGCCCGGCCAGGCCGCGACCGTGTTGGTCAGACCGAGGCCGTCATGCCCGCGCCTCGATGAACTCCTTGAAGCGCTTCAGGTCGCCCTCGACCTTGCGCTTGAGCACGCCGGCGGCATCGCCGACCGCCTCGACCACGCCTTCGGTTTCGTAATTCATGCGCACCGACACGCGGGTCGCGCCCGCATCCAGCGGAGAAAAATTCACCTGGCCCGAGTTCTCCGCCCCGGCGACGCTGCGCCATGCGATGCACTGGTCGGCGACATTCTGCGTAATCTCGGCATCCCACTCCTTCTGCTTGCCGCCGACCTCGGCGCGCCAGTGCAGACGGCGGTCATCGAGCTGCCTGACCTCCTCGACGCCCTCCATGAACCGCGGAAATTCCTCGAACCGGCACCATTGCTGATACGCGACCTGCACCGGCACCCGGACGTCGATCGACTCTTCGATGGTTGACATAGCACCTCCTTTTTTCAAAAGGCGGGCGAACCGGTGCAAATCCCGTTCCAGACGCGTGGCGAGGCGCTGGCCGCTGCCGGGGCGACCGTGAAAAACGCGGTGCAGAAATTACGCGCAGCACTGGAAGAACAGGTCGGGAATACCGGACACTGCGGGTACCGCGGCGTGCCGATGCCGCCACACGGGGCGCTGCCCCCTCATTCCCCTTCACCAGTCAGCGACGCATGCCCTGGCGCACGCCGCAGCAGCTGCGTGCGCCGGTCGGCGGCCAGCGACAGATAGCGCTCATAGTGGCGCAGGATATCGGCGATGATCTCTTCCTGCCGCAGATACTGGATGTCGTAGCCTTCGCGGCCATCCTCGAAGAAGGTCACCGGCGCATAGGCGTGCTGGCGCCACGCTTCCGGCTCGGCCGCCTCGCGTACCAGGAACGAAGGCAGCGGCTGGCGCCGGCAATGCACGCCGTAGACGAAATCGCGCATGTCCGCCACCGGTATGGTCAGGCGCGCGCCCGGGCCGCCCGGCTCGCCCGCTTCTGTATCGCCGGCGTGCAGCAGCACCGCGCTGGCGACGCCGCGCCGCTCCAGCTCGGCCGACACGTCGCGCATCGCCGGCACCACCGAGCCTTCGATGAACTGCCGCACATCGGCCTCGCTGGGCTGGTGGACGATCTGCGCCAGCCGGCGGCGCCAGTGCTGGCCGCTCCAGAAGCTGGTGGCCGGCGCCAGTTCCTGCGACGAATGGGCAAGATCCGCCTGCAACCCCTGCCATAGCCCGTAGCACAGCGCCAGCATCACCAGCGCCACCGGCAGCGCCGCCACCAGGGTCATGGCCTGCAAGGCCTTGAGGCCGCCGGCCACCATCAGGATGGCGGCGGTCGCGCCCAGCACCGCGGCCCAGAACAACCGCTGCCACACCGGGGAGCCGCTCGCGCCCTGCGAGGCAATGGTGTCGATGACGAAGGCGCCCGAATCCGCCGAGGTCACGAAGAACACCGCGATCAACACGATCGCCAGCCACGACAGCACCGTGCTGAACGGGAAATAGCCGAAGAAGCGGAACAGCAGCGCGTCGACATTGCCGGCCGCCTGCCCCAGCGCCCCGGCGGCGGCATGCATGTCGAGCCAGATCGCGGTATTGCCGAAGGCCGTCATCCACACCAGGTTGAACGCGGTCGGCACCAGCAGCACGCCGATCACGAACTGGCGGATGGTCCGTCCGCGCGAAATGCGCGCAATAAACATGCCGACGAACGGCGACCACGAGATCCACCAGGCCCAGTACAGGATGGTCCAGTCGCCGAACCAGCCGGCATCGCGCGTGGGGGCATAGGCGTAGGTCCGCAGCGACAGGCCCATCACGCCGGACAGGTAGTTGCCGATGTTGTCGCTGAGTGCGCGCAACAACGTCACGGTCGGTCCCTCGACAATGATGAAGGCCAGCAGGATGAAGGCGAGCGTCAGGTTCAGCTCGGACAGGCGGCGCACGCCCTTGTCGAGTCCCGTCGCCGCGGAGATCCCGGCCAGCGCCACCACCGCGGCCACCAGCCCGATGCGGAAACCCGCGCCGCCGGTATCCCACCCAACCACCTGCTGCAGCCCCGCGCCCAGCTGCAGCACGCCATAGCCCAGCGTGGTGGCAATGCCGGCGATGGTGCCGACCAGCGCGAAGGCATCGACGGCATGGCCGGCAATGCCGTTGATGCGCTGGTGCAGCACCGGATACAGCCCGGAGCGCATGGTCAGCGGCAGGTTATAGCGAAAGCCGAAATACGCCAGCACCAGGCCCATCACGCCATACACCGCCCAGGCATGGAAGCCCCAGTGGAAGAACGTCATCAGCATGGCCTCGCGCGCGGCTTCGGGCGTGCCGCCGGCTACGGTCGGCGGCTTCAGGTAGTGCTGCATCGGCTCGCCCACGCCGAAGTACATCAGCCCGATGCCCATGCCGGCGGCGAACAGCATGGCCGTCCACGAGACAAAACTGAACTCGGGCCGGGCATCGTCCGGCCCCAGCCGGATATCGCCGAAACGGCTGCCCGCGACCAAAACCAGAAACAGCAGGAAGATGGTGACGGTGAGGGTGTAGAACCAGTCGAAATGGCTCGTGACCCAGGCCTGTGCTTCGGAAAACATGGCATCGGCCTGGCGCGGGAACGCGGCGCAGAATACCAGCAGCAGGCCCACCGCCAGCAATGCCGGCACGACCACCTGGGGCTTGAGCGTGGTGCGCGGGCGCGCGGGGGCCGGACCGGAAGGGCCGGGCGCGGTGGCGTGCGGGTCGTTCATGCAAGCTCCTGTCGCGTTGTGCCAGCTTGCATGATGCCAGAGTGCTGGTGGCCTATGCTTCAGCCCGGGCCTTCGCGCCGGTAGCCCGCCACCAGCTGCTTCATGGCGCGGAAGGCCGTGGCGCGATCGTCTCCCAGCAGGAAGGCGCGCACGCCTTGCTCGCGCCACTGCTCGCACTGTCCGGCCGCGCGCGGAATAGCGCAGAACGGCACGCCGCGGGCCTGGCAGGCCTGCGCGATGCGGCGGATCGCAGCCTGCACGGCGGGATGCTGCGCGTCGGCGGGAACGCCCAGGCTTTGCGACAGGTCGATCGCGCCCTCCAGCACCATGTCGATGCCTGGCACGGCCACGATCTCCTCGATCGCATCGACGCCGGCGCGGTCCTCGATCATCGCCACCACCATCAGCTCGCGATTGGCGCGTTCCATGTACTCCGGCAAGGTCAGCGTACCGAAGCCGGTGGTCCGCCCCCCGGCGATGCCGCGCTTGCCCAGCGGGTGGTAGCGCGCGCTGTGGACCGCCAGTTCGGCGGTTGCGCGGCTGCATACGTGCGGCACCACTATGCCCTGCGCGCCGGCATCCAGCACCCGCAGGATGATGTCCGGCGCTGCCCACGGCACCCGCACCAGTGCCGTGGTGCCGGCGCATTCCGCGGCGCGGATCATGTTCTCGAGCGTCTGCGGGTTCACGCCGACATGCTCGAGGTCCAGGATCACGAAGTCGAAGCCGGCATAGCCGATCATCTCTGTCATCAGCGGCAATGGCAGCGAGTTGATCAGCCCGAACACATCGCGCCCGTCTGCGAGCGCGGCCTTGAGGCGGTTAGGCTGCAGCATGGGCATGCTCCACCGGCAGGTAGCAGTGCCGCGGGTGCGGGTGGCGCAGGAAGTCGTGGTGGGAGATATGCCAGGCATAGGCGCCGGCATACGGGAACACCACCAGGTCGCCCGCGCGCACGCTGTCGACGTACGCGTCGTGCGCGAGGATATCCTTGGGCGTGCAAAGCTGTCCGACCACGCTGACGCGCGCCTCGCGCACGCCGGGGCGGGCGAACGGATAGCGCCAGGACGCCACCGGCAACACCCGGAACGGGTGGCTGTGCCCCTGCGCATAGGGCGTGCGGAAGTGGTGCGTGCCGCCGCTGGCCACGGCGAAGGCCTGGTCGAAGGCGTGCTTGACGTCGATCACCTCCATGGCGTAGTAGCCGCAGAACGCGGTGATATAGCGCCCGCATTCAAAGCGCACGATCAACCCGTCGCGCCGTGCTGACAGGGCCGGCAGGCCGTCGGCAAAGCGGGCCCAGTCGAACTGCCGTTGGGGTTCGCGGTAGTTGACGCCGATGCCGCCGCCGACGTTGACCTGGTCCAGCGTGTCGAGCCCGTATTCCGTGCGCCAGCGCCTGACCTGCTGCAGGTAGGCCTCGAGCAGGCGCAGGTGGGCGGCGGCGTCGAGCTGGTGGGACATCAGGTGGAAATGGAAGCCGCGCAGCCGGATTTCCGGGTGCGCGCGCAGCCATGCCAGGCATGCGGGCAGCTGGTCGCCGGCGATGCCGAACGGCGTGGGCTTGCCGCCCATCATCAGCGTGGTGGTTTGCAGCCCTTCGACCGCCAGGTTGACGCGCAGCAGGACCGGCGCCGTGGTGCCGCGCTCGCGCGCGAGCCAGGCCAGCCGTTCCAGCTCATGCTGGCTTTCCACATGCAGCGCCTCGACCCCGAGGTCAAGCGCGCCGGCCAGTTCCGCATCGGTCTTGCCGGGACCGCTGAAGATCAGCGGCACCTCTGCAAAGTGCTCGCGCACCCAGGCCAGTTCGCCGCCCGACGAAATCTCGAAGCCGTGCGCCAGCGGTGCCAGCGTCTGCAGGATCGGCAGATCGGAGTTGGCCTTGATGGCGTAGAACAGCTCGAAGCCCGGCGGCAGGCTGCCCGCAATGGTGGCGGCGTGCGCCCGCAGCGCCTCCAGGTCGTAGACGTAGGCGCTGAGCGGGGCCCCTGCGTCGGCGAGCGCCTGGTGCAGGTGGTCGGCGACGTGCGACCAGCGCAGTACGGGGGCGGTCATTGCCATGCCACCTCCATGCCGGCGAAGGGAATCGGATTGGCGACGGGCACGTAGGTCGAAGCGCGGTCGGCGCGCTGGAAGAAGCGGTTGCTGAAATTGGTCTTGGCCGGGAACGGGCGGCCGGCCAGCAGGCCGTTGATGCGCCGCGCCGACGCCGCATTGCCGTGGCGATGCTGGTAGCTGTGCAGGTGCTGGCGCACCACCGACCACAGCCGCGCGCTCAGGGCCTGCCTGCCGGCACCGAGCTGCGCGATCACTTCGCACAGGTTGTTGACGAACAGGCAGTAGGCAACGCGGTTCCAGCCCTGCTCCTCGTCATACCATAGCGACGACCGGGCGCGCTCGCTGATGCCCGCCATGGACGACGCGGGATGGCGCGCCGGGGTCAGCTTGACGCCCTCGAAGTCGCGCAGGAACAGCTGGGCGGGCATGTCGTGGCGCAGGCCCAGCACCACGTTCTGCAGGTGCGGCTCGAAGATGACGCCGTGCGCGAAGAAGAGGTGGAACACCGGGTAAACCAACTGCTCCACGTAGGCGGAGAACCAGCGCTCGGTCATGGCATCGACGGTGGTCCTTTCCCGCGCGGCGAGCGCCGCGAGCAGGCGCTGCATGCGCGCATCGCCGTAATAGTGGTTGCCGAACAGCGAGCCGGCCAGCAGCGGCACGCAGTCGGGGGCGCGCAGCGTATCGACGCTCTGGCGGAGGATCAGGCCAAATCCTTCGATGACCTGGCGGTTCTGCTCGATATCGTCGTGCCGGAGGTCGACCGACAGGAATGCCGGCTCTTCCATCAGCGCCAGGCCCGGAAACTTGCGCGCCAGCTCCGGCAGTAGCGGGCGCAGCACGCGGTTGACGTGCATGGCGCTCTCCAGCTCATACCATGCGTTCTTGCGCACGCAATTGGTGATGCGGATGTTCAGCGACACCTTGTAGAAGTACGGATTGCCGGGCTGGTACAAGGTCCGGATCGACGAAGTGGGATAGAAGTCCGCGCCCTGCGTGCCCAGGTCCTGCAGGCGTCCGCTTGCCAGCGCAGCGCGCACCAGCGGATGCTCGCGCAGGTAGCCCGCCTGCCACGGATGGACCGGCACCGCGACGCGGTCGGCGCTCACGGTCGGGGCATTCGCCGCGATCAGCTGGTCGCAGCTGGCGTCGAGCAGCGACTGCTGTGCGATGTCATCGCGCGGCACCGCGAACCACGCCAGCGCAAAGCGCGTGCGCAACTCAGGCGAGTAGCGCAGCAGGTCTTCGTCGGAGAAGCCCTGACGGCTTTTCGGCGTGGGATGGAAGGGGTGGCCGAAGGTCAGCGATTGCTCGGAATCGATATAGGCGTCGACCGGATCGGCCGGGATGGTCGCGGATACCGGCACCGACAGCACTTCGGTGCTGACCGCGACGCTGTTGCGGATCTGCTCCATCAGCTCGGTGTTGGGCGGCAGTTCATGCTGCTGCGCCATCTCGCGCAACAGCAGCGCGGCCAGCGCTTCCCAGTCGAGCAGCGCCCACGGCTTGTTCTCGGCCTTGTGGAAGACCGGCGACAGATAGCGGTAGTTGCCGGTCAGCCAGGCACCGCCGACCACGGCCAGCAGGCGGTCGTGGATATGCGGCAGCTGCACTTCCAGCACCTGGGCCACCTGGGCCGCCTGGGCCGCCTCGCGCTGCAGGGTCATGGCGATGGTCGCGGGCCAGTCGTTGTGCCCGGCGGGCGGGCCGACGCGCAACTGGCCGGCGGGTCCCGCGACTTCGCGGCAGTAGCAGTTCAGCAGCGTTTCCTGGCAGCGCCGCGCGGCGGCCAGTGCGGCCAGTTCCGTCATATCATCCACGGGGCGGCGCGTGCCGGCAGGTTCCAACTTGTTTTGCTTTTGCATTGTCTTGTGACCTCGTTCTCGGGAGGGATCAGAGCGGGCTCATCCGCTGGCGGGCGGTAAGTAGGTATGCGACGGCAGGCACCAGCAACGCCGCGCCAAGCAGGTAGGGCGAGCGCTGGCCGGCCAGGCCAACCGCGGCGCCGGCGCCAAGCCCGGCCGCGACGCCGCCCCATTTGGAACTGCTTTCGAACCAGCCGAAGGTGCGGCCGGCGTTGCCCGCGTGCACCACGCTGGCGACCAGCGCATGCAGCGCAATAAAGCCGACCGTCATGGCGATGCCCATCAGCAGCCGCCAGGCCACCAGCGCGGGCAGCCCCAGCGGCGCGGCCTGTGCCAGCAGCGCGACCGCCAGCGTGCCGTAGGCGGTGGCAAGCAATGTCAGCGACGGTGCCAGCCCGAGCCGCCGCGACAGCAACGGTGCCGCCGCCAGGTACACCAGGTGCGGCAGGCCGAACAGCAGTCCCGCGGTGGCCGTCGACAGGGCGGGCATGCGCTGCTGCAGGTCCGGGATGAAGTAGGGGAATGTCGCCACGGTGGCGAACACGAACGCGAACTGCAGCACATAGATCTGCCGCGGCGTCGCCGGCGCCGCCGTGCTGGCGCCGGTGGAGCGTGCCGCCGGCCGCTGCGCCGCCCCGGCGGCGTCGCCCGCGGGCAGCCACGCGATCAGCGCTGCGGCGGTCAGCGGCAGCAGCGCCAGCCAGCGGTACAGTTCGATCGGCGATTCAGCGCCCATCCACAGGCCGAGGCAGGCCGGCGCCGCCACCAGCGCGGCGCGCGCCGACCACTGCATCGCCGTCAGGCTGCGCGTGAGCGTGGTACCGCTGGCGACCGTGGCCAGGTAGGCGTTGGAGGCCGAGAAGGTCCCGCCCAGCACGCCTTGCAGCACCAGCGCCGCCAGGAACGCGAACGAGTTGCTCGCGTAGCTGGCGAGCAGGAAGCTTGCCGCCAGCCCCAGCTGCGCGCGCATCAGCAATGGCTTCTTGCCGAAGCGGTCCGCGAGCCGGCCCCACCATGGCGCCGAGATCGCCGCCAGCAGCGTTGGCACCACGTAGAACGCGCCGGCGAGCCACGGCACGTCGTTGTGCAGCGAGCGCTGCAGGATCAGGGCGAAGAACGGCGGCATGCCCAGCGCCGCAAATGCGGCGATGAAATGGCACAGCATCACCACCGCGACCACCCGCCGCGTGCCGGCGCTCATGCGGCCACCCTGAGGAAATTGGGGGCCCGCTTGCCGTAGAACTTGTTGACGTCGGTCGCGCCGGTCTGGCCCTTTTCGGCCAGCGACGCGGCGGTCAGCAGGTACTTCAGGTGCAGCCGGTCGTCGTCGAGCAGCACCTGGCGCGCGAAGGCGGTGTCTTCGCCCGCGGCGGCCAGGTCGGCAAGAACGGCCTCCACGTGACGCCGCACGCGCGCATAGCCGGCGGCGGGGTCGGTACCGCGACGCTGCGCCAGGCCTTCCACCAGCGCCGCGATGTTCAGCTGCAGCGTGATGGTGACGAACATCTGCGCCAGCGGCAGCGCCGCGTCGACGCCGATGCGCTGGTCTTCCAGCCCGTCGAGGCGGGCCGCCAACGCCGGCCAGCGGCGGGCGAGCCTGGCGCGGTCGATGCGCGCGGCATCGTTGTCCTTGAGCATCAGGCGCAGGCCGTCGTCGCCGTAGACCAGCATCGAGTTCTGCTGGTTCGATTCCAGCGCCACGCCATAACGCAACCACAGCGTCAGGTGCAGCTGCAGGGTCAGCGCCAGGTAGGTGTCGAGCCAGGCATCGAGATCGCCGCCGTGATAGCGGCCGGCGAGTTCCTCGGCCACGCACTGGCCACGGCCGGTTTCCGCCAGCAGGCCCGCAACCGGGACCACCGTCTTGTCCACCAGTTGCGGCTCGGGGTAGCGGCGCAGGATATAGCCCAGGAACGGGCGCTGGTCGACATGGGCGCCGTTGGCTTCGTCGGTCAGCAGCACTTGCCCGTGCAGGCTGGGTTCCTGCCGCACAATGTCGCCAAGCAGAGTCTGGATGCGATGGCCGTCGCCGATGGTGCTGGGCTTGATGGTGCGGATATTCTTGGCGCCCAGCGTGCGAATCGTCAGCGGCAGCTTGATATGCCATGCGGGGGCGTCGAGCACGACCAGCGAGCGCACCGACAGGGTGGGCGACACGCGCAGGCAGGCGCGCGGTGCGCGGATGACCTGGCCGTCCAGCCCGGCTTCGGCAAGGAAGCCATCGAGGTGATGCTGCCAGACGAAAGGATGCACCGGCACCAGCGCATGCGAGCTGGCCAGCGCGGGATCCAGGCCGACCTCGGCGAAATCCGGCCAGTTCGGCGGCAGCGCGTCGCCGCTGGCATGATGGCGCTGGCGCGGGACCGCGAGCCAGTTCAGCGCGAATGCCGGCCCGAACTCGGGCGCGTAGCGGGCCAGGTCATCGGCGGCAAAGCCCAGCTTGGCGCGCGCGGTGGGGTAGTAGGGGTGGTCGAGGAAACCCGCGGCGCGGTCGTAGTGCAGCATGCGCTGGTGCCAGGCGGGCAGTGCATGGCCAGCAGCGCGGTCCGGCTGCGCGAACCAGCGTGCGCGCTCGGCCATCGAGACGGTCCGATGCTCGGCCGCGGCACGGCACTCGTCGGCGTAAGCGGTGAACAGGCGCGCATCTGCCTCGGGCAGGCCGCCAGCGAACGCGGCCAGGATGGACTCGACCTGATGCAGCGCGGAGAACACGCCGTCGGCTTCGTGCAGCACTGGCAGGCGGGTCAGGCGCCAGTCCTGCATGTAGCGCGTCGGGGTGACCGGAACCCACAGCGTGCCGGCGCCAAGGCGCGGGATACGCAGCCACTGCTGGCCGGCATCGAAACCATGCGCGGCACCCGGTACCGCGTCAGCGCCGTACAACTCGCCGCGGCTGGCGCAGGCGCGTACGTCCTCGCGCAGCAGGGTGTCGACGACGCGCACGCAGATGTAGTCGATATCTGCGTCGCCAGCAGTGGCGGACCGGGACGGCTGCTCGGGCATGCGGGCGCTCATTGCGCAATCTCCCAGGCGAGCTTGCTGCTGGCCAGTTCGACCGCCGCGGCCAGGCCGGCGCTGTCGGGGCCGCTGCCGCGCAGCACGCCAAGGTAATCCTTGTTGGAGTTGGTCAGCTGGATCGCGTCACCGACCTTGCGCAGCGGCTGGTAGGTCAGGCGAACGCCTTCGCCTTCATGCTGGCTGTGGGCGGGCGCGTGCCGCAGCGTGCCTTCCGCCTGCGCGGTGAAATAGCGGATCCACGCCGCCCGCCTCGGCACCTCGAGCGCCGGCAGCGCCTCGCCAAGATGCAAGCGCAGGACCTGCTCGAACAGCGGGAACTGCAGGGTGTCGCACAGCAGGAACTCGCGGTAGTCGCCGATGCTGCGGTAGTTGATCTCGATAAGCCGCGGCCCTTGCGCGGTCAGCACGTATTCGGTATGGCAGGCGCCGAAGCCGATGCCGAAGCGGCGGATGGTGTCGAGCACCTCGGCTTCGACCGAGGCGGGCAGGCCGGTGCCCCATACCGCTTCCAGCTCAACGAAGTACGGCGGCGGCGACAGCGTCACGCGGAAGCCGCCCAGTGCGCGCAGCTCCTTGCCATCGCCGAGCGTTTCCAGCGTATACAGCGGGCCCTCCAGGTATTCTTCGAGCAGCAAGACCTGGCCCGGGTGCCGCGCCCAGATCGCGCCGCAATGCTCGGCCAGTTCGGCGTGGCTGCGCGCCAGGCTGACCTGCTGGCTGGCCACGCCTTCGCGCGGCTTGACGATGCACGGCATCGGCACGTCGGCCAGCGCGGCCAGGCCGGCGCTGTCGCAAACGACCGCGTGCCACAGCGTGTCGATGCCCGACTCTTGCAGGCGCCGCCGCATCTCGGCCTTGTTCTTGGCGGCGTAGGCGGTGCGCCAGTCCTTGCCCGGCAGGCCAAAGTAGGCCGCGGCGATCGCCGTTGCCGCCTGCAGGTGGTCGCTATTCGAAAAGACGGCCGCGGGCTTGCCGCCGCGGCGCGTGATGGCATCGATCACCGCCAGCGGGTTGAAGACATCACACGGGACGATGTCGTCCGGGTAGGCGGACAGGCCGGCGCCAGCAAAGTGTGCGCGATGGGCATCGGCACAATCCGTCAATAAGACGACGGAGCGCCCGAGTGCGCGCGCTGCCGGCAGGAATCCTTCGTTGACGGCGGGTGTCGGTACGTGAGCGAGTACAAAAATCTCTTGCATGAGTCGAGCCTCAGGTGGATGTGCGGGGGAGCGCAATGAGCAGTGCCGGGGATACGAAGCAGCCGGATCATGCTAATGCGACTCATTCTCACGCTCAACGCGACTGATGCCGGTAAGCGGCATTTGCCATGGCCACCCGGGCTGTTTGTTCCGTATCCGCGTGCCATCCACAGCACATCATCCACGCCCGGGACATATGTCCGGTAGCCACTTTGTGCTAGCCGAGCCACTTATGAAGGCGATTTCGCCGCTACGGGTCTTGGCCTGTTATTGAGAATCAGTTACATTACGCGTCCGCCGTGATGCTCGTTTTTTTCCAGCCGGCTTGTCGTGGCTGGCCCGAGACCGAACGCCTATGCCCCCAAAGTTCCTGCTCATGCTTGCCGTCTTCCCGCTTTATCAGGCATGGGACCTGTACCAGCTTGTCAGCAGCGGCCCGTCGTTCCATTTCTATGCCGAAACCGCGGCGACGATTGCGTTCCTGGTGATCCTCGGCATCGTGATCGGCGAGCGCCGACGCGCCTTGCACGCGTTCGAAACGCTCAAGCATTCGGCCGATGCCGCAGTGCGCGCCGCGGCCGAACGCGACGCGGCCGCACAACGGTCCACGCGCGATTTCCTGCAGTCGATGCAGGAGCAGTTCGAGCGCTGGGGGCTGACTCCGGCCGAACGGGACGTCGCGCTACTACTGGTCAAGGGCCTGTCTCTGGAAGAAATCGCCGGCGTGCGCGAGACCGGGGCGAAGACTGTGCGGCAGCACGCCGCTAATCTTTATGCCAAGGCCAAGGTGAACGGGCGCCATCAGTTGGCGGCGTTCTTCTTCGAAGACCTGTTGGCGCCGCGTCCCGGTAGTGGATCGTAGGTCCAGCATGCTGGCGTGCGCCTTGAATCGGCCACGCGTTGCCTAGACCGCGGCCAGCAAGTCGTCCGTATGCACCATCAGTTCACGGACCTGCCGCAGCGTCGCGTACTGGTCGAGCACGGCACGCCATCCCGGCGCTTCCAGCAGCGTACGCCAGACCGGCTCGAGCTCGCGCGCGTCCGCAGGCGGTGTCGCCGTCAGCGCGGCGGCGAAATCGAGCGTCGGCGTTGCCGACAGCAATTGCATCCGGCTCGCGGCGCTGAGCAGGCGTGGTGTCGGCTCGGCAGGGGCGTCGCAGCAATAGAGCACCGTGCGGGACAGGGCCGGGGGAGCCGAGGGCAGGGCGCGCAGCGCGGCGCCGCGCAACGGCACCATGCCTTGCCGGGTCGCAAACGAATAAACGTCGTCCTTGTCCGCATGCGCGAGCAGTCGCAAGCCCCGCAGCAGCCGCGGAAAATCCGTGGTGGCGGCGTCGACCGAAGCCTTGACTTCGACCAGCAGGCACACATCCCAGGCTGGAGTTTCGCCGGCCGTGTCTTCTGTTGCGGCAGATTGCCGGAGCAGCACCACATCCCATTCGGTCTTGGCGTGTTTATGCGCGGCCGGGATAGCGGCCGGTACGCGCATCGACGTCACCACACGGTAGGGTGCCGATGCACCAGCCGCGGCGTTAAGCCGCCGCGCCAACGCCTCGACCGCCTGCGCGGCCAGCGCCTCGGCTGCATCGCCACGCTGCCGCGACGACCGTCCCTGCGCGACGGCGCAAGCGCTGCCCGAGCGCGGACCGTAGCGTTCCCACAGCGCCCGGTACTCCGCTACGAGCGGATCCGACGCCAGCGCATCCAGGCGCCGCAGACGTGCCAGGGCCGGGTGTTCAAGCAGCTGGGCCAGGGCGCGCGCTGTCGGTGAATCGCCCGCCGACGCAGGTGTCAGCGGCATCTCCAGCAGCCGCTGAACGGCCTCTTGCAGATCGTTCCAGGCTGCAGCGCCTGCATAGGTATGCAGCCGGCCCAGCGCCTCGCGCTGCGGGCCGGGGCCGAGGCGTTGCTGTTTGCCGGGATGAGCGACCGCATTGACGGCGGCGTGGATGGCGCGTCGGTCCTGGTCCGCGCGCGCTGACAGCGACGCGTACTCCCGCACCGGCGCGGCCCGATGCCGCAGGACCATCGCCTGGAACACCGGATCACCGCCATCCGCACGCAGCGCTTCCCGAACCATGCGCGCAAGCGCGCCGGTGAAGCGATCTTTCAAGGCCGCATCCGGCGTTTCGCCACGCGCCTGCGCGGCGCGGGCTTGTTCGATCACGAGTGCGAGCGTCGCCGCCGGACTGGCATCCGGCGGCGCGGAGGCATCGTCGAGTTCCGGCAAGCGATAGCGGCGCGGAACGGCGCGCAGGGTCGCGTCGAGCAAGGGGTGTGGTGGTGGTGGCTTGTCCATGGCCCGGTAAATCGGATGAATCAGGCCTCAAGTCTCGGTAATTCGGGGCGGGTTGTACAAGGGGGGCGTCGGCTGGCTGGTATCTACGTGATTTGACATAACACTTATTATGCGAAACACGGATGTAGCAGCTAAGCGGTAATGTCCGGTTCTGGCTAAGTTCAAATGTCCGAGTTTGGCTGGCGTAAGCTTGACGCCTTCCAGCGCGTGGGAGCCCG
>NZ_QKZN01000025.1:0-18884 GCF_003254285.1 Cupriavidus phytorum
GGGCGGCATCATCTGCTCAACCACCCACTCCTTGTACTCCGCCGGATAGCGTTTCATTCTCCAACCGCTTCCGCCCTCCATTGTCCTTCATCGAATGGCGGCGGGACGACAACTATCCTGACATGGAGGGCTCGGACAGAAAGTGACCCGCCCAGCAGGGCGGAACCAGGCGTTTCAAACGCCGACAGCATGTCACCAACAGCGCCCACCCCCAAAGCACCGGCTGGCATTTCCGACCCTCAAAGCCCCAAAACAAGCTTCGCAATAATGTTCCGCTGGATCTCATTAGACCCCCCATAGATCGACGCCTTGCGATAGTTGAAATAACGCGGCGCCAGCACCGCCGCATAATCCGGCCCGACCCGCGGCTGCGCGTCGCGCCCCTGCAGTTCCGCCCAGGTATCCTGCACGAACGGCAGCGCCGCAGGCCCCGCCGCCTCCACCGCAAGCTCGCTTGCCGCCTGCAAGGTCTCGGTGCCCGTGAGCTTGAGCATGCTCGACGCGGCGCCGATCGAGGTGCCCGATTCCACCCCGGAAAACACGCGCAATTCAACCGCTTCCAACGCCGCCGCACGCAGGTGCAGCGCGGCCAGCTTGCGCCGGAACACCGGATCATCCAGCAGCCGCCCACCGTCATCGCCGGGCTGCTCCGCGGCGATTTCCGCGATCTTGGACAGCTGCTTGCGCAGCATCGGGCTATACGTGCCGCCGCGCTCGAATTCCAGCAGGTACTTGGCGTAGGTCCAGCCCTTGCCTTCCTCGCCGATGCGGTTGGCCACCGGCACCCGCACGTTTTCGAAGAAGACCTGGTTCACCTCCTGCTGGCCGGGCATGGGGCCATCCAGCGTCGGCAGCGCCGACACCGTGATGCCCGGCGTATGCATGTCGAGCAGCAGGAACGAAATCCCTTCCTGGCGCTTCGATTCGCGGCTGGTGCGCACCAGGCAGAACATCCAGTCGGCCCATTGCGCATGCGTAGTCCAGATCTTGGAGCCGTTCAGGATGTAGTGCTCGCCGTCGCCGTCGCTGCCGTGGTCGGCGCGCAGCTGCAGCGACGCCAGGTCAGAGCCCGAATTGGGCTCGGAATAACCCTGGCACCACCACACGTCGGAGCTCAGGATCGGCGGCAAGAAGCGCTGCTTCTGCTCGGGCGTGCCGTACTTCATGATCACCGGCGCCACCATCTTCAGGCCCATCGGCGACACCGGCGGGCATCCCGCGGCGGCCAGTTCGGACTGGAAGATAAAGCGCTCGGTCGCGCTCCAGCCCGGGCCGCCGTATTCCTTCGGCCAGTTCGGCGCGGCCCAGCCGCGCGCGTGCAGCGCCTTCTGCCAGCGCACCTGTCCGGCCTTGTCGAGATAACCGTTCTTCGACTGCGCCATCATCGCGCGCAGGTCGGCGTCATAGGCCTGGGCAATCCAGGCGCGCACTTCTTCGCGGAACTGCTGGTCTTGCGGGGAGAAATCGAGATGCATCGACGGGCCTCGCTGGTAATCGATCGTGATCGGGGCGGCTTCAGGCGGCAGCCCCGGCGGGATAGAGCAGGTCGGCATAGCGGCGCAGGTGGTGCTCGGCCGAGCCGAATTGCAGGTCGATCGCCGTGACGCGCTTGAAGTAGTGGCCCACGGCCAGTTCCTCGGTCACGCCCATGCCGCCGTGGATCTGCACCGCGCCCTGGCCGACGAAGGCGCCCGCCTGGCCGGCCTGGATCTTTGCCGCGCACGCCGACTGCGCACGCACGGGCGCAGCGCTGGCGGCCTGCATGGCGGCCACCTGGGTCAGAGCCACCGATTGCTCCAATTGCATGTACATGTCGGCCATGCGGTGCTGCAGCACCTGGAAGGTGCCGATCGGCACGCCGAACTGCTTGCGCTGGCGCGCGTAGTCGATGGTGTCGGCCAGCATGCGCGCCATCGCGCCATTGGCTTCGGCGGCCAGCGCGACCATGGCGTGGTCGCACAGCTGCTCGATCAGTGCCAGCGCTTCGCCTTCAGCGCCGATGCGCTGGCTGGCCGGGACCTGCACGTTGTCGAGCAGCACCTCGGCGGCGCGCTGGCCGTCGAAGGTGGGATATTCGCGCAGCGTCACGCCCGGCGTGTCGCGCGCGATCCAGAACAGGCTGATGCCGCGCTGGTCCCGGCGCGCGCCGCTGCTGCGGGCGCTGACCAGCAGATGCGAGGCGAACGGTGCGCCGGCCACCGCGTGCTTGTGCCCGCTGAGCCGGTAGCCGTCGCCCTGGCGCGTGGCGCTGGCCTGCACGTCGTGCCGGCAGTAGCGGCTGGCGGGCTCTGCATGGGCCCAACCCACGGTAGCCTCGCCGCCGATGATGGCCGGGATCCACTGCGCGGCCAGCTCGGGGCTGCCGTGCAGCAGCGCGTTACCGCCCAGCACCACGGTGCCCAGGTAGGGCTCCAGCACCAGGTGCCGGCCGAGCTGTTCCATCACCACCATGTGCTCGACGGCGCCGCTGTCAAGGCCACCGAGGCCGCCGAGGTGCTCGGGAAACGCGGCGCCCAGGATGCCCAGGTCGCGCGCAAAAGCTCGCCAGCAATCGGGGCGCCAACCCGCCGCGGACTGCGCCGCCGCGCGGCGGGCTTCGAAAGCGTAGTGATCGGCGAGGTAACGCGCGAGTGTGTCGCGCAGCATCGACTGTTCTTCGCTGAACTGGAAATCCACCTTGGCTCCTTCGGATAAGGGTGAGGCGTAAGGGCGGTAGTCTGGCGGGCATCTTCCGGCCAGGCCGGTCGGCGGCGCATCGTCGCATCGGACGAAGCTGAGGCGTGGCCCGGAACAAGCCTTTTTTTGCGGCGCTGCGGCAAAACGCGGCCGTGCCGCTTCGTCGCTTCCGACGATGGTCGAACCCGCCAGGGTTCCGAGAATGCGGGATCGGCATCCGCCCACCCACCATCCCAGTCGAGGAGCTCCACGCCATGCATCCGCACATCCACGCGCAGCGCACGCCGGACAAGCCCGCCGTCATCATGGACGGCAGCGGCGCCGTCGTCACCTACCGCGAGCTGGACCAGCGCTCGAACCAGGTCGCCCACCTGTTCCGCAAGCTCGGCCTGCGGCCAGGCGACCGCGTGGCCTTCATGGTGGAGAACCATCCGCGGCTGTTCGAGCTGTGCTGGGGCGCGCAGCGCAGCGGCATCGTCTATATCTGCCTGAGCACGCGCCTGAACGCGGCCGACGCGGCCTATATCGTCAACGACAGCGGCGCGCGCGTGCTGGTCACCACCCACGCGCAGGCGGAGATCGCCGCGGCGCTGACCGGGCAGACGCCGGCGCTGCAGGCGCGCCTGATGCTGGATGGCACGGTGCCCGGCTATCAGGCCTATGAGACCGCGCTGGCCGATTGTCCGGCCACGCGCATCGACGACGAGGTGACCGGCGGCGACATGTTGTATTCATCGGGCACCACGGGCCGGCCCAAAGGCGTGTATGCGCCCCCGTCGAGCCCCGACATCGACGCGCCGACGACGCTGACCGCGCTGTGCCAGCGGCTCTACGGCTTCGATGCCGACACGCGCTACCTATCGCCCGCGCCGCTGTACCACGCGGCGCCGCTGCGCTACACCATGTCGGTGCAGGCGCTGGGAGGCACCGCGGTGGTGATGGAGCACTTCGATGCCGAGCAGTTCCTGCGGCTGGTGCAGCAACACCGCATCACGCATACGCAACTGGTGCCCACCATGTTCTCGCGCATGCTCAAGCTGCCCGAGGCACAGCGGCAGGCCTATGACGTATCGTCGCTGCGCGTGGCGATCCACGCGGCCGCGCCGTGCCCGGTGCAGGTGAAGGAAGCGATGATCGCGTGGTGGGGGCCGGTGATCTGGGAGTACTACGCCGGCACCGAGGGCAACGGCGTGACCGTGGTCGACACACCCCAATGGCTGGAACGCAAGGGCACGGTCGGGCGCGCCATGGTCGGCAAGCTGCGCATCTGCGGGCCGGACGGCGCGCTGCTGCCGCCGGGGAAGCCGGGCACCATCTACTTTGCCGAGGGCCGCCCGTTCACGTACCACAACGACGAGGCCAAGACCGCGGAGACGCGCCATCCGCAGCATCCGGACTGGAGCACCATCGGCGATGTCGGCTATGTGGACGCGGACGGCTACCTGTACCTGACCGACCGCAAGGCCAACATGATCATCTCCGGCGGCGTCAACATCTATCCGCAAGAGGCCGAGAACTTGCTGATGACGCATCCGAAGGTGATGGATGTCGCCGTGATCGGCGTGCCCAACGAGGATTTCGGCGAAGAGGTGAAGGCCGTGGTGCAGCCCGCCGACATGGGGCAGGCCGGGCCCGAACTGGCCGCCGAGCTGATCGCGTTCTGCCGCGCCAACCTGTCTGCCATCAAGTGCCCGCGCTCGGTCGACTTCGAGCCCGAACTGCCGCGCCTGCCCACCGGCAAGCTGCTCAAGCGGCTGCTGCGCGACCGCTACTGGGCCGGACACGCCAGCAAGCTGGTGTGAGACAGCGGCAAACGGTGCCGGGCCGCTGCCCGCGTTTTCGCCAGCGCAGCGGTTTACGTCATAATGCCTCGCTACACCACAGCCACGGCCGCCCGCCTGCATTCTGCAGCGCCGGGGGCGCATGGCGCGCCCGCCAAGGGCCGCGATGTGCGGGAGACCACTGACAGCCAATGGCAAGTATCGAGGAGACCGGACGGCGCACGCCGCCACCCGCCGGCGCGGCGTCGCTGGCCGCCAAGCTGCGCCCGCCGCTGCTGACCCCGTTCCAGGTCCAGCGCGCGGCGATCTGCGATGCCGTGTGCGCGGCGGGCTTCGTCAAGCTGGTGCTGGTGCGCGCACCCGCCGGCTTCGGCAAGACCACCGCCATGCTCCAGTGCCGCGCGCGGCTCGAGGCCGCCGGCGGCCGCACCGCGTGGCTGACGCTGGACCGCTCGGACAATGACCCCTCGCGCTTCCTCGGCTCGATCGAGGCCGCGATCGCGCAGGGCCTGGGCAGCGGCGGGCCGGACCGGTCCGCGCGCCAGGCGCTGGCGCAGGACCCGGGCGAGCAGGCGCTGGCGCTGATCGACCGCCTCGCCAGCCATCATGGCGACTTCACGCTGTTTCTCGACGATTTCGAAGCCGTGCAGAATGCCGCGGTGGCGGGGCTGGTCTGGCAACTTGTGGAAAGCCTGCGGCCCGGCTGCCGCGTGGTGATCGGCACGCGCTGGGTGCCGGAAACCGGCCTGGCCCGCTTGCGCGCACGCGGCGAGCTGCTCGAGATCGAGCCGGCGCAGCTGCGCTTTTCCGCCGACGAGACCGCATCGTTCCTGCGCCAGGCGCGCGGGCTGAAGCTGGAACAGTCCGCCATCAGCGTGCTGCACCGGCGCACCGAGGGCTGGGCCACGGCGCTCTGGCTGGCGTCGGTGGCGCTGGAGCGGCGCACCCAGCCGGAAGGCTTCATTGCCGGCTTCTCGGGCTCGAACGCGGCCATTGCCGATTACCTGGTCGAAGACGTCTTCCTGCACCTGCCCGAAGCGGTGCGCGACTTCCTGCTGCGCACCTCGATCCTGGATCAGCTGTGCGGGCCGCTGTGCGATGCGGTGTGCCAGCCGGCCGCCGGCAGCAGCGACGAAATCCTGGCCTGGCTCGAGCGCGCCAACCTGTTCCTGCTGCCGCTGGAGAGCGAACGCTATGGCGAGCGCGGCTCCGGCGCCGAGCCCGAGCAATGGTATCGCTATCACAGCCTGTTCTCCGGTTTCCTGCGCGCGCAGCTGGCGCAGGCGATGCCGGAGTCGGTGCCGCAGCTGCACCTGTCGGCGTCGCGCTGGTATGAGTCGCAGGGGCGGCTGGTACCCGCCATCGAACACGCCTTCGCCGCCGGTGCGCTGGCGCATGCGCTGCAGCTGCTCGACAGCGCCGCCGACGACCTGCTGGCGCAGGGGCGCATGCGGCTGCTGACGCGCTGGCTGGAGTCGGTGCCCGCCGAGGACCTGGCGCGGCTGCCCAAGCTGCAGATCGCGCGGGTGTGGGCGGTGTCGTTCACGCGCGGGCCGGCCGAAGCGATCGCGCTGCTCCAGCAGATCCCCACCGAGGGCGCGGCCGGTGACCTGCTGGCGCATATCCGCGCGCTGCGCCACATGCTGCTGAACATGATGGACCGCTTCGACGACGCGCGCGCCTTCGCCCGCAACGAGCTGCCGCCGTTGCCGATGGGCTATGCCTTCCCCGACGCGATCCTGGCCACCTCGATGGCGCGGCTGGCAGCGGTGGCCGGCGATTATCCCGAGGCGCGCCGGCTGCTGCAGGTGGCGCGGCACGCGGTGCGCGGGTCCGACAGCAACTTCAACAAGATCTTCTCGGAATCGGTCGAAGGGCTGATCGATCTGCGCCAGGGCCGGCTGCAGCAGGCGCTGGCGCGCTTCCGCATCGCCGCCAGCACCATGCTGCCGAACCGCTTCGGGCCCACCAACGGCAACGCCATGGCCGGCATCCTGCTGGCCGAGGGCCTGTACGAGAGCGGCGATTCCGAGCGCGCCAGCCGCCTGCTCAACGTCTACCTGCCGCTGTCGCGCGACCTCGGCCTGCCCGACCAGATCATCACCGGCCACGCGGTGCTGGCGCGCATCGCCTTCGAGCGCCGCGAGATTGACCAGGCCCACGAGTGGCTGGCGCAGCTCGAAGCGCTGGGCCACCACCGCGGCCTGACGCGGCTTGTGATGGCGGCGATGCTGGAGCGCGCCCGCCTGGCGCTGCGCCAGGGCAATGTGCACGCCGCGCAGGAGGCGATCGAGCGCGCCGCCGATCCGGCGCTGTGGCGCACGCGTCCCGGCGTCAGCTCGTTTGCCAGCGATGTCGAGGACATCACGCTCGGCCGGCTGCGGCTGGACCTGTACGCGCGCCCCGGCACGCCGGTCCGCGAGGCCATCGAACGCGAACTTGCGGCCGCCGCCGGCAACCAGCTGATGCGCCGCGCCCTCAAGCTGCGCATCCTGCTGGCGCAGGCGTGGCAGCGCTGCGGCGACGGCGCGCATGCATTGGTGGTGATGGGCGAGGCGTTGCGCTTCGGCGCCGCCGAAGGTTTCGTGCGCATCTTTGCCGACGAGGGCGACGATGTGCGCCGGCTGGTGGCCGACGCCTGCGCGCGCCAGGCTGCCAGCCTGCCGGCCCCTTATGTCGAAAAGCTTCTGCAGGCTTGCGGCCAGGCCGCCGCCGAGCCGCCCGGTGCCGGCCGTCCCGCGCCGCCCGCGCTGGTCGAGCCGCTGACGCCCAAGGAGCAGAAGGTGCTGCACCTGCTGGCCGAGGGCTATTCCAACGTCGCCATGGCCGAGCGCCTGTTCGTGTCCGAGACCACGGTGCGCACGCACCTGCGCAATATCAGCGCCAAGCTGCACGCCAGCAACCGTACCCAGGCGGTCGCGATCGCGCGCCAGCTTGGCCTGCTCTGAACCTTCGGCTCAGATACCGATGAAGTCGGTGAATTCCGCCAGCGGCGCACGTTCCGCGCGCAGCTGGTTGGCGGGCGCCTCGGGATCCTCGTAGCCGATCGCCATGCCGCTGAACAGCATCCGTTCGGCCGGCAGCGACAGGAATGCGGCGATGGTCTGCGGATACATCGCCCAGCACTCCTGCGCGCAGCTGTCCAGGCCTTCTTCTCGCAGCAGCAGCATCACCGTCTGCAGGTACATGCCCAGGTCCGACCATTGCGGCGGCCCCATGCGCCGGTCCACCGTGCAGAACAGCGCCAGCGGCGCGCCGAAGAAGGTGAAGTTGCTGGCGAACTGCGCCAGCCGCCGGGCCTTGTCCTCGCGCGGGATGCCGAGGTGGTGGTAGAGCGCCTCGCCCACCTGGAAGCGGCGATCGCGGTAGGGCGAGACCAGCTCGCGCGGATAGATGTCGTACTCGCGCGCTTCGCCGGTGGGGGCCTCGGCGATGCGTGCGCGCATGATGCCGAGCAGGCGCTGCAGCGCCTCGCCGCCGACCACATGGATATGCCACGGCTGCAGGTTGCCGCCTGACGGGGCGCGCGCCGCGGCGTCGAGCACGCGGCGGATGGTCTCGGGCGCAACCGCCCGGGGCAGGAAGCCGCGGACGGACTTGCGGCTGGCGACGGCTTGGCTGACTTTCATCGGGACTCCGGAAAACATCGACGCGGGCGCGTCAGGCGAAGGGCGGCTCGCTGGTCCAGTCGAAGAAATCCGGCATGTCGTGCGACACGGTTTCCGGGAACGCGGCGGGGCGCTTTTCCAGGAATGCGCTGACGCCTTCCTTCACGTCGGCGGAACGCCCGCGCGACTGGATCGCGCGGCTGTCGAGCTTGTGCGCTTCCATCGGGTGGCTGGCGCCGGCCATGCGCCAGATCAGCTGGCGCGAGATCGCCACCGACACCGGCGCGGCATTGGCGGCGATCTCGCGCGCAATCGCCTGCGCCGCCGGCAACAGGTCTTCGGGGGCGTGCAGCGAGCGCACCAGGCCGCGTTCGTGCGCCTCCTGCGCCGAGAACACGCGGCCGGTATAGCACCACTCCAGCGCGGTCGAGATCCCGACCACGCGCGACAGGAACCACGACGACGCCGCTTCCGGCGTGATGCCGCGGCGTGCAAAGACAAAGCCGAACTTGGCGTCGGTCGAGGCCAGGCGGATGTCCATCGGCAATTGCATGGTCACGCCCACGCCGACGGCGGCGCCGTTGACCGCGGCAATCACCGGCTTGAGGCTGCGGAAGATGCGCAGCGACACGCGCCCGCCGCCGTCGCGATGCGCGGTGTCCGGGCTGGCGCCATAGCGCTTCTCGAAATCGAAGGTGGAGCTGCCGCCGGACAGGTCGGCGCCGGCGCAGAACGCGCGGCCGGAGCCGGTGACGATCACCGCGCGCACGTTGTCGTCGGCATCGGTGGCGTCGAACGCAGCGATCAGCTCGTGCATCATCTGCGCGGTGAAGGCATTGAGCTGGTCCGGGCGGTGCAGGGTGATGGTGGCGACGCCGTCGGCAACGGCGTAACGCAGGGTTTCGAACGAAGGCGTGGCTGGCGTCATGCGGGCTCCTGCTGGAAGGTAGGAAGGGATGCCGGAGGTGCCGGTGCTAGCGCCGGCAGCGCGGGGCGAGGCTCGCCCAACACTAGTGCAGATTGCGCCGCCCGCAATCGTCGCTTCCGACGAGGCTGGGACGGCGCGCGCCGCCGTAGACTGATGCCGATCAAGCGGCAGGGCCGGCACATCGCGACATTGCGCCGTGCTTGCTGCCTGCGCAGACAGCAAAAGGACCACCATGAAGACACGCATCACCGAATTGCTTGGCATCCGCTACCCGATCATCCAGGGCGGCATGCAATGGGTTGGCTACGCTGAAATGGCCTCTGCCGTTTCCAACGCGGGCGGCCTGGGCATCCTGACGGCGCTGACGCAGCCCACGCCCGAGGACCTGGCAGCCGAGATCCGCCGCTGCCGCGAGATGACCGACAAGCCGTTCGGCGTGAACCTGACCCTGCTGCCGTCGATCAATCCGCCGCCGTACGCGCGCTACCTCGACGTCATCATCGAGAGCGGCGTCAAGGTGCTGGAGACCGCGGGCAACAACCCCAAGGAGCATATCGCGCGGGCCAAGGCCGCGGGCATCAAGGTGATCCACAAGTGCGTGGCGGTGCGCCATGCGCTGTCGGCCGAGCGGCTGGGCGTGGACGCGGTCTCGATCGACGGCTTCGAGTGCGCCGGCCATCCGGGCGAAGACGATGTGCCCGGCATGGTGCTGATCCCGCAGGCTGTGCGCAAGCTTTCGGTACCGGTGATCGCCTCGGGTGGCATCGCCGACGGGCGCGGCATGGCGGCAGCGCTGGTGCTCGGCGCCGAGGGCGTCAACATGGGCACGCGCTTCTGCGCCACGCGCGAGGCGCCGATCCACGACAACGTCAAGCAGGCGCTGGTGCAGGCCAGCGAGCGCGACACCAACCTAATCTTCCGCACCCTGCACAACACCGCGCGCGTGCTCAAGAACGCCGTGTCGGACGAAGTGGTCAGCATCGAACGCCGTCCCGGCGGCGCCCAGTTCGAGGACGTCAAGCACCTGGTCGCCGGCGTGCGTGGCAAGGCCGCGCTCAAGGCCGGCGAGACCGACGGCGGCATCATCAGCGCCGGCCAGTGCGTGGGCCTGATCGACGACGTGCCCAGCTGCGAAGAACTGATCGCGCGCATGGTGGCCGATTGCCGCGAACACCTCAGCGTGGCCTCGCGCTACTTTGCCTGACGCCATGGCCGAGGCGGAAATCGAGGCGGCGCTGACCCGCGCCATCGCCGCGCCGGCCGAAGCCGGCGCCGACGTGCCCGAAGGCTTTGTCCCGCTGCGCCGGATGAGCGGCTACATGGCCGGCTTCGGCCAGCTCTACCTGCATGCCGAACGCCGCACGCTGGCGGTGCGCATCGACGAGAGCCACCTGAACAACCTGGGCATTCCGCACGGCGGCATGCTGGCGACGCTGGCCGATACCGCCATCGGCATGATGATGTCGCTGGAAACCGGCCGCGCCAAAAGCGCGGTCACGGTCAACCTGAGCCTCGACTATCTCGACTCTGCGCGCCCGGGCGACTGGGTCGAGGCCCGCGTGGAATTCGACAAGCTCGGCTCGCGGCTGCGCTACGGCACCTGCCGGCTGTTCAGCGGCGAGCGCTGCCTGCTGCGCGCCACGGCGATCTTCGCGGTGCTGGCGCCGCGCGCCTGAGCGCTGCGGCAACTTCGTCGCTTCCGACGACGCTGGCCGCCAGCCGCGGCGCAACAATAGCCACCGATGCTGCCGGCACCCGCGCCGGCATCCCGCACAACACAAGGGCTGCCCCGGCGGCCTGCACCGAACCAAGGAGATCACATGGCAGAGGCATACATCGTCGCGGCGGTCCGTACCGCCGGGGGCCGCAAGGGCGGCAAGCTGTCGGGCTGGCATCCGGCCGACCTTGCTGCGCAGGTGCTCGACGCGCTGGTGGAGCGCACCGGTGCCGATCCGGCGCTGGTCGAAGACGTCATCATGGGCTGCGTCAGCCAGGTCGGCGAGCAGGCCGGCAACGTCGCGCGCAATGCCATCCTGGCCTCGCGCCTGCCGGAAAGCGTGCCGGGCACCTCGGTCGACCGCCAGTGCGGCTCGTCGCAGCAGGCCCTGCACTTTGCCGCGCAGGCGGTGATGTCGGGCGCGATGGATGTCGTCATTGCCGCTGGCGTCGAAAGCATGACGCGCGTGCCGATGGGCCTGTCCTCGCAGCTGCCGGCCAAGAACGGCTTCGGCGTGCCCAAGAGCCCGGGCGTCGAAGCGCGCTACCCCGGCGTGCAATTCAGTCAGTTCACCGGCGCCGAAATGATCGCGCGCAAGTACGAGCTGTCGCGCGAACAGCTCGACGCCTACGCGCTGCAAAGCCACCAGCGCGCCATCGCCGCCACCAAGGCCGGCCGCTTCAGCGCCGAGATCCTGCCGGTGGAAGTGCGCACCGCCGATGGCGCCAATGGCGAGATGCACACCACCGACGAAGGCATCCGCTATGACGCCACGCTGGAAAGCATCGGCAGCGTCAAGCTGATCGCGGAAGGCGGCCGTGTCACCGCCGCTACCGCCAGCCAGATCTGCGACGGCGCCGCGGGCCTGATGGTGGTCAACGAGGCAGGCCTGAAGAAGCTGGGCGTCAAGCCGCTGGCGCGCGTGCACAGCATGACCGTGATCGGCCACGATCCGGTGGTGATGCTGGAAGCGCCGCTGCCGGCCACCGAAGTGGCGCTCAAGCGCGCCGGCCTGCGCATCGGCGATATCGACCTGTTCGAAGTCAACGAAGCCTTTGCGCCGGTGCCGCTGGCCTGGCTCAAGGCGACCGGCGCCGATCCGGAACGCCTGAACGTGCATGGCGGCGCAATCGCGCTGGGCCATCCGCTCGGCGGCTCCGGCGCCAAGCTGATGACCACGCTGGTGCATGCACTGCATACGCATGGCAAGCGCTACGGCCTGCAGACCATGTGCGAAGGCGGCGGGCTGGCTAACGTGACCATCGTCGAGCGCCTGTAAAACCGCGGCGCAGCGACGACAAAGAGCAGTAAAGGGAGAAGGACCGGCGGCGCGGGCATGTCAAAGTGCCCGCGCCAGCAGCCGGAGAAAGATAAAGAATGGCCGCGAAATCGCGGCCATTGTCATTTGGGGAGCGGATAGCGCCGAGCGCGCAATCCGCGCAATCTGCATCAAGCGAAGGTCACGGCGCTGCGCCGGTCGGCACGTTCCAGGTGGGGCACGTTGTTGAAGCTCAGCAGACGCTGCACGCCGCGGCCGACGATGATCTCGCAGAACGCGGTATTGCGGAACTGCAGGTTCATCTCGATCGCCGCCTGCGCCGGCGCACCGAGCAGGTCGGCGGTGGCGCGGCCGATGGCGCCGCCCGAGCTGACCACCAGGATGGCGTCCTCGCGCGTGGTGCCCTCGCTGGCCTGCGCCAGCGCGCCGGCAATGCGCGCGCCGAAGTCGGCCCAGCTCTCGGGCATTTCCGCCAGCCCGTCCTGCGTCCAGGCCGCGTAGGCCGCGCGGAAGGTGCGCCAGTAGTCGTTGTAGTCGGTGTTCTGGTGGGCGCGGTGGTCGGCGCCGCCGGTGTGGCAGCGGTACAGCGCCTCGCCGTCGTATTCGTTCAGGCCGGGATGCGAGATCACCGCGGCCTGCGGTTGCCCCATGCCGGCCAGGATCTCCGTGGCGGTGTCCTGCTGGCGCACCAGCGTGCCGGCCACGACCCGGCTGAAGCTGACGCCGCGCTCGGCGAAATATTCGCCAAGCCAGCGCGCCTGCTGCCGGCCGGTGGGCGACAGGCAGTCGTAGTTGGCGGCACCAAACGAGGCTTGTCCGTGGCGGACGAGGAAAAGCGTGGCCATGAGCGGTCCCGGTAAGCAGTGAGGCGGATAGGGCTGCCTCGGCGCGGGGCCGGGCGTGGGCACATTCTAGGGAGCGCCGGCGCCACCGCCAAGCAAGCGCCGCGCAATTCATAGCGGCCATGGCCCGGCTGCATTACCCGGACCAGCTCAGGCGGTCTCGGCCGGCCTGACGTCGAGATAGCCAGCCATCAGGCGGCTCAGCTCTGTGATCAGCCGCTCGTCGTCGAGGTGCAGCGGGCCGGAATCGTTCAGCACGGCATTGACCAGCACGCTGAAGACGGCCTGCATGGCAAAGCGCACGCGCAGTTCGGCGGTGTCGGCGGGCAGCGGCAGGCGCGGCACCAGCAGCTGCACCATGCGCTCCACGATCGCTTCACCGTTCTGGCGGTGGGGCAGCCATTCCTCGGGACGCGTGGAGGCATGGCGCAGCGACGCGCGCATCACGCCACGGTTGGCCAGCGTGCCGAGCACCATGAACCTGGCGGTCTTTTCCAGCAGCACCGGCGTGGTGACATCTTCCCAGCGTTCCTGCGCCAGGTAGCGGTCGATCGATGCCGAGGTCTCTTCCATCACCAGCGCACGCAGCGCCTCGAAATAGGCCATCTTGTCGCGGAAGCGCCCGTAGAAGGCGCCCACCGAGACCTGGCACGCCGCTGCGATCTGCGCCACCGAGACCGCGGCGAAGTCGCGCGTCGCCAGCAGTTCGCGGCCTGCGCCGAGCAAGGCCTGTTCGGTCTCGCGCGCGCGGCGCTGCCGGGGCGGCTGCAGGATCGAAGGGGTGTCGATACGGGGGAAGGAAGCGTTGGCGGGAAAGCTGGAAGGCGTCGCTGACATGGTCATATTTCCGTATTCGAATTCGGATTCGAATTTGAAAATACCGGTGCGCACGGCAACGCGTCAAGGGGTTTTGTCGCTTGGCCCTGCAAATGTCCCGCCCGCATGCCGTCTGGCGCACGACGGTGCGCATTCAGTTGAACCGCGGGCTCAGCTCGTCCCGCATCCAGTCGATAAAGGCGCGGGTGCGCGCCGGCAGCAGCCGCGCGTGCGGATAGATCAGCGACAGCGGCCACGCCGGCAGCTCGAAGTCTTCCAGCACGATGCGCAGCTTGCGCTCCTCCACCAGCTGCGCGACCTGGTACGACAGGAAATGGCCGAAGCCGGCACCCGCCGCGCAGGCGGCCACGGCGGGCGCGGTCTGGTTGAATTCCAGGTTGCCCGACACCGGCACATGAAACTCGAGTTCGCCATCGCGGAATGACCACCAGTGCGCATGGTTGCCGGTGAAGCGCAAGCAGTTGGCGCCGGCCAGCTCATCCGGGTGGCGCGGCACGCCGTGCTTGCGCAGATAGGCGGGCGTGGCGACCACCACGCGGCGGATGCGGCCGACGGATTGCGCCACCAGCGTGGAGTCGGCCAGCGGGCCGATGCGCACGCCCACGTCCAGGTCTTCCTCGAGCAGGTTCACCACGCGGTCGGTGAATTCCATGCGGCAGCGCACGCGCGGATAGCGCTGCACGAAGCGAGTCACCGCCGGCGCCACGTACATCTGGCCGAACAGCACCGAGGCGGTCAGCGTGAGCTGGCCGCTGGGCTCGACATGGCTCTCGGTCAGGCCCGCTTCGACTTCGTCGATATTGGCCAGGATGCGCCGGCAGCCGTCCAGGTAGCTGCGGCCCTCGGCGGTCAGCGACAGCCGCCGCGTGGTGCGGTTGAGCAGCCGCACCTGCAGCTCGGATTCGAGCGCCGCCAGCGTGCGCACCACCGCCGGCAACGAGGTATGCAGCGACGCCGCGGCGGCCGTCAGGCTGCCTTCGTCGACGATCCGCACAAAGGTCTGCATTGCACGTAGCTTGTCCATGGCGCCAAACATTACTCCATTTTCTGGAGTAGTCAAATATCAATGGCCCCATTTATTCCAATCTCGCCGACGCCGAGAATCCGTCCATACCAACCGCTCAGGAGAGTGCCATGCAACAGACGAATCCCCCCGCAGTGCCCGCCAGGCCGCTTGTGCTGTACCGTTCGCCGCTGTCCGGCCACGCCCATCGCGCCGAATTGATGCTGGGGTTGCTGGGCTTGCCCTACCGGCTGGTGGACGTCGACCTGCGCGGCGGCGAGCAGCGCGGCGAGGCCTTCCTGCGCCTGAACCCGTTCGGCCAGGTGCCGGTGCTCGACGACGACGGCGTCGTGCTGAGCGATTCCAACGCGATCCTGGTCTACCTGGCCACGCGCTATGACGACGGCCGCTGGCTGCCGCGCGATCCGGTCGGTGCCGCCCGCGTGCAGCGCTGGCTGTCGGTGGCTGCCGGCGAGATTGCGTTCGGCCCGGCCGCCGCGCGCCTGGGCGTGCTGTTCGGGCGGCCGGTGCCGATGGAAGATGCCGTCGCCCGCGCGCAGCGGCTGTTCACGCTGATGGAATCGGTGCTGGCCGGTGGCGCGTTCCTCGCCGCCGATCACGCCACCATTGCGGATGTGGCCGCCTACAGCTATATCGCCCGCGCCGAGGAGGGCAACGTGCCGCTGGCGCCGTACCCGGCGCTCAATGCCTGGCTGCGCCGCGTCGAGGCATTGCCCGGCTTCGTGCCGATGGTGGTATCGAAGCCCAGCGTGGCCGCCTAGCCCTTGCGTCCGGCGAGCGCCAAGCCATTCCCGTTGCGAAGGAGCAAACCATGGACCTGCCCACCTGGCCGCATGCCGGCCTGCCATTCCACGCCGGCGAACTCGCGGCACAGCAGCGCGCCGGCAAGCGCGAGCGCATGGCCGCGGCGGGTCCGCGCGTGATCCGCGGCGAGATGCCGGAACAGCATCGCACGTTCTTCGCGCAGTTGCCGTTCCTGCTGGCCGGCGCGGTCGATGCCGACGGCATGCCGTGGGCCACGATGCTGGTCGGACCGCCCGGGTTTGCGCGGACGCCGGACGCCACGCACCTGCGCATCGACGCGGTACCGTTGCCCGGCGATCCGCTGGCCGCGGCGCTGGAGCAGGGCGCGCGCATCGGGTTGCTTGGCATCGAGCTGCCCACGCGCCGGCGCAACCGCATGAACGGGATCATCGTGGCGCGCGATCAGGCGGGGCTGACGGTCGAGGTCGAGCAGAGCTTCGGCAACTGCCCGCGCTACATCCAGCTGCGCGATGTGGCTGCTGCCGATGCCGCCGCCGCCCCCGCAACATGGCACGGCGAAGCGCTCGATGCGCATGCCAGCGCCTGGCTGCGCGGCGCCGATACGCTGTTCATCGCCTCCAGCCATATCGCGTCGCCGCAAGACGAGGGCGAACACACGGGGGGTGTCGACGTCTCGCACCGCGGCGGCAAGCCCGGCTTTATCCGCGTGGACGACGCCCATACCCTGACGTTCCCGGATTTCAACGGCAACAACTTCTTCAACACGGTGGGCAACCTGATGGCCGACCCGCGTGCGGGCATCGTTGTGCCGGATTTTGCCGACGGTTCGCTGCTGCATGTGAATGGGCGCGCCGAAGTGATCTGGGAGGGCGAGGAACTGGCCGCCTTCGCCGGCGCCGAGCGGCTGGTGCGGCTGCATGTCGAGCGCGTGGTGCGGCGCGAGCGCGTGCTGCCGCTGCGCTTCGCGTTCCGGGAATTCTCGCCGGTGCTGGACGATACCGGCGCGTGGCCGGAACGCTGAGCGCGGCGGGAGGGGAGCGGGTGATGGCCGGGTTCAGCTGCGCGCGCGGTATTTGAGCGCGGCGCAGCGCCCGGCCAGCGCGGTGATGCAGCAGGCGTCGCCGCGCCACTCGCCGCCGGTCACGATGCCATTGGGGTCGGCCACCAGCTTGCGCTGGCATTGCCCGGGCACAGGCGTGCGCTCCATGCCTGCATCGCGCGGGCCGCTGCCAGGCGGCCGCGCGGCCGGCACGGAATCGGTCCAGACGTAGGCGGTGCCGGCGGGAAGGGCCTGCATGGCCTGCGGCGGGCCCCACTGGCGCTTTGCCTCATCGACGGGTACGCTCTTCCAGGAATCGATGACTTCTTGCATCGCGCCCGTTCCGATTCCTGCGCAGGCCGCCGCCAAAGTGGCCCCCAAGGTCGCCGCGAACAGGACCGCGACGCGCGCATGCCTGCGCGCCGCGGATCGGGCGGCATGCGCAACTCGGGCTGGATCGATGGGCATGGGGTCTCCCACATCGGCGCGGCCGGCGGCAAGGGCCGGTCTGTGGAGACTAGCGGAGCCTTCCCCTCGTCTGCAAGCGCATTGTGGGGGCTGGCGTACAGATTGCCGGAGCCCACGGCAAGGCAGGCTTACTCGGCAAACAAGCCCAGGGTTTGCTGCCCTGCGGCGACAGTGGCCTTGCGCGCAGCCGGGGTCGACACCTGGCGTGCAGGACGCGGGGCTTCAGCAGTGGTCTCCGGCGCGGTCAACGTGAAGTCCCGCCGTACGGACAGCGGCACCGCGTCCGGCATCCATTGATCCCGGCGCGGCGCCAGGATCTGGTAGGTGTCGAGGTCGAAATGCGCGGGCGCGGCGGCCAGTGCGCCGGCTTCCTCCAGCGTGTCCGCGCAGCCCAGGTAGCACCACTCGTCCACCACATGCCACCAGGCGCGCGCGCCGTGTTGCTCGCGCCAGGCCACCGGGCCGTCGAACGGCCATGGCACCAGCGCGATCGGCCCCAGCGCGGCGGCCAGCCGGGCACGATGCTCGCGCGACGATTCCACGCCGACACAGGCGCCGGCGCAGCGGTGGACCTGGCGCGCAAAGCAGGGGCTGCCACGTCGCGTGGTCTTCTCCAGCGACAGCGTGGCCATGCACAGGCCGTGCTCCTCCGCGAGCGCGCGCAGACGTGCCTCGGCCGCGCCGCGGCTGCCGAAGACGCCGAACAGGTCGCGATGCCGGCAGAAGTCCGTGTCGCGATCCGAGCGCAGGCGCGGCACCGGCAACTGCTGCGGCAGCTCCCAGGCGTACAGCCGCGTATTCCGGCGCAGCAGCTGGTTGTGCACCGGCTGCATCGCCTTGACCAGCCGGGCTTCCAGTAACAGCGCGCCGGTTTCGCCGCCGGTTTCCCGCCATTCGACCCGGCGCACCAGCCGCGCCAGCCGCATGTCCTTGCCGTAGCGGTAGTCGCCGGAAAAATGCGCGCCGATGCGCTGGCGCAGGTGCACGCTCTTGCCGATATAGAGCGGCACGTCCTGGTCGCCATAGAAGATATAGACGCCCGGGGTTGCGGGCACGTCTTCAAGCGCGGTCTCTTCCAGGCCGGCCGGCAGGCTGGCGCGCCGCACCAGCGTGCGCACCGCCGCTTCCACCAGGTCGACCGAATAGGTGGCATGGATCTTCTGCCAGAACTGCCACAGCAGCTCGGCATCGGCGAGCGCGCGGTGCCGGCCCTTGGGCGTCAGGCCGAAGCGGGCGATCAGCGCGTCCAGGCCATGGCGCTCGACCGACGGGTACAGCGAACGCGAGAGCCTGACGGTGCACAGCACGTCAGCCCGGAACGTTACACCGGCGCGCCGGAACGCGTTCTTCAGGAAGCCGTAGTCGAAGCGTGCGTTATGGGCCACGAACAAGCGGCCTTGCAGTCGCTCGGCGAGCGACTCGGCCAGGGATTCGAAGGTCGGCTGGCCGCGCACCATGTCGTCGCTGATACCGGTCATGCGCTGGATGAACGGCGGGATCGACATGCCGGGGTCGAGCAGGGTCTCCCATTCGACGATACCGTCCGGGCCAACTTCCACGACGCCGATCTCGGTGATGCGGTCACGCTGGGCGTCCGCGCCAGTGGTCTCCAGGTCGACAAAGACGATAGGGCGCGACAGTGCGGCGGCCAGCGACTGGGCGTCCAGCAGGCGGGTACCGTCCGCTGGCAGGCGCGACGGTTGATAGGTAGGCAGGTCAGGCATTTGCCGATTTTAAGGGGCCGCCGATGGCGGCATGAAGAAGTTTTCAATTACCCCTTGCCAACCCCGCCGCGCTCGCTTATTATTCGCCCCCTCGCAACACAACGCGGTCCCTGCAAGGCAGGCGCAGCAAGGGTTGCGGGGTTGGCCGGGAGGTCAGCGCAGCGAGGTTTGCGGCGCTGACGGCAGCAAAAAAGAT
>NZ_QKZN01000026.1:0-17057 GCF_003254285.1 Cupriavidus phytorum
TGCATCGGCAATACCCAGGTCATGCGCCAGGCGCTGGAGTGCTGCCACAAGGGCTGGGGCAAGTCGATCATCATCGGCGTGGCCGAGGCCGGCGCCGAGATCTCGACGCGTCCGTTCCAGCTGGTGACCGGGCGCGAATGGAAAGGCTCCGCCTTCGGCGGCGCGCGCGGCCGCACCGACGTGCCGAAGATTGTCGACTGGTACATGGAAGGCAAGCTCAATATCGACGACCTGATCACGCACACGCTGCCGCTGGAGCGCATCAACGAGGGCTTCGACCTGATGAAGCGCGGCGAGTCGATCCGCTCGGTGGTGTTGTACTGAGGACGGCCTGACGGCAACGCGGGGCTGCGACGCTGCGCCTCAGCCTGCGCCGGCGGCGTCATCGACGCCGGTGCTGGCAAAACGCTCGCGATAGGCGCCCGGCGTGACATGGAGCCGGCGCTGGAACGCCTGCCTGAGCTTGGCCTCCGAGCCGAAGCCGCTCTCGACGGCGATCCACTTCAGCGGCTGGCTGCTGTCTTCCAGCAGCCGCCGCGCCGCATCGAGCCTGGTCTGTTCCACATAGGCCGACGGCGTATGTCCGGTTTCCTTCAGGAACACCCGGGATAGATTGCGCTCGCTCATCGCAAAGCGCTGCGCCAGCCCCTGCACCGAGAGATCCGCCCTGGGCGTGCGGTGGATATAGTCCTGGATATCGCGCACGCGCGGATGCCCCGTCATCTGGCTGAGCAGGTGTTCACTGAACTGCGATTGGCCACCCGGCCGCTTCAGGTAGACCACCAGGTCCCGCGCCACCGACAGCGCGATGTCGCGCCCGAGGTCCTCCTCGACCATGGCCAGCACCAGGTCGAACACCGCGGTCACGCCCGCCGAGGTCCAGATATGCGCATCGCGCACGAAGATGGCATCGGCATCGACCCGGATCCCGGGATACCGCTGCCGCATCAGCTCCGCCACGCTCCAGTGCGTGGCCGCGCGCCGGCCGTCCAGCAGGCCGGCCTCGGCAAGGAAGAAGCTGCCCGAGCACAGGCCCACGATGGTCCGCAGCCGGCCGGTCTGGGTCCGGCACCAGCTGACGATGTCGCCGCACGCGCCCAGCACGTTGACGATGTCGCGTGCGCCCACGACCACCACCACATCGGCGGGCGCCAGGCCCGCGAGCGCGTGCGTGGCCTCGAGCGATACCAGCGTGTCTGAGCGGATTGCGCCAGCCCGCGGCCCGACCAGGCGGAGGTCATACTTAGGCTCGCAGCCCAGCTGCCGCAGCCGGGTGTTGGCGTAATCGAAGACATTGATGGCGCCGACCGCCTCGACGGCCTTGAATCCGGGATAGATGACGATGTCTACGGTAGTCTTGATCTTCATGGCGCGCGGCGTCGCGGCAAGGGGCGGCAGAAGCGCCTTGCGGCGTGGGTCGAACGCCGATTCTATCCAATCCGCGAACCTCGCCCGGCCTGGCGCGCAATGCCGCTAGCCGCGAGGCTGCGCAATCAGCTTGCGCCCCGCACGAACGGCGTCCGCACGACTTTGGCCGCGATCCGGTTCCGGTAGACCTCCACCTTCACGGGCGCGCCGATCCTGACCCCGGGCACCACGCGCGCCAGCGCGATGGCGAACCCGAGCGTCGGACTATAGGTGGCGCTGGTGACCGTGCCAATCACCGCGCCCTCCTCGCTGGTCACTGTGCTGTGCGCCGGCGGGACCGCGCCGCTGCCTTCCAGCGCGAGTCCGACGAACTGCTGCGTCTGCCCGCGCGCGCGCACGGCCGCCCTGCCGACGAAATCCCGGCCGGAATCGAGGTCCACGCTCCAGCCCAGGCCGGCATCGAGCGGCGAGGTGTGGACGTCCATGTCGTGCCCGTACCGATGCACGCCCGCCTCTAGCCGCAGAGTATCCCAGGCGTGCTGGCCCGCGGCAACGATGCCTGCCGCGTGCAGCCGGTCCCAGATCCGGCCGGCATGCGCTGCGGTCACCATCAGTTCGAATCCATCCTCGCCGGTCTTGCCGGTCCTCGCCACCATCAGCTCGCCGGCTTCGGGCTCGCGCACCAAGGTGGAATTGAACGGCTTCAGCGTTTCGGCGTGGCGGGCTGCCGGGATCGCCCGCAGGACCTTTTCGCAGGCCCTCGGGCCCTGCACGGAGATCACCGCCAGCGGCTCGACCCCTGGCGGGACGCAATCCGCTCGCCGCGGCACCACGGTCACTTCGGCCCTGGCCTCATGGACCCTTGCGCGGATCCACGCGATGTCGCCAATGGCCGTGCGCGCATTCAGCACGGCGCGGTAATGCTGCGGCCCAAGGTAGCAGACCACCAGGTCGTCGATCACTCCACCCGACGTGTCGAGCATGCAGCTGTACATGGCCTTGCCCGGCGTCTTCAGCTTGCCGACGTCATTGGACAGGAGACTGCCAAGCATCATGCGCGCATCCGGGCCGTGCAGGTCCGCCACGCACAGGTGCGACAGGTCGAACATGCCTGCGTCCCTGCGCACGGCATGGTGCTCTTCGATCTGGGATCCGTAGGCGACCGACAGCTTCCAGCCATCGACGTCGCCCATGCGGGCGCGCAGCAGCAGGTGCTGCGTAAACAGTGGCGTGGACTGCCACGGCGGGGGAGCTTTCGTCATCGCGTTGGGCTCGGTGGGCAAGTAGGCAATCGGGCAATCGGGAGCGCGGCCATCGGCCTGGTCCGTCGCACCACGCTGGCCGGTTGCGCGCATCGGCTTGCGCAGCGGCGACGTTGCGTGCCAGTACATCAGATCGCCTGGCCAGCGGATAGAACAAAGGCGGCATGCGCATGGGACGCCTGCGCCAGGCGTTCGGCAGCGCTCAGGCGGCGTCCGGCCGCAACGGCACGTCAGCCCGCCGCGGCGCTCCAGTCCCCGCCCAGCGCCAGCAACAGCGCAATCCGTTGCTGGAGATGCCGGCCGTGTGCGTCGATGCAGTCGATCTCGGCCGCCAGCAATGACTGGCGCTCCTTCAGCACGCCGCGCATGTCGGACGCGCCTATCCCGGCACGGGCTTCCTCGCGCCGGACCAGCTCCCGGCTTTCGGCAACCCGCTCCTGCAGTTGGCGGGTGCGCGCGGCATGGCTGGATTCGGCCAGCAGTCCCGCTTCGACCTCGCCCAGCGCGCCCAGCGCCTTGTTGCCATAAGCAATCAGGGCGGCCCTCTGTTCGGCGGTGTAGTAGTCGGCCCGGGCCTTGAGCTCGCCGCCGCTGAAGAGCGGCGCGAAGAAGGAGCCGTTCAGTCCCTTGATCGGGCTGCCGGCCTGGTTGAGCAGGAACACGTCGCTGCGGATATCGGTAATGGCCGCGCTGATGGCAATGCGCGGCAGGCGCGCCGCCTGCGCCGACTGCCGCATGTCGAAGGCCGCGGCAACCTGGTGTGCGGCCGCGCTCAGGTCCGGGCGGCGGTCGAGCAGGTCCGCCGGCAACCCGGCCTGCGGCGCGGGGGGCACGGGCGGCAGCTCGCGCCCGGACGCCATGCTGGAAATCTCGCCGGCCGGATAGCGTCCCAGCAGCAGTTCCAGCGCCTGCGCGGCTTGGCTTCTGCCCAGCCTTGCCGACTCCAGCGCATCGACCTGCAACCGGCGCGCATTGCGTGCTTGCACCAGCTCGGTGTCCGGTGCGGCGCCGATGGCAACCCGCTGGCCGGCGATGCGCAGCAGCTGGTCATGGATGGCGACGGCTTGCCGCAGCCGCGCTTCGCGTTGGGTGTGCTGGATCAGCGTGAACCATGCCTGGGCCGTGGCCGCGGCGACCACGCGCCGGGCCCACAGCTGGTCGATCCGGGCGGCGCCGTAGCGGGCTTGCCCGGCCCGCGCCTGCGCGCGGATGCGTCCCCACAGGTCGATCTCCCAGCTTGCGCCGATGGAAAGGAGCTGGGTCTCGGAATTACCCGCCCTGCCCTTGACGGCCGCATCCGGCAGCAGGCCGCTGCGCTCGATGGCGACCAGCGCCTGCGCCTGCCGGACCCGTACCTCGGCGAGCCGCAGGTCGCCGTTGTGCGCGACGGCCTCACGAACCAGCCGTTGCAGTTCGGCATCGTCGAAGCTGTCAAGCCAGCCGTCGGCGGGGGCGCCCGCCACGGCATGGTTGACCCAGCCGGGCTTGCCTTCGAGCACCGGCACGGCCTGGCGCATCAGGTCGGCGCCTTCGGGTGGCGCCTGCAGGGCGCAGCCACAGAGCATGGCGAGCGCCATCGACAGCGCCGCCGAAACCCTCTTCTTGGCGTATGACGACACGGGCATCCCCTAGTGAAGTTTGAGTACCAGGTAGTTGAGCTTGGAGCTGACGCGCAGGAACACCATCCGGACGATATGGAACATCGTCAGGTGTTCGGTATAGATCGCGCCCGCGCCGACGGCGCCCACGGGCAGCTGCTGCCTTGACTCTTCGAGCAGCGCGAGCTTGACCGCGAAGCGGTTGGGCACGGCGTCGGTGGTGCCCGTGCTCGGGATCATGCCGCCCTGCGCCACCTGCCCCTGCGCGTGCGCCCAGACGATGGAGTCGACCCGTGCCTTGATGATCTGGCCCGGATGCGTGGGCAGAAAGATTTCCGCGAGGTCGCCTTCCTTGACCCGGTAGAGCTCGTTCTGCCGGTAGAAGGCGAGCACCTCCTGCTGGTCCTCGACAAAGCTGAAGGCCGGCGAGAACGGGAACGGGACCAGCATGGTGCCCACGCGCACCTGCAGGTTCACGACCTTGCCATCGGCGGGGGCGCGGTACACCGTCTGCTCCAGCTCCCACCTGGCCTGCTCCAGCAGGACTTCGGTTTCCGCGCGCCGGGCGCGCGCCGTGGCGATGGCCGCGAACTCGCCCTGGCTCCTGGCAGACAGCTTCTGTTTGGCTTCGTCCTCGGCGGCCTGCGCGCTGGCCAGTTCGCCTGCCAGTTCGCGCTGGCGCGACAGCGCCTCATCCCGATCGAACTTCGCGCCCGCGCCGGCCGCGAGCAGCGCATCCTGGTCCTTGAGCCGCTGGCGCGCCAGTGTCAGCCTGGCCGTCACCGTGCTCACCCTGCCGGCCGCGCCACGCACGGATTCATTGAGCTGGCGCGCCGACGCCTGCGCCTCGGCCAGCGCCGCGTCGTCCGCCATCAAGCGGCGCTCGAGCTGCCGGACCGAAGCCTGATACGGAGTCGGATCGATGCGCAGCAGCACATCGCCCTTGCGGTAGCGCCGGTTCCCCTCGGCCGGGAGCTCGACGATGCGGCCGCGGACCTGCGGCACCACCTGCAGGACCTTGCCGACGACGCGCACGTCGTGGGAAGACGGCGCGACCACGTTGAGCGTCAGAACCATCAGCGTCAGCGCGACTACCGGGATCGTGAACACGATCACCATCGCGGTCGCATTCCACGGCAGCCATCTGAACTTGAAGAAGATCAGCCATACAACCAGCGCGTAGGCCGCAAGCAGCAGAGCGTCCATTCAGATCGGCTCCTTGCGCTGGCGCATGGTGCTGGCGACGGTCTGCGCCCCGGATGCCGGCGCGTTGGCGGCACGGCCCGGGCCGCGTGCGCGGTCCCGACTCTTGCAGGAGGCCGCTGCCGCGCTGCCCTGCGCGGCGGCTTCATTGTCTTCCGGTGCCTTGTCGGTGCCATAGGCGGCCCGGTAGAACACCGGCTTGGTATGCGCCCAGAGCCAGGCCAGCGGCCACAGCAGCCCGCCGAAGAACAGCGACAGCAGGCACAGCGCGTGGATCGCCTCCTGCTGCGGATGGCGCTTGCGCTGCGCGATCCGCTCCGGCCAGATATGGAGCATCCAGAACAGGTAGATCGCGCCTGCCGGCACGAATACCAGCACCACCCAGGAGATGGCATTGGCGGCGGTCTCGAGCGCCTTGCCGCTGAGCAGCGAGGCGAAGGCGGGTTCAGTCGACGCCAGCAGGGCGATGCCCGCCAGCAGGTGTGGTCGCAGTTTCATGGCGTAACGATGGGATGGAACACGGGGGCGCGGCGCTGCCGCGTGCATGGGCTCAGGAACCCGCTGCTGCGCCGCGCAACCCGGCGCGGGGCGCGTCCTGCGACGTACGTCGCGCCGGCTGGTCCGATTGAGCGAATTCTGCCGGCGGCACGGTGTCCACGGCTTCCGGCGCATCGTCGGCGTACAGCAGGTTGTACTTGCTGCGGCCGGGATGGTCCGCAGCGCGGCACGCCGCCGCCGTCGCGGCAAGCCCGGCGCCAGTGCACGCGGGGGTGTCCAGAGCCGCTGGCCGCGCGGGCGTGGGCGGGTGCTGGGCGTGCGCCGGCACGGCGGCCATCACCAGCAGTGCAATGGCTGTCGCCGTGGCGGCCGATCGGCAGTTCTCGATCATGTTTGCAGTTTCCTCCGAAGTCCTTGCGCGGCCGTCGATGCGCACCGGCGCGCCGGCCGCATCCCGGCAGAGCGCACACCTTATGGCAGCGCCTCGTCTGCGGCTATCAAAGGAATTAGAAAGTCGGCACGGGCACGCTCGACAGGTTCGCCCCAGCCCGGCCCTGGCGCGCGGATTCGAAGTTCTGTGATTGCCCGCGCGCCCGTGCCGCGCATACGCTGGCGGCCTTTGCACACACCCGGGTGTCGTCCGGGTCCGCGTGAACCCGTTGCCACCATGAATGCTGTTTCCCTGATGTGCGCCGGCGTCATTGCCGCCGCAAGCGCCCTGAGCGGATGCGCGATCCCCACTGCCGAGACCCTGAACCCGTTCCAGGAACCTTGGCCATGGACGCGGATCGTCGCTGTCAACCGTACCGGCAATGACGTGATCGGCGTGCGCGCCGGCCGTTGCGAAACCGGGCCGGTGTCGCGCCACTCGCAGTCGTCGCCGTCGTTCTGCTTCCCTGGCGGGCGGCCCGACAAGGCGATCGAGATCAGCTGGACCGATGCCGCCGCCGGCGCGCCCGGCGCCGCGTCCGCCGAGGGCAAGCGACACGCCGCCACGGTGCCGCCGCCACCGCTGTGGCAGGAAGGCCCGCGCCCGGACCTCACCGGCGCCTACCTGTGCGTGCTGTTGCGCAGCGACGCGCCGGTCAGCCTGACGCTGGCCGGCAGCGCCGAAGCGTGCGCCGTCCTCTAGCAGCTTCTACGCGGCCGCCTGGACGGTCACCAGCGCCTCGCACATCTGCCGCAGGCGCTGCGCGATGTAGCCGGACTGGCATTCGATCTCGTCGTCCCAGTCCGCCTTGTCCACTGCATAGTCGCGCAGGTCCGCGCACAGCTCGGCCAGCTGCGAGCCGCCGAGCACGGCCAGGGTGCCCGAAATGCGATGCAGCAGCCGTTCCAGCCGATGCACGTCGCGCGCGGCCCGGACGGCATCGTAGTGCGCCAGGTCCGCGCCGGTCTGCGCAAGGAAGGCTTCGGCGTATTCGCCGGGCACCGCCGGCAGTTCGGGCAACGCCTCATCCGCCAGCGTGTCGGACTGGGCGGCTTCCCGCTGCATCGCCCCGGCCGTATCGCCGATGCGGGCGAGGACCGAGGCGAGCGCGGCCAGAGACACCGGCTTGGTCAGGTAGCCGCTGAACCCGCCCGCCATCCCGCGCGCGACGTCGCCGGGCTGCGCGCTGGCGCTCACGGCGTACACCGGGATTGGCATGCGGGCACGTCTGATTTCGTCGAGCAGGCCGAACCCATTCATCACCGGCATGTCGATGTCGGTCAGCACCGCGTCCACGCCATCGCCATGTTGTCGCAGCATGGCCATGGCCTCGTTGCCGTTGCCCGCCTCGATCACGCTGGCCCCCAGGGCGAGAAGCTGGTCCCGCAGCAGCTGGCGGTTGAGCAGGTTGTCTTCGGCGACCAGGACCCCGCGTCCGGGCAGCGGCGCCGGCACGCGCGCCGGTCCATCGAGGCCGGACTGGCTGGCGGCCGGTTGCGGCAACGCCTCCACCCTGGTCACCACCGCCACGACGGCGGCATGGATGCCGGTCAGGCTATAGGCGGACACCTCGCTGCCGCCGTCCGGCCGCGTGGTGGCGACGGGCGGCCCCGACTGCTTCAGCCAGACGATCGCGGCCGGCCTGCGCCACCAGGCGATGACTTCGACGGGATCGAAGCCATCGGCCACCAGCAGGCAGTCATGGCTGTCGGCATCCACCGGCGCATCGGTGTCCGTGCGCGCCGATGGCTGGCATGCGCCCCAGTCGAAATGGTTCAGCATGCCTTCGAGGCATTCGGCCTCGCGCGCCAGCACCAGCGTCCGGTTGCGCGGCAGCCGCAGCCGCGGCGACGGCGCCGCATCGGCCACCCGCAGCGGCAGACGCACCGTCACCCGCGTGCCGACGCCCACGATGCTGTCCAGGGCGATATGGCCCTGCATCCGCTCCACCAGTCGCAGGCAGACCGACAGTCCAAGTCCGGTTCCGCGCGCCTGGCCGAGGCGGTTGTCGCCGACCTGGGAGAACGGCTGGAACAGCCGCCCCTGGCACGCCTCGGGTATGCCGATACCGGTGTCGGAGACGACGATCTCCAGGTGCCCGTCGACCCACCGCGCGCGCAATACGACCTTGCCCGCTGGCGTGAACTTGAACGCATTGCCGAGCAGGTTGCCGACGATCTGGGTCACGCGCACCGGGTCGAGTTCGACGCTTGCGGGCAGCTCGCTGCCGTACACCGCCAGGAAGTCGAGCTTTTGCTGGCCCGCCAGCGGCGCGTGCGCGAGCGCGATCCGGCTGAAAAACGCCGTGACGGATACCGGTTCCTCGGCAAGGCTGAAGGCGCCGACATCGATGCGGGAAAAGTCGAGCACGTCGTTGACGATCTGCAGCAGGCCCTCGGCCGATATCTGCATGGCACTGACGCGTGCCCGCTGTGCCGGTTCCAGCGCGCCCATCGCGACCAGCTCCATATTGCCCAGCAGCGACGCAAGCGGCGTGCGTATCTCATGGCTCATCGACGCAAAGAACGCCACCCTGGCCCGGGCGGCCGCATCGCTGGCGAGTTTCGCCTCGTGCAGCAGCCGCTGCGCGCGCGCCGATTCGGCATAGGTGCCGGTGAGGAAGCGATAATTCCAGTAGCGGTACATCGCAAGCAGCAAGCCGATAAGCACGGCGGCGATCAGGACGACCACGCTCAGTTCGCCCGCCATTTCCCCAAGCTGGTGGCCGATCGGCAGCGCAAAGATCAGGTGCCCGAAGTCGGCCACCAGCGGCGGGCGGCGCAAGGCCCAGCCATAGTCCGCGACCCAGTGGAACAGTCCGTCCGGCTGCTGCGTCAGCCGCTGGTCCAGGCGCTGCATGCCGGCGCGGGCAGCCGCTGCCACCAACGGCGTGCCGCCACTGTCGAACACGACCGGTTCGGGAATCGGCAGGTTGGGCCCGGCCGGCCGCAGCAGCTCGCGCAGCGGCATGCGCGTCAGTACGATGGCGTAGAGCGCGTCGTCCTTTGCGACCAGCGATGCGCCAAGGATCTCCGGCCCATGCCCGTCCGCGCCGGCCGGGATGCCCTTCCAGATCACGCGCTTTTCCCTGGCCGCCTGCAGCAGGTCGAGGTCGCGGCCGCGGAAGCTCTCCAGTACCGCGGCGATGATCGCCGCGGGCGGCATTCGCGGCGGCATCGCGCGCGTGACCGCTGGTGCCGGGTCCGCGGCCTCGTAGCGATACATGGCGCCGGTGGCCAGCGAGATCATCTCGATCGACGGCTTCTGGCTGGCGGCCGTCAGCGTGCGGACCGCCTGGTTGCAACCGCGCTGCAGCACCTCGTCCGCGGGCAAGGACGGCGCGACCCGCCTGCACAGATGGGCGGCCGGCCGCCCCGGCGCGGCGGGAAAGGTGCCGCTGGCGTGCAGTTCCAGGATCAGGTTGGTCGCGGCCAGCGTGCTGCGGCGTGCCAGCAGTGCATCGACCACGCCTTGCTCATACAGGCTGGCCACCTGCTCCTGCGCGCGCAACGAGCCGTTCAGCCGGACCAGCACGGTTGCCGCGGCGCTGGCCACCACGACCAGCGCCAGCAGCAGCACCACCATCGTAAAGACCCGACGTTCGCGCTGCAGGTTGCGTTCGACGGCGTGCAGGTCAGCAGGCGGTGGCGCCGGCGCGGGCGGCTCGAACGGGCCGGGCGTCATGCCAGGCCGTGGTCGCGCGCGTAGGCAACCAGGTCGGCATTGCTGGTGATGTTCAGCTTGCGCATGGCCGAGCGCTTCTGGGTCGCGACGGTTGCCAGCGACCGATGCAGGTAGGCGGCGATGGTCGTGACGGTGCTGCCCGCCGCGAACATGCGCACCACCTCGATCTCCCTGGGCGACAGCGGGCTCGCAGCGCCATCTGCGCGCGCGCCGGCGCTCGCCATCAGGCCGGCGATCGCCGGCGACAGGCGCTGGCGGTGGCCGGCCAGCGCGCCGAGGCAGATCTGCCGCAACACGGCCGGATCCTCGTTCTTGCCGACGATCGCGGCGACGCCCGCCTCCCTGATGCGCGTGAGCAGGCCGCCATTGGTCAGCATCGTAAACACAACGACCGGCGTGGCGGGGCTGGCCTGCCTGAGCCGCTGCATCAGGCGCAGCCCGTCGTCATTGCCCTCGGAACGGCCCATGGTGAAGTCGGTGACGATCAGGTCGGGGCGATGCTCGGCCAGCGCGACGAACAGTTCCTTGCCCGACGAGCACGTCGCGCAGACGTGCAGGTCCGGGACCGCGCTCAGGGTGCTCTTGACGGCGAGCTGGATGACCGGGTGATCGTCGGCGATCACGACAGAAAAGGTACGTGGGGGCATGCGTTATGTCTCGATACGGCCGGGGCAGGTGCGCAGACGACACTTCCGTGCGAATCACGGGGCCGTCCCAGGGGCACAGCGTCGCGATGGGGCGCTGTCCGGCCGCATGGGGTCAGGGATTCTACCAACTTGCCAGTCAGCCCATTTAGCAATAAGGGACGGGCAGTTGACGGTTCGTCCCACCGCCCGCGGTGGCGCCCGGCATGGCAGATGTCTCGCGCTGCGCCTCTCGTCTGCCGGCCACAAGCCACCGTCGTTGCCGATACCGATCCCGTCCCGCGCCTGACCGCCCTCCGTGCGCCAGCGCACCGAACGCCGCATCGCCTGACGGCATGCTTGAGCGTCGCCGTCCCCTCTGCGGGGGCCTGTGCTGTGCAAGCCATGGAGCGCAACGAGGATGAGCCAGCCCGAGCCCCCGGACATCGCGCCGCCGCTGCCCGATCTGCTGATATTCAGCGCGCCGTTCCATCCTTCGGTGGGCGGCATGGAGCGCTTTGCCGAAGACCTGGCGCTGGGGCTGACCGAGCTGGGCTATCGCATCGAACTGGCGACGCGCACGCCGGCGGCCGCGGGCGATGCGCTGGCGTTCCCTTATCCGGTCACGCGCGTGGCGGGCATGGCCGAGCTGGCGCGCGCCATGCTGCGGCACCCGTTGGTGGTGTTCGTCGGCCTGACTTTCTACGACGTGTTGCTGGCCACCGTGCTACGGCGCCGCATCGTGCTGACGCATCATGGCCCGTACAGCCACTATGGCGAGACGCGGCGTTTCACGGCGGGCAACGTCAAGCGCTGGATGTCGCGCTTCTACCACAACATCTGCGTCAGCCGGTACCTGGCCGGATGGCTGCCAGGCCAGCCGCTGGTGATTCACAACGGCTATCGCGACGACCTGTTCAAGTCCGCTGCCGCGCCGCGCCCGGCGGGCAGCTTCGCCTTTGTCGGGCGGCTGGTGACGGAGAAAGGGGTCAACCTGCTGCTGCGCAGTTTCGCCAGGTTGCGCGCGATGCGGCCCGAGGTCCGCCTGACGGTGATCGGCGACGGGCCGCAGTACGCGGTGCTGGTGGCCCTGGCGGCCACCCTGGAGTGCGCCGAGGCCGTGACCTTTGCCGGTTCGCAGCGGCCCGCGGTGGTGGCGGCGATGCTGGCGCAGCATGCCTGCCTGGTGGTGCCGTCGACCGGCTACGAGCCCTTCGGCATCGTCGCCCTCGAAGGCCTGGCAGCCGGCTGCGAGGTCATCGTCACGCGCCGCGGCGGGCTGCCCGAGGCGGTCGACGGCTTCGGCTGGGTGGTGGATCCCGCCGTGGACCCGTTGTGCGAAACCATGCTGGCCGTTTGCAGCGGCGAGTCGCGCCGCAGCGAGCCAGGCCTGCGCCTGTTCCTGGCGGACCACCAGCGCAAGACGGTCGTGCGCCGCTATGCCGAAGCCATCTCCGGCTTCACGCGGCACTAGCGCGCGGGCTTCTTCGGCTTGCCGGTTTCGGCCTGGTGCTGGCGGCGCGGATCCTCGTTGCGGAAGCCGCCATAGCTGCTTTGCCCCGGATCGGCGCTGCGGCTCTTGATCTCGCTGGCCTCGCGATCCATGCGCGCGCCCGGGTTCTTCCGGTCGGCGCCGGCCTTGCCAGCGGTCTTGCCTGAGGTCTTGCCTGAAGTCTTGCCTGCGGTCTTGCCTGCGGTCTTCCCGCTCGAACCTGGTTTCATTGCCAACTCCTTGTCGTGACACGTCGGTCGGTCTGAGGACTTGCTCCCCCTTACAGGCCGGCCCGGATTTCCGCAGCGGGCCGCCGGCAGCGGGCAGCCAGAACCACGCAACTTTCGTTCCACGATGCAAGGCCGCGCGCTGGCGCCGATGAGGGCCTGCACGGCAGTCGTATCAGGCAAGCCGCGGCACAGCGTTGCAGAATTTGCAGGCCGGCGCCGCCCGTCTTGCGCGGGCAGATTTATGAGCCCAGCCGCAGCAGCCACGCCGCCGCCCAGGTCGCGCCGGTCGACAGCACCAGTCCAAGTGCCACCGGCACGGCGAAGCGCGCGCCGCCCGCCGTCGACGCGACGATCTTGCTGACGGTATTGGCCGTCAACGCGCCCAGCACCGGCCATACGGCGTCCGGCGGCTCAAGCTTGCCGGCGCCGACCATGGCGCCGATCGAGGTGGCCGCGGCATGCGCGTCGGCAAAGCCGGCGCCCACGGAAAGCGCCAGCAGCCCTTCGTTGCCGGCCCATGCCTGCGTGGCGGCGCCCACCAGTTGCAGCACCGCAAACAGCAGCGCGAACACCGCCGCGCCGCGCCAGTCGAAGATGCCGCCGCCAGGCACGCCCGCGGTGCCGCCGCGGGCCTCGTGCCACGAGCGGCACAGCCAGATGCCGCCAAACGCCGCGATCACCGCCAGCCCCGCGGCCAGCGGCAGCGCCAGCGCCGCCAGCGCGGACAGGCTGGTGGCGCCCAGCAGCACCAGCATCTGCACGTAGGTGGCGACACTCGACAGCAAGGCCGCTGCCACCGGACCGTGGACGCGCGCCTCGCTCTGGCGCGACAGCACCGCCATCGCGGCAATGGTGGCGGTGCTGGAAACGAAGCCGCCGAACAGGCCCGAGATCGGCAGGCCCAGGCGGTCGCCGAACACGCGCGCGCAGATGTGCCCGACCGCGCCGGCCAGCAGCACCAGCAGCACCACCAGCCAGATCGCGTGCGGGTTCCAGGCGTCGAGCGGGCCCAGGTAGCGGTCCGGCAGCAGCGGCCAGACGATCAGCGCGGCGGTGGCCAGGATCAGCGCCTGGCTCATTTCCTCGCGCGTGACCTCGCGCCGCGCAAGGTGGTGCAGGAAGGACTTGCCGTGCAGCAACAGCACCACCACCGTGGCCAGCGCCGCCGCCAGCGCCGGATGGCTCGCCGCCAGCGCGCCCAGCAGCAAGGTCAGCAGCAGCGCGAACTCCGTGGTCAGGCCGCTGTCGTGGCCGGCCGAGCGGTGGTAGCTCACCGCCGTCAGCAGCGCCGCGCCCAGCAGCATCACCGGCAGCACCAGCGCCGCCGACAGCACCGCGCTCGCCATGCCCGCCAGGCTGGCGAGCGCAAACGTGCGCAGCCCGGCCGGCGCTTCGCTGCCGCCGTCGGCCGCCTGGCTGCGCTCGCGCTCCAGCCCGATCGCCAGTCCGATGCCCAATGCCACCGATGCGGAAATGATCAAGGGGTCCATGCCATGTGCCCGAGGTTGCGGTCGCCGTGAAGCCTGGCGGATGCTGTGACCACAGTATCGGTGCAGGCGGCGATTTGCGCACCCCCCGGTCGGGCCGTAAGGGCCCGGACGTGGCTTCAGGGCGCGGCGACCATGACCACGTGCGCCTGCATCGGGCCGGCCAGCGGCCCGTTGCCGTAGGCCTGGATCAGCGCCTGCTCGCAGTGACCGGTCGCGCGCGCGAGGGCGTCCGGCCCGCGCGCTTCCAGCTCGGTGCGCAGCGGCGTGCCCTGGCAGAACGCCGTGGCGGCGATGCGCGCGGCGGCGGCGTGGCTGGTTTCGGTGACGGTTTCGAATACCGCGCCGGCCGTGAACCCGCCGCTGCGCAGGTCCTGCTCGATCGCGGCCTGGCTGTGGTAACCGTGCGGGACGCGGACCATGAAATCGGGCGGCGCTTCGGGGAACAGCGTGGCGAGCGCCGCGGTGATATCGCGGGCAAAGGCGTTGAACGCGATCCGGTCCCACACGTTGAACACCAGCGTGCCGCCGGGCACCAGCACGCGGCGGGCCTCGGCAAAGGCCCTGCCTTTGTCGGGGAAGAACATCGCGCCGAACTGGCATGCGACCAGGTCGAAGCTGGCGTCTTCGAACGGCAGCCGCATCGCGTCGGCCTCGCGCCATTGCACCGGACGCGCGGTGCCCGCGGCTTGCGCGCGCGCCAGCATCGGTGCATTGAGGTCGGTGGCGACCACCAGGGTGTCCGCCGGCAGGCGCCCGGCCAGCTCCCGCGTCAGCGCCCCGGTGCCGGCGGCCAGCTCCAGCACCCGGCGCGGCCGCAGCGCAGCGATGCGCCGCCCCAGGTCGGCGGCATAGGGCGCAAAGATCATCGGCACCATCAGGGCCTCGTAGACCTCGGCAATCGCCCCGGCAAAGACCTTGTCCTGCTGCTGCATGCCCATGGCGCCGTCCTCCCCTTGCCTGCCCGGCCGCAAAATCGCCGGGGTTGCCTGAGTGGGTGTAGGACACATCGCGGGCAATGTAAACCGCGCCCGCTAGAAGGTCTTGCTCAGCGCGCCCCACACGGTGGCGCGGCCAAGGTAGCGCCCCCTGGCGCTGGTGTACACGGCGCGGTCGGCGTTGGTATCGAGATACGCCAGCGCCAGCGCGAAGCCATGGCCGAGGTCCTTAGTCAGGCCGAGCTTCCAGTCGGCGTAGGAGGCATCGGCCACCTGCACTTTCTGGTAGCCCACATGCGCGTTGAGCGTCAGCCCCCAGAACCCGAGCGGAACGTTGGCCGACAGGTCGGCATACCAGCTGTGACGGCTGTCGGCCAGCCCGAACAGGTTGGTCGGCGCGTAGGAGTATTTCAGCGTCACCGGGCCGTAGCCGATGCCGGCGTACAGTTCGGTGGTGTCGGGGCTGGTGTAGCGGTCGGGATAGCTGCCCGGATAGTAGTACTGCAGCACGCCGACGTCGGTGCTCCAGCCACTGTCGCCAAAGGCATGGCGGTAGCCGCCGTAGAAATCCATCTCGATCGGCGCGGACACGTCCGGGTGGCTGTCGCCCAGCCAGCTGATGCTGGAGTTCCAGTTGCCCAGGTAGAAGCCGCTGGCATGGCTGTAGTCGAAGCCGCCCTGGATGGCCGGGCGGCCGTTGCCTTGGCTCAGACCGCGGTAGCGGTAGTCGCTGGCGAGCGCGAGGTTGGCGCTGAAACTGTGGACCGCGGCGTCAGCCGCGTCGGCGGTGGCTTGCGCCAGTACAGGCTTGGCGCTGGCCAGCCACACGGCGGCGGCCAGTGCGGCAGCTGCGGTTTGTCGGCCGGCGGAGAGGCAAGGCAAGGTCATGGTCGAAGGTGGCGGATTGAGGAGCGCGTCCGCATCGGAACGCCCCGCCACGATAGGGATCTCGACATAAAAACGGCGTCAAGAGACACCGTGACCGTATTGAAATGCGGTAAATGCGTATGTCTGCGCAAGGCGCGAATCTTGCGAGAATCCCCTCGACAGGCTCCCGCGACGGAACTTCGGGGTCAAACGCATGAACCGTGGCGCCGTCGATTGCAAAAAGTACAGACCAGGGCATCGCGATGATCCGGATCGGCATTTCAGGCTGGCGCTATGCCGGCTGGCGCGGCGTGTTCTATCCCGAGGGGCTGGCGCAGCGGCGCGAGCTCGAATACGCGTCGCGCGCGGTCGAGACCATCGAGATCAACGGCTCGCACTATGCGCTGCAGACGCCAAAAAGCTATCGCGCCTGGCATGAGGCCACGCCGCCAGGGTTTGTGTTCAGCGTCAAGGGCCCGCGCTACCTGACCCACATGCTGCGCTTTCGCGACGACTCGGCGCGGCCGGCGATGGCCAATTTCTTTGCCTCCGGCGTGCTGGCGCTGGAGGAAAAGCTGGGGCCGGTGCTGTGGCAGTTTCCGCCCAACTTCGGCTTCGATCCCGAGCGCTTGGAACGCTTCCTGTCGCTGATTCCGCACGACACGCACAGCGCGCGCGAACTGGCGCGCCAGCATAACCGCAACGTCAAAGAGCCGTGGTGCGAGACCCGGCGCCGGCGCCCGATCCGGCATGCGGTGGAAATCCGCCACGACAGCTTCTGCACGCCGGAGTTTCCGGCCCTGCTGCGCCGGCACCGGGTTGCGCTGGTCATCTCGGATGCCGTCGCCGACTGGCCCTATGCCGAGGACGTCACCAGCAATTTCCTGTACCTGCGCCTGCATGGCACCGAGACACTGTATGGCGGCGCCTATTCCGACGCGGCGCTGGACCGCTGGGCCGCGCGGCTGGTCAAGTGGGCCAATGGCGGCGAGCCCGCCGACGCGCAGCGGATCTCGCCGAAACGCCCCCGCGCCGCTGCGCATCGGGACATCTACTGCTATTTCGATAACGACAAGAAGGTGAAGGCGCCCTTCGATGCGCAACGGCTGCGCGCGCGCATCGAGGAGGGATAAGGTGCGTCGACCGGCGTGCGTGGATTGAGGGAACTGACTTCGTGGCTGCGCCGGCCCTCACCCCCGCCCCTCTCCCGCTGTATAGACCGAGGACATGGTGGACACATGTGCGAGGACATGGTGGACACATTGTAGAGGTCAGGAAGTTACGTCCCTGGGTGATGTTTGTGGCCTGCACGCCGCAGCGGCGTGCAGGTTAATTTCGCCGATCTCGAAGCGGCTGAACCATATGGTCAGCACGCCG
>NZ_QKZN01000027.1:0-14805 GCF_003254285.1 Cupriavidus phytorum
CGGCGTGCTGACCATATGGTTCAGCCGCTTCGAGATCGGCGAAATTAACCTGCACGCCGCTGCGGCGTGCAGGCCACAAACATCACCCAGGGACGAAACTTCCTGACCTCTACAATGTGTCCACCATGTCCTCGCACATGTGTCCACCATGTCCTCGGTCTATACATCCCGCAAGCGGGAGAGGGGAGTCACCCGCCGCAGGCAGTGCGGCAGTCTCCTTTCCTACTTCTCCGTGTTCCCCGTGGCGCTCCGCAGCGTCGTCAGCAAATCGATCGGCAGCGGAAACACGATGGTGGAGCTCTTGTCCCCCGCGATCTGCGTCAGCGTTTGCATATAGCGCAGCTGCATCGCCTGCGGCTGCCGCGCCAGCATCTGCGCCGCTTCCAGCAGCTTCTCCGAGGCCTGCAGTTCGCCTTCGGCGTGGATCACCTTGGCGCGCCGCTCGCGTTCGGCCTCGGCCTGGCGGGCGATGGCGCGGATCATGGTCTCGTTCAGGTCGACGTGCTTGATCTCGACGTTAGAGACCTTGATGCCCCAGCCGTCGGTCTGCGCGTCCAGTGCCTGCTGGATGTCGAGGTTGAGCTTCTCGCGCTCGGCCAGCATCTCGTCCAGCTCGTGCTTGCCCAGCACCGAGCGCAGCGTGGTCTGCGCCAGCTGGCTGGTGGCCTCGAGGAAGTTCGCCACCTGGATGATGGCCAGTTCGGGATCGACCACACGGAAGTACACCACCGCATTGACCTTGACCGAGACGTTGTCGCGCGAGATCACGTCCTGCGGCGGCACGTCCATCACCACCGTGCGCAGGTCGACCCGGACCATCTGCTGTACCGCCGGGATCAGCAGCACCAGTCCCGGGCCCTTGACCTTCCAGAAGCGCCCGAGCATGAACACCACGCCGCGTTCGTATTCGCGCAGCACGCGGAACGAGGTGATCACCAGCAGTGCCAGCAGGAAGATCACACCGCCGAAGCTGAATCCGTAGGCCATGGTCAGGCTCCCTTGTCGGGGGTCGGTTGGGAAGAGGAGGCCGGCGCGCTGCCGGCGGCGATCACGTCGAGCACCAGGCCACTGCGTCCCGTGACCAGCACCGGCGTGCCACGCGCCAGCGGGGTGGCGCTGCGCACGCGCCAGGTCTCGCCGCGCACGCTGGCCCAGCCTTCCTCGCGCAGGTCGTCGAGCAGCTCGCCGCGGCTGCCGACCAGGGTGTCGGCACCGCTGACCACCGGGCGCTTGCGCGAGCGCATCAGCATCGCCGACATGCCGAACACGAACACCGCCGACAGCGCCGACATCGCCGCCACCATCGGCAGCGGCACGCCGAAGCCCGGCACGTCGGTGTCGATCAGCATCACCGCGCCGAAGGCGAAGGCGATGATGCCGCCGACCCCCAGCGCGCCGAAGGTGGGCAGAAACAGCTCCGCCACCATGCAGCCGATGCCCAGCGCCACCAGCGCCAGCCCGGCGTAGTTGACCGGCAGCATGTGCAGCGCGAACAGTGCCAGCAGCAGGCAGATCGCGCCGACGATGCCGGGCACCACCATGCCCGGCGTGGAGAACTCGAAGATCAGCGCGTAGATGCCGATCATCATCAGCAACAGCGCCACGCTGGGCTCGGTAATCACGGCCAGGAAGCGGTTGCGCCAGTCCGGCTCCAGCGTCACCGAAGGGGCGTTGCGCGTCTGCAGCGTGCTGGCCTTGCCGCCGGCGGTGGTCAGCTTGCGCCCGTCGAGCTGGCGCAGCAGCGCGGGCAGGTCGGCCGCGACCACATCGATCACGCGCTGCGCCAGCGCCTCGTCGGCCGACAGGCTGACCGATTCGCGCACCGCGCGCTCGGCCCATTCGGCGTTGCGCCCGCGCAGCTGCGCCAGGCCGCGGATATAGGCGGAGGCGTCGTGCAGCTGCTTGCGCGCCATGGTGTCGCCGCTGGCAGGCGCGCTGGCCGGGGCCGACGCCGGGCTGGCGCCGGGCAGGGCGTCGGGCTTCTGCGGGCCGCCGATGCCGACCTGCACCGGCGTCGCCGCGCCCAGGTTGGTGCCTGGCGCCATCGCCGCGAGATGGCTGGCGTAGAGAATGTAGGTGCCGGCGCTGGCCGCGCGCGCGCCGCCCGGAGAGACATAGCTGGCCACTGGCACCGGCGAGGCCAGGATCGCCTGGATGATGTCGCGCATCGACGCATCCAGCCCGCCCGGCGTATCCATTTCCAGCACCACCAGCTGCGCGCCGGCTTCGCGGGCGCGCGCCATGCCGCGCAGGATAAAGCTGGCGCTGGCCGGGCTGACCGCGCCTTTCAGCGGGATCACGTATACCGGCGCGGTGGCGGTGGCCGTGCCAGCCGGCGGGGCCGCGGCGCCGCTGCCGCCGAAGGCAAGCGCGCAGCATGCCAGCGCCAGGCTGGACAGCAGCCGGAAGGCCCGCAGCAACGCGGAAGCAGGGTTCATGGCAGGAGCAGGGCAGGCAAGGTGCCGTGGTGGCGCCACTTCAAGTGTAGGCCACCGGGCACATCTTGCACGCGGCCCCGCGGGTCAGGCCGCCGCCAGTTCGGGACCCGCCGAGCCGGGCGGTGCGGGCGTGAGTTCGGGCAGGGCCTCGACCAGCGCATGCAGCGCGGCGCTGGCCATCGACGGCTGCCACGCCAGCAGCGTGCGCACCCGGCCCGCGGCGCCCAGGCTGTGCTGCCGGATGGCGGGCAGGTCGCGGTACAGGCCCAGCACGGAGCGCGGCACGATCGCCGCGCCGATGCCGGCTGCGACGCAGGCGACGATGGCATGGTAGGAGCTGAGCTGCAGCACGCGCGGCGTCGGCGCGGGGCCGCTGCCGTACCAGGTCTCGAGCCGCGCGCGATAGTTGCAGCCCGGCTCGAACGCCAGCAGCGTCGGCACCTCGAGGTCGGCCGCGCCGCGCACCGGGCGATGCTGCTCGCGCGTGATCACCACCAGCTCTTCCTCGAACACCGGCACCGCGCGCAGCGCCGGATCGGCCAGCGGCTCGGCGACGAAGGCGCAGTCGACCTCGAAGCGTGCCAGCGCGTCGAACGCCTGCCGCGTCGCCAGCGTCACCAGTTCCAGCTGTACCTCGGGCCAGGCCTGGTGATACGCGGCCAGCACCTGGGGCAGGCGGCTCGCGGCGGTGCTTTCCATCGAGGCAATGCGCAGGCGGCCATGCGGCCGCGCCGGCAACACCGCGTGGCGCGCCTCTTCGGTCAGCGTCAGGATGCGGCAGGCGTAATCGAACAGGGTCTGGCCCGACGGCGTCAGCACCATGCGGCGGCCGTCGCGCACGAACAGCTCGACGCCCAGCGACTGCTCCAGCTGGCGGATGCGGGTGGTGACATTGGACTGCACCCGGTGCAGCCGCTCGGCCGCGCGGGTGACGCCTCCGGCTTCGACGACGGCGCGGAAAATCTCAAGCGCGGCAAGATCCATGGCCGGCCCCACAGTTATTCATCAGATTTCAGAATGGCTGGCATCTTGATAATTCATGTTTCAAGATGCTTATGGCAGCGTAGCATACAGAAATCGCAGCGCAACCGCTGCCACCACCGTCCATTGCTCATGCCGATCCCCCGCCCCCTCCAGTCCGAACATCCCGCCGTGGCGGCCGCCGCGCCACGCCGCGAGGCCGGCCCGCTCGCGGTGGCGCTGGCCGGGCTGGTGTCGCTGGCGGTGGCGATGGGCATCGGCCGCTTCGCCTTCACCCCGCTGCTGCCGATGATGTTGCATGACGGCATGGTCACGCTGGCCCAAGGCGGCTGGCTGGCGACGGTGAACTACATCGGTTATTTCATCGGCGCCGCGGTGTGCATGTTTATCCAGCCCGATGCGGCGCGCATGGTGCGCTGGGGCCTGGTGGCCACGGTGCTGCTGACGCTGGGCATGGCCCTGCCGGGCGGCATGCCGGCGTGGTCGCTGTGGCGCGCCGCCGCGGGCGTGGCCAGCGCCCTGGCGATGGTCTACACCGCCGCCTGGTGCCTGCAGCGGCTGGCCGAGCTGGGCCGGCCGGAGCTGGCCGGGTTGATCTTCTGCGGTCCCGGCCTGGGCATCGTGGTTACCGGGCTGGGCGTATCCAGCATGGTCGGCGCGGGCTGGCATGCCGACCATGGCTGGCTCGCGTTCACCGCGCTGGCGGCGGTGCTGGTGGCGGTGGTCTGGCGCATTTTCGTCGCGCCGGCCGCGGTGGCGGCAGCGGTGCCGTGCGCGGGGCCCGCGGAAACCGATGCCGATACCGGCACGGCGCGGCTCCATGCCGAGGCCTGGATGCTGACGCTGGCCTACGGCCTGGCCGGCTTTGGCTACATCATCACGGCGACCTTCCTGCCGGTGATCGCGCACCAGGCGCTGCCGGGCACGGTGTGGGCCGACCTGTTCTGGCCGATCTTCGGCGCGGGCGTGGCGGTGGGCGCGTTCCTGGCGACGCGGGTCGGCATGGGGCACGACAACCGCAAGCTGCTGGCGCTGCTGTATGGCATGCAGGCGCTCGGCGTGGCGATTGCGGTGGTGTTGCCGAGCGTCGCCGGTTTTGCCCTCAGCAGCCTGCTGGCGGGCCTGCCGTTCACCGCGCTGGTGGCGTTCGCGATGCGCGAGGCGCGGCGGCTGTGGGGGCCGCGGGCACCGCGGCTGATGGGCCTGATGACCGCGTCCTACGGCCTCGGCCAGATCGCCGGCCCGCCGCTGGCGACCGCGCTGGTGGCGCGCAGCGGCGGCTTCGCCGGGTCGCTGGCGTGCGCAGCGGCGGCACTGGCGCTGGGCGCGCTGGTGTTCGCGTGGATGCGCCGCGCGTGGCCGCTGCCAGCGGTCGGGGAGTCGGCAAGCAGGGGCCCGGGCCCGGCCGCCAAGGTGCGCTAAAGTATCGCCTTTGCCGTCCGGCGCGCCGCGCGATGGATTGCGGCCGGGTCAGCCGGCATCGCGGTCCAGCGGCGCGGCACAGAAGGCCGGGCCGTACCCGGCACGCCAGACCGGGCGGCGCAGGAGCGACCCCATGTCTTTTGCCTTGCAGCCCGCGCGCGCCGCGGGCGCTTCCCATCCCGTCTCGGCCGAAGAGCAGCGCGTGCGCGTCGACCTGGCCGCGGCCTATCGCCTGGCCGCGCGCGAGGGCTGGGATGACCTGATCTACACCCATATCTCGGCCACGGTGCCGGGCGAGCCGGATCACTTCCTGATCAACCCGTTCGGCTTTGCCTTCGACGAGATCCGCGCCAGCGACCTGGTCAAGATCAACGGCCGCGGCGAAGTCGTCGGCGACACCGTGCATCCGGTCAACGTGACCGGCTTCGCGCTGCACGCCGCGGTGCATGCCGCGCGCGCCGATGCGATGTGCGTGATGCACCTGCATAACACCGCCGGCATCGCGGTGTCGGCGCAGGCGGCGGGGCTGCTGCCGCTGTCGCAGCATGCCATGCGTTTCCATGGCCGCATCGCCTACCACGACTACGAGGGCCTGGCCTTCACCCCGGCCGAGGGCGCGCGGCTGACCGCATCGCTGGGCACGCATCCGGCCATGCTGTTGCGCAACCACGGCACGCTGACGGTGGGCCGCACGGTGGCCGAGGCCTATGTGCTGATGGCGACGCTGATCAAGGCCTGCGAAATCCAGATTGCGGCGCAGGCCGGCGGCGCGCTGGTGCAGCCCGACGCCGCCGTGGCGGACAAGACTTCGGCGCAGCTCCATGACGATGGCGCGGTCGAGGGCGTGCTGGAATGGCCCGCGCTGCTGCGCAAACTGGATAGAATCGATCCTTCCTACCGGGACTGAAGGGAAACGCCGTCCCCGCCCGGACCACAACAATCAATCAAGCACAGGAGCAATGTATGCCGACTTTCCACGTCGAAATGTTTGAAGGCCGCACCATCGAGCAGAAGCGCAAGTTTGTCGAGGCAGTGACCCGCGTCAGCTGCGAAACGCTGGGCTGCTCGCCGTCGGCGGTCGACATCATCATCACCGATATCAAGCGCGAGAACTGGGCCACCGGCGGCGAGCTGTGGGCCGACAAGAAGTAAGGCGCCAGGCCGCTCCGCACTGAACACCATGCAGCACTTCGCCTCCGACAACTACGCCGGCTTCTGCCCGGAATCGCTCAAGTATTTCCTGGAAGCCAACGGCAGCGGCCATGAGCAGGCCTATGGCGACGACAGCTGGACGCAGAAGGTCTGCGACCGGATCCGCGACCTGTTCCAGACCGATTGCGAAGTGTTCTTCGTGTTCAACGGCACCGCGGCCAACTCGCTGGCGCTGTCGGCGCTGTGCCAGTCGTACCACTCGGTGATCTGCCACGAGCTGGCGCATATCGAGACCGACGAATGCGGCGGGCCGGAATTCTTCTCCAACGGCTCCAAGCTGCTGACCGCGCCGGGCGAGCACGGCAAGCTCACGCCCGATGCGGTCGAGGCGCTGGTCACGCGCCGCGCCGACATCCATTACCCCAAGCCCAAGGTGGTGTCGCTGACGCAATCGACCGAAGTCGGCACCGTCTACAGCGTCGAAGAGGTGCGCGCCATCGCCGCCATCGCCAAGCGCCGGCAGCTGCGCGTGCACATGGACGGCGCGCGCTTTGCCAACGCGGTGGCGTCGCTGGGCGTGCATCCTTCCGAAATCACCTGGCGCGCCGGCGTCGACGTGCTGTGCTTCGGCGGCACCAAGAACGGGCTGCCGGTGGGCGAGGCAGTGGTGTTCTTCGACCGCCGCCTGGCCGAGGACTTTGCCTACCGCGTCAAGCAGGCCGGACAGCTGGCGTCGAAGATGCGCTTCATCTCCGCGCCGTGGCTGGGTTTGCTCGAGAACGACGTGTGGTTGGCCAACGCGCGCCATGCCAATGCGATGGCGCAACTGCTGCAGCAGCGCATCCGCGACATCCCGGGCGTGCGCATCATGTTCCCGACCCAATCCAATGCGGTCTTCGCCGAGCTGCCGTTGCCGGCGATCGAGGCGCTGCGCGCAAAGGGGTGGCGCTTCTACACCTTTATCGGCGCGGGCGGCTGCCGCTTCATGTGTTCATGGGACCTGCAGCCGCAGACCGTCGAAGCACTGGCCGCCGACATGCGCGCTGCCTGCGGCGCGTAGCGGGGCCGAATCCCGCCATCCTCATACTGATAACGACGAGACACAGGAGCCCCCATGACCTACCGATTCTGCCCGCAGTGCGGCGCGCCGCTCGAGCTGCTGCCGCTGTCCGGGCGCGAACGCCACGCCTGCGTGCAGCAGGACTGCGGCTTCGTGCACTGGAACAACCCGCTGCCGGTGCTGGCGGCGGTGGTGGAGTACCAGGACAAGCTGCTGCTGGCGCGCAACGCCGCGTGGCCGGAAAAGATGTTTGCGCTGGTGACGGGCTTCCTGGAGCGCGACGAGCCGCCCGAGCTGGGCGTGGCGCGCGAACTGAAGGAAGAGACCAACCTCGATACCGAGTCGGTCGCGCTGATCGGCGTCTACGAGTTCATGCGCAAGAACGAGCTGATCATCGCCTATCACGTCAAGGCGACCGGCACCGTCGAATTGTCCGAGGAACTGGCAGAGTACAAGCTGGTGGCGCCCGAGGAAGTGCGCGTGTGGTCGGCCGGAACCGGCTTCGCGGTGGCCGACTGGCTTGCCGCCCGCGGCTACCCGGTGCGCTTCTTCGACCGCCAGACCGGCGCCGACATTCCGGACCCGCGCCGCCCCCACGACTTCAGCCAGGTCGGGGCTTCGCTACAATACCGCTGGTAAGGCCGGTTTTTCAGCCGGCCTCCAGCCCCCAAGCATCAGAGGAAGAGACGAATGGAGTTCCAGAAAGAAGTGGACGCGCGCGGCCTGAACTGCCCGCTGCCGATCCTGCGCACCAAGAAGGCCCTGGCCGACATGGCCAGCGGCGACGTGCTCAAGGTGCTGGCCACCGATCCCGGCGCCACCCGCGATTTCCAGGCCTTTGCCAAGCAGACCGGCAACGAGCTGCTGTCGCACTCGGAAGTGGACAAGGTATTCGTGTTCTACATGCGCCGTCGCTGATCGGTTGCTGCCGTTCCCGCCCGCGCGGCAGGGAGCGCCCGGCCGGCGCCGTGCGCCCATAAGGAAAAAGCCGCTCGAAAGCGGCTTTTTCTTCGTGCCCGCGACGGCGAGCTCAGCGGCCCAGGCCGTTCAGGTGTTCGCGAGATTCCAGGTAGGCGCTGAAATCGGTGCCCACTTCGGGGTGCTTCAGCGCGAACTCGACGGTCGCCTTGAGGTAGCCCAGCTTGCTGCCGCAGTCATAGCGGCGGCCCTGGTAGCGGTAGGCCAGCACCTGCTCCTGGCCCAGCAGCGACTGGATCGCGTCGGTCAGCTGCAGCTCGCCGCCGGCACCGGGCTTGAGCTCGCGCAGGTGGTCGAAGATGCGCGGCGTCAGGATGTAGCGGCCGACCACGCCAAGGTTGGAGGGCGCGTCTTCCGGCGCCGGCTTTTCGACGATGCCCGAGACCTTGATCACGTCGTCGTCCCATTCGCGGCCATCGATCACGCCGTAGGAGCGGCTCTGCTCGGGCGTGATTTCCTCGACGCCCAGCACCGAGCAGTTGTAGTGGTTGAAGGCATCCACCATCTGCTTCATCACCGGCGGGTTGCCGTCGATCAGGTCGTCGGCCAGCATCACCGCGAACGGGGTGTCGCCCACCAGCTTGGCCGCGCACAGCACCGCGTGGCCCAGGCCCAGCGCCTCTGGCTGGCGCACGTAGTAGCACTCGACGTTGGCCGGCTTGATCGAGCGCACCACGTCCAGCAGCGCCTGCTTGTTCTTGGCCTCGAGCTCGACTTCCAGTTCGAAGGCCTTGTCGAAATGGTCCTCGATCGCGCGTTTGGAGCGGCCCGTGACGAAGATCATCTCGGTAATGCCGGCGGCCATGGCTTCTTCCACGGCGTACTGGATCAGCGGCTTGTCCACCACCGGAAGCATTTCCTTGGGGCTGGCCTTGGTGGCTGGCAGGAAGCGGGTGCCCAGGCCCGCAACCGGGAACACAGCCTTGGTGACGCGATTTTCCATATCAGGTGTACCTCTCAGATTCCAGTCCATAACCCTGCCAGCCAGCGTGGGCGCCGTCTGTCCGGTTCTGTCCGACGATGCCGCACAGAACCCCCGGCCGGCAGGGGCGTGATGCAGGCCGCCTGACTGACCCCTAGGGTCAGGCCGGCAGCCGCTGCAGCTGGCCCTGCAGCTTGGCCAGCGTCTGCTCGAAATCGGACAGGCGCTGCGTCTCTTGCGCCACCACCGCGGGCGGTGCCTTGGCGACAAAGCTCTCGTTCGACAGCTTGGCGCGGCACTTGCCGATTTCGCCACCGATGCGTTCGACTTCCTTCGACAGGCGCGCGCGCTCGGCGGCGACATCGATCTCGATCTTCAGCAGCAGGTGGTTGCCCCCGGCAATGGCGACCGGCGCACCGGCGCCCTCCGCTTGCAGGGAGGCTTCATCTTCGAAGACCCGCACCTCCGAAAGTTTCGCCAGCGCCTGGATATGTGCGCTCGCCGCCTTCAGGAAGGCGCTGTCGCCCTGCGCATACAGGGGGATGCGCTGGGCCGGCGAGATGTTCATTTCGCCGCGCAGATTCCGGCACGCGTCGATCACTTCCTTCAGGCGCGCAACCCACTGCTCGGCATTCTCGTCGATCTTGGCGACGGCGGGCAGCGGATACGGCTGCAATGCGATGGTTTCCGCACCATCGCCGCCGGCGCGTCCGGCCAGCGGGGCCACCTTCTGCCACAGCTCCTCGGTGATGAACGGGATCACCGGATGCGCCAGGCGCAGCACGGTTTCGAGCACGCGTAGCAGGGTGCGGCGGGTGGCGCGCTGCTGGGCCTCGGTGCCGTTCTGGATCTGCACCTTGGCCAGTTCCAGGTACCAGTCGCAGTACTCGTCCCAGACGAACTTGTAGATGGCGTTGGCGATATTGTCGAAGCGGTATTCGGCGAAGCCCTTTTCGACCTCGGCCTCGACACGCTGCAGCAGCGACACGATCCAGCGGTCCGCCTGCGAGAAATCGAGATAGCCGTCCGGGCCGCAGTCCTGGTTGCACGGGCCCATGCCGCAGTCATGGCCCTCGGTGTTCATCAGCACGAAGCGGGTGGCGTTCCACAGCTTGTTGCAGAAGTTGCGGTAGCCCTCGCAGCGGCCGGTATCGAAGTTGATGTTGCGCCCGAGCGTGGCCAGCGAGGCGAAGGTGAAGCGCAGCGCGTCGGCGCCGAAGGCCGGAATGCCCTCGGGGAATTCCTTCTTCGTCTTCTTCTCGATCTTGGGCGCGTCCTTGGGCCGGCGCAGGCCGGTGGTGCGCTTCTTCAGCAGCGTGTCGAGGTCGATGCCGTCGATCAGGTCGACCGGGTCGAGCGTGTTGCCCTCGGACTTGCTCATCTTCTTGCCTTCCGAATCGCGCACCAGGCCGTGCACGTAGACGGTGTGGAAGGGCACCTTGCCGGTGAAGTGCTTGGTCATCATGACCATGCGCGCCACCCAGAAGAAGATGATGTCGTAGCCGGTGACCAGCACCGACGACGGCAGGAAGTGCTTCAGTTCAGGGGTTTCTTCAGGCCAGCCCAGCGAGGAGAATGGCACCAGCGCCGACGAGAACCAGGTGTCGAGCACGTCTTCCTCGCGGCGCAGCGCGCCGGTGCTGCCGGCGGCCTTTGCCTTGGCGGCGGCTTCTTCCTCGGTGCGGCCGACGAAGCAGTTGCCGGCATCGTCGTACCACGCCGGGATCTGGTGGCCCCACCACAGCTGGCGCGAGATGCACCAGTCCTGGATATTGCCCAGCCACTGGTTGTAGGTGCTGATCCAGTTCTCCGGCACCAGCTTGATCTCGCCGCTCTGCACGGCCTCGAGCGCGACCTCGGCGATCGAGCGGCCGGGGTAGAAGGTGCCTTCCGGCGCCGGCTTGCTCATGGCGACGAACCACTGGTCGGTCAGCATCGGCTCGATCGCGCTGCCGGTGCGCTCGCTGCGCGGGGTCATCAGCTTGTGCTTCTTGACGTCTTCCAGCAGGCCCTGCTTGTCGAGGTCGTCGACGATGGCCTTGCGCGCGTCGAAGCGGTCCAGGCCGGCATAGGCGGCGGGGGCGTCGGCAACGATCTTCGCGTCCAGCGTCAGGATCGACAACTGCGGCAGGTTGTGGCGCAGGCCCACCGCATAGTCGTTGAAGTCGTGGCCCGGCGTGACCTTGACCACGCCGGTGCCGAACTCGCGGTCGACGTATTCGTCGGCGATCACCGGGATCTGGCGGCCGGTCAGCGGCAGGTGCACCGACTTGCCGATCAGGTGCGCGTAGCGCTCGTCTTCCGGATGCACCATCACGGCGACGTCGCCGAGCATGGTTTCCGGACGCGTGGTGGCCACGGTCAGGTGGGTCAGGCCGCCCTTGGCGTCGGCCTCGACCAGCGGATAGCGGATATGCCACAGCGAACCTTCTTCCTCGACGCTGTCGACTTCCAGGTCCGACACTGCGGTGCCCAGCACCGGGTCCCAGTTGACCAGGCGCTTGCCGCGGTAGATCAGGCCCTGCTCGTACAGCCGCACGAACACCTCGGTGACCGCCTTCGACATCTCCGGCGACATGGTGAAGTACTCGCGGCTCCAGTCGATCGACGCGCCCATGCGCCGCACCTGGCGCGTGATGGTCGAGCCCGACTCTTCCTTCCAGGCCCACACCTTCTCGGTGAACTTCTCGCGGCCGAGGTCATGGCGCGACACGCCCTGGCCCTCGAGCTGGCGCTCCACCACGATCTGGGTGGCGATGCCGGCGTGGTCGGTGCCCGGGACCCACAGCGTGTTGGCGCCCAGCATGCGCGCGTGGCGGGCCAGGCCGTCCATGATGGTCTGGTTGAAGGCATGGCCCATGTGCAGCGTGCCGGTCACATTGGGCGGCGGCAGCTGGATCGCGAAGTCCGGGCGGGCGGGGTCGAAGGTGGGCTTGGCGATGCCGCGCTTCTCCCACTCGGGGCCCCATTTCGCCTCGATGGCGGCGGGTTCGAAGCTCTTGGCAAGCGATTGGTCTTGGGCGGTCATGCTGGGATGTCGAGGTTGGCGTCTGGGTGCGTGGCAGGTGCGGTGGCCTGCGCCTGGCGATCGCTGGCGGCCTGCGAGGACCGGCCTGGCGCCAGTGAAACCACAAATTATACGGGGGCGGGCGGCCGGTGCCTATTTCGTGGCCGGAGCCGGCCGGCCGCGCCCAGCAAGCGCGCGCCGGCGCGCGGCCGGATGTGATTTATGGAACAGGGGCCCCCGGTATAATTGCGGGCGATTCCACTAGGCCTTTCCGATGTCCGACCTGCTCGCCAACCTGAACGCCGAACAACTAGCCGCCGTCACCCTGCCCGACGAACCGGCGCTGATCCTGGCGGGCGCGGGCAGCGGCAAGACCCGCGTGCTGACCACGCGCATTGCCTGGCTGCTGCAGAACGGCCGGGTCTCGCCGGCGGGCATCCTGGCTGTGACCTTTACCAACAAGGCCTCGAAGGAAATGCAGACGCGGCTGCAGTCGATGCTGCCGATCAACACCCGCGGCATGTGGATCGGCACCTTCCATGGCCTGTGCAACCGCATGCTGCGCGCGCATTTCCGCGACGCCGGGCTGCCCCAGACCTTTGCCATCCTCGACAGCCAGGACCAGCTGTCGGCGCTGAAGCGGCTGCTCAAGTCGCTCAACGTCGACGACGAAAAGTACCCGGCCAAGAACCTGCAGTACTTCATCAACAACGCCAAGGAGCAGGGCCTGCGCCCGGCCGACGTCGAGGCCAACGACGACTTCAACAAGCGCTTCGTCGACCTCTACGCCGCCTACGACATGCAGTGCCAGCGCGAGGGCGTGGTCGACTTCGCCGAGCTGCTGCTGCGCTGCTACGAGCTGCTGCGCTACAACGACGCCATCCGCCAGCACTACCAGCACCGCTTCCGCCACGTGCTGGTCGACGAGTTCCAGGACACCAACGTGCTGCAGTACCAGTGGCTCAAGCTGCTGGCCGGCCACGGCACGCAGAACCCGGCCGCGGTCTTTGCCGTGGGCGACGACGACCAGAGCATCTATGCCTTCCGCGGCGCCAATGTCGGCAACATGCGCGACTTCGAGCACGAGTTCCGCGTGCGCCGGCTGATCAAGCTGGAGCAGAACTACCGCTCGCACGGGCATATCCTCGATTCGGCCAACCACCTGATCTCGCACAACGCGCGCCGCCTCGGCAAGAACCTGCGCACCGACGCCGGACACGGCGAGCCGGTGCGGGTGTTCCAGGGCGGCTCCGATGGGCAGGAAGCCGCCTGGATCATCGAGGAGATCCGCGACCAGATCGCGCAGGGCGCCAGCCGCGCCGAGATCGCCATCCTGTACCGCAGCAATGCGCAGTCGCGCGTGATCGAGCACGCGCTGTTCTCGGCCGGCATCCCGTACCGCGTCTACGGCGGCCTGCGCTTCTTCGAGCGCGCCGAAATCAAGCACGCGCTGGCCTACCTGCAGTTGCTGGAGAACCCGCGCAACGACGCCGCCTTCGGCCGCGTGGTCAACTTCCCGGCGCGCGGCATCGGCGCGCGCTCGCTCGAAGTGCTGCAGGACATGGCGCGCCAGTACGACTGCGCGCTGGCCGAGGCAGTGGCCTACGTGCCCGGCGCGGCCGGCAGCAAGCTGGCCGCGTTCACGCGGCTGATCGACCAGATGCGCGCCGACACGCGCCGCCTGACGCTGGCCGAGACCGTCGAATACGTGATCAACCACAGCGGCCTGATCACGCATTACCAGGGCGAGAAAGAGGGCCAGGACCGCATCGAGAACTTGCAGGAACTGGTGACCGCGGCGCAGGCCTTCGTGGTCGAGGAGGGCTATGGCCTCGAAGCGCTGGCCGCGGTGATCCCGGCCGACCGCGGTCCCGCCACGCCGGTGCTGGCCGACGGCGACCAGTCACAGCAGCTGCTCGACCCCGAGGCGCTGCCGGTGGTGATGACGCCGCTGGTCGCGTTCCTGACCCACGCTTCGCTCGAGGCCGGCGACAACCAGGCCCAGGCCGGCCAGGACGCGGTGCAGATGATGACCGTGCACGCGGCCAAGGGGCTGGAGTTCGACGTGGTCTTTATCAGCGGGCTGGAGGAAGGACTGTTCCCGCACGAGAACAGCATGATGGACCCCGATGGCCTGGAAGAAGAGCGCCGGCTGATGTACGTGGCGATCACGCGTGCGCGCAAGCGGCTCTACATGTCGTTCGCGCAAAGCCGCATGCTGCACGGCCAGACCCGCTACCACGTGCGCTCGCGCTTCTTCGAGGAATTGCCCGAGACCTCGCTCAAATGGCTGACCCCGCCGGCGCAGAGCTACGGCGGCGTGCGCCGCCAGGAACGCGACAATGCCTGGGGCCGCGACTGGTTCCGCAAGCCCGAGGACGTGCCCTATACCGGCACCAAGCCGACCGGCGGCATGGACAACGGCAACGGCTATGCCGATGCCAAACGCGAGGCCGGCACCGGCTTCCGCGTCGGCCAGTCGGTGTTCCACAACAAGTTCGGCGAAGGCGTGATTACCGCGCTGGAAGGCGAGGGCACCGATGCGCGCGCCAATATCAACTTCAAGCGGCATGGCGCGAAGTGGCTGGCGCTGGCGGTGGCAAAGCTGGATGCGATCGATTGAGGTGGCGCGCGGTCTCGGGTCCTGCTGGTTTTTGCTCCCCTCTCCCGCGCGCGGGATGTATAGACCGAGGACATGGTGGACACATGTGCGAGGACATGGTGGACACATTGTAGAGGTCAGGAAGTTTCGTCCCTGGGTGATGTTTGTGGCCTGCACGCCGCAGCGGCGTGCAGGTTAATTTCGCCGATCTCGAAGCGGCTGAACCATATGGTCAGCACGCCG
>NZ_QKZN01000028.1:0-12471 GCF_003254285.1 Cupriavidus phytorum
GAGATGAACACGCGCCTGCAGGTCGAGCACCCGGTGACCGAGATGATCACCGGCCAGGACCTGGTCGAATGGCAGCTGCGCGTCGCCGCGGGCGAGCCGCTGCCGCTGACGCAGCAGCAGCTGCGCATCGACGGCCACGCGGTGGAAGCACGCATCTACGCCGAAAATCCCGACAAGCAGTTCCTGCCGTCCACCGGCACGCTGCGCTTCCTGCGCACGCCGCCGGCGGTGCAGTTCATGCGTGGCGAGGATGCCCACGGCCCGGCCGGCGTGCGCATCGACGCCGGCGTGCGCGAGGGCGACACCATCAGTCCGTTCTACGACCCGATGATTGCCAAGCTGATCGTCTGGGGCAAGGACCGCGACGAGGCGCTGGCGCGCATGCGCCAGGCGCTGGCGGCGTACCACGTGGTGGGGTTGTCGACCAACGTGGCCTTCCTGCAGCGGCTGGTCAAGTCGGAGGCGTTCCGCACCGCCGATCTCGACACCGGCCTGATCGCGCGCAACGAGGCGGTCCTGTTCCCGCCGCCGGCGCCGGTCGGCATGGAGTTGATCGCGCTGGCGGTGGCGGCGCTGCTGGATCGCGAGGCGCGCGAATTGCGCATCGATGCCGCCGATCCGCATTCGCCGTGGACCCACGCCGGCGCGTGGCGGCTGAACGGCGGTGTGTCGCGCAGGCTGCGCTTCGGCTATGGCGAGCAGATGCTCGACGTGACGCTGGACAGCAACGAGCGCGGCAGCACGCTGAGCTACGCCGACCAGGCCGCGCCCTTTGCCTATACCTGCCAGGCCGACGATATCCGCGTCAATCTCGGCACGCGGCGCGCGCACGGGCAGGTTCACCTGGATGGCGACGAGTTCCACGTGTTCCACGGTGGCCGCCACGCTACGCTAGCGTGGCTCGATCCGCTCGCGCATGCCGGCGAGGCCGAAGGCGAGGGCGGCAAGCTGACCGCGCCGATGCCGGGCAAGGTCATCGCCGTGATGGTCGAGGCCGGCAGTACGGTCGCGCGCGGTGCGCCGCTGCTGGTGATGGAGGCGATGAAGATGGAACACACCATCTGCGCCCCCGCCGACGGTGTCGTCAGCGAAGTGCTCTACGGCATCGGCGAGCAGGTCGCCGAAGGCGCGCAACTACTAGCGTTCAGCGACTGAAAGCGTCGGGTCGGTGCTATCCTGCTGCCTCTGAATCCATTGGGCCGAGGCCGGGAGGACGTATGACCATGACGCTTTACTACAACCCCCAGAGCCGCGCGTCGGTGGCGCGCTGGATGCTGGAGGAGGTTGGCGCCGACTACGCGTTGCAGCACATCGATATCGCCAAGGGGGAAAGCCGTTCGCCGGCTTTCCTGGCGATCAATCCGATGGGCAAGATCCCCACGCTGGTGCTGGATGACGGCACCGTGCTGACCGAGAACGGCGCGATCATCGCCTGGCTCGCCGATGCCTATCCGAAAGCGGGGTTGATGCCGCCGCCGGGCTCGTCCGCGCGCGGCACGGTGCTGCGCTGGCTGTTCTTCTGCGGCAGCTGCTTCGAGCCGGCGCTGACCGATCGCATGATGCGTGCCCAGGCGCCGCTGCCCAAGCAGACCGTCGGCTGGGGCGACTATGACGAAGTCATCGACGCCATCGAAAAGGCCCTGTCCCCGGGGCCATTCGTGCTAGGCGACAGCTTCAGCGCCGCCGACGTCTATCTGGGTGCGTCGCTGGCATGGGCGGGGCAGTTCGGTGCGCCGCGCATCCGCGAAAGCCGCTGCATCCAGGACTACGTCGCGCGCGTCACCGCGCGCGATGCTTTCGTGCGCGCGGCCAAAGGCTAGCGACACCGGCGTGCTTCGGGCGCTGCATGCCGGCGGGCCTCCGGTCCATGTGATGCCGCCACGGCCTGCATTGCTCCCCGGAGTGTGAGACATTGGAGTCCCGGCCAGCGGCGCCGGTCGCAACGGCACGCTGGTCCATCGGGCGCCGGACTCCGGCGCCGAGCCTTCAAGGAGACGCAATATGCCAGGCAAGAACACCATCTGCTTGTGGTACGACCGCGATGCGCTGGAGGCGGCGAACTTCTATGCCAAGACCATTCCCGACAGCGCGGTCGGCGCCGTGATGCGCGCACCGGGCGACTATCCCGATGGCAAGGAGGGCGATGTGCTGACGGTCGAATTCACGGTCGCCGGCATTCCGTGTGTCGGGCTGAACGGAGGGCCGCACTTCAAGCACAGCGAGGCCTTCTCGTTCCAGATCGCGACCGACGACCAGGCCGAGACCGACCGGCTGTGGGACGCCATCGTCAGCAACGGCGGCCAGGAAAGCGACTGCGGCTGGTGCAAGGACCGCTGGGGCCTGTCGTGGCAGATCACGCCGCGCGCGCTGCTGGAGGCGATCACCGATCCCGACCGTGCTGCGGCCAAGCGTGCCTTCGACGCGATGATGACGATGCGCAAGATCGACATCGCCACCATCGAGGCAGCAAGGCGGGGCACAGCGCCGGGTTGATGCAGCGCTCCGGCTTGCGCGGCGCAAGCCGGCCCGCTTCCTCGAGTATCCAGCGCATTTCCATTCCTGACCCTGCAGCAACGTGGCACTTCAGCAAGGCTTCATCCTGACGCGGCACTGGCGCGATACGCCAGCCGGGACCGAAGTCGAATTCTGGCTGGCAACCGATGACGGGCCGCGCCGGCTGCGGCTGGCGCCACAGCCATCGGTGGCCTTTGTGCCGCAGGTGCAGCGCGAGCGTGCCGAGGCACTGCTGTCGCGCGAGCGCGGGGTCGATCTGCGCCCGCTGGCGCTACGCGATTTCCAGCGCAGGCCGGTGCTGGGGCTGTACTGCGCCCAGCACCGGCAATTGATCCAGCTGGCCAGGACGCTGCGCGATGCCGGCGTGGACGTGTATGAAGCCGATATCCGCCCGCCGGAGCGCTACCTGATGGAGCGCTTTATCACCGCGCCGGTGTGGTTCGACGGCGAGCCGGATGGCGCCGGCGTGCTGCGCAACGCGCAGATGAAGCCGTCGGCCGACTACCGGCCGGCGCTGCGCCTGGTGTCGCTCGATATCGAAACCAGCGCGGCGGGCGAGCTCTATTCGATCGCGCTCGAAGGCTGCGGCCAGCGCCAGGTTTACGTGCTGGGGCCGGCGCCGCAAACGCCGGCCCAGGTCGATTTCTCGCTGACGTACTGCGACAGCCGGCCCGAGTTGCTGCACCGGCTTAACCAGTGGCTGGCCGACCACGATCCCGATGCGATCATTGGCTGGAACCTGGTGCAGTTCGACCTGCGCGTGTTGCAGGAGCAGGCGCGCAGGTTCCAGGTGCCGCTGCGGCTGGGGCGCGGCGGCACGGAAATGGAATGGCGCGAGCACAACGCACAGCAGCACTTCTTCGCCAGCGCGCCGGGGCGCCTGATCATCGACGGCATCGAGGCGCTGCGCTCCGCTACATGGAGCTTTCCATCGTTCAGCCTCGAAGCGGTGGCGCAGGCGCTGCTCGGCGAAGGCAAGGCGATCGACAATCCGTACGACCGCATGGACGCCATCGACCGCATGTTCGCCCACGACAAGCCGGCGCTGGCGCGCTACAACCTGCGCGACTGCGAGCTGGTGACGCGGATCTTCGGCAAGACCGAGCTGCTGCGGTTCCTGCTCGAGCGCGCCACCGTCACGGGCTTGCCGGCCGACCGCAGCGGCGGCTCGGTGGCGGCCTTCACGCACCTCTACATGCCGCTGATGCACCGCCAGGGCCTGGTCGCGCCCAACCTCGGCGAGAAAGCGCCCGAAGCCAGCCCGGGTGGCTTCGTCATGGACTCGCGCCCCGGGTTGTATGAATCCGTGCTGGTGCTGGACTACAAGAGCCTGTACCCGTCGATCATCCGCACCTTCCTGATCGATCCGGTCGGCCTGGTCGAAGGGCTGGCGCATCCGGACGACGCCGATTCGGTGCCGGGCTTCCGCGGCGCGCGCTTTTCGCGGACCAAACATTGCCTGCCGGCCATCGTGGCACGGGTGTGGCAGGGGCGCGAGGCCGCCAAGCGCGATGGCAACAAGCCGCTGGCGCAGGCGCTCAAGATCATCATGAACGCGTTCTACGGCGTGCTGGGCTCGAGCGGTTGCCGCTTCTTCGACGCGCGGCTGGCGTCGTCGATCACCATGCGCGGGCACGAGATCATGCGGCAGACCCGGGCGCTGATCGAGGCGCGCGGCTACGAGGTGATCTACGGCGACACCGACTCCACCTTCGTCTGGCTGCGCCGCGCGCGTACCGAAGCCGACGCCGCGCAGATCGGGCGCAGCCTGGTGGCCTACGTCAACGACTGGTGGCGCGACCACCTGTGGCAGGCCTATGGGCTGGAGAGCGCGCTCGAGCTGCAGTTCGAGACGCACTTCCGGCGCTTCCTGATGCCGACCATCCGCGGCGCCGAGCTTGGCAGCAAGAAGCGCTATGCCGGCCAGGTGGAGCGTCCGGACGGCACCCGCGAGATGGTGTTCAAGGGGCTGGAGACAGTGCGCACCGACTGGTCGCCGCTGGCGCAGCGCTTCCAGCAGACCCTCTACGAAAAGGTCTTCAACCGCGAGCCGTATGCCGACTATGTGCGCGACATCGTGCGCCGCACGCTGGCCGGCGAACTCGACCAGGAACTGGTCTACCGCAAGCGGCTGCGGCGCCGGCTCGAGGAGTACCAGCGCAACGTGCCGCCGCACGTGCGCGCCGCGCGCATCGCCGACGACTATAACGAGCGCCAGGGGCGTCCGCGCCAGTATCAGCAGGGCGGCTGGATCAGCTATGTGATGACGGTGGCAGGGCCCGAGCCGCTGGAAGTGCGGACAGCGCCGATCGACTACGGCCACTACGTGACAAAGCAGCTCCAGCCGATCGCCGACGCCATCCTGCCATTCCTCGACGACGGCTTCGAGACGCTGATATCCGGCCAGATGGCGCTGTTTCCGCAGTAGCCCAAGTGTGATTCCAGCCACGGCAGGTGACTCAAATTGAGACACCTGGCTGGCAGCGAAACAGCACCGGCTCAGGTGAAAACCATGCCGCCCCTGTCACAGGCTTGAAAACAGGGTAGGGCTCACATAAAGTTCCCTTCCACCGGGGCGCCCCACTGGCAGCCCGAGTACAGAAACAGTGTGGAGACAAGGGAATGAGGCATGCGACGGACGTGCTGGTACGCGACGTGCAGATCGCGCGGCGGAACTTCTTCGACGGCAAGCTGATTCCGCCCGGAACGGTCTCCGAGCTGGTTGCCCGCTCGTGGGAGCGCGCCGCGAATTCGGGGCTCCGGCCAGAGGATCGCGCCCTGTTCAGCAACTTCGTCACGCATGGCCAGCTGCAGCGGCTCGAGGACGAACACCGTGTGCTGATAGAAGCCGCCGGCGAGGACATGGAGATCCTGGCGCGCGCGTTTCCCGCGCAACACTGGCTGGTGTTCTGCACCAACGCGGCAGGCATGATCGTCAGCGCCAGCAGCCGACCGGCCGCGGCGCCCGCCGCTGCGGCCGCAATCCGTGGTGGCAAGCAGGTGTGCGAAGCCGCGCTCGGCACCAATGCCCCTGGCTGCGTGCTGCGCGAAGGGGGCATGCCGGTGGAGATACGGCGTGGCGAGCATTACCTGAACGAGCTCGTCGACGTGGTCTGCGCGGCGGCACCGATCTACGACTGCCACGACCGGCTGATCGGCGTGCTCGACGTCACCGGCTTCGGCGTGGACCTGCCCGCCTACGCGCTCAGCCGCGTGCAGGCCGCCGCGATGTCGATCGAGAACCGGCTTTACGCGCGGCTGCCGGCTCGCCGGATCGTGCATCTGCATCATGACCATCGCATGCTCCATACGCCGGCCGAGGGCATCATCGCCATCTCCGACGATGACGTGATCATTGCCGCCAACCGTGCTGCCCGGCAAATGCTGGGCCTGCGCACCGGCAGCGGCGAGGGCATCGATATGCGCGACGTTTTTGCCGGCGGCCTGCACGGCGGCACGGGCCCGGCCCCGGGCTCGCTGAGCGCGCGCAGCGGGGAACGTTTCTTCGTCTCGCTGGAGCAGCATGCGCGCCGCCACGGCACCGCCGCGGCAAAGCCCGCCGGCGGCGCCGACTGCCTGATTGCCGACGCGACCCTCGCGCGCGCCTTCGACAAGGCCGTGACCGTCATCGGCGAGCAGGTGCCGGTGATTCTGCTGGGCGAGACCGGCACCGGCAAGAGCCTGCTGGCGCGCGCGCTGCATGACGCCAGCCGCCCGGGCACCGCCTTTGTCTCGCTGGACTGTTCGTCGATTCCGGAAAGCCTGGCCGAGGCGGAGTTGTTCGGCTACGCCGACGGCGCGTTCACCGGTAGCCGCAAGGGCGGCAGCATCGGCAAGATCGAGCAGGCCAACCATGGCACCCTGTTTCTCGACGAGATCGGAGATATGCCGCTGCCGCTGCAGACGCGGCTGCTGAGCGTGCTGCAGGAGCGCAGCCTGACGCGCGTCGGCGGCAGCAAGCCGGTGCCGGTCGACATTTCCGTCATCTGCGCCACCCACCGCAACCTGGACCAACTGGTGCGCCAGGGCAGCTTCCGCCAGGACCTGTTCTATCGCCTGAACGGCATGTCAGTGCGCATGCCGGCGCTGCGCGAGCGCACCGACTTGCCCGAACTGATCGAAGCCATGATGCGGTCGCTCGCGCGCGGGCGCCCCAAACGGCTTGCCGCCGATGTGATGGCGGTACTGATGGCGCATCAATGGCCGGGCAACATCCGCGAACTGCACCAGGTACTGCGTGCGGCGATGGCGCTGTCCGGCGGCGGTGAACTGGTGCAACGCGAACACTTCGACGAAGGCTGGCTGACGGTGGCGGCGATCGGGGCGCCGGCTGCCGGTGTCCCGCCCGGCGGGCCTGACACGCACTCGACCATGCTGGCCGACATGCAGAGCGAGCTGATCCACCGCACCCTGGCGGCGCTGAGCGGCAACCGCTCGCAGGCAGCGCGCGCGCTCGGCATCTCGCGCGCGACCTTGTACCGCAAACTGGCGCGCAGCAAGTCCGCCTGAGCGACGGCGCCGGTGCGCATCAGACCCCGCAGCTTGTGCAAGGCTGCGGGGTTTTTCTTTGCGCGCGTGCCAACGCGGTGTCGCAGTTGTACCGAGACACTGCCTCAGACTGCTACAGGTACGCGCTTCACGCGCGCCCGCACAGCGGGCAGAAGTTGCGGGAAAGCGGCCATCATGCGGCTTGCCGGCGCCGTGACGGAGTGCGGGCACGGCCTTTGCGTCCAGGGAGCCGAGCGCGTGGCAAGAACCGCGCGTAACGGACTAAAGGGACCAAAGGAGACAAAGCACATGGCAAGCAACGCAGCACTGCTGATAGGCGGAAAACTGGTCGAGGGCACGGCTCGCCTGGATGTCATCAACCCGGCCACCGGCCAGGTATTCACCACCGTGTCGTGCGCCACGGAACGCGAGGCGCGCGACGCCGTAGCCGCCGCCAAGGCGGCGCAGCCGGGCTGGGCCGCATCGGGCCTGCCGGCACGGCGCGCCTTGCTGCTGCGCTTTGCGGACGAAATCGGCGCCAATGCCGAAGAACTGGCAGCGTCGCTGGTGCTGGAACAGGGCAAGCCGCTTGCGGAGGCGCATCAGGAGCTGGCGTTCGCGCAAGCCTTCGTCCGGCATCTCGCCGGACTCGAGCTACCGGTCGCGGTGGTGCAGGACGACGCCACCCATCGCATCGAAATCCATCACAAGCCGCTGGGCGTGGTGGCGGCGATTGCCGCATGGAATTTCCCGCTGCTGATTGCGGCCTACAAGATCGCGCCCGCGCTGCTGATGGGCAATACGGTCGTGCTCAAGCCCGGGCCGACCACGCCGCTGACTGCGCTGCGGCTGGGCGCGCTGGCCCAGGACATCTTCCCGCCGGGCGTGCTGAATGTGATCACCGACCGCAATGACCTCGGGGCTTTTCTGACCGCGCACCCGGACGTGGCCAAGGTGTCCTTCACCGGCTCCACCGCAACGGGCAAAAAGGTGATGGAAAGCGCCGGTCCGCGGCTCAAGCGCGTCACGCTGGAGCTGGGCGGTAACGACGGCGCCATCGTGCTCGACGATGCCAGGGTGTCGGACATCGCAGCAAAGATCTTCGCCAGCGCCTTCTACAATTGCGGCCAGGTGTGCCTGGCACTCAAGCGCCTGTACGTGCATGCTTCGATCCATGACGAACTGTGCGAGGCGCTGGCCGACCTGGCCAGTGCAGCGGTGGTCGGCAATGGCGCGGAGCCTGGCGTTGCCATCGGGCCGCTGCAGAACGCCATGCAGTTCGACAAGGCGGGCCGCTTCCTGGCCGCGGCTCGGCGCGATGGCAAGATCCTGGCGGGTGGTGCCGCGCTGCACGGCGACGGCTACTTCGTCGCGCCCACCATTGTGCGCGACCTGCCCGACAACAACGAACTGGTGGCCGAAGAGCAATTCGCGCCCATCCTGCCGGTGCTGAAGTACCACGATATCGACGAGGCCGTGGCGCGCGTCAATGCCTCGCCTTACGGCCTGGGCGGTTCGGTATGGTCGTCCGACCCGCAGCGCGCCTACGCGGTGGCGCAGCAGCTCGATGTCGGTACCGCCTGGATCAACCAGCATCTGCATTTCGGCCCGCATATCCCGCTGGTCGGCGCCAAGGAGTCCGGCCTGGGCGTGGAGTTCGCCGCGGAGGGCCTGGCCGAGTATGCGCAACTGAGCGTGATCAATATCGCGCGTCAGCAGGGGCGCTGAACCGCTTAGCCCCCTTGCCACCTTGCCCGCCGGCCGGCGGGGCGGCACGGCTGGCTCGCCGTGCCGCAGCACGGCCAAAAACAATAGAAGAGTGGAGGAGACATGAAGAAGCTACGGACGGCATTCCGCCCGGGGATGCGCTCGGCCCTGTGCCGCAGCGCGGCAGGCGCGGCGCTGCTGCTTGGCGCGGCGCCGGCACTGGCGATCGACGTGGATGCAGGCGACTACACCGCACTGCCGGCAGGCACCAATCTTGGCCTGCTGTACTACCAGCACGTCGAGCGCGACAGGATCTACGCCGGCGGCCAGCGCATCGCCGGCGGCAACCTGGATTCGGATGTCGGCATCGTGCGCTACGTTCGCTTTATGGAGATCGGCGGCTACACCATCGACCCGCAATTCCTGCTGCCGTTCGGCAAGTTGCGTGCGACCGATAACCTGAGCGCGCTTGGCAGCGCCAGCGGCGTGGGCGACCTGATGCTGGCCGCCACGGTCTGGCTGGTGAACCAGCCGGAACAGAAGCGCTATTTCGGCATCACGCCCTTCCTGTTCGTACCGGTGGGCAGCTATGACAAGGACCGGCCGCTGAATCTGGGCGAGCATCGCTGGAAGTTCGCGCTGCAGGCGGGCTATATCACGCCGTTGATCGACAAGTTCACGCTGGACCTGGTCGCCGACGTGACCATCTTCGGCAGCAACGACAAGTTCGGTCCGAGCGCTGCCACGCTCCGGCAGGAGCCGCTGTTCCAGGGGCAGGCATGGCTGCGCTACCACCTGACCGAAAGCTTCGACCTCCGCGGCGGGCTGTCCTACGCGGCCGGCGGAGAGAGCAGGGTGAATGGTGTATCGCGCAACGACCACACCAATACGTCCAAGTTCTCGGTGGGCATGGCGTGGTTCCCGACGCCGACCGTTCAGGTGCTCGGCACCTATGGACGCGATATCTCGGTACGTAATGGCCCGCTGGAGGGCAGCCGTTTCAATCTTCGTTTGCTCAAGGTGTTCTGAGCGAGCCACGACCTGACAGAGAGAGAGGAGAACGACATGACAGGACACAAGCAAGCCGGTGCGAACGGGCACGCGCGCACTGTGGCAGCGGTCGCCCTGGCGCTGCTGACGCTGCCGTGCGCGGGCGCGCGTGCAGCGGATGCGGCGGATGCGGCGGCTGGCAGCCAGGCGAGGCCGCCCGTCGCGCAGCAAATCCGCGCCGCCACCACGCGCATCGATGGTGCAGCGATTCGCGCCAATGAGGCCAGCACCCCGAACTGGCCCACCTATGGGCTGGATTACGCGGAAACGCGCTTCAGCAAGCTCGACCAGATCCACAGCGGCAACGTCGGGAATCTTGGCCTGGTTTGGTCCTATGACCTGGAATCGACCCGCGGTGTCGAGGCCACGCCGCTGGTGGTGGAGGGGGTGATGTATGTCACGGCGCCGTGGAGCGTGGTCCACGCCATCGACGCGCGCACCGGCAGGAAGCTGTGGACCTACGATCCCAAGGTGCCGCGCGAGATGGCCCACAAGGGCTGCTGCGACGTCGTCAACCGCGGCGTCGCGCTGCACAAGGGCAAGGTTTACGTCGGCGCCTTCGACGGCAGGCTGATCGCCATCGACGCCGCCACCGGCAAGAAGGTCTGGGAGCGGGACACCATCGTCGACCGCAGCCATTCCTATACCATCACCGGCGCGCCGCGCGTGTACAAGGGCAAGGTCATCATCGGCAATGGCGGCGCCGAATATGGCGCACGCGGCTATATCACCGCCTACGATGCCGAAACCGGGGCCCAGCAGTGGCGCTGGTTCACGGTGCCGGGCGACCCCTCGAAGCCGTTCGAGAACGAAGCGATGGCACGCGCCGCCGGCACCTGGGATCCCGCCGGCAAGTACTGGGTCAACGGCGGCGGCGGCACCGTGTGGAACACCATGGCCTTCGATCCCGAGCTCAACCTGATGTACATCGGCACCGGCAACGCCGGTCCGTGGAGCCGCAAGGTGCGCAGCCCCAAGGGCGGGGACAACCTCTATGTGGCCTCGGTGGTGGCACTGAACCCGGACACCGGCGAGTACGTCTGGCACTACCAGGAAACGCCGGGGGACAACTGGGACTACACCTCGACCCAGGACATCATCCTGGCTGACCTGAAGATCGACGGCAGGCCGCGCAAGGTGCTGCTGCACGCGCCCAAGAACGGCTTCTTCTTCGTGATCGACCGCACCGACGGCAGGTTCATCTCGGCAAGGAACTTCGTCGACGTCAACTGGGCATCTGGCTATGACAAGAATGGACGTCCGATCGAGACACCGCAGGCGGACACTTCAGGCAAGCCGGTGGACGCCGTGCCGGGACCGTTCGGCGCGCACAACTGGCATGCCATGTCATACAACCCGCGCCTGCGGCTGGCTTATATCCCGGCGCAGCATGTGCCGCTGACCCTGGCCGACAACAAGCACTGGGTGCATAACCAGAAGGACTCGCCGGAGGCGCATCGCGGGGTGGGCTGGAACCTCGGCATGCTGGTCAACGCCGAGCCGCCGAAAAGCAAGCCGATGGGACGGCTGATCGCCTGGGACCCGGTCCGGCAGAAGGCGGCCTGGCAGCAGGACTACACCGGTCCCTGGAACGGTGGCACGCTGACCACCGCTGGAGAACTGGTGTTCCAGGGCACCGCCGACGGCCGCTTCATCGCCTACCATGCGGCGACCGGCGAGAAGCTGTGGGAGACCCCGACCGGCACCGGGGTGGTGGCGCCGCCGGTCACCTACATGGTCGACGGCAAGCAATATGTGTCGATCGCGGTGGGCTGGGGCGGTGTGTTCGGCCTGAGCACTCGCGCTACCGACCGCAAGGCGCCCGGGACGGTCTATACCTTTGCCATTGGCGGCAAGGCCAAGGCTCCGCCGTCCGCTCCGTATCCGATGGCCGGGCTGCTGCAGGGCGTGAAGTACGACCCCGCCCATGTACAGGAAGGGCAGAAGCTGTACGTCAACAACTGCGTGTTCTGCCATGGCGTGCCGGGCGTGGACAAGGGCGGCAATATTCCCAACCTCGCTTACGTGGGCTCAGGCCTGATCCAGAACCTGGACAAGATCGTGTTCAACGGCCCCTACGTCGGCCAGGGCATGCCGGATTTCACCGGCAAGCTGACCGCCGAAGACGTCGTCAAGATCCAGGCCTTCATCCAGGGCACGGCCGATGCGGTGCGGCCGAAGAAACTTTCCGACTGAGGCGCAGCCGTTCAGGTGAGGCGCAAAGGCGACAGCGCTGCCCACCGGGCGACATCGATCGTGCCCGGTGGGACGAGCTGTCAAAGTGACAGCAGAGGCTCTTTGTGTTGCGTTGGATAAAACACTTGCAAGGCTCGCATCCAGGTATTAAGATTCGCCCCCTCGTTCGCAAGGCATCGCGCAACGGGCAGGGAACGGCGTGCAAGAATTAACTCGAAAGAGGGCGTCCAGCGCAATAAAGAATTTTTCGAAATCAGTTGCTTAATCGAAAAAATTTCTTTAAAGTCTCGTTCCTTCGCTGCTGACAAAAACGCAGCGCGCTGAACGGCAAAGCCGGATGGCGAAGTTCTTTAACAAACAAACAACCGATAAGTGTGGGCGCTTGATAGCGGATGCGAAAGACTTCGGTCTTTTAGCTTAAAAGTTATACAGTGCTCGCACAGCAAAACGTGACTGGGTCTTCGGATCTGGTCAGTCAGTTTTCTGAGAGTGAGCGACCGCTCGAAAGAGCGAGGA
>NZ_QKZN01000029.1:0-7245 GCF_003254285.1 Cupriavidus phytorum
CAGTTGCCGTGGGTGTCGGCGAACACCTGGATCTCGATATGGCGCGGACGCGTCAGGTACTTCTCGACCAGCACCTTGTCGTCGCCGAAGCTGGCCGAGGCCTCGCGCTTGACTGAAATCAGCGCGGCCTCGAAGCCATCGCCGGTTTCGACCACGCGCATGCCCTTGCCGCCGCCGCCCGCGCTGGCCTTGAGCAGCACCGGATAGCCGATGCGGTCGGCCTCGCGCCGCAGCAGCGCGGGGTCCTGGTCCTCGCCGTGGTAGCCCGGCACCAGCGGCACCGCCGCCTTTTCCATCAGCTGCTTGGCCGCGCTCTTGCTGCCCATCGCGTGGATGGCGGAGGCCGGCGGGCCGATAAAGACCAGCCCGGCCGCGGCGCAGGCCTCGGCGAAGGCTTCGTTCTCGGACAGGAAGCCGTAGCCTGGGTGGATCGCCTGGGCGCCGGTCTCCTTGGCCATCTCGATGATGTGGTCGGCGCGCAGGTAGCTGTCGCGCGCGGCGGCGCCACCGATATGCACGGCCTCGTCGCAGAAGGCGACGTGGCGCGCCTCGGCGTCGGCATCGGAATACACCGCGACGGTGCGGATGCCCAGCCGGCGGCAGGTGGCGGCCACGCGGCAGGCGATTTCACCGCGGTTGGCGATCAGGATCTTGTTGAACATGCGCCCTCCTTGTTATCCCCTAACCGGGATATTACGGCGGCGCGCCGTCCAGCGGGCACTTTCCTGTCACCTTCCCCCGGGTTATCCCGCGTAGCCCTCGGCGCGGATGTCGAGGCGGGCCAGCAGCGCGCGGTCGCGGTCGGCCTGCGGGTTGCCGGTGGTCAGCAGCTTTTCGCCGTAGAAGATTGAATTGGCGCCGGCCATGAAGCACAACGCCTGCAGCGCTTCGTCCATGGCCTCGCGGCCGGCCGACAGCCGCACCATCGCTTGCGGCATGGTGATGCGCGCCACCGCGATGGTGCGGACGAACTCGAACGGGTCCAGCGCCTCGGTGCCGGCCAGCGGCGTGCCCTCGACCTGCACCAGGTTGTTGATCGGCACCGATTCCGGATACGGGTCCATATTGGCCAGCTGCGCGATCAGGCCCGCGCGTGCCTCGCGCGACTCGCCCATGCCCACGATGCCGCCGCAGCAGACGTTGATGCCGGCATCGCGAACATGGCCGATGGTGTCGAGCCGGTCCTGGTAGGTGCGCGTGGTGATGATCTTGCCGTAGAACTCGGGCGAGGTATCGAGGTTGTGGTTGTAGTAGTCCAAGCCCGCTTCCTTGAGCTGCTGTGCCTGCTCTGCCTTGAGCATGCCCAGCGTGACGCAGGTCTCCAGCCCCATCGCCTTGACTTCGCGCACCATGTCCATCACTGGCTCCAGGTGGCGGTCCTTGGGGCTGCGCCAGGCGGCGCCCATGCAGAAGCGCGTGGCGCCATTGGCCTTGGCCGCGCGCGCGGCGTCCAGCACCTCTTCCAGCGCCAACAGCTTCTCGGCCTTGACGCCGGCATCGTGGTGCGCGCTCTGCGGGCAGTAGCCGCAGTCCTCCTCGCAGCCGCCGGTCTTGATCGACAGCAGCGTCGACAGTTGCACGGTGTTGGCATCGAAGTGTTCGCGGTGTACCTGCTGGGCGCGGAACAGCAGGTCGTTGAACGGCAGCGCAAACAGCGCGGCAACGTCATCGACGCGCCATTTGACATCGTCGGGCAAGGCGTGCTGGCGCGCGGTCTGGCGCAGCGATTCGGCGGAGATGGTGGTAACGGTGTGGGCTTGGGTCATGATCAATGGAATTTTTGTTCAGGCAGCCAGGCCAGCGGCCTCGGCCTGGTATCGAGTGGCGGCAGTCAACAGCGGCGCGAGGTCGAGCCGGTCCGCCGCGGAGGCGGGCGCCAGTTGCCAGGGCAGTTCGCCCAGGCAGGGTGCATCGAGCGATGCGTGCAGCGTGGCGATGTTCTCGTCGGCCAGCAGCATGTCCGGGTCGACCCGGTTGGCGATCCAGCCGGCCAGCGGCAGGCCGCGCGCGCGGATGGCTTCGGCGGTCAGCACGGCGTGGTTCAGGCAGCCGAGCCGGATCCCGACCACCATCACCACCGGCACGCCCAGCATCACGGCGAGGTCGGCGGTGTTCCAGCGCACCGCGCCGGCGTCGAGCGGCACGTTGAAGCCGCCCACGCCCTCGACCACCACGGCATCGGCCTGGCGGCGCAGCGCGTCGAAGGCATCGCGGATCGGCGCGCGCGTGATGCGCACGCCTTCCTGCGCGGCCGCCAGGTGCGGCGAGCACGGCGTGCGCAGCAGGAACGGGCAGGTCTGGCCCAGCGGCACGTTCACCGAACTGGCGGCGCGCAGCTGCGCCACGTCGTCGTTATGCCAGTGGCCGTCGCGCCATTCGCTGCCGCTGGCCACCGGCTTCATGCCGGCGGTGCGGTAGCCGGCGGCATGGAGCGCATGCAGCAGCGTGGCGCTGGCGTGGGTCTTGCCGACGCCGGTGTCGGTACCGGTGACGAAGCAGGCGAACGGTGCCATGGGCGGGCGCGGCCTCATGCTGCCTCCCGCTGCGCCACCGCGGCGCTCAGCGCATCGAGCAGGCGCCGCACATCGGCTTCGGTGTGCGCCGCCGACAGCGTGATGCGCAGCCGCGCAGTGCCCTCCGGCACGGTCGGCGGACGGATCGCGCCGACGCGGATGCCGTCGGCCTCCAGCATGGCCGACAGCGCCAGCGCGGCGCCGTTGTCGCCGACGATCAGCGGCTGCACCGCGGTCTGGCTGTCGCCCAGGGTCCAGTCCGCGATCGCGGCCAGCCGGGCCAGCCCCTCGCGCAGCGTGGCGATGCAGCGCGCCAGCTGCGCGCGGCGCTGCCTGCCCTCGTCGCCTTCGATGATGGCCAGGCTCGCCAGCAGCGCATGCGCGACCGCGGGCGGCGCGGCCGTGGTGTAGACATACGGCCGCGCGGTGTTGACCAGGTGTTCGATGATGGTCTCTTGCGCGGCGACGAAGGCGCCCGCGACACCGGCAGCCTTGCCCAGCGTGCCGATATAGATGAAGCGTTCGGACGACAGGCCGAGCGCTTCCAGCACGCCATGCCCGTGCTCGCCGAGCACGCCGAAGCCGTGGGCATCGTCGACGACGATCCACGCGTCATAACGCTCGGCCAGCTCCAGCAGCCTGCGCAGCGGCGCGACGTTGCCGTCCATGCTGAATACGCTGTCGGTGACGATCAGCTTGCGTGCGCTGGTGCTGGCCGCGAGCAGCGCTTCGAGCGCAGCCGTGTCGCAATGCGGGTAGCGCTGCACCTCGGCACGCGCCAGCCGCGCGCCGTCGATCAGCGAGGCATGGTTGAGCGATTCGCAGAACAGCGTCGCGCCAACGGTGCCGAGCGCGGTCAGCACGGCCATGTTGGCCATGTAGCCGGTGCAGAAATACAGCGTGCGCGCCTGTGCGATATGCGGAGCGAACCAGCGTGCCAGCTCGGCCTCCAGCTGCGCATGCGCGAGCGAATGGCCGCTGACCAGGTGCGAGGCGCCGCTGCCGGCGCCGTAGCGCTGCGCGCCTTCCACCAACGCGGCGACCACTTGCGGATGGTTGGCCAGCCCGAGGTAGTCGTTGCTGCAGAAGGTCAGCAGCGATTCCGCCTCGCTACCGTCCTCGCCCACGGCCTGGTGCGGCGCGCACGCGGTGTGCGCGATGCGGCGGCGGCGCGTCAGCGCCAGGGCGTGGCGCTGTTCCGCGGCCTGCTTCAGTTGTTCAAGCAGCATGGCGCACCTCCTTGCCTGCGGTCACGTCGTCAAGCGTGGCCAGCATCTGTTGGCCCAGCCAGCGCGCTTGCGCGGCGTCGAAGACGTAGGGCGGCATCACGTAGAGCGTATTGCCGATCGGGCGCACCAGCAGCTCGCGCGCGCGCGCGGCATGGTGGAAGCGCGCGGCGAAGTCAGCGCCGGCAACGTCGTCACGGACATCGGCGGCCCAGATCAGCCCACGCTGGCGCACGTGCCGCACGCGCGCGTCGGCAGCCAGCGCGGCCATGCCGTCTGCCAGCCAGTGCGCGCGCTCGCGGTTGCGCGCCAGCACCTCATCCTGAGCGAACAGGTCCAGCGTGGCCAGCGCCGCGCGGCAGGCGAGCGGGTTGCCGGTGTACGAATGCGAATGCAGGAAGCTGCGCGCGAGCTCGTCGGCGACGAAGGCGCGCTGGATTTCCGGGCGCGACAGCACCAGCGACAGCGGCAGGTAGCCGCCACTGATGCCCTTGGACAGGCACAGGAAATCGGGCCACGCATGCGCGGGCAGCGGCGCCTCGGTGCCGCGCGACTGTTCCCACGCGAAGAAGGTGCCGGTGCGCCCGCATCCCACCGCGATCTCGTCGGCGATCAGGTGCACGCGGTAGCGGTCGCACAGCGCGCGCACGCCGTCGAGGTAAGACGGGTCATGCATCGCCATGCCGGCGGCGCCCTGCACCAGCGGCTCGACGATCAGCGCGGCAATGGCGCCGGCGCGCTCGCGCAGCAGCGCCTCCAGCTCCGCCAGCGCGCGCGCCGCCACGTCGCTGGCGGACTCGCCGCGCCGGGCTTGCCGCGCATCGGGCGACATCACCACATGGGCGCGGCGGATCAGCGCGTCGTAGGCATCGCGGAAGATCTCCACGTCGGTCACGGCGAGCGCGCCCACGGTTTCGCCGTGGTAGCCGTGGCGCAGGCAGGCGAACTCGCGCTTGGCCGGCAGGCCGGTGTTGCGCCAGTAGTGGAAGCTCATCTTCAGCGCGATCTCGACCGCCGAGGCACCGTCCGAAGCGTAGAAGACATTGCCCAGCGCGCCGCCGGTCAGCGCCGACAGCCGCTCGGCCAGCTCCACCGCGGGCGCATGCGTGCAGCCCGCCAGCATCACATGCTCGAGCGTCTCCAGCTGGCTTGCCAGCGCGGCGTTGATGCGCGGGTTGGCATGGCCGAACAGGTTGACCCACCAGGAACTGGTGGCGTCGAAATAGCGCTGCCCGTCGGCATCGTGCAGCCACGGGCCTTCGCCGCGCACGATCGCGAGCGGCACGGCGTCATCGTCGGGACGCAGGCGCGTGCACGGATGCCAGACGGCGGCGCGGCTGCGCTGGCCCAGTGTGGCCGCGACGCTGCCTGTGGAAAGGGACTGGTGGTCCAAGATAGCCCTCCTTGGTTGGCCATCCGCGCTGGCGCCGCCGGCAGGGCCGGTCGGCGCGATGGGCGCGGACGGATAGGGAGGGTCATGGTAGGGAGGACTTCCGCGGCTTGGCAATGCCGCAGGATTTTTGCCGTTAGCGCAGCGTTGACCGGATTTGGCGAACGTTGCCGGCAAGAAGCGCTGCGCTTGCGGCTAGCGTGCCGCCATCTCCACGCAATCGCAGGCCGTCTTTATTTGGACTCAGGCCGGCCGCCACGACGGCGTGCGCTTCTCCAGGAACGACTTCACCCCTTCCCGCCCCTCTTCCGACGCGCGGATCTTCGCGATGCGGTCGGCCGTGTCGGCCAGCAGGTCGTTGTCGATCACGCGGCCGGCGATGTCCTGCACCAGCCGCTTGCTCTCGCGCACGGCGTTGGGACTGTTGGCGACCAGCGCGGCGGTCAGTTCGGCGACCTTGGCGTCGAGCGCCTCGGCCGGCACCACCGCGTGCAGCAGGCCCAGGCGCAGCGCCTCGGCCGCGTCGAAGCGCTCGGCGGTGATGAAGTAGCGGCGCGCGGCCTGCTCGCCCATGGCGCGGATCACGTACGGGCTGATGGTAGCGGGCAGCAGCCCCAGGCGCGCCTCGGACAGGCAGAAATGCGCGTGCTCGGCCGCCACCGCGATATCGCACGCGGCCACCAGGCCCATGCCGCCGGCATAGGTGTCGCCCTGGATGCGCGCGATCACCGGGCGCGGGCACGACCAGATGGTATGCAGCATCTGCGCCAGCGTCAGCGCATCGGCGCGGTTCTGGTCGTCGGAGTAGCCGGCCATCTTCTTCATCCAGTTCAGGTCGGCGCCGGCGCAGAACGCCGGGCCGCTGCCGGCCAGCACGATGGCGCGCACCTCGTCCATGTCGCCCAGCGCGCGGAAGGCGCCGGTCAGCTCGGCGATCACGGTCTCGTTGAAGGCGTTGCGCACGTCGGGCCGGTTCAGCGTGACGGTGGCGACGTGGTTGGCGATATTGACGGTCAGGGCAGTGAATTCCATGGTTCGCTCCGTTGGCGGAAATGGCGCATATAGCGGATAGGGATGATGCGGCTCAGGTGTCCGGATCGAAGGGCAGCCCCAGCGAGCGGAAGAACTCGCCCACCTCCGGCAGCCACACCGGGATGCCTTCGCGCGCGCTGAACAGCCGGTGCGAGTCGGCGCCGAACTCGCCCACGTCGACCAGCCGGGCCTGCGCCGCAGGGCCGCTGGCGCGCGCCTTGAAGGCGTTGAACATGCGGCCGGGCAAGGGTACCGGCCAGTAGCTGTCGTTGTCGCCATAGAACCACAGCGAGGGGTAGCGCGCCACGCTGCCGTAGGCGGCGAAGGCATCAACCAGGCGCTCTTCCCAGTCGGGGCAGTTCAGGTTGCGCAGCCCGCCGGCAAAGTTGACCACGCCGCGCACGCCGGGATAGGCGATGGTGCTGAACGCCATGGTGGTGAGCCCGCCATGCGACTGGCCGATCACGACGATGCGGTCCATGTCGACATAGGGCTGCGTCGCCATGTAGTCGAGCGTGGCGACGACGTCGTCGGCCTGCATCATGCCGTTGGTCTCGATATCGCAGCTGCCGCCGATATAGGCGCCGCCCGAGCGCGCGAAGCCCTGCCGCATCGGCAGCACCACCGCGTAGCCGCGGCGCAGGAACTCCACGCTCTGCGCCGGAAAGCGCGCGCGCCCCTGCATGCCGGGCCGGCCCGGTGCCTTGCCGTGGTTGATCACCACCAGCGGGAACGGCCCCGCGCCGGCCGGCTTGAACACCGTCGCTTCCAGGTCGATGCGCGACGGGATCGCGGCCTTGGGCAGCATCACCACCTGCTCCTGGAAGCGCACGCGCGCCGCCGACTGGCCGTTGCCGTCGGCCATCTGCGCATGCCCGCACAGCGGTGCCAGCACGGCAAGCACCGTGGCCAGGGCAAGGCGTTGAAGCAGGCGGGCGGTGCGGCGCATCAGGAGTCAGGCAATATCAGGTCGGCGCAGATTGGCAGGCTTACATGCGGAACACGCCGAACTTCATCTCGTCGATCGGCGCGTTGAGGCTGGCCGACAGGCCCAGCCCCAGCACCGTGCGCGTCTGCGCGGGAT
>NZ_QKZN01000030.1:0-6121 GCF_003254285.1 Cupriavidus phytorum
TGGCCAATGCGGCGGTGATCGCTGCCGAGGGACCGTCCGGGGCGCGGCTGGTCGCGTATGTGGTCCCGGCTGCGGGGGCGACGATCGATGGCGCGGCACTGCGCACCGCGCTGGCCACGGAACTGCCCGACTACATGGTGCCGGCCGCCTTCGTCGTGCTCGACACCCTGCCGCTGACCCCCAACGGCAAGCTTGACCGCCGTGCGCTGCCTGTACCGGGAGCCGAACGCGCCGACCAGCATGTGCCGCCGCGAACCGAAGCGCAGCGCGGGCTGGCGCAGATATGGCAGGACGTGCTTGGCGTGCCGCGCGTGGGGCTGGACGACAACTTCTTCGCGCTCGGCGGCGATTCGCTGCTGAGCCTGAAGGTCATTTCCCGCGTGCGCGCCAACCGGGCGCTAGGGCTGGACCTGAAGCTGCGCGACCTGATGCGGACCCCGACCATCGGGCAGTTGCTGCCGGACGGCGCGCCTGCCACGGGCTTGCCCGACGCCACGCCCGCTGCCGCGCTGCGCGTGCTCGCGCCCGGCCCGGCTGGCGCCACGCTGCCGCCGGTGGCCTGCGTCCACGCGGCGCTGGGCACGCTGTTCGACTACGACGCCATCGTCGCGCAGCTGGGCGCGCAGCGCACGGTCTATGGCTTCCAGGCGCGCGCGCTGGCGGATCCGGCATGGCGCGACGCCTCGCTGGCATCGATCGCGGCGGACTATGTGCGGGAATGGCGCACGGCGCAGCCGCAAGGGCCTTACCTGCTGCTGGGCTGGTCGCTCGGCGCGGCGCTCGCCACGCTGATGGCGCGCGAGCTGGAGGCACAGGGGCAGACGGTCCAGTGGCTGGGCCTGGTCGATCCGTTCGTGCCGGAGCCGCGTTCGCACACCAGTGCGGCGCCCGGCTGGCCCGCGGCCCTGGCTGCGTTTGCAGAACGCCTGCTGCCCGGCGCGGAACCGCTCACGCTGCCGCGCGATGCCACTCCCGAGCCCGACGCCGAATCCGTGCGCGCCCTGCTCGCGCCGCGCATTGCCGCGTCCACGGCGCCGCAGGCCGCGCTGGGCGCGGACGAGCTGGCGCACATGTTCCTGGCCGCGCACCGGCTGGGCTTGCTGGCCGCGGCGCAGCGCACGCTGCCCGTGGTAAGGGCGCCGCGCGCGGTCTGGTGGCGCGCCGGCCGTGACGGCGCGGCCGCACGCCTGGCCGGCTGGCTGGGCGCACCGCGCGAAGAGACCGTGCTGGATGGGGTGGACCACCACGCCATCGTGCGCGACCCACGTTTGCTTGAGCAGCTGGGCCGCAGCGTCCAGGCCCGCCCCGAGCCCGAAACCGAAGCGCAGCACCCGACCACCGGCACGGCCACCCTCCCGATGTAGGAGCCTGCGAATGAATTTTCTTAACGCTAATAACAATGATTTGCATTTACAATACGGCCGAAATCAAGAAAGCCGAAATCCAGGAGGAATATGTACAGGGGTAGAACGGGTCGCCCGGGCCAGGGCCGGCCAAGCCATCAACCGTTCGCGTTGACGGCGCTGGCGCTGGCGGTCTCCATGCAGTGCGCGCAGGCGCAGGACAACGGCACGGCGCAGGCGGGCGCCACCGCGGAGGTACAGCTGCCGACCGTCAGCGTGCGCGCCGACAGCGTCGAGAACTACGGGTCGGCGAACAAGAAGTCGGTGTCCGCCACCAAGTCGGATGTGCCGATTGCGGACACGCCCCAGTCGATCAGCGTCATCACCGCCGACCAGATGCGCGCCCAGGGCGTGCAGCGGGTCGAGGAAGCGCTGCGCTACAGCGCCGGCGTGCGCACCGAGCCAATCGTCGATACGCGGCGCAGCACGTACATGATCCGCGGCTTCACCGTGTCCCAGAACAGCCAGTACTGGGACGGCCTGAAACTGCCGGCGTCCGGCGGTTACGGTGGCTGGGAGCTGGAGCCGTACAGCCTGGAGCGCGTCGACGTGGTGCGCGGTCCGTCGTCGGTGCTGTACGGACAGACCTCGCCCGGCGGCCTGATCAACCAGATCAGCAAGCGGCCGCAGGCGGAGACCGCCAACGAGATCAACCTCAGCTTCGGCAACTATGAGCGCAAGGAGGTCTCCGGCGACTTCACCGGCGCGCTCGACAAGGATGGCAAGGTGCTGTACCGCCTGACCGCGCTGGCGCGCGACAGCGGCACGCAGACCAATATGGCCGGCGATGACCGCTTCTTCATCGCGCCGCAGATCACGTGGCGCCCCACCGATGCCACCAGCTTCACGGCCTACGCGCAGATCTACCACGACAACGCCGGCAACAGCGCCAACTTCCTGCCGGCGCTGGGTACCGTCACACCGCTGGCCAACGGCTCGAAGATCCCGACCGACCTGTTCACCGGCGAGCCCGGCTTCGACCGCTTCAAGCGCGAGCAGTACCTGGCCGGCTACGAGTTCTCGCACCGCCTGAACGATACCGTGACGCTGCGCCAGAACCTGCGCTACGGCCACATGTACGTCAGCTACGAGAACATCGGCGGCAACGGCGGGCTGGTGGCGAATCCGCCCAACGGCCCCTACCTGATGCGGCGCATCGGCTTGCGCTCGAACGAGTCGTTCGACCTGTTCACGGTCGACAACCAGGCGCAGATCAAGCTCAGGCATGGCATCTTCGACCATACCATCCTGACCGGCATCGACTACTCGCGCTCGACCTTCAACCGCCTGCGCGGCCTGACCGGCAACACGCCGGCCGCGCAGCCGCCGCTGAATATCTTCAACCCGGTCTACGGCAACTTCGTCGCGCCGAACTACCAGACCGACGAGGACACCACGCGCAGCCAGATCGGCTTCTACCTGCAGGACATGGTGCGGATCTCCGAGCGCTTCATGCTGCAGCTGGCCGGGCGCTATGACAAGGCCAAGGTCAACACCGACACGCGCGCGCTGTCGACCAACGCGGTCACCCGCACCGGCAGCGACGACGGCAAGTTCACCGGCCGCGCCGGCCTGCTGTGGGAAGGGCCCTACGGCCTCTCGCCCTACGTCAGCTACTCGACCTCGTTCGAGCCGGCCACGGCGGTGCCGCTGTTCGGCGGCGGCACGCCGCAGCCCACCACCGGCAAGCAGTACGAGGCCGGCCTGAAATGGCAGCCCACGGGCAGCCGCAGCTTTGCCCAGCTGTCGCTGTTCGATCTGACCCAAGCCAACGTGCTGACCACCTCGCCGGTCAGCGGCTTCTCGTCGCAGCTGGGTGAAGTGCGCTCGCGGGGCGTGGAGCTGGAAGGCACGTGGTCGGTCACGCCCAACTTCAACATCCTGGCGTCGTACACGTACACCGACGCCGAGGTCACCAAGGCGGGCCCGAACGCGCCCAACGCCGGCAAGACGCCGCAATACGTGCCGCGCCACATGGCCTCGCTGTGGGCGGACTACCGCCTGTCCAGCGGGTTCCTCGCCGGGGTCTGGCTGGGCGGCGGCGTGCGCTATGTCAGCAAGACCTACGACCAGACCAACGTGACCGAGGTGCCGGGCTTCACGCTGGTGGACCTGGCCGCGAGCTATTCGTTTGCCCGGCACTACACGCTGCGGCTGAACGTCAACAACCTGTTCGACAAGACCTACGTCGCCGCATGCGACAGCGCCACCAATTGCTACTACGGGCGCCGCCGCACCATCATCGGCACGGTGACGTACCGCTGGTAAGCCGGGCATGGCCTGGCATGCCTATACCTGGCAACAGGCACGGCCCCGCACCCGCGACCCGGGCGCGGGGCCGCGGCCTTGCAGGAGTCCCATCACATGAAAGCCCCCACGCTACGCTTCTGGTACGCGATCCACCGCTGGACCAGCCTGCTCTGCACGCTGAACCTGCTGGTGCTTTGCCTCACCGGCCTGCTGCTGATTTTCCACGAGGACATCGACGCGCTCGCCGGCCAGGAACACCACGGCCTGGTGTCGGCCGAACGCACCCTGCCGGTACCGGCGCAGCGCCCGCCGCTGCAGGGCCTGGTCGACGCGGCGCGCGCGGCCCATGCGGGCCAGGCGCCCAAGTCGATCGCCTTCGCCGAGGATGACGCCGATGCCGTCGGCGTGCGCGTCGGCCCGCCCGGCGAGCCCAAGCTGCGCCACGGCACCACGGTGCAGTTCGATGCCGCCACCGGCGCGCCGCGCAAGCCTGGCCCGGTCGGCGAGACCGTCAGCGGCTTTATCCTCAAGCTGCACCTGAACCTGTTCCTGGGCCTGCCCGGGCAGTTCTTTATCGGCTTTATCGGCGTGCTGTTCGCGCTCAGCCTGATCAGCGGCCTGGTGCTCTACGGGCCCTTCATGCGCAAGCTGGCTTTCGGGCTGGTGCGTTTCGGCAAGCCGGTGCGCGTGGTGCAGGCGGACCTGCACAATCTGTTCGGCATCGTGGTGATGGTGTGGGCGCTGGTGGTCGGGCTGACCGGCACCTTCCTGTCGTTTTCGCCGCTGATCATCGGGCTGTGGCAGAAGACCGAGCTGCAGCACCTGATCGCCACCCTGCCCGGCCCGATGCCGCCGCAACTGGTGCCGGTCGACCGCGCGCTGGAAGCGGCCCACCAGGCCGTACCGGGCAAGGATCCGGCCTTCGTGTTCTACCCCGGCACCGAGTTCTCCACCGGCCGCCACTACGGCGTGGTGCTGCGTGGCCATACCGAGCTGCAGAAGCGCGTCTATGCGATCGTGCTGGTCGATGCCGGCGACGGCCGCGTCGCCGCGGTGCGCGGCATGCCGTGGTACCTGCAGGTGCTGCTGCTGTCGGCCCCGTTCCACTTCGGCGACTATGCCGGCAGGCCGCTGCAGATCCTGTGGGCGCTGCTGACCGTGATCACGGCGGGGGCCACCGTGACCGGACTGATCTTCTGGCTCAAGCGGCCGCGCCGCAGCCGCGAGGAGGCGCGCGCACCGCTGCCGCCGCAACTGTCGGGAGACCAGGCATGAAGCGGATCGACGCTACCTGGCCGATGCCGGTGCTGCTGGGCGCGCTGTCGCTGGGCGGCCTGGCGGCCGGCATTTTTGGTGACGGCGCGTGGGATGCGCTGTGCTGGGTCGGCCTGGGCGTGCCGGTCGCGGTCACCGCGGGCTGGCTATGGCGGCAGTGGCGCGCGCGGGAGCAGCTTCCGCGCCGCTGAGCCGGGCGCGTGCCCGCGCATCCGCCACCAGCGGGCATGTGCCGCAATACCCTTCGTCGGGCAGGCGGTGGTTCAGGCAGCAGATGCGCCGCACCGCCGTTACGCCGGGCAGCCCGGGCTCCGCGCCCGGGCGGAAGGCGCCGTGGAACGGATTGCCGAAGCCGTCGGCGGACACGGCATGACCGCTCCACGCCAGCAGTTCCGCGCGCTGTGCCGCGGCAAGCGCGGGATGTGCGGCCAGTTGCCGCGCGACGCCGGCGGCGGCGACGCCACCGGTACACCACAGCAGCCGCGGCGATACACGCGCGGCACCCGCGAATGCCGCCACCACTTGCGGCAGATGTCGCGCGAGCAGCGGCGCCAGCAAGCACGGCAGCGTCCCTGTGGCCGGCGTACCGTCATCGGGCAGCACCAGGCTGGTCACACGGCCATCGGCCGCGACTTGCCATCCCAGCGCGGGATGATCGAACGGCAGCCTGCGCCGATGCAGCGTTGCGGCCACCAGCGCGCCGGGCAGCACAGCCAGCGTGTAGTCACGGAACCATGCCGCCGCCAGCGCGCGCCGGTCATCGCAGCCCAGCGCCTGTGCCAGCTTGGCAAGGCAGGTATCGGCCAAGCCCGGTGCCGCGGCGCTGAGCGAGGGCTGCGCTGGCTGTGCGGCAATGGACAGGCGCTCGCCGAACGGGCGCAGCGGGCCGGCAAAGAATGGCGCAAGCAAGGGGATCATCGGGGTTCTGGTGCGCGCGGCCCCGCGCCATATGCGGGGGTGCCTTACGGATGACGAACGCGCTGGAGGGGAAATTACTGGCGCTGGCGCGGCTGGGGTTATTGCGGTTGGTTTGGTTGTCGTCCTTGGCAAGGGTGGCTGTTTCGCCGGCGCAGCCGGCGACCTACTTCTTGGCCGAAGCGGTGTGTGTCAAGGTAGTTGTCGCGTCCGCCGTTATGCTGCTTTCCGGTGCCCGGTAGCTTCCTGCTCAGCTCGTTCGGGGTTCAAGAAGACCA
>NZ_QKZN01000031.1:0-6089 GCF_003254285.1 Cupriavidus phytorum
CCCTCGCCACCGATGTAAAGCTCGCCCGCCACGCCCGGAGGCACCAGGTTCAGTTCGGCATCGAGCAGGTAGCAGCGGCGCGCGCCCACCGGGCGGCCGATCGGCGCGTAAGTGCCGGCAAACTCGGCTTCGGGCGCATCGGCGCGCACCTTCCAGACCATCGGCGTGACCACGGTTTCGGTCGGGCCATAGCCGTTGATGAAGATCTGTGGTGCCAGCGCGCGGCGGGCCTGGGCAAAGGCGGCGCGCGGCATGGCCTCGCCGCCGAAGGAGTAGAGCGCCACCGGCGGACGCTCGCCGCTCTGCTCGCAATGCTCGGCCAGCTGGCGCAGGTAGGCGGGCGGGAAGCCGGCGTTGGTGACGCCGTGGCGGGTCATCGCGGCGGCGGTCTGCTCCGGTGTCCACAACGCATCGTCGCGCAGCAGCAGCGAGCCGCCGCAGGCGAGCGCGCACAGCCAGCGCTCGTGGGCGCCGTCGAAGGCGAACGAGAGGAAGTGCAGTTCGCGCGAATGCGGGCCCATCTCGTAGGCGTCGATGGTCGCGGCCACGTGCATGGCGAGCGGGCCGTGCGCAACGCAGACGCCCTTGGGCCGGCCGGTGGAGCCGGAGGTGTAGATCACGTAGGCAAGCTGGCCGGGGTGGATTGGCCGCTCTGCCAATGGCGCGATGCCATCGTCGACCGTCTCCAGCGTCAGCACCGGCAGCGCCGCCGGCGCGGGCAGCGCATCGAGCAGCGCGGGCTCGGTGACAAGCAGCCGGATCGCGCTGTCGTCAAACAGGTAGGCCAGCCGGTCTTTCGGATAGGCGGGATCGAAGGGCACGTAGGCAGCGCCGCTGCGCATTACCGCCAGCAGCGCGACGATCAATTCGGGCGAGCGCGACAGGGCGATGCCGACGCGGTCCTCGGCGCCGATGCCGCGCGCGCGCAGCACGGCAGCGAGGCGGTCGGCGCGGGCCAGCAGCTCGCCGTAGCGCAGCACCTGGTCGCCGCAGATCACGGCGACGGCGTCGGGGCGGGCCGCGGCGTGGCGGGCGATGTGCGCGTGCACCGGCAGGGTCTCGCCGGCAGGCGCCTCGCCCTGGCCCAGCGCCAGCAGGCTGCGGTGTTCGGACTCGTCAAGCAGGTCCACCGCATCGAGCGATTGTTCTGGAGCGTCGGCCAGCCGGCTCAGCAGCCGCACGTAATGGCGCGCAAGCCGCTGCGCCGTGCCGGCGTCGAACAGTTCCGCGGCATAGTGGAAGCAGGCATGGATACGGCCGTCGCTGTCCTCGCGCGTATCGAGCGTCAGCTCCAGCGCCGTGGTGCGCTCGCCCACCGGCGCGCTTTCGAGTTCGAGGTCCGGCAGCGACACGCGCGCCGCGCGGTCGCCGCGGCGGTGGTTGTGCACCACCTGGAACAGCGGGTGGTAGCTGACGCTGCGCTCGGGCTGCAGCGCTTCCACCAGTTGCTCGAACGGCAGGTCCTGGTGCGCCTGCGCGCCCAGCACGGCTTCGCGGGTCTGGCCGAGCAGCGCGGACAGCGGCTGGCTGCCGTCAAGTCGTGCGCGCACGACCTGCGTGTTGACGAACAGGCCTACCACGCGCTCTGTTTCCAGGCGGTTGCGGCCCGCCACCGGCACCCCCACGCACAGGTCGCGGCTGCCGGTATAGCGGTATAGCAGTGCCTGGAAGCCGGCCAGCAATGCCATGAACAGCGTTCCGCCGCCGGCCTGCGAGCGTTGGCGCAGCGCATCGGCGAGCGTGGCAGGGATGGCGATCTCGCAGCGCTGCGCGCGGTAGGCCGCCACGGCGGGGCGGGGAAGGTCGGCCGGCAGCGCCAGCACGCCGGGCGCGCCCTCCAGGGTTGCGCGCCACCAGGCCAGTTGCCGTGCCTGTTCGCCAGCCTCGAGCCAGTTGCGCTGCCACACCGCATAGTCGGTATAGCCGATCGCGGGCGCGGCCCCGGGCAGCGGCTGGCCGAGCCGCTGCGCGCGGTAGGCCGCTGCCAGCTCGTCGATCAGCAGCTGCATCGACCAGCCGTCCGACACGATATGGTGCATCGCCAGCACCAGCCGATGGTGCCGCGCGCCCAGGCGCAGCAGGTGCACGCGCAGCAACGGCGCGCGGCCGAGGTCGAACGGCGCTTCGGCGATCGCCGCGGCTTGTGCGTCGGCGCTGGCGGGATCGGCCGACAAGTCGGTCAGCGGCAGTTCGATGCTGGCTGCGGCGCGCACATGCTGCCGTACCAGGCCATCGGCGTCCGCCAGGAACACCGTGCGCAGGGCTTCATGGCGCTGCACCAGCGTGGCAAACGCCGCCTGCAGCGCGCCGGCGTCGAGTTCGCCGTACAGTTCGACGCGGCTGCTGATGTGGTAGGCCGCGCTTTCCGGCGCGAAGCGGTGCAGGAACCACTGGCGCTGCTGTGCATACGACAGCGGCGCATCGTAGCCGGCGGCGGTATCGGGCCGCGGCAGCGCGGGGATCGGCAATTGCGCGAATGCGATGCCTTGCCCGGCCATCTTGTCGAGAAGGGCGCGGCGCTGGGCCGGTGCCAGCGTGGCAAAGCGCGCGGCCAGACGGGCCGCGGTGTTGGCTTCGATCATTCAGACTGACTCCAGGGTGTTGGCGAACGCTTCCAGTTCCAGCAGGGCGGCTTCGTCGGCATGGCGTTGCTGCGCCGGCAGCGCCGCCGCCAGCTCGGCCAGCGTGGCGGCGCCGAACAGCAGGGCCAGCGGCACCTCGATGCCAAGCTCGCCCTGGATCCGGGACAGGAGCTGGACGGCCAGCAGCGAATGGCCGCCCAGTGCGAAAAAGTTGTCGTGGCGGCCCACCGCGGGCACCTGCAGCAGCGCTTGCCAGATGCCGGCGAGACGGATCTCGAGATCGCCTTGCGGTGCTTCCTGCTCCGGCGCCGCCGAAGGCGCGGTGGCGTCCGGCGCCGGCAGTGCGCGGCGGTCCAGCTTGCCGTTGGCGGTGAGCGGCAGCGCATCGAGCAGCACGATGGCGGCCGGCACCATATGCGGCGGCAGCGTGGCGGCGAGGGCACGGCACAACGCGGCAGGATCGGGCCGCGCATCCGCTCGCGGCACCGCGTAGCCGACCAGTTGCATGCCGCCGGCGGCAGGCGCGGCGACCACCGCGGCCTGGCGCACCTGCGGCAGCGCCGCCAGTTGCGCCGCGACTTCGCCCGGCTCGACGCGGAAACCGCGGATCTTGACCTGGTCGTCGACGCGGCCCAGATACTCGAACACGCCGTCGGCGCGGCGCCGCACGCGGTCGCCGGTGCGGTACAGCCGCGCGCCGTCGCGGGCGCACGGATCGGGGACGAAGCGCTCTGCCGTCAACGCCGCGCGGCCGAGGTAGCCGCGCGCCAGCGCGGGCCCGCCGACATAGAGCTCACCCGCGATGCCGTCGGGCAGCGGGCACAGGTCGGCGTCCAGCACGTACGCGCCGGTGCCGGTCAGCGGCTGCCCCAGCGGCAAGCCTGCCCCGGGCTGCGGCGTGGTGCCGGCCACGTGCACCAGCACGCCGACGGTGGTCTCGGTCGGCCCGTAGTGGTTGACCAGCCGGCACCCCGGCCTGGCCGCGTGGAGGCGGGCGCGCAGCGCCGCGTCGGTTGCTTCGCCGCCCAGCACCAGGGTATGTTCGGGCAGCACGTCGGCAAGCGGCACCCCGGCCGCCTGCGCGCCGTCGAGCAGGGCGCGCAGGTGGCCGGGCACGATCTTGAGCACGCCGATGCGGTGCTGCGCCATGTAGCGCGCGAACGCCGCGGCATCGAACACGCAGCGGCGCGCCGGCAGGTGCAGCGCGCCGCCGCTGGCCAGCGCACCGAACAGCACCGTATGGCCGAGATCCGCCGCCGGCGTCGACACCATCGCCATGCGCGATGCCGGTGCCAGCGCCAGTTGCGACAGCACGCCGTGCAGGTAATGCGCCAGCGCGCCGTGCGAAATGCCCACGCCCTTGGGCCGGCCGGTGGAACCCGAGGTGTAGATCACATACGCCAGGTGGTGCGGATGCAACGCCGGCGACGGGTCGGCGTACTCGCCGTCGTAAAGGGATGGCGCGCCCAGGTCGATCACCGGCACGGCCGCGGGCAACGCCGCGATGGCGTCGGGCCGCTGCGCCAGCAGCATCGCCACGCCGCTGTCCTGGACCATATAGGCCAGGCGGTCGGCGGGATAGTCGGGATCGAACGGCACGTAGGCGCCGCCGGCCTTGAGGATGGCGAGCAGCGCGACCACCAGTTCGACGGAGCGTTCGGCCAGCACGCCAACTGGCACGTCCGGGCCTACCCCTAGTGCGAGCAGGCGATGCGCGAGGGCATTGGCGCGGCAATTGAGTTCGCGATAGGTGAGTTGCACGTCGTCCGCCGCCAGCGCCACGGCATTCGGGGTCGAGGCGGCATGGGCTTCGAAGCGAAGGTGGGCAAGTTGAGCAACGGCCGCAGCGGCTGGCAGGGCTGCCGCAGCCGTGGACAGACTGATCCGGCCAAGCGGGAGCGCAGCGTCGGCGACCATCTGGCGTAGCACCGTAAACAGGCCCCGCGCCAGCAGCTGCGCCTGCGCATCGCCAAGCGCGGCGCGGTCGAAGCGGCAGGTCAGGCGCAACGTGTCGGTGTGCGCGAACACCAGCGCCAGCGGGTAGTTGGTCTCGGCCCGGTTGCCGATGCCGGAGAACGCCAGGCCCGCAGGTGCGCGGCGCAGCGCCGCATCGACCGGGTAGTTCTCGAACACGACGATCGAATCGAACAGGGCCTGGCCGCTGTGTCCGGCCCAGCGCTGGATGTCGTAGAGCGGGGTGTGCTCGTGCTCGCGCAGCGCCAGGTTCAGCGCCTGCACCTGGCGCAGCCAGTCGCCCACCGCTTGCTGCGGACGCGGCGACGCGATCACCGGCAGCGTATTGATAAAGAGCCCCAGCATCTGCTGCGCGCCCGGAAGCTCGGCCGGGCGGCCGGCCACGGTGGCGCCGAAGGCCACACAGGGCTGGCCGGTGCAGCGCTGCAGCAGCAACAGCCAGGCGGCCTGCACCAGCGTGTTCAGCGTGACTTTCTGCGCGCGGGCGAAGGTGGCCAGCGCGGTGGTCTCGGCGGCGTCGAGTTCGTGGTGATGCTCGCCCTGGCCTTGTCCTTGTTCCGGAGCCGGCAATGCGGCAAGCAGGCGGGTTGGCGCATCGAGCGGTGCCAGCTGCGCCTTCCAGAAGGCTTCGCCGGCGGCGTTGTCGCGCGACTGCAGCCAGCCGATATAGTCGGCAAAGCGGCCGCCGCTGGCGGGCAGCGTTTCGCCGGCGTAGTGGCGCAGCACTTCAGCCAGCAGCTGTGCGGTGCTCCAGCCGTCGAGCAACAGGTGGTGCACGGTCCAGACCAGATGGTGGCGATGCGCACCGGTGCGCAGCAGCGCCAGTCGCATCAGCGGCGGGCGCTCCAGGTCGAAGCGCCGGGCCAGTTCGGCGGCGGCAAAGCGATCCAGCCCGGCCGCGTCGCGGCCGGTCCAGTCTTCGGTAGTTACCGGCAGCCGCACCGAACGGGCAACCCACTGCAGCGGCGGGTCGGCCCGGTGCAGGAAGCCGCAGCGCAGGCTGTCGTGGCGCTTTATCGCGGCCTCCCATGCCGCAATAAAGCGTGCCGGATCGAGCCCGTCGATATCGACGCGCAGCTGGTTGGTATAGGCGCTGCCCTCGGGCGCCAGCACGCTGTGGAACAGCATGCCGGCCTGCATCGGCGACAGCGGGTAGAGATCCTGCACCTGTGCCGGGTCCAGCTTCAGGGCATCCAGCGCGGCCTGCGTCAGCCGCGCCAGCGGGAAGTCGCTTGGGGTGAAGCCCGCGGCGCCCGCATTGCAGTGGGCAATCAGCGCTTGCAGTTCGTCGCGCAAGGCGTCGCTGAGCCGGCGGACCGTCTCCGCCCGATGGCGTGCCCGGCTGAAGGCCAGCGTCAGCCGCAGTTCGCCATCCAGCACCTGTCCGTTGACGGACAGCGAATGCGATAGCGGCGCCGACGGATCCTGGTTGGCGCCTGCGCTGTCGGCCGAGAGCCGCCACGGGCTGTCGTCGGCGAAGCTGGCGTCGAGCTGGCCCAGGTAGTTGAACACCACTTCAGGCTTCGGCACATC
>NZ_QKZN01000032.1:0-5966 GCF_003254285.1 Cupriavidus phytorum
CCCTCGCCACCGATGTAAAGCTCGCCGGCCACGCCCGGCGGCACCAGGTTCAGTTCGGCATCGAGCAGGTAGCAGCGGCGCGCGCCCACCGGGCGCCCGATCGGCGCGTAGGTGCCGGCAAACTCGGCTTCGGGCGCATCGGCGCGCGCCTTCCAGGCCATCGGCGTGACCACGGTTTCGGTCGGGCCATAGCCGTTGATAAAGGTCTGTGGTGCCAGCGCGCGGCGTGCCTGGGCAAACGCGGCGCGCGGCATGGCCTCGCCGCCGAAGGAGTAGAGCGCCACCGGCGGACGCTCGCCGCTCTGTTCGCAATGCTCGGCCAGCTGGCGCAGGTAGGCCGGCGGGAAGCCGGCGTTGGTGACGCCGTGGCGGGTCATGGCCGCGGCGGTCTGCTCCGGTGTCCACAACGCATCGTCGCGCAGCAGCAGCGAGCCGCCGCAGGCCAGCGCGCACAGCCAGCGCTCGTGGGCGCCGTCGAAGGCGAACGAGAGGAAGTGCAGTTCGCGCGAATGCGGGCCCATCTCGTAGGCGTCGATGGTCGCGGCCACGTGCATGGCGAGCGGGCCGTGCGCAACGCAGACGCCCTTGGGCCGGCCGGTGGAGCCGGAGGTGTAGATCACATAGGCAAGCTGGCCAGGGTGGACCGGCTGCTGCGCGAGCGGCGCTATGCCATCGTCGACCGCATCCAGCGTCAGCACCGGCAGCGCGGCCGGCGCGGGCAGCGCATCGAGCAGCGCGGGCTCGGTGACGAGCAGCCGGATCGCGCTGTCGTCAAACAGGTAGGCCAGCCGGTCTTTCGGATAGGCGGGATCGAAGGGCACGTAGGCAGCGCCGCTGCGCATCACCGCCAGCAGCGCGACGATCAAATCGGGCGAGCGCGACAGGGCGATGCCGACGCGGTCCTCGGCGCCGATGCCGCGCGCGCGCAGCACGGCGGCGAGGCGGTCGGCGCGGGCGAGCAGTTCGCCGTAGCGCAGCACCTGGTCGCCGCAGATCACGGCGACGGCGTCGGGGCGGGCCGCGGCGTGGCGGGCGATGTGCGCGTGCACCGGCAGGGTCTCGCCGGCAGGCGCTTCGCCCTGGCCCAGTGCCAGCAGTGCCGCGTGCTCGTCCTGCGTCAGCAGGCTGAGCGCGCCAACGGTTTGTCCCGGCACGGTGCCGATGGCTTCCAGCAGCCCCGTCATCTGCGAGCAGATGCGCGCCACCTGAGCCACGTCGAACGCGCGCCGCATGTAGGTGAAGCCCAGCCGCAGCGTCTGGCGCAGGCTGACCTCGACGTCCATCTCGTATTCGGTCAGGCCCGTGCTGCTCTGCGTGGCCAGGCGCAGGCCGCTGCGGCCGGCGGATGCCAGCGCGTCTTCGAGCGGGAAGTTCTCGAACACCAGGATGCTGTCGAACAGCCGCTGCCCGGCCTGGCCGCCCCAGCGCTGGATATCGGACAGCGGCGTATGACCGTGCTCGCGTGCGGCCAGGTTGAAGCTCTGCAGTTCGCGCAGCCAGTCGCCCACCACCTGCTCTGGCCGCGGCGCGGCCAGCACCGGCAGCGTGTTGATGAACAGCCCCAGCATCTGCTCGCTGCCCGGCACGTCCGCGGGCCGTCCGGCCACGGTGGCGCCGAAAGCCACGCGGCGCTGGCCGGTGTAGCGCTGCAACAGCAGCAGCCACGCCGCCTGCACCACGGTGTTGAGCGTCACCTTGTGCGCGCGGGCGTAGGTCGACAGCCGTTCGGTCAGCGCCGTGCCGCAGTCGTGCTGCAACAGCGCGTAGCCTTCGCCGCCGGCCGGTGCCGGCAGCGCCTGCGCCAGCCGCGTAGGGGTGTCGAAGCCATCGAGCTGGCCGGCCCAGAACGCCTGCGCGGCGCTGGCGTCGCGCTGCTGCAGCCAGCGGATGTAGTCGGCAAAGCGGCCTTCGGGCGGCGCGACGGCTTCGCCCGCATAGCGCTTCAGCACCTCGCCAAGCAGTTGCGAGGTGCTCCAGCCATCGAGCAGCAGGTGGTGTACGGTCCAGACCAGATGATGCCGGCCGGGACCGGTGCGCACCAGCGTCAGCCGCATCAGCGGCGGGCACTCCAGGTCGAAGCCCCGGGCCAGGTCCGCCGCGGCAAGCTGGTCCAGCGCGGCCGGCAACCCATCGGGAGGCTGCGCCGACCAGTCGTGTTCGGCCAGCGGCAGTTCTACCGCGTGCGCCACCCATTGCAGCGGCTGCTCGCCGCGCTGCAGGAAGCCCGTACGCAGGGCATCGTGGCAACCCAGCGCCGCGCGCCAGGCCCGGGCGAAGCGGACGGGGTCGAGCCCCTCGACCTCGACCCGCAGCTGGTTGATATAGGCACTGCCGGCATCCGCGCGCGCCACGCTGTGATACAGCATGCCCGCCTGCATCGGCGACAGCGGATACAGGTCCTGCACCCGCGCGGCGTCGAGGCCGAGGCCGTCGAGCTGGCCTTGCGACAGCCGCGCCAGCGCAAAGTCCGCGCTGCGCAGGCGGGTCCGGCGCGGCGATGCCTGGATATGCACCACGTCGGCCTTGCCGTCGAGCGCCGACAATGCCTCGGCCACCGCCGCCAGCGTCTGCTGCTCGAACAGCTGCCGGGGCGTCAGCAGCCACCCCAGCGCGCGCAGCCGCGCGACGATCTGCAGGCTCAGGATCGAATCGCCGCCCAGTTCGAAGAAGTTGTCGTGGCGGCCCACGCGCGCCACCTTCAGCACCGTGGCCCAGGTGCCGGCCAGCACCGCTTCCACGCCGGGCTGCGGCGCCTCGTAGGCGCTCGAGCCAGCAAACTCCGGCGACGGCAGCGCGCGGCGGTCCAGCTTGCCGTTGGGCGTGACCGGCATGCGCTCCAGCACGACGATGGCGCCGGGCACCATGTAGTCGGGCAACGCCTGCGCCAGCCAGCCGCGCAGCGCGTCGGTGTCGAGCGCCGCACCGGCGGCTGGAACGGCGTAGGCCACCAGCCGCGCCGGTCCATCGCCGCTCAGCGCGATGGCGACCGCCTCGCGCACGCTGCCGTGCGCGAGCAGGCGCGCCTCGATCTCGCCCAGCTCGATGCGCAGGCCGCGGATCTTGACCTGGTGGTCGAGCCGCCCCAGGTATTCGATCTGGCCGTCGGCGCGGCGCCGCGCCAGGTCGCCGGTGCGATAGAGCCGTTCGCCGTGCGCGCCGTGCGGATCGGCGACAAAGCGTTCGGCGGTCAGCGCGGCGCGGCCGAGATAGCCGCGCGCCAGGCCCGCGCCGCCGAGATACAGTTCGCCCGCGATGCCGTCCGGCACCGGGTGCATCGCGCCGTCGAGCACATGCGCGCTGACGTTGGCGATCGGACGCCCGATCGGCACCGCGTGCCCGCCGTCATCGCGGCAGGTCCAGTGGGTGACGTCGATGGCCGCCTCGGTGGGGCCGTACAGGTTGTGCAGGCCCGCCTGCGGCAGCAGGGCCATGGTGCGCCGGGCCAGATCCGCCGGCAGCGCCTCGCCGCTGCAGACGATGTGGCGCAGGCTCGCGCACGCGGCGGCCACGGCACCATCGGCCACGAACGCCTGCAGCATCGCCGGCACGAAATGCAGCGTGGTGACCCGATGCTGCGCGATCAACGCGGCGATCTGCTGCGGGTCGCGATGGTCGCCCGGCGCCGCCAGCGCCAGCCGCGCGCCCGTCATCAGCGGCCAGAAAAACTCCCAGACCGAGACGTCGAAGCTGAACGGGGTCTTCTGCAGCACGGTGTCGCCCGCATCCAGCCGGTACTGCGCCTGCATCCACCAGAGCCGGTTATGCAGCGCGCCGTGCCGGTTGCCGGCCCCCTTGGGCCGGCCGGTGGAGCCGGAGGTGTAGATCACGTAGGCCAGGTTTTCCGGCGACAGCGCAGGCGACGGGTTGTGCTCGCCGCGCTGCGCATACAGCGCCGGATCGGCCAGGTCGACGGCGGCCACGGCACGGGACAGCGCCGGCATCGCATCCGGGCGCTGTACCAGCACCAGCGCCACGCCGCTGTCCTCGATCATGTAGGCCAGGCGGTCGGCGGGATAGTCCGGATCGAACGGCACGTAGGCGCCGCCGGCCTTGAGGATGGCGAGCAGCGCGACGACCATTTCGACGGAGCGCTCGGCCAGCACGCCGACCGGCACGTCCGGGCCCACGCCTTGCGCGATCAGTCGATGCGCCAGCGCGTTGGCGCGGCGGTTCAGCGCCGCATAGGTCAGGCGCTCGTCGCCGAAGCACAGCGCAATCGCGCCGGGCTGCGCGGCGGCACGGGCTTCGAACAGACGGTGCACCGGTTCCGCGGCGGGATAGGGCTGCGGATCGACGCCGAGCGCCAGCGCGGCGCCCGCCTCGGGCGGCGCCATCAGCGCGATCTCGCCCAGCGGGCGCGCCGCGTCGGCGACCATCTGGCGCAGCACTGCAAACAGGCTCCGCGCCAGCTGCGCGGCATGCGGCCCGTTCAGCTGTGCGCGGTCGAAGCGGCAGGTCAGGTGCAGCGTGTCGGTGTGCGCGAACAGTAGCGTCAGCGGGTAGTTGGTTTCGGCCCGGTTGCGCACGCCGGAGAACGACAGCCCGGCCGGTGTGCGGCGCAGCGCCGCGTCCACGGGGTAGTTCTCGAACACCACGATCGAATCGAACAGGGCCTGGCCGCTGTGTCCGGCCCAGCGCTGGATGTCGTAGAGCGGGGTGTGCTCGTGCTCGCGCAGCGCCAGGTTCAGCGCCTGCACCTGGCGCAGCCAGTCGCCCACCGCTTGCTGCGGACGCGGCGACGCGATCACCGGCAGCGTATTGATGAACAGCCCCAGCATCTGCTGTGCGGCCGGAAGCTCGGCCGGGCGGCCGGCCACGGTGGCGCCGAAGGCCACGCACGGCTGGCCGGTGCAGCGCTGCAGCAGCAACAGCCAGGCGGCCTGCACCAGCGTGTTCAGCGTGACCTTCTGCGCGCGGGCAAAGCCGGCCAGCGCGGTGGTCTCGGCGGCGTCGAGTTCGTGGTGATGCTCGCCCTGGCCTTGTCCTTGTTCCGGGGCAGGCAGTGCCGCCAGCAGGCGGGTCGGCGCATCGAGCGGTGCCAGCTGCGCTTTCCAGAAGGCTTCGCCGGCGGCGTTGTCGCGCGACTGCAGCCAGCCGATATAGTCGGCAAAGCGCCCGCCGCTCGCGGGCAGCGTTTCGCCGGCATAGTGGCGCAGCACTTCACTCAGCAGCTGCGCGGTGCTCCAGCCGTCGAGCAACAGGTGGTGCACGGTCCAGACCAGGTGGTGGCGATGCGCACCGGTGCGCAGCAGCGCCAGCCGCATCAGCGGCGGACGCTCCAGGTCAAAGCCCTGTGCGCGCTGGCGGTCCGCGAAGGCGTCGATCTCGTCCGCGCCGCGCCCGCGCCAGTCCTCGACCAGCACCGGCAGCGCCGCCTGCCTGGACACCCACTGCATCGGCGGGTCGGCCCGGTGCAGGAAGCCGCTGCGCAGGGTGTCGTGGCGCGCCAGCACCGCCTGCCATGCCGCGCGGAAGCGGTCGGGATCGAGCCCGTCGATATCGACGCGCAACTGGTTGGTATAGGCGCTGCCGTGCTCGCCAAACACGCTGTGGAACAGCAAGCCGGCCTGCATCGGCGACAAGGGATAGAGGTCCTGCACCTGCTGCGGCGCAAGGCCAAGCGCATCCAACCCGGCCTGGGAAAGGCGGGCGAGCGGGAAGTCGGACGGCGTCAGGCCCGCGGCCCCGGCGGTGCAATGGGCGATAACCGCCTCCAGTTCGGCGCGAAACGCCGCTGCCAGCGCTTCGATCGTCGCGCTGCGATAACGGCGGCGGGCATAGGCCACGGACAGCCTGAGCTGACCGTCCTGCACCTGTCCACTCACCGATAGCGGATGCGACAGCGGCGTGGCGGGGTCCTGGTTGACGCCCGCGCTGTCGGCCGAGAGCCGCCACGGGCTGTCGTCGGCGAAGCTGGCGTCGAGCTGGCCCAGGTAGTTGAACACCACTTCAGGCTTCGGCACATC
>NZ_QKZN01000033.1:0-4337 GCF_003254285.1 Cupriavidus phytorum
CGGGCTCCCACGCGCTGGAAGGCGTCAAGCTTACGCCAGCCAAACTCGGACATTTGAACTTAGCCAGAACCGGACATTACCGCTTAGCTGCTACAATCGACACTACGCATAATGTATATTATGTTAAATATGATATAGCCAGCGCCTCCCGTTTCGTCCCAGCGTCTTGGACGCTGCTTGAGCAAAATGCAAGCCCCCAATCGCATTCCTTCCGTGCGCCAGGCCACATTGGCTCTCTGTCTGCCCCCCTAAGCTAGAAAAGTCCGGTTGGATGTCCTTCGGCATTCCACCGTGAGCTTCCAGCGTGGAACTCCCGCATTCCATGGCAACGCTGTCACTGCAGGAGGTGATGCAAATGCGTCAACGCATGATTTTCCGGAAAACCGTGTGGGCGTCAGTGGTTGGCTTCTTCCTGCTGGCACCGTCGCTTCACGCCGCTCCGCCCGTCAGCTTCGACAATGACGCCTGCAACAATCCTTCCGCGGAAGCCCGGCTGAGGCAGCGAGAAACTGCCGTGCTCGGTCCGGCCCATGCCGATTCGCATGCCAGGGCGCGTGCCAAGCAGTGTCGCGTGGCAGCCGGGCTGGACCGAGCTGCCACGCCGGATGATCAGGTGCTGGCAGCGGCCAGAGCCCAGGCTACCAATACGGCCGGCCAATGGAGCGAGCCATTCGTCATTCCGGTAGTCGGCATCACCGCGGTATTGCTGCACACCGGCAAGGTGCTGTTCTGGTCGTATGAGCCGACGCAATACCATAATCCGGCAGCGTCGAATACCGGTGTCGCCTATGTGTGGGATCCCGCGACACGCACCGGGTATCCCATAACGCCGCCTGAGAATATCTGGTGTGCCGGCCAGACGATATTGAGCGACGGCAGGGTTTTCATTGCGGGTGGCAATCTGCGCTACCCCGACCCGAATGCGCCGGAAGGCCAGCAGAACTTCCAGGGCGCGCTGAGCAGCTATACCTTCAATCCGCTCAGCGAGAGCTGGACCACCCAGCCAAATATGTCGGTCGGCCGCTGGTATCCGACGGTGACCAAGCTGGCAGACAACCGGGTAGTTATCACCAGTGGCCTCGATGAAACGGGATCCGGAAATACCACGTCGGTGGTTGAGCTGTTCACCCCGGCCGCGGGTATGGACAGCGTTGGCACGATGAGCACGGTTGCGTTCCACCACCCGTCCGGCATGTACCCTTTCCAATACCTGCTGGGTTCGGGCCAGATGATGCAGGCGGGGCCGGCCTTCTTCAATACGGTGCTGCTGGCACCCGGCACCTGGTCATGGAGCAGCATTCCGAACATGCTGAGCTCGCACTATGAGTACGCCAACGGCGTTATCTATACCGATGCCTCGGTCACGCCCGTCAAGCAGGCCGTGATGATCGCGGGCGGCGCCGAAGGTGACAGCGCGTTCCGCAACAACGAATGGTTCGATGTCGGCAATCCCAACGCCGGGTGGCGACAATTTCCGCAATGGCTGCAGCCTCGCCATAATGCCAACACCGTGATCCTGCCGGATGGCACGCTGTTTACGGTGGGCGGCAATGCTGCCAGCAACGGTTATGACAACCCGCATTTTGACAGCGAGCTGTACAACAAGCCGGCCGGCGATCCGACCGGGACCTGGATTCCGATGAGCCCGAACACCATACAGGCGGGCTACCACTCCAGTGCCATTCTGTTGCCCGACGCCACCGTCTTGCTGTCGCAGGACGACATGAATCCCCTGGCCGCCAGTACGCACCAGGCACAGGTGTATTCGCCTCCGTACCTGTTCAAGGGCGCGCGTCCAAATATCACCAGCGCACCGGGTACATTGAGCCTGGGACAAACCTTTACCGTTGGCTCCAGCACGCCCAATGTTTCCAGCGTTGCGCTGGTGGCGCCGGGGGCCGTGACGCACGGCAACGACATGCACCAGCGCTATATCAAATTGCGCCATACCAAGCAGGGCGCCAAGAACCTGCGCGTCACCCTGCCCGCCTCCAGTTCACTGGTGCCGCCCGGTTACTACATGCTGTTTATTATCGACTCGCAAGGGGTGCCTTCCGTCGCCAAATTCGTCCGGGTTTCCTGAGGCAAAGAGTCGTACGGCATGACGGCATGATTGTTGCAAGGCCGGGTATGGTTGTCCGTTCAGGAGACAGTCATGCCATTCGATGCACCCCAGTCCGGCCGCCGTGGGCGCCAGGCCAAATGCGCGCTTGCGGCGGCATTGCTTTGCCTGACAACCGGCTTGTCCGCCGCGCCGCCCGCCGGCGACGTGGACTTCATGAACAAGGCCGCACAGGCGGGCCAGATGGAGATCGATGCAAGCAAGCTGGCCGAGACCAAGGCCTCCAGCGCCACGGTCAAGCGTTTTGCCGGGCAGATGCTGCAGGACCACCGCGCCGCGGCGGAAGATCTCAAGCGGCTGGCCAACGCCAAGGGCGTGCAATTGCCGACCACCCCGAGTCCCGCTGACCAGAAGAAGCTGGAAGCCATGGGCGCACTGCAAGGCGCCAGCTTCGACAAGCAATATGCCGAAGAAGTCGGCGTCAAGGCGCACAACGAGGCGGTGGCGCTGTTCCGCAAAGCCGCAAGCGACGCGCGCGCCAACGATGTACGGGATTTTGCAAAGAAGACCTTGACGACGCTCGAGCACCATCTGGAATCGGCCAGGAAAATGGCGTCGGAGGTAGCGCGATAGCTGCCCGCAAAGCTGGTCAGCTGGAGAGACGCCCACCCCTCCCATCGCACCGCCACTCGGACAGATGTAGCGAATAACCGCTGACCGTGCCTGCAGCAAGGCATTACGTCAGGGGAGGCAATATCGTGTGTACCAATTTCACCGCAGTGACCGGCCCGGTGCTGCGCGATACTTTCGGGGTCGAGCCACCGCCAGGAACATGGAAGGCGGAAGTATGGCCCGGCGATGCCGCGCCGATCGTCCGTGCGGATGCCCGTGGCCGCCGCGAGTGTTTGCTGGCCACGTTCGGACTCGTGCCGCGCTCGCGCCACGTCCACGGCGCCCGGGATTTTGAGACCATGAATGTCCGCGCTGAGAGCGTCGGCGATCGCCGCGGTTCGTGCAGCGCGTGGCACCGCACCCAGTTGTGCCTGGTGCCTGCGATGGCCATTTACGAACCGTGCTACGTCGCCGGCCAGGGCTGGATCCGCTACCGGATCTGGCTACCGGACGAGCCGGCGCTCGGCATTGCCGGGCTCTGGAAGCAATGGCCCGACGGAAGCTATTCCTTCGCCATGTTTACGGTGAGCGCGCCGGGCCACGCGGTAATGAAGCTGATGCACGCCCCCGGCAAGGAAAAACGGGCGGTCGTGATCATTCCGTACCTGCAATGGCAAGCGTGGCTCGCGTGCCGGGATCCAGAGCTGGCGCGAAGCTTCATGGCGCTTTACCCGGCAGAGAAGATGATGGCTGTCCCTGCCCCGCTTACACCGCAACCTGCCGAGGAAGCCGGCGCGGCAGGCCTGGGCGCGCCCTCGCGGTAGGCCGCTCAGGCAAAACGGTCATGCAGGATGGAAGCGCTGAGCTGGCGCTTCTTCCAGTACATATGGTCGATGCGCTGCTGCAGCTTGCCCAGTACCGCGGGCTCCAGAGCTTCATAAGTCAGCAGCACAGCCGGGTGCGAGCCGTCGCCGTCCTCATGCTCGAGGCTGTCGAATGGGGGGAATCCGTATTTTTCCAGGAACGTCCGGATCTCCTCGTCCGAGGTGTCGGGGTCGATATTGGTGAGCAGCAGACGGCTCATATTCTCTCCCAGTTGCAGGGGTGGCGCCGCGCGGGGTGCTTTTTTTGAGGTTAGCACCTCGGCACCGTCCCTGCAGGGACCGGACACCACAGCATTGCAACACCTGTCACTCGGCCCCGGTGGAACGAATTTCCGTACTCGGGACGGACGACGTTGAAAATAATCCATGCCTGGCGCTGCGGGCGGATGCTCTATCAGGCGCGCGGCCCGAACACGATGATGGCCATCCCACAGAATTCGCCGCGCCAAAGCAAAAACCCCTCGCAGCACACGCTGTCGAGGGGTTTTGCACAATAAGAGCCTGGCGATGACCTACTTTCACACGGGAATCCGCACTATCATCGGCGCGGAGCTGTTTCACGGTCCTGTTCGGGATGGGAAGGGGTGGTTCCAGCTCGCTATGGTCACCAGGCATGAGGGGTTGTGGCGCTGTCGGGTTGGGACAGCGTCACGAATCGGGATGTAGTTGGGGTTGTGCGTATCTGGCACAGACACGATCACACACACCAGGTGAAACACACTGGTTATAGGATCAAGCCTTACGGGCAATTAGTACTGGTTAGCTTAACGCATTACTGC
>NZ_QKZN01000034.1:0-1753 GCF_003254285.1 Cupriavidus phytorum
GGCACAGACACGATCACACACACCAGGTGAAACACACTGGTTATAGGATCAAGCCTTACGGGCAATTAGTACTGGTTAGCTTAACGCATTACTGCGCTTCCACACCCAGCCTATCAACGTCCTGGTCTCGAACGACCCTTCAAGGAGGTCAAGCCTCCAGGGAATCCTCATCTTCAGGCGAGTTTCCCGCTTAGATGCTTTCAGCGGTTATCTCTTCCGTACATAGCTACCCTGCGATGCCTCTGGCGAGACAACAGGTACACCAGCGGTACGTCCACTCCGGTCCTCTCGTACTAGGAGCAGCCCCCGTCAAGATTCCAACGCCCACGGCAGATAGGGACCAAACTGTCTCACGACGTTTTAAACCCAGCTCACGTACCTCTTTAAATGGCGAACAGCCATACCCTTGGGACCGGCTACAGCCCCAGGATGAGATGAGCCGACATCGAGGTGCCAAACACCGCCGTCGATATGAACTCTTGGGCGGTATCAGCCTGTTATCCCCAGAGTACCTTTTATCCGTTGAGCGATGGCCCTTCCATTCAGAACCACCGGATCACTATGTCCTGCTTTCGCACCTGCTCGACTTGTCGGTCTCGCAGTTAAGCACGCTTTTGCCATTGCACTTTAGGTACGATGTCCGACCGTACCAAGCGTACCTTCGAACTCCTCCGTTACACTTTGGGAGGAGACCGCCCCAGTCAAACTGCCTACCATGCACTGTCCCCGACCCGGATTCACGGGCCAAGGTTAGAACCTCAAACAAACCAGGGTGGTATTTCAAGGACGGCTCCACGTGAACTGGCGTCCACGCTTCAAAGCCTCCCACCTATCCTACACAGATCGGTTCAAAGTCCAATGCAAAGCTACAGTAAAGGTTCATGGGGTCTTTCCGTCTAGCCGCGGGGAGATTGCATCATCACAAACACTTCAACTTCGCTGAGTCTCGGGAGGAGACAGTGTGGCCATCGTTACGCCATTCGTGCAGGTCGGAACTTACCCGACAAGGAATTTCGCTACCTTAGGACCGTTATAGTTACGGCCGCCGTTTACCGGGACTTCAATCAAGAGCTTGCACCCCATCATTTAATCTTCCGGCACCGGGCAGGCGTCACACCCTATACGTCCACTTTCGTGTTTGCAGAGTGCTGTGTTTTTATTAAACAGTCGCAGCCACCATTTTATTGCAACCCCTTCACCCTTCTGGCGCAGGCCAGTCAAGCTACCAGGGCGTACCTTATCCCGAAGTTACGGTACCAATTTGCCGAGTTCCTTCTCCCGAGTTCTCTCAAGCGCCTTAGAATACTCATCTCGCCCACCTGTGTCGGTTTGCGGTACGGTCTCGTATGACTGAAGCTTAGAGGCTTTTCTTGGAACCACTTCCAATTGCTTCGCAGCACTAGGCCGCTCGCCCCACATCCTTGAATCCCGCGCCCGGATTTGCCTGAGCGCCTTCTCCAATGCAGGGACCGGGACTTCCAACACCCGGACAACCTTCCGCGATCCGTCCCCCCATCGCATCATACGACGGTGCAGGAATATTAACCTGCTTCCCATCAGCTACGCATCTCTGCCTCGCCTTAGGGGCCGACTCACCCTACGCCGATGAACGTTGCGTAGGAAACCTTGGGCTTACGGCGAGGGGGCCTTTCACCCCCTTTATCGCTACTCATGTCAGCATTCGCACTTCTGATACCTCCAGCATCCTTTACAAGACACCTTCACAGGCTTACAGAACGCTCTCCTACCACGC
>NZ_QKZN01000036.1:0-1621 GCF_003254285.1 Cupriavidus phytorum
TTCGATGAAGGACAATGGAGGGCGGAAGCGGTTGGAGAATGAAACGCTATCCGGCGGAGTACAAGGAGTGGGTGGTTGAGCAGATGATGCCGCCCATCAATCGATCGGTTGTGGAGTTGGCCAGGGAGACAGGTGTCACGACGGTGAGCCTGCGCACCTGGCGCAACGAGGCGCGAGAGCAAGGACGAGTTGTGCCAGGCAACGGCAAACAGAGCGATAAGTGGTCCAGCGCTGACAAGTTCCGGGTGGTGCTGGAGACGGCGCCGCTGAGTGAAGCGGAGCTGTCCGAATACTGCCGCAGGAAGGGCATGCAGCCAGAGCAGATCCGGCAGTGGCGTGCTGCCTGTGAGCAGGCGAATGCGAAGACGCCGCCCATGGCAAATATGGCACAGCTGCGCGAGGAAGCAACCGCGAAAAAGAGAATCCGGGACCTAGAGCGTGAGCTCAAGCGCAAGGACGCCGCGCTGGCGGAAACCGCAGCGCTGCTGGTGCTCAGAAAAAAAGCCGAAGCGATCTGGGGAAGGGACGAGGAGGACTGATCAACGTCTCGGATCGCCGCGAAGCCATTGCGTTGATCGATGAAGCGGTAAAGAGCGGCGCGCGCCAGGCTCTCGCGTGCGAGGAATTGGGTCTGAACGAACGCACCTTGCAGCGCTGGCGCCACACGCCTGAGGATGGAAGACCGGGCGCGCAGCGTCCGGTGCCGGCCAACAAGCTCAGCGTGGCCGAGCGTGAGGCCGTGCTGGCCGCGGCCAATGCGCCTGGCTATGAGGGGCTGACGCCGCACCAGATCGTCCCCAAGCTGGCCGACGAAGGCCGCTATCTGGCTTCCGAGTCAACCTTTTACCGCGTGCTCAAGGCCGCCGGCCAAGCGCGCCGGCGCGGGCGCGGCCACGAAGCCAAGTCGCGTCCGTTGACCACGCACCGAGCCGACGGACCCAACCAGGTGTGGTGCTGGGATATCACGTGGATGCCCACAACGGTGAAAGGCCGCTTCTTTTACTGGTACATGATGCAGGACATCTTCAGCCGCAAGCTGGTGGTCAACGAGGTGCACGAGAGCGAATCGGCCGACCATGCCAGCGACCTGCTGTCGCTGGGCTGTTTGCGCGAGAAGACCGCGGGCCGGCCGCTGGTGCTGCATTCGGACAACGGCAGCGTCATGAAAGGAGGGACGATGCTGGCGATGATGGGTTACCTGGGCGTGCAGCCCTCATACAGTCGTCCGCGTGTGAGCAATGACAACGCTTACGCGGAAGCGCTGTTCCGCACAGCCAAGTACTGCCCGCTGTGGCCGGATCGGCCGTTCGATACGCTGCAGCAAGCGCGCGATTGGGTGCACCGGTTTGCGTGCTGGTACAACGAGGAACATCGCCACAGTGGCCTGAAGTACGTCACGCCGAACCAGCGGCACCACGGGGAAGCGCCGCCCCTACTGGCACGACGCACGATGCTGTACCAGGCAGCCCGCGCTCGACATCCGCAGCGCTGGTCGCGAGGGATTCGGAATTGGAAGCTGGATCCAGTGGTCTTCTTGAACCCCGAACGAGCTGAGCAGGAAGCTACCGGGCACCGGAAAGCAGCATAACGGCGGACGCGACAACTACCTTGACACACACCG
>NZ_QKZN01000037.1:0-1588 GCF_003254285.1 Cupriavidus phytorum
TGTCTAGGCTAAATTCAAATGTCCGACGCTCAGCTAAGCTGAAATGTCCGATTTGGAGGGTGTTGGTGTTGAGGTTCGGTCTTTGTCTTTCTATGGTTTCCCGTAAGGCAGTGGTGCATTGAAGGTCTTTTCGATGGCCGCCTGCAGGTCTGCGGGGCTGAGCTGTCTCTGAGGTTTTTTGCCCGGTGCTGCCTTGCGAGGCCGCGGTGGCGTGCCGGCAGTGGTCCGGGCGGGTGCGCCGGCGCTGCGCCGGCTATCGCGCTTGGCCTGCATCTCCTGCGCCACGCGCAAGACGTGACCGAGCCGCTTGTTCTCGACGATCGCGCCCTGGTCGATTTCGGCCAGACGGTCATAGGTGGTGTAGGGCAGGGAAGCGCCATCGGCCCACAGCTCGATCCTGCCGTCCGGATATTCGGCGACCTCGATGTAGCGGTGAATCAAAGCGCGATGCTCGGGCTGGTCTGCCAGCAGGTATAGCGTCTTGTCATACTGTAGCGTGAGGCTGGCCGACACCTTGCGCCATTCGCGCCAGGTGAAGATCCGCGCCAAATCCTCATCGGCTCGCACTGGGCGATGCGCGTTAAAATCGCTCCTGGGCGGTTTGGCAAAGCGGCCGTTGAAGTCCGCCACAAAGACCGCCACGAAGGCGTTGGCGTCGGCCTGAGACGAGATCCCGCGCAGCCGCAGCTCCTTGACCAGCCGGTCCTGCAGCGTGCCGTTCATCCGTTCGACCCGGCCCTTGGCCTGGCTCGAATTGGCGCACAGGCTATCGATATTCAGCTCGTACAGCGCGCGCCCGAACTGGGTGTAGCCGTCGCCGCCGGTGGCACTGGGCCGGTTGACCCGGAACACACTGGCCTTGTCGCTATAGAACGCGATCGGCTTGCCGTGGCACTCAAGGTAAGCCCGTGTCGCCTCGAAATACGCAAAAGCGGATTCAGTCGGCACGAAGCGCAATGCCATCAGCCGGCTGGTGGCGTCATCGACAAAGACCAGCAGCGTGCAGGCCGGCGCCCGGTCCTCGAACCAGGCGTGGTCGGATCCGTCGATCTGCACCAGCTCGCCCAGGCAGGCGCGGCGGTTCCTCGGCTGGTGCACCTTGGGCGGACGCTGCTTACGCGGCACCCAGAAGCCGGCGTCGATCATGAGCCGGCGCACCGTCTCCTTGGCCAGATCGATGCCATGGCGCTCGCGCAGCTTCTCGGCGGCCAGCGTCGGGCCGAAGTCGGCATAGTTGTCGCGGATCAGCCCGAGCACCCGCGCTGCAAGGCCTGGTGGTGTCCGGTTGTTGGCTGGCTGACCCTGGTGGCGATTCAGTAGGCCGGCGGCGCCGTGTTGCTGGTAGCGCCGCAGCAGGCGCAGGGTCTGTCGGGGCGTTAGTCCCAGCCTGGATGCGGCAATCCCGGTCTTGAGATGGCCGTCTGCCAGCGCTTGGACGACCTTGAGCCGGTCGATCTGCCGCATCGTCATGGTAATGGCTCCTGCTGGCATGACGGGCTCCCACGCGCTGGAAGGCGTCAAGCTTACGCCAGCCAAACTCGGACATTTGAACTTAGCCAGAACCGGACATTACCGCTTAGCTGCTACA
>NZ_QKZN01000038.1:0-1325 GCF_003254285.1 Cupriavidus phytorum
TATGCAGCACGGCATTGCGCCGCGCATAGGCGAAGTAGATCACCAGCCCCAGCGCCAGCCACACCAGGAAGGCGGCCCAGGTCAGCGCCTGCAGGTGGGCCATCAGAAACAGGCAGAAACCGATCGACAGCAGCGGCACCACCGGCACGCCCGGGCAGCGGAACGCGCGCGGCAGCTCGGGCCGGGTCTTGCGCAGCACCAGCACCGCCACCGAGATCAGCGTAAAGGCAGCCAGCGTGCCGATATTGATCAGCTCGGCCAGCACGTTCAGCGGCACGAAGGCGGCAATCGCGGCAAACACGACACCGACGGTCCAGGTGGCGAAATACGGCGTGGCATGCACCGGATGCACCGACGACAGCCGCTCGGGCAGCAGCCCGTCGCGCGACATGGCGAAGATCACGCGGGTCTGGCCGTAGGTCATCACCAGGATCACCGTGGTCATGCCCAGGATCGCGCCCAGGTCGACAAAGCCCGCGACCCAGTTCTGCCCGGCAAACTGCAGCGCCAGCGAGACCGGGTGGTCGACGCCGGCAAATTTCGCGAACGGCACGATGCCGGTCATGATCGCCGCGACCACCACGTACAGCACGGTGCAGACCGCCAGCGAGCCGATGATGCCGATCGGCAGGTCGCGGCGCGGGTTACGCACCTCTTCCGCGGCCGAGGTCACGGCATCGAAGCCGATAAAGGCAAAGAACACCAGCGCCGCCGCGTTGAAGATGCCGGCAAAGCCGAACGGCGCGAACGGCTGCCAGTTGGCCGGCTGCACATGCCACACGCCCACCGCGATAAACAGCAGCACCACGCCGATCTTGATCGCCACCATCAGGTTGTTGACGCGCGCGGATTCGCGCACGCCGTACGACACCACCCAGGTGATGGCCAGCATGATCAGGCACGCCGGCAGGTTCAGCACGGTCTGCACGCCCGGCACCGAGCCCGGCGCGGCGCTCAGCGCCGCCGGCAGCTTCATGCCGAAGCCGGCCATCAGCGACTGGAAATAGCCCGACCAGCCCACCGACACCGCCGACGTCGCCAGCCCGTATTCCAGCAGCAGGTCCCAGCCGATCATCCACGCGACGATCTCGCCCAGCGTGGCGTAGCTGTAGGTATAGATCGAGCCCGACACCGGGATCGCCGAGGCGAACTCCGCGTAGCACAGCGCGGCAAAGCCGCACGCCAGCGCCGCGATCACGAACGACACCGTCAGCGCCGGCCCCGCGGTCAGCGCGCCGGTGCCGGTCAGCACGAAGATGCCGGTGCCGATGATGGCGCCGATGCCCATCAGCACCAGGTCGACCGGACCCAGCACCTTTTTCAGG
>NZ_QKZN01000039.1:0-1322 GCF_003254285.1 Cupriavidus phytorum
TGGTCTTCTTGAACCCCGAACGAGCTGAGCAGGAAGCTACCGGGCACCGGAAAGCAGCATAACGGCGGACGCGACAACTACCTTGACACACACCGGAGCGACAGAAAGGAGGCAAAGAGCGCGTCGCCTGGGCGGCTGGCCATGGCGGCGTTGGTGGTTCTTATGGTGGTGACTTGCGGGCGGGCGGTTGGTGGTTCGACCCTGCTGACGCTACCTGGATGTGCCTGGCGTTCGAGGCCGGATGGACGAACCCGACTTTAGGCCGGTGGCATCCTTCTAACTGCGTTGTCGGTGGGACGCCTTCGGCTGCGCTGCGCGCGCTCCCAATCTAAGGTCTACGGCTCTGGCACGGAGTGCGTCGCTGCGCTCGCACGCGCTGTCGTGGACGAGCCTGAATGCTTTCTCTCCCCGCATGTTTGCTCCCCTCTCCCGCTAGCGGGATGTATGGACCGGGGACATAGGTGACAGGTGTGCGAGGACATGGTTGACACTCCCGGGCAGATATCTGCCCGGGAGAACGAACCATGCCGTGGAGCGCCCGAGACACCATGAGTCTTCGCCTAGAGTTCATTGCCCTGGCTTCCCAGCCAGGGTGCAACCGTCGGGAGCTGTGCCGACGGTTCTCGATCAGTCCGCAAACCGCTTATAAGTGGCTGGCCCGGCATCGGCAGGAAGGAGCCGCGGGCCTGGCCGACAGGCCCCGGCCGCAAGATCAGCCGCAGGCTGTCCGACCTGGGCCACGCCGAGGTGCCTGCGCCCAGCACCGTCACCTCTATCCTGCATCGGCATGGCCTGATCGATCCCCAGGCCAGCGCCCAGGCCACGCCCTGGCGGCGGTTCGAGCACGACGAACCCAACGCATTGCTGCAGATGGACTTCAAGGGGCAGGTGCCTAATGAGCGCGGTGTCTGCTATCCGCTCACGCTGATCGATGACCATTCGCGCTTCAACCTGTGCCTGGCAGCCTGCGCGGACCAGCGCCGTCAGACGGTGCAGCAACAGCTGATCGGGGCCTTCCGCCGCTACGGCCTGCCCCGGCGCATCACCATGGACAACGGCCCGCCATGGGGCGGAGACGAAGAGGGACTGGGCTACACCAGGCTGACGGTCTGGCTGATGCAACTGGGCATCCGGGTCAGCCACTCACGGCCCTATCACCCGCAAACACAGGGCAAGGACGAGCGGTTCCACCGCACGCTGAAGGCCGAAGTCCTGCAGCACCGCCGCTTCGTGGACAACACCGAGGCGCAGCAGGTCTTCGATCGATATCGGTACGTGTACAACCACGAGCGACCCCATCAGGCCTTGGACATGCAGGTGCC
>NZ_QKZN01000040.1:0-1254 GCF_003254285.1 Cupriavidus phytorum
TGTGGTGGTCCAATTTCCTCAGACAGGTCGATAGGTGGAAAATCACCATCGATGAGGAAAGCAGATGACAAAGCAACGCCGTAAATTTGATGCCAGCTTCAAGCTGGAAGTAGTCCGAATGGTCAGGGAGCAAGGCCTTTCGGTGACCGAGGTCTGCCACACGATGGGCATTGGCGAGACGGCGCTTAGGCGCTGGCTCACCCAGTACGACCTGGAACTGGCAGGCGGCCAGGGCAGTGGCAAGCCGCTCACGCCCGAGCAGCTGCGGATCCGTCAGTTGGAAGAAGAGAACCGCCGCCTGAAGGAGGACAACCAGATCCTAAAAAAGGCATCGGCCTTCTTCGCCCGGGAACTGAAGTGATTTATCGCGTCGTAACCGCATTGCAGAAGGAGGCCGTTTCGATCAGCCGTGCCTGTCAGGTGTTGAATGTGAGCCGTGCAGGCTATTACGCACACCGGCAGAGAGGACGAGGTGACACGACGCGCGCCAGGCAGGAGGTCCATGTACGGGCGGCCTTCGAGGGCAGCGGGCGCAGCTACGGTAGCCGTCGGGTGGCGCAGGCAGTCAGTGCCCAGGGCGTGAAAATCGGACGCTACCGAGCGCGCACGCTGATGCGCAAGGCGGACCTGCGCCCGGTCTGGAAGCGCAAGTTCGTGGCAACTACGAACAGCCGGCATGATCGCCCGGTCGCGCCCAACGTGCTGAACCGGCGGTTCAGGCCGGCGCAGCCCAATCAGGCGTGGGTGTCGGACATGACGTATATCCGCACTGCCGAGGGCTGGCTGTATCTAGCAGTGGTGCTGGACCTGTATTCGCGCAAGGTGGTGGGCTGGGCGATGGCGCCGGCCATGCCGGCATCGCTGATCGTCTCGGCGCTAAAGATGGCGATCCAGCAGCGCAATCCGGCACCTGGGCTGATCGTGCATTCGGATCGGGGCAGCCAGTATGCCAGCGAGGAGTATCAGGGCTTGCTGGCGCGCCATGGGCTGGTCTGCAGCATGAGCCGCCTGGGCGACTGCTGGGACAACGCCGTGATGGAGCGCTTCTTCCTGAATTTGAAGATGGAGCGCGTTTGGCAGAAACGCTATGTCGACCGGGCCGAGGCCCGGCGCGACATCACGCAGTACATCGTCAGCTTTTACAACCCAGTCCGATTGCACTCGACGCTGGGTTATGAGTCGCCGCAGAAATACGAGGACAAGCTAAAGCAGCAGACAACCTAAACACCTGTCTGAAAAAACTTGACCACTACA
>NZ_QKZN01000041.1:0-1023 GCF_003254285.1 Cupriavidus phytorum
GATCGGCACGAACTTCAGGTTCTCCGGCCCGGTGTAGTTGGCGCTCGGGCGGATGATCTTGTTGTCGATGCGCTGCTCGATGATGTGCGCGGCCCAGCCCGAGGTGCGCGAGATCACGAACAGCGGCGTGAACATCGCGGTGGGCACGCCCATCATGTGGTAGCTGACCGCGCTGAACCAGTCCAGGTTGGGGAACATCTTCTTGATGTCCCACATCACCGTTTCCAGGCGCTCGGCAATGTCGAACATCTTCATCGAGCCGGCGTCCTTCGACAGCCGCTTCGCCACTTCCTTGATCACCTGGTTGCGCGGGTCGCCGGTGGTGTACACCGGGTGGCCGAAGCCGATCACGACTTCCTTGTTCTCGACGCGGCGGGTGATGTCGGCCTGGGCCTCGTCCGGGTTGTCGTAGCGCTTCTGGATCTCGAACGCGACCTCGTTGGCGCCGCCGTGCTTGGGGCCGCGCAGCGCGCCGATCGCGCCGGCGATCGACGAGTACATGTCCGAACCCGTGCCGGCGATCACGCGCGCGGTGAAGGTCGACGCGTTGAACTCGTGCTCGGCATACAGGTTGAGCGAGGTGTTCATGGCGCGCTCCCACAGTGCCGACGGCTTCTCGCCGTGCAGCAGATGCAGGAAGTGGCCGCCGATCGAGTCGTCGTCGGTCTCCACCTCGATGCGGCGGCCGTTGTGGCTGTAGTGGTACCAGTACAGCAGCATCGAGCCCAGGCTGGCCATCAGCCGGTCGGCGATGTCGCGCGCGCCCGGGGTGTTGTGGTCTTCCTTCTCCGGCAGCACCGTGCCCAGCACCGACACGCCGGTGCGCATCACGTCCATCGGGTGCGCGCTGGCGGGCACCCATTCCAGCGCCGCCTTGACATTGGCGGGCAGGCCGCGCAGCGACTTCAGCTTGGCCTTGTAGGCGGCCAGCTCGGACTTCGTCGGCAGCTTGCCGTGCACCAGCAGGTGGGCGATTTCCTCGAACTCGCAGGTCTCGGCGATATCGAGGATGTCGTAGCCGCG
>NZ_QKZN01000042.1:0-1014 GCF_003254285.1 Cupriavidus phytorum
ACCATAGCCACGCCAGCCCGGCCGTTGAGGTGGACCATCGGCTCGCTTTGGTGCGGCACCTTGCCCGGCGTGCTGGTATTGCCGCCAGCCGCATCGCCTGTGGCGGCATCAAGATTCTGACCATCGACCATGCCGGCCGCGGCCCTCGCTTGCCGCGCCAGCGGCGACTCGTCATCCTTTCCGGTCGACAGGGCTTGGGTCTGATGCGTGGTGGCACCATCGCTGAGTGTCCTGACCAGATCGCCCGCCTGCCGCAGCAGTGCGATACCGGCAGCGTTGTCACCGGTCGGCAGTACGTGGCCCGTGACGGCATCGCGATAGGTCGTCAACAGCAGCCCAGCCCGGCCACGTACCGCGGCGTAGCCATCGGTGCGCAGCTCGAACCCCTGGCCCCGGAAGCTGCCGCGGCGGTTGTCCTGCTGGTGAATTACGTGACCGAGGTTGAGCTGGGACGCCTGTTCCGTCGTGGCGAGTTGTGTCCGCAGCTGGCCATCCGAGTCGTCGAACACCAGCTGGTTGTAGCCCTTGCCGCCATGTTCCTGGCTCTTGAACCCGGTCAGCGCGGCTTCGTTGCGGTGGCCGGCCGGGTCCGCGCCCATGCCGTGCCACGCCGGGCTGTTGCCACCGGCAAGGTTGCCCTGTGCGCTTGGGTGGCTGTCGGAGCCCATCGCATAGAGGCCACTGGCGTCATAAGGCTGCGAGAAGGTGGTGGCGCCCATCGACTTGCCGCCCGGCGTAGGGACGATGCCGGCTTCGCCCTGGCCGTTGTACAGCGCACCGATCACGAACGGCTGGTCGATATCGTTGTCCGTGAACTTGACCAGCACTTCCTGGCCGATGCGTGGCAGCCATTGCCAGCCCATGCCGGCGCCGGCCTGGCGCTGCGCGACGCGGATCCAGCGGCTGCTGCGGTCGTCAACGCGCTCGCCACGCTGCCAGGGGAAGCGCACGCGGATTTGCCCGCGTGGGCTGGCGTGGTGTTCGGCGTTGCCATCGGCCTGGGTCTGGCCGTCC
>NZ_QKZN01000043.1:0-1014 GCF_003254285.1 Cupriavidus phytorum
ACCATAGCCACGCCAGCCCGGCCGTTGAGGTGGACCATCGGCTCGCTTTGGTGCGGCACCTTGCCCGGCGTGCTGGTATTGCCGCCAGCCGCATCCGCCCTTGCCGCTTCGAGCGATTGCCCATCGACCATGCCGGCTGCCGCTTTGGCTTGCTTCGCCAGCGGCGAATCGACACCCTTGCCGGTCGACAGAGCCTGGCTTTGATGCGTGGTCGCGCCATCGCTCAGCGTCCTGACCAGATCGCCCGCCTGCCGCAACAGTGCGATGCCAGCGGCGTTGTCCCCCGTCGGAAGCACGCGCCCCGTGACGGCATCGCGATAGGTCGTCAGCAATAGCCCCGCTTGGCCGCGCACCGCGGCGTAGCCATCGGTGCGCAGCTCGAACCCCTGCCCCCGGAAGCTGCCGCGGCGGTTGTCCTGCTGGTGAATCACATGGCCGAGATTGAGCTGGGTGACTTGTTCGGTCGTGGCGAGTTGTGTCCGCAGCTGGTCATCGGAGTCGTCGAACACCAGCTGGTTGTAACCCTTGCCGCCGTGTTCCTGGCTCTTGAAGCCGGTCAGCGCGGCGTCGTTGCGATGGCCGTCCGGATCCGCGCTCATGCCGTGCCACGCCGGGCTATTGCCGCCGGCCAGATTGCCCTGTGCGCTCGGCTGCGTGTCGGAGCCCATCGCGTAGATGCCGCTGGCGTCATAGGGCTGGAAGAAGGTGGTGGCGGCCATGGACCTGCCGCCCGGCGTGGGGGCGATGCCGGCTTCGCCTTGGCCGTTGTACAGCGCCCCGATCACGAACGGCTGGTCGATATCGTTGTCCGTGAACTTGACCAGCACTTCCTGGCCGATACGCGGCAGCCATTGCCAGCCCATGCCGGCGCCGGCTTGCCGTTGCGCGACGCGGATCCAGCGGCTGCTGCGGTCGTCGGCGCGCTCGCCACGCTGCCAGGGGAAGCGCACGCGGATTTGCCCGCGTGGGCTGGCGTGGTGTTCGGCGTTGCCATCGGCCTGGGTCTGGCCGTCC